>CAZRGV010000304.1:0-1553 GCA_964599655.1 uncultured Isosphaeraceae bacterium | reverse complement strand
AGGAGGAGGGCGGGTGCGACTTCGGCTTCGCCTACGGCGACGCGGCCCGCTTCCGCGTGTCGGTCTTCCGTCAGCGCGGCGACCTGGCGATCGTCTGCCGCCAGATCCCCAGCCGGCTGCTGACGTTCGAGCAGATCGGTCTGCCGGACATGTGCCGGGAGTTGATCCGGCGGCCGCGCGGGATGTTCCTGGTGACCGGGCCGACGGGGTCGGGCAAGACGACGTCGCTGGCGACGATGCTGGACTACATCAACCAGACGCTTGACCGGCACATCGTGACGATGGAAGACCCGATCGAGTACTACCACTACCACAAGAAGTCGATCGTGAACCAGCGCGAGGTGGGCAACGACGTGCCGAGCTTCGCCGAGGCTCTCCGCCGCGTGCTCCGTTCGGACCCGGACGTGATCCTCGTCGGCGAGATGCGTGACCTCGAAACCATCGAGGCCGCAATCCGTGCCGCCGAGACGGGCCACCTAGTCTTCGCCACCCTGCACACCAACGGCGCGGCCAAGACTATCGACCGTGTCGTGGACGCTTTCCCTGTCTCCCAGCAGAACCAGGTCCGAGTCCAGCTGTCGACCGCCATGATCGCTGTCCTGAGCCAGCAGCTGCTCGCCCGGATCGATACACCTGGCCGCGTGGCGGCCTACGAATTCCTGGTGGTTACCCCGGCTATTTCCAACCTCATCCGGGATGCCAAGACCTTCCGCATCGACTCCATGATCCAGACCGGCAAGAAGTTCGGCATGCAGTTGCTGGACGACCACCTCTGGTCGCTGTACTCCAAGGGGATCATCTCGGCGGAGGAGATGATCGACAAGTCCAAGAACCCAGGCGACCTGCGCGACAAGGTCCACCGTCTCGGCAGGACTGTCGGTCGGACCGAGTGGGACACCGAGTTCGACGGCAACGAATGAGGCCAATTAGTAAGGTTTTTGTCCTGCATTCAGGGTCAGTTCTCTTGGCCCTTGTGTGTTCAAAAAACAACGAGTCGTATTGAATCAACGGGTTGTTTCCGCTTGTTCCGTCGCATCTCGGTCGGTTAGTGTGTCGAATAGGGGTTCGGTCGGGGCTGATTCGAGAGAACGGTTCCGGTCGGCAGGAGTCGTGCTGTGACGGCGATTGATCCGGCAGAACTGAAGGGCAGGAAGCTTGGTCGGGTGCTGACCAAGCTCGGCCATGTGACTCGCGAGCAGGTTCACGAAGCTTTGGCGATCCAGAAGACCCGCCGGGTTCCGATCGGTCAGCTCCTGATCGAGTTGGGGTATTGCTCGGAGCGGGATGTATCCGAGGGTCTCGCTGGTCAGGCGGGCATGGCATACGTGGATCTTTCCACGATGGAGATTCCCGAGGAAGCCCTCGCCGCGATTCCTTCTGAGAACGCGCAGACCTACCAGGTCGTTCCGATCGAGTTTAATCCGAAGAGCAAGCGGCTGAAGATCGCCCTGAAAAGCCCGGACAACTTCCGGGCCGTGGACGACCTTCGCCTGCTCATGGGCTTCAACGTGGAGGCTGTCGTCGCGGACGCGGCCGCGATCGACTCCCTCATC
>CAZRGV010000303.1:1297-1561 GCA_964599655.1 uncultured Isosphaeraceae bacterium | reverse complement strand
GTTCGATCCCCTTCCGCTCCATTCTTGTCCGATTTTTCAAGTCTCGCGTCCTGAGCCCGAACGATCGACCCGAACATCCGTTGACCGGTACGGAGAAACCGGGCCCCGGTCGAGACCCATCTCGTTGTTCAGGGGCGGCACCGGCGTCGGCGCCTGGAGGGTCGTCCTGAAGCGAGCCGCCTCGATCGAGGCGACGCAAGTCGTTTTCACGCCGTACGACGAACCGCCGGCGACGCGACTTGACAGGCCGGCCGCCGGGCCACG
>CAZRGV010000303.1:0-1281 GCA_964599655.1 uncultured Isosphaeraceae bacterium | reverse complement strand
GGGCGGCCGAGGCCGTCACAGGATCACGATCACGTCCAGAGCCAACGTGAGCTGTTGGTCACTCGTCCCGTCCCGGTAGGGCCGGCTCGGGTTCGCCCAGTCGAAGCGGACCTCGGGACGGATCCAGAGGCGCGGGTCCGGCCGGATCACCGCGCCGATCGTCGTCTCGTAGAAGTCGCCGGGGAAGCCGGTCCGCGACCCGGCGACGTTTCGGAACCACTCGGCTCGCCACACCAGAGACGTCTGATCCGAGACGCCCAGCAGCCACCAGTTGCCGATCCCATACCACTGGTCGGACGCCGGAAGGCCGTTTCGTCCGCCCGAACCCAGCCCGGGAATCGAGCGCTCCCACCCCAGGTCACACTCCAGCACCTGCGTGAGCCGGTCCGTCCAGCGATGCGACGCGACGCCCACGAAAAGAGTCCGGTCGTTCCGCGCGTAGCCGGGATTCGGGAGGCCGGCCAGGCTCGGGACGTTGACGTACCCGGTCGGAAAGATCTGGGTATCGGCCGGCAGAAAATGAGGAAACTGGTTCGGTCCCCAGACCGCCGTGAGGGCCAGGTGGGTGCGGGCGTCCTCGGCGTCCCAGGAGACGCCCCCGATATATCCCCAGATATAGCGCTCGTTGATGAACCGGTCCCATCCGTTGATGGAGCCGTTGAACAGCGCGAACCGCTCGGAGAGGTGGAGCGTGGTCAGCACCCCGATGTGCGTGAACGGCTGGCCGTAGTTGAACAGGTACGGCACCGACAGGAGCGGGCGGCTCACCGCCGGCACGCTTTCAAAGCCGGCGATCGTGTACCAGCGGCCGCCACGCACATCGAGACCGCCCTCGGTGAGGATCGGAAGGTGGACCTCGCCGTAGAACTGAGCAGGGTCGTAGCCCGCGAAGCTGTTCAGCCGGAAGGCGTTGTCGAACAACCCGTGCATGTGGTTGAACTGCCAGTCGTTCCCCAGCAGGTTGTCGAACCGAAACCCGAAGTCGATCCGGTCCGCGCGCCGCGCCGGTTTCTCGACAATCAGGTAGTACTGGTTGCCCATCCACTGGTTGGCCAGATCATTCGGATTGACGCCAAAGTTGAGCCCGTTCCTCGGATCGGCCGGATTTCCCGTGAAGCTGTTCTGGATCCAGCCGTAGATCCGAACCGGGCTGTCCTCCATCCCGAGCCAGCGGTTGATCAGGTGCTCGTCTTCGGCCGCGATCGGCGAGCCTTCGCGGGAGGCTCGGTCGGCGCGGGAGCGCGTGGCGACAGGGCCATCCGGGATCTCCCGGAGCACCTC
>CAZRGV010000302.1:0-1632 GCA_964599655.1 uncultured Isosphaeraceae bacterium | reverse complement strand
GGGGTGCCGGCGTGGGCTCAGGTTGCGGTGCCGGCTCCGGCTCCGGCTCCGGTGGGGCCTTGTGGGCGACGACCTCATGGTCTCCCAGGCCGCGAAGGGCCAGCGAGAGCGGTCCCTTGGATCGGGCCGCCACGAGCTTCTCGGCCTGTTCGGGAGTGACGGCCAGGGTCACCGTGCGAACCTGGATCGAGCGGTCCTCGGGCCGGGTCATGACCTGACCCGCGGCCAGGACCAGGACGTCCTGAAGAATGCACTCCGCCTGAGGTAGTCCGGCGGTTCGCCCGCGAGACTCGGTCTTCGACTGAAGCACATCGACATGGTGGTCGGGCAGAATAAATCCCGAAACGCCGGTTTGTTCATTGACCTCGATCGCGAGGGCCCGCATTCCCTGGGGGATGCGACCGATCATGCCTGGCGGGGCGTTCTTCGGTGCGAGCTTGGGCGCGATGATGGGTTCACCGGCAAGCATCTTGATCTGAACCCATCGGTCGATAAGCTCGTCGGGCGAAGAGAACGAGCCCACCGGCGCGTTGCTCTTCGGCATCTCGATCACCTTGAGCATGTCCTCCTTGAGCACTTCTTCCATCTTGAGGTCACGCGCGGCCACGACCACGTGGACCATTTCCTTGGGGGCTTCGTCCTTGGCCAGCATCTGGCGGGCGCCGTACATCGCCCCCAGGCCGCAAAGAACGGCCAGCAGTAGCATCAACCCCGATTTGCCATTCATCGGTCGGACCTCCGCGTCCCATCAGGTTCAGAGTGCGGTCCGACCTTCTGCGGGCCGGACCAGGTCGTAACCCTCGGATTCAAAAAAGGGTTCCTATCCAAGCAAAGTAGGCGATGGAGCCCACGGCGATCGGAATCCCGTAGGGCAAAAGCATCATCGTGGGTTTTCGCGCCGCCGCGGCCTCGGAAAGCTTGACCGGATCGCGGACCTCGACAATCTCTCGGCTGATCTCCTGGAAGAGCACCCAGTGCCGCAGCATCTGGCCCGAGCGGATCACCATGATCAGTGCCATCAGGCCGCCGACCATCGCCGAGGCGACGAACGCCCCGAGCGTGACTGCCGGCCCGACCCAGGCCCCCATTCCCGCAAGGAGCTTCACATCACCGGCCCCCATCCCCCCGATGGCGTACAGGGGCAACAGCAACGCCAGTCCCAGCGCCAGGCCCCCCAGCGACTCCAGCGGGGTCAGGCCGCCCGGCAGGGCCGAATAGAGCAGACCCCCGAGCGCAAAGGGAAAGGTCAGCCAGTTGGGGACTTTTAACTTCCAGCCGTCGATCGCCGCCGCGACGATCAGCACGACCGTGACGAACCAGAACGCCGCTTGCACGGGCTGTGAGATCGATCCCATCGCGTGCCGTCCCTTCCTCCCATAAGATTCGCCGGCCCGATCTGTCGCGGTGCCGCACTCATCCTGTACAGAGTTAACAAGAGAGATGTGTGAAGCACATCACACAAATTGGATGGAACGATTTGAACCAGCGACGGCGGCTAACCGCGTGATGTCGGCCGCCGTCGCCAACGGTCGAGGGTTTTAGCTGGCGGTGCCGCTCATGGCGCTGTTGACGGTGCTGAAGGTTGAGCTGACGCTCTGACCCAGCGAGGTGACGATCGTGATGCACGCGACG
>CAZRGV010000301.1:410-1715 GCA_964599655.1 uncultured Isosphaeraceae bacterium | reverse complement strand
TGGGTCCTGCTCCCACCCTTGTTGTTGAAACCGAAATCGAGCCGGATCGGGCCAAGCGGCGTCCGGAAACTGAACCCGATGCCATAGCCGAGCTGCATTTTGGCCGACGAGGACTGAATGAACTCGTTCACCGACCCGAATCCGCCCCAGGCCCCGCCGTAATCGACGAACAGGATCGCGTTGAAGGCCTTTTGGATCGGATGTCGGTATTCGATGGTCGCCAGAGCCATCTGTTTGCCCCAGAACCGGTCTTCTTGATAGCCGCGCAGCGAGTCGGAGCCGCCCACGAAGAACTGCTCGAAGAACGGGACCACGCCGCTGATGTGCCCGTACTTCAGTCGAAACGCGATCACTCGCCTGGGCTCGTCGAGCTGCTTTCTCGCGGGTTGGCTGGTCCAGTACTTCCGATATTCGATTTGACTCCTGACAAACGTGTGGCTGCCGATCAGGTCCGGGTCGGAAGTGGCTCCTCCCACTGCCGTGATCTTCGCGAAGCCCGGCTGCACGTTGAGTCTTATCCAGTCGCCGGTCGAGGGATCGATGTCCACGTCTCGTCGATTTCGAATCGCCGCCAGCGACAGGCTGCCGACGGTCCCGTCCTGCTGAATGAACTCGCCGCCCTTGACCTCGTCGAGGTCCGAGGTTTCGATCTTCTCGTACCGCAGCCCGCCTGAGAAATAGAACCTGCGTTGAACCGGCCGAGTCAGGGAGACGCTTCCGCCGGTTCGGCGCTCGAAATAGCGGTCGTCCGTCGCCGAGCTGGACGAGCCTCCGAACGTATTTGTGAACCTATAGACCAGCCGGCTGTAAATGGACGCGTTCAGCGCCGTGTCGCGATCGTCCATGAACGGATTGGCGTAGTCCAGGTCGATGCTCGCTCCTCCGCCGGAAGTGCTCTGGATGTAACCGACGCCGACGGACTGGCCGCTGCCGCGGAAATTCGAATCCGAAAACCGAAGCAAGCCCGCCAGCCGGCTTCTCGGGTCCAGCTGAACGCCGACGTTGAACAGGCCGGTCCTGGCCTCTTTGACGTCCAACACGAGGTCGATCCGCCCCAATTGCTCGGTCTGACGCACCATCGGCTCGATGGACTCGAACCATTGAGTGTTGAACATCCTTCGCAGATCGTCTTGCCACCTCTGTGTGTTGAACACGTCCCCGGATTTGGTCTTGATCAGCTTGTTCAGCACCGAAGGCCTGGTGCGAGTCGCCCCTTGAACTTGGATCGAATTGACCGTCAGCTCGACGATCACGACGCTGATCACGTCGCCGGCCTCCGGCAGTGGGCCGAACTCTTCGATGTCG
>CAZRGV010000301.1:0-376 GCA_964599655.1 uncultured Isosphaeraceae bacterium | reverse complement strand
TCCGAGTAGAGCTTCTTGATGGCCGCGGAGGCCGGCGAGACCGACTTCAAATTGTAGATGGACCCCGGCGCGATCGGCAGGCTCGGGGCGGTTTCGAGCACTTTGGCGATCTCCGCAGTGGTGAACACCGTGTTGCCCACGATGCGAACTTCCTTGATTCGCGGGAATTCGACGACCTCCACGATCACCAGCCAGTTCATGGCGTCGATCTCCCTGGCTCGCACGTCCACGGCCTGGAAAAACCCCAGGTCGTCGATCGAACGCTTGTCCTGGTCGAGCTGGGCTTGGACGAAGGGCTGCCCGACCCTGGTCGCCATCGAGCCGAGCACCTGCTCGCGATTGACCAGCTGGAGGCCGCGAATCTCGATCTCCTTGA
>CAZRGV010000300.1:0-1758 GCA_964599655.1 uncultured Isosphaeraceae bacterium | reverse complement strand
GTAGAAGCCTCGTTCCGGGCTGAACCGAGGATCGGCCACGCGATCCGGCGTTTGTCCTTGGGCAGCCGCGACACGAAAGCCGGACGGGCCGAGGCTGAACGCCGCCAGAGAGAAAACCACCAGCCATGATAGAACCGACCTGTTCACGTCACACGCTCATTTCGACTGCCACCGTCATGGATTCGCCCGTCCTGGCGAGGGAATCGCCGCCCGCCAGTTCCCCGCGTCGTTGCCGTAGGCTTGGGGATCGATCCGTGCAAGCGACTTGCCTTGTCCATCCGCAGCGGTCGGCCAGGGATCCACGCCGCTGGCGAAGTCCGTGGGATGCGAGCCGTCGCTGTACGAGATCCGGTCCACGCCAAGCCACTCGATCTGGCCGTCCTCGCCGAGTGCGAAGGGCCGGCTCAACTGGACCTTTGCGCCGCCGTTGGTCAGCCGGCCGATGTTCCAGGCCAGCACTTGCACGTCCGCCGGCGCCGCGTACTTGCTGTGGAACAGGCTCAGATCCTTGGTCAGCACCAGGTACTGACCCGGCGTCAGCGTCACGGGCGGATCGCTCGGGAACAGGATTTCGACGGCCGGGTCTTCGGGATCGTCGGTGAATCGCCAGGAGGCCAGCTTCTCCGGGTCGTACAGCGTCACCGCCGCGTCGCTGATGTTGAGCAACTCCACGTACTCGGCGTCCTGAACGTCCGCCGGATGGTACAGGATCTCCGTGATCACGATCGGACCGACGACGGGGGCCGCGTTCGGCTTGCCCGGCGTGGGTTCAGTCAAGGCTGTGAAATCGCTCGCCCCGGTGCTCTTGAGCACGCGGCCCATCGAGACTCCGGTCTCGGAGGCGTCGAACTTCTCCTGTTCGCTGTAGCCGGTCAGAGAGCCCGCCGAGCCGGAGTTCAGGTGCACGGTCTCACCGTCCTTGGCCAGGCCGAAGGACTTGCGGCAGCCGGGGTCGGCCGCGTTGCCGAACTGGTCGGTCTGGGTCAAGACGAGGTAGCCGCCGGCGGGAATGCTCGTCCCCCGGCCGATCTCGTACTTGGTCAGGTCGTTGCCGTCGTCGGAGAGGAACCAGCCGCCCAGGTCGATCGCATGGGCGGTCGTATTGAACAGCTCGATCCAGTCGGAGGCCCCTGAGGAGGGGTTGGCCAGGACCTCGTTGATGACGACGGAGCCGGGCTCGGGGACCAGGCCGCCGTCATCCGTGCCGGGCGAGCCGCCCGCCAGGGCGCTGGGTCGCCAGGCGTTCTTGTTGGCCGGCTCGCCGGTCTTGGGGTCTCGCATCGTCAGGGAGAAGCCCAAGCCGTCCGTCAGATCGTACCAGCCGTCCTTGTACTCGAAGCTCTCGATGACCTGTCCGGCGGCGTCGAGCAGCTCGATCCGTTCGCCTGCGTTGTCCAGGCTGCCTGCGTACTGACCCACGACGGGCAGCTTGCTGCCGTAGACCGCCTCGAAGACCGCCGGGTCTTTGACCAGCAGGCAATACCCGCCGGCGGGCAACTCGAAGCTGGGGAAGGCGAACGAGATCCCCTTGTCGAACCGGACCAGGTTCAGGTTGATGGCCTCGGAGCCGACGTTGGTCAATTCGACGAACTCGGCGTTGGGATCGCCCGCCGGATGGTACAGGATCTCGCTGATCCGCAGGCTCTCGGCCACCGGCCCGACCGCGAAAACCGCCTCGTTCAACGCGCTCCACGTGACCCCGCTGATGGCACGGGCCTTGACGCACGCGCTCTCGCCCAGCGTGATGGGGCCTGTGTA
>CAZRGV010000299.1:0-1774 GCA_964599655.1 uncultured Isosphaeraceae bacterium | reverse complement strand
GTCGTTGGCACCCCTGCTGCGACCTTCTCCGTAACGCCGACGCGGACCTACACCCTGACGCCAATGTCATCGACCACTCCAACTCTCACCTCGTCGACGCCGATTGCGACAGGAACACCGAGCGACACTCCGACTCGGACGCCCACGGATACGCCTACCCCCACTTCCACGCCCACGCACGTCACGGTGTTCATTGATGTCGCATCGGCGACTGGTGGACCTGGCGCGGTCTTGGAGATTCCCACCACACTTCGCTCGTCGGGATTCGGTACGGTGGCGACGTTGAACGACATCACGTTCAGGAACGACCTGTTCGACATCGACCCGGCTGATTGTCTGCTGAATCCGGCGGTGCAGAAGGAGCTTGTCGTCGGCAGGTTGTCCTCGGACCCGGAAGGTAACCGGACGACCTTGCGGATCTCGGTTCAGTCTCATCAGAACAATCTGACGATATCGGATGGTCTTCTGTATTCCTGCCGTCTGCGAATCAAAACGACCACGCTGCCGGGGGTCTACACCCTCGAGAATACGCCCAGACTCGCAGTAGGCGTGGATGGAGCAGCGCACTCACGCGTGGCGGGGAGTGACGGATTCGTCGAAGTGTCCCTCGTCGGACCACCGCGCCCGACATCCACGTCGACCCCAAGCGTCACAAGGACCGCGACAGTTACCTGGACGCCGGAGGTCGCGCCGTGTGTCGGCGACTGCAACGGGGATGGGACGGTGACCATCAGCGAACTGGTGATCGGCGCGAACATCGGGCTCGGGTTAACCAGGGTCGATCAATGCCCGGCGCTTGACCCGAACGGCAACCAACAGGTGGCCATCGATGAAATCATCCTGGCCGTGAACAACGGACTCTCGGGGTGTTTGCTTTGAGCAGTTGTCGCACCCGCCAGTGACTGGGTAGACTCCCCGCAGTAGGCTTTCATGGACCCGTCCACGCAGACAGCGCCTCCCGGTCGAACTGGGACGCCACTAAGAGAGCGAGCGCCGATTGACGTTGTACGCGTCGTCACGTCTCTGTCGCGAGCCGTCGTGAGGCGAGGCATCACGCTCGTCCTGAAGCGCGTATCGTTTCTGGTGTTCGCGACAGTGGCCGCGCAAGCGGTCGCCGAGGCCGGTACCGGCGCGTGCGCAGGGGACTGTAACCGTGATGGCGTGGTGTCGATCAACGAGCTGGTCATGGGCATGAACATCGCCCTAGGTAACTTACGGCTCGCCGAGTGCCCGCCCGACGACCCAGATAGGAGCGGGCAAGTCACCATCGACGAGATGCTCTTGGCGGTGGCCAATGCGCTCCGTGGATGTCCGGAAGAGATTGCAGCCCATGGCAGCGGACTTAGCCCCCCCGAGCGCCGCCTTGGGTCGGGGGCGCAGAACGCGGAGATCCTTATCGAGGATGCGACCGGCCCGGCCGGGGGTTCAGCAACCGTTGCCATCGGCCTGGTGGCTGGGACGGCAGTGGCCGGAATCGAGAACGAGATCGGTTTCGCGGCCGGGGCACAGATCGCGTTCAACCACTCCGGCGAGCCCGAGTGTCAGGTCAATGCGAGTGTTGGCAAGGCGGGTTACTTCGCCTTTCAGCCGACCGGCTGCACGCCGAGTTCCGACTGCACGAGTGTCAAGGCGATCATCGTCGGCATCTTCGAGTCGACGCAGGCAGAGTGCGATGCCGATCCGGACAACTGCTACAACCTCGATCCGGTCCCCGATGGCTCGACCTTGTATACCTGCCGACTCAACCTCGGCACCGCCGGAATCCACCCGCTGA
>CAZRGV010000298.1:0-1796 GCA_964599655.1 uncultured Isosphaeraceae bacterium | reverse complement strand
CCCAACGTCAAGGTGGTGCCCCAGCTCTCGGCGGTCAACACCATGCTGCCGAAGGTCCCCACCCGCGACCTCAGCGGCGGCGGCATGATCGCCGGCGACGTCACCGCCGAGACCAAGGACATCGGCGAGGCCCTCGACCAGCTCGCTCGCGAGATCCTCCGCCACCTGGCCGCCCACAAGCTGACCGTCGTCTGGATGTTCGACGAGTCGGGCAGCATGAAGGACGACCAGCAAGCGGTCCGGGAGAAGTTCGGCCGGGTCTCCTCCGAGCTAAAGCTCAACACCAGCGAGGACAAGAAGTCGGCCAACGCCCTGACCCACGTCATCGTCGGCTTCGGCTCCGGCCTGCACCCGATGCTGCCCTCGCCGACCGTCGACATCGACAAGATCGGACAGTCCATCGACAAGATCCCGGTCGACCCGACCGGCATCGAGAACACGCTCGAGGCCGTCTCCCAGGTCATCAGCAACTACGGACGCCTGATCTCCAAGGAACGCAAGCTCCTGCTCGTGCTGGTCACCGACGAGTCGGGCGACGACGGCGCCTACATCGAAGAGGCCCGCCAGGCGGCCGTCAGCCGTGGCGTGCCGGTCTACATCCTGGGCCGCCAGTCCCTCTTCGGCTACGACCGCGCCCGTCTCCTCTACGTCGACCCGGTGACCAAGGATCACTACTGGCCCACGATCCGCCGCGGCCCCGAAACCGCGGGCGTCGAGTGCCTTCAGTGGGACGGCCTGCACGACCGATGGGACGAGCAGCCCTCCGGCTTCGCCCCCTACGAGCTCGCCCGCCTCGCCAAGGACACCGGCGGCATCTACTTCCTGCTGCCCAGCGAGGAGTCGATGCGGATCCGCCAGCGCGAGAAGGCGTACTCGATGAAGACCCTCAAGGAGTACGTGCCCGACTACAAGAGCCGGCTCGACTACTTCAAGGCCCGCAACGCCTCGGAGCTGCGGCGAACCCTCTTCGAAATCACCCAGGAAACCAAGGATTACGGCTTCCGACGCCACTTCCCGATCGACTACAACGCCCTGGCCGAGGCCATCGTCAAGGAATACCCGGTCGTCGAGCAGCGCCTGGGCCAGTTGATGCTCATCGAGAAGAAGCTCCGCTCCCTCAAAAAGGCCCGCGAACGCGAGCCCGACAAGCGGTGGCAGGCCCATTACGACCTGATGCTCGCCCAGATCGTCACCTATCAGATCAAGGCCTACGAATACCGGGCCTGCCTCAAGGACATGGTCGCCCTGGCCCAGAAGGGCCAGCTTCGGCCCAAGACCTTGCCCATCCCCGATAAGCTCATCGTCGAGTGGGTCCTTGACCACTCCCGAAACAAGATGGCCCCCAAGGAAGAGACCGAGAAGAAGTACGCCGAGGCCGAGCACCTGCTCAAGTCGGTCATCGAGCAGCACCCCAGGACCCCCTGGGCCGACCTCGCCCAGGACGAGCTGAACCGGGGCTTCGGCGTCCAGCGCAACGAGTGGCACCACAACCCGAAGTACGAGGAGCGGCGCAAGCTCGTGCCGAACTACTGATTCGTTCCCGCGTCACTCGGCGCCCGGCCTCAACACCGTGTCCTCCGGCTTGGTCTCCGCCTTGTTCGCAGGGAGGGCACGGCCCACCGATCGTCTTGCCGTGCCGAGAGACCGGCGGGCCGTGCCCTCCCTACCAAAGACGGCCAATCCAGGCGATTCCGCGTCAGTCGCCGGCCGAGGGCGGCGCGCCGGGGCTGGCCTCGCCGTTGGTGTCGATGCGGAACTCGGACAGCTTCTTGTGCAAGGTGTTGCGGTTGATGCCC
>CAZRGV010000297.1:0-1798 GCA_964599655.1 uncultured Isosphaeraceae bacterium | reverse complement strand
CTTCGCCCCGCCGGCCGCGATTCCTCCCGCCCAGAGCCAGGCCAGCGGCAATCGCATTTTGCAGGCCCTTCGAAACCTGATCGTGGGTCGAGCCGGCAACAAGAGCACCCTCTTCCCGTTCTTGCTGAACGAGGCCATCCGCCTCTTCGTTGGGGAGTTTGGCGTCATGCCGAACAGCGTCGACCACAACGTGCTGCAACAGATCGTCAACCTGGTGATCGACTCCGCCCTGGGCGGCGGCGGTGTGGCCGCCGGAGGTGGCGTCGCGGGAGGCGTTGGAGCTCCGGCCCCGTCTGGCGGCAATCAGATCATCCTCCAGGGCCCCGTCACCATCCAGGCAAACAGCGTGACCGTTCAAACCACGAGGATGAACAACGCGCCGTCCGGAACCGCCTCCGCGCCCGTTGGGGGCGACGGAAATCCGGTTGAGAACGCGAATCCCCCCGAGGCTCCGGAAACCCCAAGCCCCACCGTGCCTCCCACAAACTGAATCGGTCGGCACGCCCTCCCGCTCGCCGACGAGGGCGTGCCCGCCGTTCCTCCTTCGATGTCGTTCGGCCATTTTTTTCCGAACATGGCCGATCACGTCCGTAATAGTCTGTGGCCGGGAACCTGGGGAACCTCGGGAATTCGACGTTCACTCCTGAGCAACCGCCGCCCATGGCGCTCACGTGTTCCGTGCGACGCGTTCCGGAGCCTCCCCCATCGAGCCCGCACCGTTGACGATCCTTCCTCCTGGCCCCCCCCACCAGCTTGATGGGAGAACGTGATGGCCGACTTCGTGCCGTTCGACGACTTTCTCGAGAAGACCCGCTCGGCCAGTCCGGACAGCTTCCAGCCCACCATGCGAGCGGCCTTTGCCCCTGCCGCTCCCGTGGCCGATGAGGCGCTCCGCAATGAGTTCGAGAAGATGAAGGAACATCTCCTCGCGCTTTACGGCCACTCCAGGGCCGTTCGAAGCTTCGTGGCCGAGGATGGCTCGATCATCGACTGCATGCCGATCGAAAGCCAGCCAGGCGCCACCTCCCCCACCCGAGCCGCCGAGCCGATCCAGACCACGCCCCCCTTGTACGAAGATCCGGCCGGCGGAAGCCGCGACCTGAGCCAGATCCCCGAATCGCAGAAGTTGCAACCCCCGTTGTCGCCCGAGTCGCAGAAGCGCGACGCCTTCGGCAACATCATGGCCTGCCCGCCCGGCTCCGTGCCAATCCGTCGCATCACCCTCGAACAAATGACCCGCGCCGGATCGCTCGAAAATTTTTTTCAAAAGGCCCCCGGGGGGGGCCGGCATCCGACCTTCGGGAAGGGAATGACGCCGGAACCGGAGGGGACCGGTGATCGCGGCCCCTTGCCTCCGTCGCAGGCCGTCGGTGGCGCCGTGCATCGCTACGCCCACGCGGCGCAGCAGGTCGCCAACCAGGGGGGCTCAAGCTGGCTGAACCTCTGGCGGCCCTCGCCGAACCCCGGCGTGTTCTCCCTGTCGCAGCACTGGTACGCCGGCATGAGCGGCGGCGTGCTCCAGACCGTCGAGGGGGGCTATCCCGGCCTCTACAACGGATCGGCCGACCCTCACCTGTTCATCTACTGGACCGCCGACGGCTACCGGACCACCGGCAGCTACAACCTGACCAAGGGCGACTTCATCCAGGTGGATAACTCCTGGGTCATCGGCGGACCCTTCGCCAACACGAGCAGCCCCGGCGGTGAGCAGCGGGGCTTCCGCATGCAGTGGCAGCGCGACCCGAACACCGGCAACTGGTGGCTCTTCCTCGAAGTCGCCGGCAAGCCGACCGCCATC
>CAZRGV010000296.1:1586-1802 GCA_964599655.1 uncultured Isosphaeraceae bacterium | reverse complement strand
TGGTCGGCGCCGGCGGGGCCGAGGGGGCGATTGACGCCAGCAACGTGCTCAAGCCGGCGCTGGCCCGCGGCGAGATCCAGTGCATCGGCGCCACCACGCTCGACGAGTACCGCAAGTACATCGAGAAGGACGGCGCCCTCGACCGCCGCTTCCAGATGGTCGTCGTCAACCCCCCCTCCAAAGCCGAGGCCCTCGAAATCCTCCGCGGCCTGCGAG
>CAZRGV010000296.1:0-1576 GCA_964599655.1 uncultured Isosphaeraceae bacterium | reverse complement strand
CCACCACCGCGTCCAGATCACCGATGAGGCCCTCGAAGCCGCCGTCGAGCTCTCCGACCGCTACATCACCGGTCGCTGCCTGCCCGACAAGGCCATCGACGTCATCGACGAGTCCGGCGCCCGTGTCCGCCTCAAGGCCATGACCCGGCCACCCGACCTCAAAGAGCTCGACGAAAAGATCGAACGGCTCAACACCGACAAGGAAGAGGCCGTCGCGAACCAAGACTTCGAACGCGCCGCCGCCCTCCGCGATCAGGCCGACAAGCTCAAGAAGGAAAAAGAACGCATCAACCGCGAGTGGCGCGAACGCTCCAAGGACATCGACGGCACCGTCGACGAGGAAGTCGTCGCCGAGGTCGTCAGCAAGATGACCGGCATCCCCCTCACCCGGCTCGAGGCGGAGGAAACCGCTCGACTCGTCCGGATGGAAGAGGAACTTCAAAAGAAGGTCATCAGCCAGTCCGAGGCCATCAAGCGGATCAGCCAGGCGGTCCGACGCAGCCGCGCCGGCCTGAAAGACCCCAAGCGGCCCATCGGCTGCTTCATCTTCGCCGGCCCCACCGGCGTCGGCAAAACCTTGCTGGCCAAGAGCCTCGCCGAGTTCATGTTCGGCGACGCCGACGCCCTGATCCAGATCGATATGTCCGAATACATGGAGAAGCACAACGTCTCAAGGCTGATCGGCGCCCCTCCCGGCTACGTCGGCTACGAGGAGGGCGGCCAGCTCACCGAGAAGATCCGCCGGCGCCCCTACGCCGTCGTCCTCCTCGACGAGATCGAGAAAGCCCACCCCGACGTCTACAACATGCTCCTCCAGATCATGGAAGAGGGCCGGCTCACCGACAGCTTCGGCCGCAACGTCGACTTCAAGAACACCATCATCATCATGACCACCAACGCCGGCGCCGAGGTCACCAGCACCTCGAACGTCTTCGGCTTCGATCGCGGTCGTGATGACACGGCGTCCTACGAGCAGATGAAGGAACGCCTCAAGGTCGCCATCGAGAAGTACTTCCGTCCCGAGTTCCTCAACCGGCTCGACGACGTGATCGTCTTCCACTCGCTGAACAAGGAGAACCTCAAGCAGATCGTCGACATCGAACTGTCGAAGGTCCGCGCCCGGCTCCGCGACCGCGGCCTCGAACTCGCCATGACCGACGAGGCCAAGGAGTACATCATCGAGAAGGGCTACAACCCCGACTACGGGGCCCGGCCCCTGCGGCGGGCGATCGAAAACATGATCGAGGACCCGCTCAGCGAGGAAATCCTCCGAGGCACCTTCAAGGGCTTCGATACCCTCACCGTCCAGCTCGGCGAAACCCCCGACGGCAAGAAGCTCGAATTCGTCCCCAGCAACAAGAGCAAGGAGCCCGAACCCGCCGGAGCCGGCGCCTCCTCCTCGTCCCAGGGGAGCGGGAAGACCAACTGAGACCACGCCGGGTGCCACCGGTGGCTGGCCCACCTGTGCCCCCAAACCGGGTGGCACGGGTGGCTGGCCCACCAGTGCTCCCAGTGAGTGGCCGGGTGGCACGGGTGGCTGGCCCACCAGTGCTCCCAAACCGGGTGGCACGGGTGG
>CAZRGV010000295.1:690-1872 GCA_964599655.1 uncultured Isosphaeraceae bacterium | reverse complement strand
CACCAGTGCTTCCCGATGGTCATGAGTGGACGAGCCCTGGTGGGCAAGCCACCAGTGCCACCCGGCCGCATCGGTCCACGGGCACGACTACACCTATTTCCTTCGATTCCAACCCGTGGCGATGGCCGGATACTCGATCTGGATCTATCACATCGGCCTGGAAGACGCGAACCGGGTGCGTCACGATCTCGGGTTGCCCCTCCTCCGCGCCCGGGGAGATCTGAGTAAAGGGTCATCCCTCGGAACCTCGCGGCGTGCTGGCTCACCCGACTGACAGAGTGAAGGAGAGATCTGAGTTTCCTCCCCGAGATGCCTTCGCGCGACCGGTGTTCCCGATTATAATTCGGGCTTTCGCCAGGGACACCGGCTGCAAGCATCGGGAAACGTTCCCGGTCCCGGCCACCGGCGAGATCCCAGCCCGTGGATTCCCGACGGACGCCGGTCCCCCTTCTCGGGGCGGCACGGCCGCTCGTCGATCGTTCTCGCGGGCCAAGTGTCCAAGCAAACACCATGTACGCCATTTTCGAAAACGGCAGCCACCAGTACCGCGTCCACGAGGGCGACCGGATCACGATCGACCGCCGCGACGGCGAACCCGGCTCCGAGGTCGTCTTCGACAAGGTCCTGCTCGTCGCGGGCGGCGACGGCGGCCCGACGATCGGCGCTCCGCTCGTCGAAGGGGCCCGCGTCGTCGGAACCATCGAGCGCACCTATCGCGCCAAGAAGATCATCATCCAGAAGTTCCGCCGCCGCAAGAACGTCCGACGCCGTCGCGGCCACCGCCAGCCGTTCACGACGGTCCGGATCACGAGCGTCTCGCTCGGCGGCTGATCCCGAACCGCGCGACCTCCGCGACCACACTCAAGACCGCTCCCGGCCCGATGTTACGGCCGGGAGCGGTCGCTTCGTTTTCGGCGCCCGAGGCTCCCGGCACGCCGCCGCGCGACACAGCCCTCGCAGTTTCCACAGATTCTTTAACCAGATTCACCCCGATAACCAGAATTCACAGATTCTCCACAGGCGGTATCTTTCCCACTTGAAAGCGCGGTACAATAGGCTTTGGCATACCACCGGAGACTGGAGGAGCCTGTCCTCACCCGAGTCAAGGAACGATTCGTCCCGTCCTGCCCACTCGGACGTCCGATCAAGACGGTCGGATCACGGTGGTCCCTGGTCACGATC
>CAZRGV010000295.1:0-680 GCA_964599655.1 uncultured Isosphaeraceae bacterium | reverse complement strand
GGTTCGCGGCAGATCGGCCCGCACGATGCCGCTGGCGACGTCCAGCGAAATCGCGGCGATTTCCCTTGGACTTTTTTGGGCCGATCCAGTAACTTTGCCGACGATTGGAACAGGCGTTCAGTCAAATCGAGCGATTCTGCCGCGAACGGGGGAGCGTCCATGGCAACGGTAGGCGAGCGGACGGCGGGTGCGTCGGGCTCACAGGAGACGCGAGGCGCGGGGGCTCGACGGGGAATGGTCGTGCCTCGGGTCTTCAGCACCGAGGGGATCAGCCCGTACGACCAGGTCGACTGGGAGCTCCGCACAGCCGCGATCAAGGATGAGCGCGGGCGGGTCATCTTCGAGCAGACCGACTGCGAGATCCCCCGCTCGTGGAGCCAGTTGGCGACGAACGTCGTCGTCAGCAAGTATTTCTACGGCGAGATTCATACCCCCGAGCGCGAGTCGTCGGTCCGGCAGCTCGTTGATCGCGTGACCCGGACGATCAGCGATTGGGGCCGCGAAGACGGCTACTTCGCCACCCCCGAGGACGCCGACCGCTTCTACGACGAGCTGACGTTCCTCTGCCTGAACCAGTACGGTTCGTTCAACTCGCCCGTCTGGTTCAACGTCGGCCTGTATCACAAGTATGGGATTGAGGGACCCGCGAACAACTGGCGCTGATCGGCGCGCCGGTGGAC
>CAZRGV010000294.1:438-1878 GCA_964599655.1 uncultured Isosphaeraceae bacterium | reverse complement strand
GGCGGGCAACATGTCGATGAGCCCTTCGATCACGATCGTCGTCGACACGAAGGCCGGCTGGCGGAGGCGCCGGATTGCTTCCAGACGCACCCCTCGAACTCCGAGCTGAGGATCAGACGGCCGCGCCGGTCGAGAACACGAGGCCAACTCGTCACTCAATCAGGCCTCGTTGGGAGACGAAGCGGTTGAGCAGGCCGAGCAGCTCGGGGGCGTTGGGAATCTCCTTGAAACGGAGGATCGGGCCGGAAAGCTCGTCGAGGGCCCCCTCGTCGACCTTGAGGCGATCGGAGATGGCCAGCAGGTAGCGCGGCGGGCCATGGCGAGGGAGCAGCTTGAGCAGGCGTTCCAGGCTCGATCGTTTCCAGAAGCCGAGGATCTCGACGAGGACGTCGGTGCCGGTCGGCTTGTGGACGAACCGGTAGTCGGGCACCCAGACCCCTTCGCGGCCAAGTTCGACGACCTCGGTGTCGTCGCGGACCTCCCACTCGGGGGCCACCTGTCGGAATCGTTCGAGGAAGGCCTGGATCTCGGCCGGTACGTACTGGCCGGCGTCCTCGAAATGAGAGATCAGGCCGTCGGCCGATTCCAGGTGAAACGACCGAGGCTCGCGCCTGGGTCCCCATCGCAGCTCGGCGTTGAGGCGGAATTCCTGGCAGAGTAGCAACGCGGGCAGGAAGAGCGCCATCTGGAGGCCGTACTTGGTGGTCGAGCTGAAGAGGCTCAGCGGGCCATCAATGTGGAAGATGTAGCCGTCCCGCATGTTCCCCTCGACCCGGTAGAGCAGGCGGTGGAACTTGAGCCAGCGGAAGAGCTGACGGTAACGGGCCGGCGTCTCGCGTCGGACCTCGGCGTGAACCAGTACCGAGCGGAGCAAGACGGCCTGCGCGAGGGCGACGTTGTAGCGGTCGAGGAGTGCCTGGGCCCCGAGGTCGTCGAACTTGAGCATCCGGTTCTCGTCCTTGAGGTCGGCGAAGAGCAATGAGGCGATGAGGGCCGGTTCGAGCTTCAACTCGTCGGCGACCTGCTGGAGAACGGCGTCGCGGCGGAAGGGGGCCCGATAGCCGGCGGCTCGGAGCTGCCGGCGCTGCTGGGCCGCGGCCGTGAAGACCTTCTCGCGAAGCTGCTCGGGTGGAATGTCGGCCACGACCTCGAACTCGGCCCGGTCTTCCAGAACCTTGGCCAGTCCCCGATGCGCGAGGGTGGCCACCCCCTCTCCCACAAGGTCGTCGATCTCGCTCTGGATCTCGCCACGCGTCATGCCGATCCCCTCGCGGAAGATCAGCAGCAGGCTCTCGGCGACCTCCAGCCAGTGCGGGTTGTCGCGGTCGAGGTAGCGCGGCATGATCCGCTGCCTGGAAGCCTTTACCAGAACAAGATTTCCGGTCAGCATGCGTCGTCGTCTCCCGACCCGCACCGGCGAGGGCGGCAACTTCGCCACGA
>CAZRGV010000294.1:0-428 GCA_964599655.1 uncultured Isosphaeraceae bacterium | reverse complement strand
CGTCGTCTCCCGACCCTGGCCCCGGCCGAGGGCTCACAACACCATTGTAACGCCTCGATCGAGAGCCATGGGGCGACCCCTGTGATCGGTGCGCGGGTCTTCAGAAAACCACGCCGCAATTCTTTATTTTCAAAACAATTACGCCAAATCACCCACTCCGGATTTCGGTTCGTTTCGGGAGCGGATTCGATCCACACTGGCCCCTCGATTTCGGTTCGTTTCGGGAACTGACGGCAGGGCTGGGCGTCCCCGATTTCGGTTCGTTTTGGCAACCTCTTCGCGGCCTTGGCGTCTTTGCCAGAGACCTCCGCGCATCCCACCTCGATTTCGGTTCGTTTCGGGAACTGACGGCAGGGCTGGGCGTCCCCGATTCCGGTTCGTTTTGGCAACCTCTTCGCGGCCTTGGCGTCTTTGCCAGAAACCTCCGC
>CAZRGV010000293.1:633-1898 GCA_964599655.1 uncultured Isosphaeraceae bacterium | reverse complement strand
CCCGACGCGATGTTCTCCCCGCCGCGCGTGAACTCGTAGCCCGCGTCACGCATGCGGTCAAACGGCGACTTGCCATCGAGCGTGTGTTCCATGCGGCCCTGGCGCGCCATGTTGGCCGAATGTTCGCGAGCCAACCGAGCAAGAAGGGGAGAGAGCTTGAGGGGAGGCAGCTCTTTCTTGGCGCGCTCCAGATTGGTGAGTTCCAAGAGGGACATCTCTTCGGGGGCGAGCTTGAGTGCTTCCTGTGCCGGCGCTCGCAGCGTGAGAGCGAAAACAAGGACGAGGAGGGTAAGAACCTGGCGGCAAGGCATGACCGACTCCGCGGGAATGGCGGGCGACTCGACCCGACCGGCCGAGCCTACCCGATCATCCCATCTTTTGCCAATTTTTTCCGATGGGATCAATCCCGATTTGTCCGCGTCGAGGCCCACGCATCTCGCTATAATGACGCGACCTACCTGCCTCCTCTCCCCTCCTGACGCTTGAGGTTGACCCGCCGATGAACAGGATTCTCACCTTCGCCGTGGCGATTGCAGGAGCCGGCTCGCTCGTGGCCGCTCCTTATGACGAGATGGATTACGGTCCATTCATCTCGGCGACGTACCAGTTGCCGGGTGGTAATACGGTATTGCGAGGCATCGCCGTCAGCTTCGACGCGCCGATCGAGGGGGAGGCGATCCCACCGGTCCCCGAACCGCCCAAGGGGAAGAAAGCTCGTCCCATCGTCCCGGGCAAGGCGGGAATCGTCTTCGACACGGAACTACTTCGCTATGCCGGCTACTGGAATGGTGGATTCATCACCTGGAACGGGGTCGTTTTCGACGGCGGCCACGGGCCGAATCCCGGACCCTACGGCACGGTGCGCGTCGCCACCGTGATGGCCCCCGGTTGGTCAAAGGGCGACGACCTCAAGGACCCGCGACCGATCCCGCACGGACCGATGCCGCGCGACTGGGGTCGCTACAAGGGACTCTACCGCACCGACGATGGCGTGATCTTCCGATACACCGTCGGCTCGACCGATGTTCTCGATCGCCCCGAGGTCATCGTCATCGACAAGCAGCGCCTCTTCACCCGGACGCTCAACATCGGTCCGTCGAACGAGCCGTTGCGCACCGTGATCGCCGACCTGCCCGGCGCGAAGAAAATGGTCAACGTCAAGGAAATGATGGTCCTCGACGACGACAAGCAGGCCATCGTCGCGCGGGTCAGCGGCGGGCCCGACGGCACGGCCATCGAGCCCGGCGTCAATCGCGTCATCCTCA
>CAZRGV010000293.1:0-614 GCA_964599655.1 uncultured Isosphaeraceae bacterium | reverse complement strand
CGCGAGCGCCAAGGCGTCGACGATCAAGATCAGCGTCTGGGGCGGACCAAAGGCCGAATGGGAAGCGGCCGCCTCGGCACTGGACAAGGTCGGCGCCCCCCTCGACCTCACGCCGCTCACCAAGGGAGGCAAGGCACGCTTTCCGCAATCCGTCACGACCAAGGGCGTACGAGGGGACGATGCCAAGGGGGCCTACGTGATTGACTCCATCACGCCCCCGTTCAGCAATCCATACAAGTCGTGGATTCGCTTCGGCGGCTTTGACCTGTTCAAGGATGGACGGGCCGCACTGTCCACCTGGAGCGGCGACGTCTGGGTCGCGTCCGGCATCGACGACAAGCTCGAGAACATCACCTGGAAGCGTTACGCCAGTGGCCTCTTCCATGCTCTGGGGCTCAAGATCGTCGATGATGTCGTCTACGTTTTGGGTCGAGACCAAATCACCCGGCTGCACGACTTGAACAATGACGGTGAAGCCGACTACTACGAGTGTTTCAACAACGACGTGATGATCACGACCAACTTCCACGAGTTCATTTTCGACCTCCACACCGATCCCGACGGGAACTTCTATTTCGTGCGCGGCGGCCCGGTACGCCCGGGCGGAAGCGGCT
>CAZRGV010000292.1:0-1917 GCA_964599655.1 uncultured Isosphaeraceae bacterium | reverse complement strand
GGGGTGGCTGGGGTCGTGCCGACCCCAGGTCCGTCGGGTGGGGACCGGTCAAGTGCCACGGGTGGCTCGTCCACCCGTGTCTTCGCTTCGAGCATACCGGAGCACGGGTGGACAAGCCACCAGGGCCACCCCGACGTCGCCCCAATCCCCAGGCCGGGGTGGCTGGGGTCGTGCCGACCCCAGGTCCGTCCGTCCCGGAGCACGGGTGGGCCAGCCACCAGTGCCACCCGAAGCGGAAAATCGCCGTAAACTTTTACAGGGCAAGCTATTGCATGGCGGCCGGGTATTCGCCGGATTTCGGCACGCAATGGCGTGCGCTCGCTCCAGGGGAGCAAGCGGACTGGCACCGGCCGCGGATGTCCGGAGCGAGTCCGCTTTCCCTTTGCGTCGGGCGGGCGTGTCTTACCAGGCGAAGTGGGCGAAGGCTTTGTTGGCGTCGGCCATGCGGTGGACATTCTCACGGCGGGAGATGGCGGCGCCTTCGCGGTTGTAGGCGGCGACCAGCTCATCGGCCAGCTTGATGGCCATGGGGCGGCCCTTGCGTTCGCGGGCGGCCATGAGGATCCAGCGGATGGAGAGGGTTTGCTGACGGTTCTTGCGGACCTGCATCGGAACCTGATAGGTGGCGCCACCGACCCGCTTGGAGCGGACCTCGATGATCGGCATCACGTTCTCGACGGCGCGGGTGAAGACCTCCAGCGGGTCCTCGTTTGGGAGCCGCTTCTGGATCAGGTCCATCGCGTTGTAGAAGACGCGCCGGGCGACGCTCTTCTTGCCGTCATACATCAGGCAGTTGATGAACTTGCTGACCAGCTTCGAGTTGAACTTCGGGTCGGGTCGAAGCTGGGTCTTGCTGGCGGTGAACTTGCGGGCCATGTTCGCGTCGGTCCTGAAGAAGACGAGGTCTGCGGGGGATGGATTCCGGATTCCGCGGCTCGGCCCACCGGAGTGGGGGTCACGAGGTTGGCCATCGGAAATCCGGAAGCGGCAATCCGTTGGGTTCGGGTTGGGGTTCGACGTGGCGCCTTGGCGTCACTTCTTCTTGCCGGGAGCGCCAGTCGACTTGGCCTTGGCCCCGTACTTGGAGCGGGCCTGCTTGCGGTCGGCCACGCCGAGGCTGTCGAGCACGCCACGGACAATATGGTAGCGCACGCCCGGCAGGTCGCGGACACGGCCGCCGCGAACCAGCACGATCGAGTGCTCCTGGAGGTTGTGACCCTCGCCACCGATGTAGGCGGTGATTTCCTTGCCGTTGGAGAGCCGGACGCGCGCCACCTTCCGGAGCGCCGAGTTCGGCTTCTTGGGGGTCATCGTCTTGACCTGGAGGCAGACGCCCCGCTTGAACGGGCAGGCTTCGAGCACCGGCGACTTGGTCTTGTACAAAACCGGCCGACGCGGCTTGCGGACAAGTTGATTGATCGTGGGCATAACGGCGTTTTCGCTGTGTTCCGTAAATCCCGGTCCGACCCAGGCCGGGAGCGATCCTGGCGTCCTGTAAAAGCCCTGCGGGCCGCGCGGCCGATCGGAGCGCACGACGCACCGCCGGCCGAAAGGCGAAGCACGTAGTGTAACGCACGGACCAACTCTGTCAAGCCACGCTTGCGGCGACCGTCCTCGAAATACGGTCACGTCGCGAGCGAACGCTTTGTTAGAATTCATGTTACGTCACGTCGCCCGCCCGGCGTAAACGTTCACTCCTGGCCGGACACGAGTCTCCGGACGGGTGGATGCGGAACCGGGGGAGACTGGCGGAACTGGATTGTCAAGGAGCGCGTCGGACCGCCGTTTTTGGGCGCAACGGGGACGGGGACGCCTGCCCGTCTCAAAACGTTTGCGGATGCGTTGCGGGTTAATCGCAACGATCGAGGCCCGACGAGGCGAGTTCCCGGGCCGGTTTGGGCTCGGTCGGGGCGGTCG
>CAZRGV010000291.1:0-1923 GCA_964599655.1 uncultured Isosphaeraceae bacterium | reverse complement strand
AGGAACCCCTCCTCGTATTCCTCGACGCCCATGTCCTTGATGTGCGTCGTGAACGCGTGAGGCGCCAGCATCGCCACCGTTTTTTCGGGTCGCTCCAGCAACGCGATATTGTTGCCCGTGTCGAGACAAACCCCGATGAACGGGCTGTCGAGCGATTCGATCCGCTCAAGAAGTTCGGTCGCTTCGAGATCCTTGTGATTCTCGACGGCCATGCGGATCTCATGCGTTTCCACCACCGGCCTCGCGAGGGCCAGGGCATGCTTGCCCTGCTCGCGGAAGCGTCGAAACGCCTCGGCGGTGTCGAAGACCTCGTACCGGCGGCCGGTCATGAGGACCGTTCGGAACACCGTCGCGCCGCATTGCTTGGCCGTTCGCACTTCCGCATCAAACCGGTCCACGTCGGAACGGTCGCGAGGCAGAGAAATCGAGCCCTCGATAACGAGTTGATGATCGTCGGCAAACCGTCGGAGCGACTCGCAGGCCGCCTCCTCCCGCACGCCCAGGCTGGTTTGCACGCCCCCCGCGCCGAGGCTTCGGCAGTACTCGAGGAACCTCAAGGGGTCGTCGAATCCGTGTCCCCGTTCGGCGGAGCGGCGAATCCCATACGAGTGAATCACAACACCCATCTTGGTTCGAGGCGCGTCGGCCGTTGGGTTCGCGAGCGTCCTCGACGCCAGCAGTCCGGCGGCTCCCGCGGACAGCCATTCCCGACGATTGCATCGCATCGCGTCACCCCACTCCCAGCGCCTTGAGTTCCCGATCCCAGGGGGACCGATAAGGCCGTTCGAGCATCGCGGAGGCCTCCGCGTCGCCGACGATCGCCTCGCGCTCCGCGTCCCAATTCAGGCCCCGGCCCAGCCGCAGCGAGATGTTCGCCAGATGGCAAACCGTGGCCACCCGATGAGCGCTTTCCAGGTCGGAAACCGGCGTTTGCCGCGACTTGACGCAATCGAGGAAGTTGCGGACGTGCAAGCGCAACTGTTCGGCCGATCGGCCCGTTCGATCCTCGATCGACTCCGTCCACGACTCGGCCGGTCCCGTCTGTCCGGTATGCGTCGGCCCGCCGACCGGATGCGCGCCGGCGAACTGCGGCACGGCCAATTCCGTGGGAAGCTTCCGGTCCCCCTTGAGGTCGAAACCCGACCGCGAAATCGTCAGGCTCCCCTTCGGGCCGCAGAATTCCAGACCCCCCGAACTCTGACCGGCGCACGCCTCGCGATGCGACCAGATGGCCGTGAGGCCCGGATAGGTGATGAGGGTGTCCTGCGTGTCGGGCGTCTCGCCGTTGTCCTGAAGGCTGAACCGCCCGCCGACGCTGGTGACGGCCGTCGGGCCCTCGACGCCCAGAATCCAGTGAAGGATGTCGATCTGATGCGCCGCCAGGTTCGTCATCTGGCCGCCGGAATAATCCCAGAACCATCGAAAGTGATAGATCGCCCGATTTGGGTTGTAAGGCCGAGACGGCGCGGGACCCAGCCACATCTCCCAGTCGAGATCGGCAGGCGGGTCACCATCGGCCGGTCGCCCAAACCCCGGCATGATGTTGCGGAACGAGCCCATGCGCACCGACGAAACTTTGCCCAGCCGCCCCTCGCGGATCAACCCCCGGGCGCGCTGGTAGTGCGGCCCCGATCGCTGCTGGGTGCCCACCTGAACCACGCTCCGGTGACGCCGGGCCACGTCGACCATCCATCGCCCTTCTCTCACGAACAGGGTCAAGGGCTTCTCGACATACACATCCTTCCCCGAATCGCAGGCCAGCATCGTCAGCAAGGCGTGCCAGTGGTCGGGCGTCGAGACGACGACCGCCTGGATGTTCTTGTCGTCGAGCAGGTGGCGGAAGTCGCCGTACCCCTTCGCCGACCCCCCGATCAACCCGACCGCCTCGTCGACCCGCCGCATCGCCATTTCCAAGGCGTTGCT
>CAZRGV010000290.1:0-1924 GCA_964599655.1 uncultured Isosphaeraceae bacterium | reverse complement strand
CGAGGGTCACCTGTACGTCGCCGAGCCGCCCTTGTACAGGATCTCCCCGACGACCGAGCGGCGCTGCGTTCGGACGGACGCCGAGATGCACGCGATCCTGATGGATTCGGGTCTGGGAGACGCGAGTCTCGTGCCCTATGGGGCCGACGAGTCGCAGTCGATCTCGGGGGATCGGCTTCGGAGCCTGCTGGAAATCGCCGCTGGCCTCGACTCGGCCTTGCGGGCCTTCGGCAAGCGGAACCTGCCCCTGCGGTCGTTCCTGGCCCTGGCCCAGCCGTCAACGGGTCTTTTGCCCCTGTTCCACGTGCAAGGTGTTGATTCCGACAAATGGCTCTACACCTCCGAGGAGCTGGAAGCCTACAATCGAGAGCGCGGACCGTCGGCGACGGCGGCCGGTCCCGGCGAGCCCGCCGGTCTGGAAGGCGAAGGTTTCGTCCCATCGCCGGAATCGGAGGCGGAATCCGACACGACCCGGGTGACCGAGCTGCACGAGGTTCGCACGCTGAACAAGTGGTTGAACCGGCTGCGCGACGAGTTCGGTCTTCGAGCCGACAGCCTGCTGCCGATCGAGGTGACCGGCGACGAGCCGCCGCCCCGGTTCGTGTTGCTCCGGGACGGGGAGTCGCACCCCCTGCCCGACCTTCGCGCCCTGGTTCCCACGGTGCGAAAGCTTGGGGAGAAGGGGCTCAAGATCACGCGGTTCAAGGGGCTTGGCGAGATGGATGCCGAGCAGCTCTGGGAAACCACCATGGATCCGACGCGGCGCACGCTTCTGCAAGTGCGGCTCGATGACGCGGCTGCGGCGAATGACATGTTCACAACGTTAATGGGAGACGATGTCGAACCACGCCGTGAGTTCATCGAGAAGCACGCGCTGGAGGTGAAGAACCTCGACGTTTGAACGTGTTGGAATTCGTCGCGTTTTCTCAGGCCGGGATTGATTCTTTCGCGGTGGGATGTCAACCTGGGGTGGAATCACGGCGGACCTCCCGGCCCCGTGGTGAGTCCATCCGGAAATGGGGAAAATGGCGCAGGGGTTGCTAGATTCCCCCCAAGGCGATCTCCCAGAGGCCCGGCGATTGTCCTTGATGGCGGAAGACGATGGGAGCATCTCCCCGGTCGCGACGGCCGGAGATCGGGCATGGGTCGTTACCTTGGCTGTCACCTTGTCGGAGGTGAGTCGATCGGTCGGAAGTTCAGTTCGTCCCGTTCGGCCCGAATGACCGCCCTTGCGGGCCGAACGAGCATTGGGAACGGCCTGGAGCGTTTCGCGCGAGCGAGGCGCGACGGGTCAACACGGTGCCGTCCCCGGCCAGCCGAGGGGCAGCCGACGAGGTTATAGGGCGTGTCCGTCCGTTCGTTCGATCCTGAGCGGTCGGCGTCGCGGAGTTTCCGTCCGGGCGCGGCCGGAACCAGGCGCGCCGGCGGTTCCCGGGGCCTGTGAAGAGACCCTCAGGATCGGCCAGCGCGTCGAGCCTGCCGGGGCCGTCTCGCGGCACCGCGTCCAAGAAGGGGATTCCAAGGCCGGGCGGGTGTTGCGGTCTCGGTTCGGCTCCCGGCCCTTGACAGCGTCATTTCGAGTTCAGGACAACCCGAGTGTAGGAAGGGATGATGGGGATCGCCCAGAAGGTCTCGCGCGATTTTGCCGACGGAGTTCGTGCCCGCGGCCAGTCTTACTATTCCAAGGGACGGGTCGCGATTACCTCGGCCAAGGCCGGGGAAATCGTCGTGGCCAAGGTCCGCGGGACCGAGCCGTACAAGGTCAAGCTCCGGGTTCGCAACGGGCGGTTGCACGCGTCGTGCACGTGCCCGTATTTCGGTCCGGAAGGCGAGCCTTGCAAGCACATCTGGGCGACGATTCTGGCGGCCGACGCGCGCTCGCTCTTGCAGGCGGCGCCGGTGCGGCCGCTCCGCCTGGTGCCCG
>CAZRGV010000289.1:0-2001 GCA_964599655.1 uncultured Isosphaeraceae bacterium | reverse complement strand
CCCGCCGCCTCCCAGAGCGCCACGACCGCCTCGACGTCCCGGTCCTCGACCGGCCGGATGACGACGCCCATCCGCTCCCCCGCCCTCGCCACCGCCGACCCCTACCGCGCAACCGCCGCTCCGGCCAGCAGCGCGCGGAGGGGCTTGCAGAGGGCGAGTCCAAGGACTATGCTCATTTCATTGGATCAATGTCCTGAACGCGCCGACCGCGGCGCTCCTCGGGGCGTCGAGCTCGGCGCGGCGGCGTCGCCGGCCACACGTCGAGTTGCACCGTGGTTCCGCGCTCGGCCATCCGGGGTCACTCGAACGCCGAGCTGACCCGGGCGGTTCGCACTGCGACATCTCGTCGCTCCTTTGGCTGTGCGTGACCCGTTCATGTCGCCGTCAGGTGATGACTATGCGCAATCTATCTAGAATTGTCTCGGCCTGCCTCGCTGCGTGGCACGAAGTATCCCGGTACAACTCCCGCCACGTCGGGTCACGTTCGCTTCTCGATGCGCACGGGCCACGATCACCTTGAGCGATTATTTCGCAAGTTTGCTGCCAGCGAGGCAGCCCGCGGAGGCTTTTCGTTCGGGCGGCGGGTTCGTTTCGAGACGGGCGCATCGATGTCGAGCGTCGGATCACCCGGGCCGCCGTCCCTCCGAACGCTCCGAGCGTGCATGACGCGGCCCGTGGATCAATTGGCGCCGCCACCCGTGGCCTCGGCTACGTTCCTGGCGTAGAAGAGGACAGTCTGCGACGCACGGATCTGTTGGTAGGGTTCAACGAGGACAGTCAGATCGAAGTGCAACCGCATGACAGCGCGCTTAGACCGCCCTCACCTAATCTGATCGGTAACGGCCAACAGTTGATGGTGACGATCGAACGTGGGGAAGCTCGGTTTAGTAATGCAATTGGATATTATCGTATCGCAGAAAACAGTGATATTTTTGACGTAACATTGTTCCCACGTTTGAAGGGTTACAGTGACGACGCGCTCTCTGCGATCGGTGGGTCGGGCGTCGAAACGGGGGCATTCCAGCTGAATATACCTCAAGGTGAGCGGTGCGGATTCTTCCTTCTTTCGAACGGAGGTAATATTAACAAAGCAATATTTGATGCCAACCCGAACCAGATAATCGATAATCTCCGAATGGTCGATTTCGAGAATAGGGACGTGACCGCGAACGTCAACGCCGACCGACCCACCACGCTGTATCATGAGCGGCCCGACGGCTCGCTGGAGTCGGTGGGGGGCTTGGTCTTCCACACCACGGATCTCACACGGTGGGACAATGCCAACCCGCTGAATCCTGGTGGTTATCGGCAGGCGATCGCGGGTTGGGACGACGGGGCCCTCACCTTCGCATTCGAGGATCTGGTCATCGACAACTCTGCGCGTACCAAGATCGACATCGTGTCGGGGGAGGGCTGGCGGTCGACGACGGACCCGGGCGCGGGCTTGGCGTGGACAACCGTGGGCTACGACGACAGCACTTGGCGCGACGCCTACGATCCCTACCCGCACCGCGATCCTTTTGATCCGACGTCGCCCTTCCCGCCCGAGCGCATCCTCGGCCCGACCGACGCCGAATTCATGTGGGACTGGCCAAGCTCGTCGGCACCGAATCTGCCGGGGGGAGTTGGGCCCGATCTCGCCTACTTCCGCTACGAGTTCGATCTCGACCTGAGCGCCGGCGCGCCGACAGAGGCGACGCTTCGCATCGCCGCCGACGACATCTTCGACCTCTACGTGAACGGCGAGCCCGTCAAGAGCGGTCGATTGACCTACGATCCCGTGACATTGATCCCGGACGTTTACGAGGTCGACATCAAGGCCTACCTCCAGGATGGATCGAACGTGCTTGCGATTCGTGCCGAGGACGACCGAGGCTTTCTTGAGTGGGTCATTTTGGACGGGAGCATCGAAGTGCCAGCAGGACCGACTTCCGTGGATCGTCGATACGACTTCAACGACGCCTACGTGCGGATCGAGAACATCATCGCGCCGGAGACATC
>CAZRGV010000288.1:1139-2042 GCA_964599655.1 uncultured Isosphaeraceae bacterium | reverse complement strand
TCTCATAGTTCATGAACCCCAGGCCGATCTGCTTGAGGTTGTTCGTGCACTGGGCACGGCGCGCCGCCTCACGCGCCGACTGCACCGCCGGCAACAACAGAGCGATCAAGACGCCGATAATCGCGATGACCACCAGCAGCTCGATCAGCGTGAAGCCCGCGCGCGGCATCGAGCGATTCATCGATCTCATGGGTGCGAAACCTTTCACAAAATTGTACGAAAATGAAAGAATAAGCCTGCCAGACCCGGCGGGTCCAGCCAGAAGAGGACGGCTCGCAACGCGTGATCCGTCGATTCCCTTCGGTCACGCGAGGGTCAATCCGACTCCCGCGTGATCGTGACAATCTGGAAATGGCTGGGCACGCGCGTCGCGTGCGGATCGTTGTCGAACGTCACGACCAGCCGAACCGAACCACCCTCCTTGACCGGCGAAAGCACGCTGATTCCCTCCGCCTTCATCCGAGGCCCGAATTCCCAGACCTTCACCGGCGTGACCGTGCCGTCGCGACCGGCCGGCTCGTCCGGCAGCAGCCAGAGGGCGTTGCCGTAAAAGCCGTTGTCGCCGTCCTCGGTGGCCGTGATGACCAGGAATCCCTTCAACGCGTCGATATATTCCATCGCCGTTAGCTCACGAACCACGCCGTCCACCTCGCCCGCCTCAAACGCGAACCGGGGCGTCAGGCTCAGGCGGGCCTCGTTCTCGGGCGCCTTCGTGATGTCGGCCGCGAACCCCCGCGCCCGGTCGTGCGGCTGTCGCAAGCCGACAATCAACTCGCGCTTCGTGACGCGTCCGTCAACGTCGCGAACCGTCCGGACCGCCAGCCCCTCGATCTTCCGCTTCGCGACCGCCGCCTCATCCAGACCGCTCCGCCGGAGCGCCTCGGCCAGCGCCTCCTCGATGTG
>CAZRGV010000288.1:0-1129 GCA_964599655.1 uncultured Isosphaeraceae bacterium | reverse complement strand
CACCGCCGCGCGCTCGCGCCGTCGATCGCCACCGGATGGCCCGACGTGCCGTCCCCCGTGAGCCGGAACCGGTACAGGAACGACCGCTCGAGCCGATCCTCCTCCGGCCCCGAGTGCGACCCAATCACGTAGTAATTCCCCTCGTCATCGAGGGCCATCCCCTCCCACTTCGGACCCGCCTTCAGCCCCGAGGGAAACGCGTCGCAGCTCAACGGCTCGCCAACCCGCCGGCCAGTCGCCGGATCCACCACAACCAATCCCACATGCTTGTCATGCGCCACCAGCAACAAGCGCCCGTCGCCGATCGGCTGCACGCCCGACGCCTCGATCGTTCCGTCGACCTCGCCGCTGGACAGCCGGAACGGAACCGGCTCCGTCGCCTGGACCGGAATCTCCCCACCCAGAACGGTTTCGACCGCCAGGCCGGGCATCCCAAGACCCAGAACAAGAGCCAGACCGCGGAACACATTTCGGAACATGGACATGGTAGAGAAACTCTCTCAAATACAAGACGACCTTTTCGCAGTTTTGGAGAAGACAATACGGTACGGGTAAGTGATGAAATTCCGATGAGGCCAACGCGAAGAGTCGGGGAAGATCCATGAAATCTCTCGGAGTAACCGTTCACGGCCGTCGCTGGCCGTGACGACTGGGTGGCACTGGTGGCTTGTCCACCAGTGCTCTGAGTGGTCGAGGACGACCCTGGTGGGCAAGCCCCCAGTGGCACCCGACCGCACGTGGCACCCCACCCCAGTCTGGTCGGGTCCGCCGCGCGGACCGCTCCGGCCCGATCGAGGAGGATGGTCCGCACGGCGGACCCGACCAGACGTTTCGAGTTGAGATGGGACGGTCAGCGATCGCGACATTGACCGCGGATTCATGCCTCGCCGGCATCCGACCTTGCCCAGCGCGCTTTTCCAGGAAAACCCGAATTCCGGCCCGCCTCGCCTCGAAGTTAATAGGTAGAGGGGATGGCGATTCCCCCAATCGACTTCGCAACCTTGTCTCGGGAACCCTCGTCGTGTCCGTTCCTCGACGATCGATCCATGCATCCGCCCTTTGCGCTCGAAGTCTGGTCGGGTCCGCCGCGCGGACCGCTCTGGCCCGATCGAGGAGGCTGGTCCGCCCG
>CAZRGV010000287.1:0-2162 GCA_964599655.1 uncultured Isosphaeraceae bacterium | reverse complement strand
CACTCCATCGGAATCCGAGCCCTGTTGCTGTTCGGGACCGAGGAACAGAAGGCGAGCGCCGTTGATGGCTCGGGTCGAGGGCATGCTCGTCGTGGCCGGGACGAGGGACGACCTGCGATCGGCCCTGGACCGAGCCCTCGACCCGCCCCCCGCGCCCGACGCCGTGACCAGCGGTTGGCTCTTGCGGGTGGATCCGGAGGGGCTTTCACGATCCGGGCAACTCGGCTGGCGACGGCTCGGCGAGGGTCTGCGAGCGGCCGGGTGCCGGCGGTTGGACTTGGTCGCGACGCTGGCCGGCGACCACCTTTCGATCCGACTGAACGACCGGCTCGACGCGGCACCGGTCCTCGGGGCGTCGGTCGATCCGGACTGGCTGTCCTGGGTGCCAGCGAAGGAGGTCGTTGCCGCCTGCGCCCTGGCGCTGGACACGGATCGCGAGGCTTGGAACAGGCTGTTCGACGTGGCCGACCGGGTTGAGAAGGTCGATCCAGCGATGGCCAAGGCGGCTCCCTTGCGGGTGCGACTGAACGTGCTCGCCGGGGCGATGGGCGTGCGTCCCGAAGTCGACCTCTGGCCCCGATTGCGAGGGGTCTCGGGGTTCCTCGCCGGTTCCGACGCGGGCTCGCTCGACTCGGCGTTGCTGGCGATGCATGCCACCGATGAGGCGGCGGCCGAGCGTCTGGCAAGCGACGTGGTTCCTCGACTGGCCCGAGCCTTCGGGACCAACCCACCCGACGGGCCGGTTCCGCCCGGCGAGGCACGGCTGCTTGGTCGCTGGAACGGCCGGTCGCTGAGAGTGATTCGTCGTGGGCCGACCGTCCTGATCGGCTGGGGCGATTCGTCCTTGCCGGGGGCTCTCGACGCTCACGAGCACCCCGAGCATTCGGCGGGCCGCTTGCTCCGTGAGACCTGGGGCGAACGGCCGGTCCAGCGCGCCGGGGCGGTCTGGCCGGGACGGCTCCCGGGGCTCGATCGGACCTCGTCGCTGTCGAAGGCGCTGGCCGGTTCGCCGCCGATGGTCTGGTGCGGCGGACGCGAGGGGGCCGAGGTCCGGGATGAGGTTCTCTGGACCGGCCTTCGCGAGACCATCCATCGATTACTCGACGAGCTTCCCCTGGAACCTCCGAAAACCCCCACCCCTTGAGCCCAATGCAACCCCCCTCTCCCCGCCTGATCGACCTGCATGTCGACTGGCTGCTCCAGTACGCGCCCGAGACAACCGTCTTCGAGCCTGCCCTTTACCCGAACATCCCCGCGCGACTGCCGCAGGTCGAGGGATATCTGGGGGCGACCTGGGCGGCGATCCTCTCGTGCTACCGCAAGGCCGACGACTGGGCCGCGCGGCCCGACGCGTGGGCGGCACTGGGCGATCTCATCACCCGGATCGAGGCCGAGTTCGCCGGACGGTTGCTGATCGGGCCCGACGACCACGCTCGATGGGTGGATGATCCCAACGGCCTGGCCTGGGGCATCATTGGGGTCGAGGGCTTCGACGCCACGATCCGGACCTCGGCCGACCTCGACCGGTTGCCCCGGCTGTTTGAGCGGGGAGTTCGTTTGTTCCAGCCGGTCTATTCCTCGAGCAGCGTCCTCGGCGGGTCGTCGGCCGAGGGGGACGACCGGGGTCTGACCGACCTTGGCGTCGGGTTTCTGGAGACGCTCGCCGGGCTGGTGGACGATCCGGGCGGTCCGAGGCCGTTGTTCGACCTGGCCCACCTGAACCCCCGAGCCGCCAGCGAGGCCCTTGCCTGGTTCGAGGCCGACACCGACCGCTCTCGCCGGGTCATTCCGGTCTACAGCCACGGGGCGCCGGAGCCAAGTGGCTTCGTTTCGCAGGCGAGTGATCGGCCCATTGGCTTCGTTTCGCAGAGAGCGATTTCTCGCGATAACCTCAAGCGACTTCGAGCGTTAGGTGGCGTGATCGGGATCTCGGTGAGCCCGCCGTTCGTCGATTCGGCGGAGGCGATCCGGGGCGCCATCGAGTCGACGGCCGAAATCCCTTTCGAGGGACGGGCCGGCGTCGAGGGGATCGCCATTGGCACCGACTTCCTGGGGGTCGACCGGACGCTGGAGGGGCTTGGGAATGTCGAAGACGTCGTGAATTGGATTCAAAAAACCTTCGACAAGGAGTTTTCGGCTTTGTTTGCTGTCAGCAGCATCGA
>CAZRGV010000286.1:0-2264 GCA_964599655.1 uncultured Isosphaeraceae bacterium | reverse complement strand
AAGAGCCGCCTCGCCGCCCCACAGCGACCGGACGACGCCGGCCAGCCCCACGATGCCGCACGCCAGCCGCGCCCCGATGTGCCTATGCGGTCGCGGAAGCCGTGGACATACGGTCTGGGTTCGGCGGCCTGTTCTCCGAGGAACGCCTGGCCTTGCATGTGCGAGGGGATGGGCACGCCGGCCAGGCTGAGCACGGTTGGGGCGAGGTCGACAAAGCGGATGAGCCGGTCGGTCGTGGTGCCCGGTTTGCCTGGGGCCAGCGCGGCGAAGCGTTCGGGAACGCGGACCATGAACGGAACACGCGTGCTCGATTCGTAGAGCCAACGCTTGCTGCGCGGCATGCCCGCGCCATGGTCGGAGTAGAAGAAGACGATCGTGTCGTCGGCCAGGCCGTCCTCGTCAAGCTGCCGGAGGATCTCGCCGGCTTCTTTATCCATATACGTGATCATGTCGGCATAGCGGGCCCAATCGTTGCGGACCTCGGGCGTATCGGGATGGTAGGATGGAATCGGCGCTCGGGCCGGGTCGTGGCGTTCCTTGGCGGTGAAGTTGGCGGTTCGCTGCTGGTACTGGTTCTCGGGTAGCCGGATCTGGCTTTCGTGGCAGCTGGTGAAGTTGAAGATGGCGAAGAACGGCTGGCCGGGCTTGCGGTTTCGCCAGTGGGCCTTGCGGCTCGACTCGTCCCAGGTGGCCTTGTTGGGGACGAAGTTGTAGTCGGTCTTCGAGTTGTTCGTGCAGTAATAGCCGGCCTGGCGGAGGTATTCCGGGTAGCCCTTGATGGTGTCGGGCAGGTGGCCGGTGCATCGCATGTGCTGGGTGCCGATCGAGGGGGGGTAGACGCCGGTGATGATTGTCGAACGCGCGGGGGCGCAGACGCCGATCGGCGCGAAGGCATTGAGGTAGCGGACCGATTGCGTGGCGAGGCGGTCGAGGTTGGGCGTGACGGCGTAGGCGTCGCCATAGCAGCCGAGGTTGGGGCTGATGTCCTCGCAGGTGATCCAGAGGATGTTGGGTCGTTCGGCGGCCGAGGCGGGAGGGGAGGTCCAGGCTGTCAGGCCGAGGACGGCGCAGGCGATGAGAGGGTGGGCCAGCGGTCGGAGCGTCATGCGGTTTCTCCTCCGGTCTCGAACCTGTTGGGGAGCGAACATGGTTTCCTGGGTGGGAATCCGACGCCTATCGTGTAGAGTGGAGGTCCGGTTTGCAAGGAAGCGCTCTCGCTCAAGGAACCACGAGAATTTTTCGGAGTCTTCCTTCCCATGCGCGTGTCCTCGCGTTGGAACGGCCGGCGGACAGGGTTTGCGTTCTTGATTCTCATTCTCACGCTCGGCATGGGAGCCGATGCGCCCGCGCCATCGGGGTCGCCATTGCTGACGCCCGAGCGATCGGCGGCGCTGGAGCGGATCACGGCCGACTCGCTCCGAGGGCACCTTTCGTTTCTGGCCTCCGACCTGCTCGAGGGGCGAGATTCGCCGTCGAAGGGGCTCGACATCGCCGCCGAGTACATCGCGGCCCAGTTTCGACGCGCGGGTCTGGAACCGATCGGGGACGACGGTTACTTCCAGACCTCTGAGTGGACGCTCTCGACGCCCGACCTGTCGACGTTCCGCGTCGAGCTCAAGCTGGGAGACCAGACGATCTCCGTGCCGGCCGAGCGTGTGAGTCTGGACCGAAGGGACGCGCGGGTCGACCTGGACGACGTGCCCTTGGTCAAGATCAAGCTCGAGTCGACGGAGGAAGAGGCGCTCAAGGCCCTGACGGCCGAGCAGGCGTTTCACAAAGCGGTCGTGCTGGAAATGCCCCCCTTGAAGGAGGGCTCACCCGCCGAAATGCGGATCCAGCGGGCGCGTGCCCGGCAGGCGGTCCAGCGGCGACTGAACCGCCTGGAGGCCGCGTTGATCCTTGAGATCGACCGTTCGACTGAGATCGGATCGGGGCTCGGGCCTGGTCGGCTGCTGGAACACGACTCCCCCGGCGAGGTGATTTCCGACGTGGTGTTCCTGCCTCGCCCCGCGCCCTGGATTGTCCTTCATGACAACGCGGCGATCCGCGCGCTCGACTGCCGGCCGGTCGACGTGACCCTTGGCGAGGCGACGGTTCACACGGGGAAGCGAACGTCGAAACCCGTCACGCTCCGCAACGTCGCCGGGCTGCTCCGGGGTTCGGACCCCGAGCTGAAAGACACCTACGTGCTGGTGACGGCCCACTACGATCACATCGGGATCGGGCCTCCGAACGAAGGGGACCGCATTTACAACGGCGCCAAC
>CAZRGV010000285.1:0-2276 GCA_964599655.1 uncultured Isosphaeraceae bacterium | reverse complement strand
CCGGTTCGGCGGCGTTCCTTCGGATGGGGTGCCACTGGCGGCTCGCCCGCCAGTGGCTGCGACGGGCCCAGAGCATTGGTGGACAAGCCACCAGTGCCACCCGCCGCGGCTTGCCGGCCTGGGCCTGGGCCATGGTGCGACCTCCTGAAGCGGCCTCCTTGAGCTTCAGACATCATAGCAGGGTCGGCCTACTGGGATAGGCTCTTAACCGACCTCGACCGAGCCGGGGAAGCGGCCCGCCCCCCGGCCACTCGCCCGCTTTCGCTATTCACCACGCTTGGTCCGATGCCAGACCTCGACAGAACGCCCGGGCGCCGGTTTCAGGCCGCCCGGCGGGGGACCGTGCCACGGCCCGATGACGATCGTCAGCGTGTCTCCGTCCAGATGATAAATGCCGCGACGGCGGTCGAACATGCCGTGCCCAGACATGCCTGGACCGCCCCGAGGCGCCATGTACGATGGATCACGGGTCCGGTCGAACAGCGGCCAGGGTCGTGCGGCCGTTCGCCGCACCATTAAGGTGATGGTCCGGCCGTCGAACTCCTCACGCCAGATACCATCCTTGATGATCATCCGGCGCTTCTCGGCTGGCAGTTTGTCGAAACCCGAGGTTTGCGAGACAAGCTCCCAAGTTCCTTCGAAGGCGCTCTCGGGCTCCAAAGCCGGAGGCTTGGACCAGTCGTGCGACCCATCCGCACCGGTTATCAACGCCAGGATCACGAAAATCATCGTCGGCGACCTCCTAAGCTCCGCCCTGGTAAGCGGGACCACGTTGGATTGAGGACGAGGTCGGCCTCCGTTTGGACCGAAGGCCGGAGAGAAAAACCAACTCGTCCCCAACCGGGGGGACCGTGAGCAGTGTCGGAGGAGCCGCGACAATGCTGAACCGGTTCGAGGCCATCGCAATCGTCCCGCGATCCCGTTCGGAAGGCATGGAGCCCAGACCACCCATGCTGCCGGTCCCAGCTTGGTTGTTGAAGTTCGCCAGCTCGGCCGGCCCGTTGCCTTCCCATTCGAGGTACTTGATGACGCCATCCCCCGGATAGTTCTGCGCCCCGGCGGGGGTCAGGGCGCCCTTGTTCCACTGGGTGGGATCCATCACCCCGGCCGCCGTGGCCGCGTTGGTCGTCCCCGAGCCGCCGACGGCCCACGTTGCCGTGCTCAGGCCGATCGGCAGGCCGAACCTGCCGGCGCCGACGCCGCCCATGACGGCCACGCTCGTCTTGAACGAATCGTCCATTGACATCGCCCTCAGCAGGTTGCCGTTGTCCTGCGGGACAAACCCCTAATACGGCGAGTCATCGATGTAAGTGAACGGGTAGGTAGCGTTCGACAGATCCTTGGACTGTCCGGCCGGGATGGTCCAATAGCCCAGATCCACCGTGTTATTGTACCAGACGGCGGACCCGCCGGGGTTGGTCCCGTCCCACATGTAGGACGAGGAACTGAATCGGGACGTCGGCCGGCCCGCGTACGTGCCGGAGCGGTTGGGTTTGACGACCTGGATGAACCCGACCCGGGCGTCGTAGTGCGTTTGGTTCGAGACCGTGGCGTGGAACAGGAAGCCGGGCGTGTCGTTGGGCTGCCAGGTCAAGACGCCGATGCCGTCGGCACCGTTGTGCCCGTTCGGGCTCATCGTGTCGAACCGCGCCGCTTTCCCCTCCACAATGAACTGCGTGACCTGCGGCGCCTCGACCGTCAGTGTCAGCGTGTCGGTCAGGGTCTCATCGACGATCGTCATCCAGCCGTTAACGAACGTCGACTTGCCGGCGACTACCGAGATGGAGATGGTGTAGTCGCCGGGATCCTTCGGCGCGAAGTAGCGGAAGTCCCTCGACAGGGCGCCATAGGACTGCTGACCCGAGACGGGGTCGACGTTGATGTAGCCCGCCCCGAAGATCTGCTCCGGGTCGCCCAAGGAGGTGGTGTAGACCGAGCTGGTGCTGAGGCCCTCGAACACGAGGTCGAACCGCTTGACGCCGGTGTACACCCCGCCGGCCTGGGCGACATCGACATGGACCACGACATCCATGCCCGGCAGGGCATAGCCGTGCTTGGGGACGTTCGGCTCGGTGACGAGGGCGTTGAAGAAGCCGGAGATGTTCCCGGCCGTCAGCAGCTGGAGCCGCTCTAGCCCCTCGACGAACGGGACGAACGACCGACGGCGGGTTCGCGTGTTGAGGCGCATCGCTGAGATCCTCGGGTGTTGGCGTCGCGTTGACGGCCGAACGACCCAAGCTCAGCGGACCGGCCCGCCGAGGGTGACCTTCGATATT
>CAZRGV010000284.1:0-2310 GCA_964599655.1 uncultured Isosphaeraceae bacterium | reverse complement strand
GCGAGCCCGTCAGGCCCGACCGCAGGCAACTGCCCATCGCCATCCAGATCACCGAGCGCGACGTCCTCGCTCGACATTGTGGTGGTCACCGGGTTCGGTGTCGCGAACCCTGCCCATTCGGTCCCTCTTCCTCCCTGGTTCAAATACGCCTCGTTGCCACCAAACGACTGGTTCGAAAGGATTGCGTCGAGATCGCCGTCGCCGTCGATGTCGCCGAGGGCAAAACTGCGACTGTCATTGTTGGACGAGTTGAGTGATATGCGCTCGAAGCCCGACCAATTGCCAACGCCGTCCAGCCCTTTGTTCAGAAGCAGGAGATCGCTCGGTGTCGAACCCTCGTTACGGTTGGCGATGAAGGCGTCCATGTCGCCGTCAGCATCCACGTCGCCGAGGCTGATTCCGAACGATCGCGTCGGGCCGGCAACTGTCAGGGCCACCGGCGAGAAATCGACAAAACCACCGCCATCCGAGCCTTGGTTGAGAAGGACGTAGCTGTGCTGATAACGGTCGTTCGCAACGAGGATATCCAAATCGGAATCGAGGTCCACGTCGGCGATCGTCACATCGCGTGTCGAGCCACCCGCGAAGGCTTGGGGATCCAGGGCGAACGGTGTGGGGCCCCCCTGATTGATGGCGATCCTCGTGCCGGCTTGGCCCTCGCTCCCGAGCAGCCCTGTGCCGAACACGGCATCGAGATCCCCGTCCCCGTCGAGATCGCCGAGCGCGACTGCGTAGGCGTTGTTGTCGATGCCCCCGCTCGCAAGGCTCGGTAGGGTCTGGTCGAGGCGGAAAACACCCTCACTGCCCCCAGGCTCGCCGCCAGTGTTCCGGAGGAACTGCGCGCCGCTGCCCGTGTTGGCGACGAGTGCGTCGAGATCGCCGTCGCCGTCGAGGTCTCCGAGCGCTATCTCGCGGCTATTCAAGGCGCCGCCGGGGAGCTCCACAGCCGTGAAGTTGCCGCTCCCGTCGTTGACCAGCAGAAGGTTGGCGCGTGCACCATCGTTTGCGACGAAAAGATCGAGATCACCGTCACCATCGGCGTCCCCGATGCTGATCGCGGGGCTGTAGTTGCCCGGCGCGAGGGTCGGCAGGGCGATCGGTGAGCCGAACAGTCCAGAGCCGTCGTTGGCCAGCCAGTAATTGGGCTGGTTCAGCCAGTTCGCAACCACCAGATCCAAATCCGGCCTCGGCTCGTCCCGACCCTCGATCGTGACCTCGAGCGTCCCGGTCCCGATGGCGCCCCGGGCATCGGTCACCGTGTAGGTCACGATGTCCGTCGCGCTCTCAGCCTCGGCCAAGCCCTGGAACAGGCTGCCGGGATCGTAGACGATCCGGTTGCCGTCGATCGTCACCACCGCTCCGGCCGCGCTGCTCGCGCCCGTGAGGACGAAGGCGTCACCCTCGAAGTCGAAGTCGTTGGCGAGCACGTCGCCCGAGGTCACCGCCGTGTCCTCGTCGGTCGTCACCGCATCGGGCCGGGTCAGCGGCCCGTTGTTCGTGCCGTCGATCCGGATCGTGAAGTCGCCGAACCGCGCCTCCTCGACGTTCCGCAGGACGTCGTTGCCCTCGTCACCGTCGGCGGGGTCACGATCCTTGATGGTAACGACGTTCGGCTGGATCTTGACGTCGAACCCGGCGAGCTCGCCGCGATAGATCGCCGTGTCGTAGCCCGACCCGCCGTCGATCTGGTCGTTGCCCGCCGCACCGGTCAGCCGGTCGTTGCCACCGCGCCCGTCGAGCGAATCGTTGCCGATGCCACCCGTGAGCACGTTGTCGCCCTCGTCCCCGACCAGCTTTTGATGCCCGATCGGGGCGGACCGCCCCGTCGACACCCCTTTACCACCCACGGCTCGATCCATGGCTCCCCCCACCCTTTCGGCCGACCGTCGTCCCACGGGACGCACCTTCGGTCCGCTGGGCAGGCTCGCATGGAAACGCGCCGGAGAACTTGATCTGGATCAAGAACGGGCGGACACGATGACGCAGACCGACCGTGTCGCCCGGACGCGTGCGCTTCCGTCAGACCCGCACCACGCCCTCGACCGCCTCCACCCGCAGCGCCGCGGCGAGGAGCGCGCGCGTGTAGGGATGGCGCGGGTCGTCGAAGATCCGCTCGACCGGACCCTCCTCGACCACCACGCCGTCCTTCATCACCATCACCCGGTGGCTGGTCGCCCGGATCACGCGCAGATCGTGGCTGATGAAGAGATAGGCGAGCCCCCGTTTCTCCTGGAGCGCGCGCAGCAGATCGACGATCTGCGCCTGCACCGACATGTCGAGGGCGGAGGTCGGCTCGTCGAGGACGAGGAG
>CAZRGV010000283.1:0-2320 GCA_964599655.1 uncultured Isosphaeraceae bacterium | reverse complement strand
AGGACCTTCTGGGGCGCCGGCATCACCTTCTGGGGGGCCGGGAGGACCTTCTGGGGCGCCGGCATCACCTTTTGGGGGGCCGGGAGGACCTTCTGGGGCGCCGGCATCACCTTCTGGGGGGCCGGCAGAATTTTGCTAGGAGCGGCCGGCATGACTTTCGCCGGCGCTTGCGGCGTGGGCCACTGGGCAGACGGCTCGGCACCGTGATGCCCGAGCCCGAGGGCCATCATCAGGACCGCGTTGATCATCGCGTTTTCCTCTTGCTGAAAGTGAGGTGGTGATCGGTCGACGTCTCGATCGATGCGGAGCAGACATACCCCATCCAGGCTCGGCACGGCCGGCGCCGATTCGCGACGCCCATACGGCCCACGCCGCCGCCCCACCGGAAACTGATCCCCGCGCCGACCATCCGGGCGGCACCGGATCAGCCCTGTCCCCGAATAACCCGCTTCAGGGACAGAACTCCCTCTGGCCTGGGGGCGGCCGCGGATCGCGATCGCTTGTCCAATACGCCAAGCATCGCTCCGCACCCTGGGGTGGCCACGCTATTCATCGGCACGTCGGGCTCCGGCGCTGAGTCTGACCGGTAAATTCGAGAAATTGCCGTCTTCGAGGACTATAGGGGGTTTGACGAGACTCAGTGATCTGGAGAACAAGACTCGCGGTTTTTGGTCCATCCCTGGCAGCTCACCTGCCGAACCAAGATGGGCATACACGCGATTTGAGGGGACTCCCGAGGTTTGAGAGAGACGCGCAACCTGGGGAGGAATTGCGGTGGGCGATACTCTTCCGTCATTTGGGAGGCAGCATGCGTAGCGGCAACAGACTCGGCGGGATGGTGGTCTGGGCCATCGTCGCCGCAGTGTCCGCACTATCCGCCGGGGAGGCGGCCGCCGAGCGGGTGCAGCCCGTCCCCTTAGGGGGGCCACTCGCGGGGCAGCAAGGTGATAAGCACTTCGGTGTCTACGTTCCGACCCGGTTTGGCGGCAACTTGACGATCACCGCGACAGCGGGGACTGTCCAGGCGATCACAGGGCCGGATGGACGCCCTCGACGAAATGGAGATGAGGTCGGTGTCGACCAACACGGCTGGTACACCTTCAAGGTGACCGGCACCAAGGAGAACACGCCTTACACGGTTTCGACCCAGTTCGTGCAGATCGGACAGGCGGCCCGGATGCCCTGGAACTTCTATTACTGGCCGACCAAGTCGGACGCCATTCACGAACCCTGGGACGGGACCGGTGATGGTCGGGCCAATACCCAGGCGCTCGGCGACGACGAGCAGGCCGTGCCGGTGGGGATGCCCGTCGCTCCCGGCCAGGATATTGTTCGCGCTGGACCCAACGGGGTTCTGGAAACGATGCCCGCTCCGGGCGACACGTCGACCTGGTTTCCGAACCTATACGATGATCTGACGTTCCGAGGACCGGATGGCTCCGTTTACTCGACACCCGCGCCGATGCTCAAGTACGATCAGATTTTCGGTCAATCGTCGCGGGGTTGGGAGGCCGCCAACAGCCAGAATCACGACATTCAGCGATGGCCGGGCCACTGCCTCGGTGGAGCCGTGGCCTCGATCAAGCTCAACGAGCCGATTCCGGCGCCCGGCTCGGGCCTGACCGCCGACGAGCTCAAGGCCCTCTGGGCCGAGCTGGGCGAGAACCACTACAACCATCAGATTGGCGACAACGTGAACAATATCCCCGCCGGTCCGCCGCGGCCGGGCTGGGATCCCTGCGATTCCTTCGTGCCCCGCTTCCACGCCATGCTCGAGACCCACATCCGAGGCGAGCGCAAGGCCCTTCTGGCCAACCTGCGAGGGTTCCCGCCCCGGGGCACGGCCAACGAGGTCTGGAACCATGGCCTTGGCAAGTACACCGCCAAGTACCATGCGATTCCCGGCAAGGGAGAGCGGGCCGTCCGGATCGAGCTCGAAACCGTCGCCAATACCGGCTCGAACCTGAACAACCAGGACAACAAGCCGCGCGTCAACACCTACGAGTACACGCTCGTCTATGGGCTCGACGGCAAGGTGGACGAGTCGCAGGCCTGGGCGTGCGACTGGATCTCGGTCGGCGGCGAGGCGATGTTCGCTCCGCTGAACGTCATGGATGTCGTCGCGAGCAAGTGGCAGGGGCACAACCCCTTCATCAGTGAGTCGAACGTTCGTTCGCTCGACTTGGCCAATGGCGGCGGTTCCGGACGGCTGGCCTCCATGGCCCCGCCGACCTTCCGCCCGGTGAGCAACTTCGAGGCGGGTCGGAACTCGTTCTTTGGCCCGGATACTCCCCAAGCCAAAGAACGAGTTCCGTCCGCC
>CAZRGV010000282.1:0-2323 GCA_964599655.1 uncultured Isosphaeraceae bacterium | reverse complement strand
GAGCGTGAGCCGACGCTGCGAACAGACCGAACGCAACGGCCGCGGCCAAACGACCCATCGTCTGCCGGTTCATCATGGTGGTCCTCTCCTCGAACGGGTGCTCGATCCAATCACCGACCAACAAACTCGGGTCGGAGACGCTCCGACCCGGCCGTGGCTTGCCTATTGTACAACCCTGAAGGGTGCGGTCTTTAGGCATTCTCTGAAGATTATACCAAATACGGGGATTTGCAAAATCTCGTAAGCCAGAGAATTTCACAACCGCCGCAGTGAATCCAGAAAAGTCCGCAAAATCTACGCCGTGCTCACAATCTTCCCAAACCACCGAAAGACGTTATCAAAACTGCGGACGGGCTTCGAGAGAAAAACGTGAAACGACCGAATGCTCGAATGCGTCCTGGCTTGAGCCGATTCCCGCACAGCGGGTATAACCGGACGGCGGAGCCGGGACGCGACGACGGCCCAGGGACAACGTACCCCTGGCTGGTCGTTCGCGCTGGCCAGGCCCCTCGGACGCGTGGGTCGGGGGCTGGATCCGGTTGCCGACGTCCAAGGAGGCGGACCCGTGCAACACTTCTCCACTCGACCGAGCCCGAGCCCGCGCCCCGCCTGGTTCTTGCGGGTTCTGGCCGCCTGGCTCTTGGGAGGGATTGGGTTGGATCCCGCCTCGGGCCAGACAACCAGTGACCGTGTCGCCACGACCAACCGAGACGCGACCAGCGACGTGCGACGGGTTCCGCCCGGCCTGAACTTCGCCAATGGCCTGCTTCACGACCGGCGTTACGAGCTGGCCGCGGAGGAGTACGAAAGGTTCCTCAAGACCGCCCGGCCGGGTCCCGACGCTGCCGAGGCCCTCTATGGCCTGGCCCGTGCCCGGCTCTTCCTGTTGCAATACCCCGAGGCCCGTCGCCGGTTCGAGGAGTTCCTCGACAGGGCGCCCGAGCATCCGAGTGCTCCGACGGCCCTGTTCCGGATCGGCGAGACCGCGTACCTCATGCACGATCTGCCGGGGGCTCGCCAGGCGCTCGAGCGGTTCGTGGCGACGTATCCGAAGCACCCGCACCTCGACGCGGCCTGGCCCTACCTGGGGGATGTCCGCCTGGCGTTGGGCGACCCGGTAGGGGCCCGCGAAGCCTATGAAAAAGGGCTCGACGCCTATCCGAACGGTCCCCTGGCCGACCGAGCGCGCTATTACCTGGGCAAGGTGCTGGCCGCCCAGGGAGAGACCGACGGCGCCTTGAAGGTCCTGGAAACGGTCGCCGGGCGCGAGGGATCGGAGTGGTCCGACCGGGCTCGGTTGCAGATCGGCCAGATCGAGGCGTCGGCGGGCCGGACGGCCGAGGCCATCGCGACCTTCGAGGCCCTGGAGCGCGCCGCGCCTCGAAGCGCGATGGTTCCCCAGGCGAGGCTCCACCGGGCCGAAGCCCTGATCACGCTCAAACGGTACGACGAGGCCGAGGTCTTGCTCGCGCCGCTCGCGGCCGACGCGTCGTCACCGGCCCTGGCGGCGCAGGCGTCTTACGCGATCGGCAACGGGCGCTGGGATCGCGAGCGGTACGCCGAGGCGCTGGCCGCCTGGGACGACGCCCTCAGGCGCTTTCCCGACACGTCGCTCACCCCCTTGCTGCTGTTCCGGTCGGGCGAGGCGCTGCTCAAACTGGGCAAGCCCGACGCGGCGCGCGTCCGGTTCCTCAAGGTGGCCCAGGAGTATCCCAAGGATGCCCGGGCCGACCGCGCCCTGGTTCGCGCGGCCCGCATCCTGCTCGACGCCAGAGACCTCGCCGGGGCGAGGGCCCTGGCCTCTCAGTTCGCCTCGCGGTTTCCCGAAAGCCCCTTGCGGGCCGATGCCCGTCTGATCGAGGCCCGAGCTGCCCAGGCCGACGGCAAGGTCGATGAGGCGATCCCCCTGTTCCGCGCCCTGCTGGCCGAGGACAAGCCGAGCCCCGAGACCGCTCAGGCCGCGCTCTATTATCTCGGTCTGGCCTACAAGACCACGGGCCAGCCGGAGAAGGCGGCCGAGATTCTCGCCGACCTGGCCAAAACGCCATCCGCCCCGATCGCCTCCGACGCGCAATATCTCGTCGGACAAGGGCATTTCGAGGCCGGCCGCTTCACCGAGTCGATCGCCCCGCTCGAAAAGTACCTTGCCGAGAAACCGCAAGGGAGCATGGCCAGCCACGCGCTGGCCTACCTCACGCTCGCGCATCGCGAGCTGGGCCAGGAGGACCCGTCGAAGGCGGCCTTCGATCGGCTCGTCCGCGACTGGCCCGACAGCGAGGACCTGGTCCGGGTCCGGCTCCGGCTCGGAGAAGCCGCCCTGACC
>CAZRGV010000281.1:0-2394 GCA_964599655.1 uncultured Isosphaeraceae bacterium | reverse complement strand
GACTTCGACGCCCGCGCCCGCCCCGCCACGCTGGACATGATCACGCCCCTGCGATGGACCGGCCCGTCGCTCTATGACCTGGCCACCGACCGCCTCCGCGCCTGCGTGCCCGATCCGTCCAGCAACGGCCAGGGGCCCCGGCTCCGCCAGTTCGTCGATGAGGCCGTTTCCGACGACACCCTCAAGGATGCCCTCGGGAACCTGCGCACCCCTCGCCAGCTCTTCAAGTTCCTTCACCGGCTCTTGCAGGAGCACTGCCACCGCCACACCGAGGACAACCCTCGCTGGAGTATCGACCCCGACACGTTCCGCACCGTCTATTCCGCGCATCTCCGCGACCTCGAGGCGTTCGATCGCGGATACGGTCACGGTTGAGAGGGCCGGTCGGCGGATTCCCCAGTGGCGTTCCTACGATCGCGGGCGACTCGAGACGTTCTCGGGCCGCCCGCCTTCGTTCGGCGCGATTGGGGCATTTCCGATCGGTCGCCTCGTCGAGTAAACTGGAGTACAGGTTTCGCGGGAGAATCACGAACGAAACCGTGATACCGTTCCCGCGGCCGATCGGTTAGAACGTCGCGTAGCTCGATCAGGGGGCACGGCACGTTATGAGCCAGGCCGGTGGCAACGGAACGACCGATGGCCTTGCGCTTCGCCTCCTGTACGAAGGCGGCACGCTCCTGGTCGAAGGTTTGCCCGAGGCCGATTCCCGAGGGATTCCCGGCTTGAAGATCGACCCGCGCTCCGGGCTTTTCCGTGCCGAGGCCATCTGGTACCGCACGATCGTCCAGCATCTGCTCGACCACAAGATCCCCTTCACCGATAAAGCCCGCACCTACGCCAAGACCCCCTGGCCGATCCGCATCAACAAGCCGGCCTTTCCGCACCAGCGAGAGGGGCTGGAAGCCTGGTGGAACGCCGGAGGCCGAGGCGTCGTGGTGCTGCCGACCGGCACGGGAAAGACCCACCTGGCCAACCTCTGCATCGAGCGGGCCGCGAGGCCCACGCTGGTCATCACGCCGACGATCGACCTGATGAACCAGTGGTACGACGAGCTCAGCCTCGCCTTCGCCTCCGAGATCGGCCTGCTCGGCGGCGGCTACTACGAAATCAAGCCGTTGACCGTCACGACGTACGATTCCGCCTACATGAACATGGATCGGCTCGGAGACCGCTTCGGCCTGATCGTCTTCGACGAGTGCCATCACCTACCCGGCCCGACCTACGGCCTGGCCGCCACCTGCGCCCTGGCCCCGTTCCGCCTCGGACTGACGGCGACTCCCGAACGCGCCGACAACGCCCACGAACGGCTCGACCAGCTCATCGGGCCGATCGTCTACCGTCGCGAGATCACCCAGCTCCGCGGCCAGTTTCTCGCCGACTACCGGGTCGAAACCCTCTATGTCACCCTGACGGAGGACGAGCGGTTCCGCTACGAATCGTGCCGCGAGGTCTACCGCAACTTCCTCCGGGACAACGGCATCGACATGCGACGTCAGGGGGCCTGGGGCCAGTTCCTCTTCGCCGCCCACCGCTCGGCCGAGGGTCGCCAGGCGTACCGCGCCTATCGTGAGCAGCGCGACATCGCCCTGGCCGCGCCCGCCAAGCTCAACCTCCTGGCCCGCTTGCTCGACCGCCACAACGGCGACCGCGTGCTGATCTTCACGCACGACAACGCCACCGTCTACAAGATCGCCCGCCAGTTCCTCGTCCCGGTCATCACGCACCAGACCAAGACCAAGGAGCGCCGCGAAGTCCTCTTGCGGTTCAATTCGGGCGAATACCCCATCGTCGCGACCTCCCGCGTCCTGAACGAAGGGGTCAACGTGCCGGAGGCCAACGTCGCCGTCATCCTTTCCGGCTCCGGCTCGGTGCGCGAGCACGTTCAGCGCCTCGGTCGCATCCTCCGCAAGTCGGGCGACAAGGAAGCCCTGCTCTACGAGGTCGTCACCCGGGGCACCGTCGAGGAATTCACCTCGAACCGCCGTCGACAGCACAGCGCCTACGACGGCGACTGAGTCTCTTCAACCTTCCCGCTCCACCCACCGGCCCCGCGCGGTAGTTGTCTGCGACCCACCTAGAACTGAGCATAGGTTCATAGCGCCGAAACCCCCCTCGATTCGGAGACGAGTGGAGTACGAGACATGTCCAGATTCCTTACGAAGGGGACATTCTTATTCCTCTAAGTGGTCTGGGTCATCTACGGATTCCAGTCGATTCAACTGGACTACAACCTCAAACGGATCGGGATGCCGGCGCGCCGGATGAACGCCGCCAGGAGCTTGGGACGCCGGGTGCCACGGGTGGCTTGCCCGCCCGTGTCTTCGGACCAGAACACTTGTGGACCAGAGCAGTTGTGGACCAGCCACCAGAGCCACCCGACGGTCGGTTCGGGTG
>CAZRGV010000280.1:0-2430 GCA_964599655.1 uncultured Isosphaeraceae bacterium | reverse complement strand
CACCCGCAACCAGGCCGTGGACTGGCTGCGTCAGATGCTGCTGATCCGCCGCTTCGAAGAACGCTCGGCCATGCTCTACCAGAACCAGAAAATCGGCGGGTTCTGCCACCTGTACAGCGGGCAAGAGTCGGTCGCCGTTGGCTCCATCGGCGTGCTCCGTGAGGACGACTACGTCATCACCGCCTACCGCGACCACGGCCACGCCATCGCCCGCGGCATGGACCCCAAGCCCGCCATGGCCGAACTGCTCGGCAAGGTCACCGGCTGCTCCAAGGGCAAGGGCGGCTCCATGCACTTCTTCGACGCCGACAAGCAGTTCCTCGGCGGCCACGCCATCGTCGGTAGCCATATCCCCCTGGCCGCCGGCGTCGCCTTCGCCAGCAAATATCGCGGCGAAGACCGCGTCTGCATCTGCTACTTCGGCGACGGCGCCATGGACCAGGGAGCCCTCCACGAAACCTTTAACATGGCCAGCCTCTGGAAACTCCCGGTGATCTATGTCGTAGAAAACAATTATATGTCGATGGGTACGCAGCTTCACCGCCATTCCTGCCTGCTCGACCTGACGGTTCGCGGCGGCACCGCCTACGGCATGCCGGGCGTCTCGGTCGACGGCAACGACATCGAGCTGGTGGCCCAGGCGACCCGGGAGGCCGCCCAACGGGCCCGCGCCGGCGAGGGCCCCACGTTCCTCGAAATGAAGACCTACCGCTTCCGCGGACACTCGATGAGCGACCCCGCCAAGTATCGCACCAAGGAAGAACTCGAAAAAGCCAAGCAGAACGACCCGATCCTGCTCTACGAGGCGCTGCTCAAGGAACGAGGCTGGATCGACGATGCCGGCCTCGAAGAGATGCACGAGAAGGTCAAGCACGAGATCGAGGAGGCGATCGAGTACGCCGAGCAAGCGCCCGAGCCGCCGCTCGAAGCCATTTACGAAGACGTCTCCGTGGCCCCCTACATCCCGCAGGAGTGACCGATTCCATGCCCGTGATTCACTTTCGCGAGGCCCTGAACCAGGCCATGTCCGAGGAGATGGAGCGGGACGACCGCGTCTTCCTCATGGGCGAGGAAGTCGCCGAGTACAACGGCGCCTACAAGGTCAGCCAGGGCATGCTCGACCGCTTCGGACCTCGACGGGTCATCGATACGCCGATCTCCGAGGAAGGCTTCGCCGGCATCGGCATCGGCGCGGCCATGGTCGGACTCCGGCCGATCATCGAGTTCATGACCTTCAGCTTCAGCTACGTCGCCTTCGACCAGCTCGTCAACAACGCGGCCAACATCCGCTACATGAGCGGCGGCCAGTTCCGCCTGCCGATCGTCTTCCGGGGCAACTCGGGCATGGCCGGCTGCCTCGGCGCCACCCACTCGCACCGTCCCGAGGCCCTTTACGCCCACATCCCAGGACTGACCGTCCTAATGCCGTCGACCCCCGCCGACGCCAAGGGCCTGCTCAAGACGGCCATCCGGGCCGACGACCCGATCGTCTTCATCGAGCACGAAAACCTCCTCGGCGACAAGGGCGAAGTCCCCGACGACCCCGAGTTCCTCATCCCGATCGGCAAGGCCGACATCAAGCGGGAAGGCTCCGACGTCACCCTCATCAGCTACTCCCGTTCGCTCAAGACGACCCTCGAGGCCGCCGAGCATCTCGCGGCCGAGGAAGGCATCCACGCCGAGGTCATCGACCTCCGTTCCATCCGACCGCTCGACCTCGACACGATCCTCGAATCGGTCGTGAAGACCCATCGCGCCGTCATCGTCGAGGAAGACTGGCCGTATTGCGGCATCGGCGCCGGCATCTCCGACCGCATCTATCAGAAAGTGTTCGACGAGCTCGACGCCCCGATCCGACGCGTCACCACCAAGGACGCCCCGATCCCCTACAACAAGACCCTTGAGCATGCCATGCTCCCGAGCGTCGATCGGATCGTCGCCCAGGTCAAAGACGTCTTGTATCGTTGAATGGAAACCACGTGATCTCGGCCAGGGTGCCCCCTCGATGTGCTACCCTGGCGTTCGACTCCCCGATCCCCGTTTCCTGTCGCGGGCCGTCCGGCGACGCCCCCTCGGAAACTCCGGATTCGAGGAAATCAAGACCCCGGCCACCATTCCCGAATCGCCCGGATCCTACGTCTTCGTCGTCGGGTGGGTTCCCCCCACGAATCCTTCTGGAGCGATTGCGACGGACCACTGGCCCTTGATCCCTGGAGACTCCCCGTGCCGATCGAAGTGAATCTGGCCAAGCTCAGCCCGACCATGGAGAGCGGACAGCTGGTCAAGTGGTTGGTCAAGGTCGGCGACAAGGTCAAGGAAGGAGACACTCTGGCCGAGATCCAGACCGACAAGGCCGTCATGCCGATGGAAGCCTTCGACGAGGGCACCGGCGCCCTCCTCGACGTTCAGGAAGGCGAGGAGATCGCCCTC
>CAZRGV010000279.1:0-2476 GCA_964599655.1 uncultured Isosphaeraceae bacterium | reverse complement strand
GCAAGATCATAGATCCACCAGTCGCGGCTGGTTCCGTCGAAGATCTTGCTGCGCCACTTCGGTTGCTGTGTGAGCTTGCCGTGCGGAATGTCGGAACGCTCGACGCTGTCGGGGTGGGTGGAGTAAACCTCGAGCTGGGCGAACTCGAGCGGTTGACCCTGCCGGCCGCGTCCGGGGGTCGAGTGTTTGCCGTCGACCTCGTAGGCCCAACGAGTCGCGAACCCGTTCGGGAGGGTGAGAGCCACGGCGTAAACGTCGGTCTCGCCGAGGCGCACGAGCGGCTGAGTGAACTTGCCATCGTCGGACACAAGCTTCGGCGGCGACGAGGCGCCGGGAGCCTCGATCGCCCAGGCGACCGAAAGTTCCTCGACCTTCGGGGCGGCTCCCTTGTCGAGTTGGTTTTTGCCAAACCACTGGCGAACCTGATCGGCGAGCCTGGCGGCCACTTCGCCCTTGGGGTTTGCGGCCAGTTGTTCCTGGAGCGACCTGGGAGTGAGTGGCTCCTGAGCGAAGGAGGCGAACGGCAAGGCCAGAATCAGGCCCAGGCCGAGCGACAGTCGGCGGATCATGGGTGCGGGTCCTCAAGGGGTTGGCGAGGCGGGACGGTCTGCCGGGGGAATCTTGACCTTGGCCAGGTAGATCGAGGTCTTACCCTCGTGCGAGGAGTAATAGCTGACCCAGAGTATTCCGTCGTGCCAGACGAGCCCGGGGTAGCTGGTATCTCCGCCCGAGGGAAGCGTGAGGAACTCCGTCAATGTGCCCTTCTCGGGATCGAGCCAGCAAAGGGCGGTACGGACCTTCTCATCGTAGAGTCGCACTCCGGCGAGCAACCGCCCATCGGGCAGCCGGATCAGGGCAGGGCCGCCGATTTTCGTGCCGAGGTCCTTCCAGGTCCAATCTTTGTAGGGAGGATGGGACGTCCCGAGCTGCGCCGAGCCGGGATCACCGTCACGACGGAGCAGGCACAAGGCGGTGTCATCGGGCAGGAACGTGATGGCCGACTCGTTGGGGTAACCCTCGTCGAAGAGGCGATCGACCAGGGGCGTGAAACTGCGACCATCGTGGCTCTCATAGAGCCGAACGAACTTCTCTCCCGCCGTGTGATAGCCGAGCCCGTAGGCCTTCCCCTTGTGCCAGGTGACCCTCCAGAGCCAGAAGTTCGGGTCGGCGACCTTGACGGGATCGCTCCAATGTGTGCCGTCGTCGGAGAACCAGACAAAGGATTGGTGCTTCGCGTCGGCCGGCGGGTGCAGGGCCCCCGCGCCGCCGAGCATCAAACGGCCCTCGGGCGTGACCGTGATCTTGGCATCCCGCAGGTCGGCGGTCGTGGACTTGACAAGTCCCACCGAAGACCACGATTCACCATCGGTCGAGGTGAGCACGCGCAGGGCTCCGTCGGGCGAGACGTGGGCCTTGCCTTCCCGGAAGACGCAGAACCAGCGGTCGTGGAACCGCACGAGGTCGGTGAAGGCGTTGTGCGGAGCATGGTCCCAGATCTTGCGGACCTCGACCAGCTCGGCCTTCCCGGGAGTTCCCTGGGACGTGGAAACCTCGGGATTCGCCAGGAGCAGAAAGAGCGGAAGAAGCGTTCTCATGAGTGACTCCCTTCCACGACCCGGAAGCGACGTGGTTGTTCCGGCCTATCAGGATACCCCTCGGCGAGCCGGCCGCAACCATCACCCGCGCATTCCGCGCAGTGCCGTTTTCCCGTGAAGGCGGAAAACGTTGGTCGAACTCGGCTTGGCCCGAGGGTTCCGTCCGGCGACAATGGCGACTTGCCAAACCGGGGGGGTCTCCGCCGCCGCTCTCGACTCGACAGGACTCATCGCGATGTCGCCTCGTGCCTTTGTGGTCCTCGCCACGGTCTGGACACTCTTGATCCTCGTTGGCTGCTGGCTCCCGGCCAGGGCGTTGCCGAGGGAGGAGACCGGGGTCGGGTTCGAGCTTCCGCATCAGGACAAGATGGTCCATGCGACCATGTTCGCCGGTTTCGGCTTCCTCTGGATGCGAGCCGGGCGATCGACCGGGCGAATGCGATGGGTCCTCGGCGCGGGTCTGGTTCTCGCGGTCGTGACCGAACTGGGGCAGGCGATCCCGTTCGTGAATCGTGATCCTGGCGTGCTCGACGGCGTGGCCGACTCGGTGGGGCTGGTTCTCGGCGTTCTTGGATCGCGATGGTTCTTTGGCCGGGAATCGGTCTCTTGAGGGGGCGGCCTCGACACCGAGAGGTTAGGCGGGTGGGTGGCACTGGTGGCTTGTCCACCAGTGCTCCGGTGGGTGCCACTGGCGGCTCGCCCGCCAGTGCTCCGGTGGGTGCCACTGGCGGCTCGCCCGCCAGTGTCTGCGACGGGCCCGGAGCACTGGTGGACAAGCCACCAGTGGCACCCATTCCGAAGGAACGCCGCCGAACCTCGCGCTGCAGCGGACCCCGGCCACGGGCCGCGCGTGCTCGACTCTCCTCGCTCAGTGGTCCGTG
>CAZRGV010000278.1:0-2590 GCA_964599655.1 uncultured Isosphaeraceae bacterium | reverse complement strand
TGGGTTCGCCCGTCATCGTCCCGGTTTACGGACACGAAAGCGCACAAGCCCGTTTCTGCGACTGTCTGACTCGACGTAAGGCTGATTGCTTCTCGATGCTGCGTTTGGCTTTACGTCAATCGGGGCGAGAGGATTTGAACCTCCGACCTCACGGACCCGAACCGTGCGCTCTAGCCAAGCTGAGCTACGCCCCGTCGTTCGACCAGTACGAGACATCTTAGCGATTGGCCGATTTCTGTCAATTGCAGTGATTACGCCATCGCGACCTGGTGAACTCTCTGATCCCGGTTTGGGCTCTGCCGTCCGGAGTGTCCTGGCGACGAGGCCGTTCGGTCGGCGGATGGCGGTCGACCGACATGCTCCTGAAGGCCAGGGGCGAGGGTGGTCCTCGACCCGCCTGGCCTGGTGCAACGCAGGTCGTTCTCGAGTCTCGGAAGTCTTGCGGATGCGCGGGACTCGTCCTGGGGTCAGTTCTTCAGTTGCTGGAAATACGGCGTGACTTTCATGACGTTCGGTTCGATGTCGACGTCGACCTGGCGGGTGACCCACGTCAGGGCGCCGACGAGGAGGCCCTGGTACTTGGGGTTTTCCCAGACGTCTTCGCGGTGGCCCATTGAAGTGTAGAAAACGCGGCCGTTGCCGTGCATCCGGGCCCAGGTTTCGGGGAAGTCGGGGCGCTCGTACATCGGGCCCTTCATGCCGGCGGTGTTCTGGACGATCACGACGTGCAGGTCCTTGGGCTGGTTCTTCAAGGCGTACCACTCGTCGTTCATCATGAACTTGGAGCCGAACGCGCCAGCGCCGGGGAAGTGCGGGTCGGTGACGGTCAGCTCGACGTTCTGCTGGGCGCCGTGGCTGACAAACTCGCCGCCGATCATCTGGATGTACGGGTCGATCTCGTCCCCCTTGCTGTGGAACGTGTCCGTGGCGCAGTGCATGCCGACGAAGCCCTTGCCCGAGTGGATCGCGTCGAGCAAGGCTTTCTTGCCGTCGGCCGACATCGGATGCCCATCGTTGTGGGTGCCGGCCGTCGTCAGGTCACCGGTGGTGCAGAAGACGAAGCCATCCCACTCGCCGATCTTGTCGGGGTCGAAAAGACGGCCGTCCTTCGAGGGAACAACCTCGAAGCCGTGCTCCTTGCCGACCGACTTGAGGATCTTCTCGGCGTGTCCCAGCTCGTCGCCCTTGCGGGTGATCACCGAGTGCTGGAAGCCCGAGCTCTTGGTAAAGAACAGGATCTTCTTCGTCTGGCTGGTGTTGCGGGCCAGGACGCGACTCATGGCGGCCGGGCCCAAAAGGGCGGCGCCCGTGGCGAGCAACATCTCGCGGCGGTTCAGTGACATCGAGCAAGTCTCCCTGTAAGTCCGATGAACCTGAGAGCATGATTGGAGGGTCCAGCCGGAACAAGGCGGGGACATGCCCGATCCCAACCGCCTCGGCAGCCCGAACCGTTCCAATCCCGTGGCATGGTAACGAGCCGGAGTCCGCTCCGCATCCGAAAATCCAAGAATCGTGACCACCCAAAGTGAACAACCATGACGCGTTGGGGAGATCGACCGCGTTCGAGCGTGGTTCCGGCTTGCGAGGACCGCCGCGCCTCGTTAACCTGCACGGCACTCAGGACGTCTCCGGCGAAGCCAGACCGGCCCGTCCCGGAGCGGTTCGCAGGCTGGAACCTGCGAAGGAGGTCCTCACCCCCCAACCGACCGATCGGGTCGGGGAGATAGGGATGTCGCAACTGACCACCGCACCGATGCGTTCCGACCGCCAGCAACTCGACAAACTCTGCACCTCGATCCGCGGCAAGCTCCAGTTCATGGATTACCTCGTCCGCGCGGCGGTCGCCGACGTCGACCAGCTCGAGAACGAACAGGACGCCGGAACCCGGATCTTTCTGCGACAACTGATCGAGATGCATGCTCAGAACCTGGCGGTCGAGTGCGAAAACATGCGGCTGATGGGCGAGCTTTGCAGCACGCTGGAAGCCACGGTCGAGTCGAGCGCCCCGGTCGAGCTCCGCAACGGAGACGCCGCATGAACCACGAGACGCGAAGCTTCGGCGGCAGCGCGACCATCCTCGGCCGTGCCTCGGCCGCGACGCTCGAGAGCGGCCCGGGCGGATCGCAAAAGCACCATGTCGGATCTCCGGAACTGACCCGAGCCCTGGCCGAGGTCAAGGGTCAGGCCCAGTTCCTCCTCTACCTGGCCGACCAGATCGAGGATTCGCTCCAGCAACTGGCCGCCGAAACCGACAGCGGACACGCCGCGTTCCTCTGCAAGGTGCTCGGCATGTACTCGTCGCAGCTCGAAACCAAGCACCAGGGACTGGGCGACCGCATCGCCGAGACCTGCCAGGAAGTTTATATCACGGTTCGCGAATACGACATGGAACAGGACTGATCGACGCCGTCGATCGGCCTCGGCTTCGAGAACGCGCGGAGCGTCCCCGCTCGAACCGGCCGTCCCCCGTCCGTTCAGGTTCGATCTGACGATCACGAGATGGGATGGCCTGGTGCGATGCGCCGGGCGGCCTGACCGTTCTCGGCCGTGGCTAACGGAGTCCGCGTCGCCGTTTCGGTTTCGGCTTCTT
>CAZRGV010000277.1:0-2781 GCA_964599655.1 uncultured Isosphaeraceae bacterium | reverse complement strand
CTTGCCCGTTCTGGAACTCCATCGCGCGGCGGATCATGGGGCACCTCAGTAATCAAGGATTGCCCCCCAGGATCCCAGATCCCGCCGTCGGACCAGAAACAATGACCGCACCCCGTTCCCCTGTTTTCCGTGGACGGACCGCCACTCGACCCGTCGCTTCCACCGAGCATCGCTCCTCAAAGCCCAAGGGCCCGGGAGGCTCCTAGGGGGAACCTCACCGGGCCCTTGGCACAACCGGTTCCGATCGTGACGATCAGCGCGCCGGTGTATTGGTCGGCACGGTGTTGACGCCGGTCCTCGTCGTCGTTTGCTGGAAGCCGTTGATCGGGATGTCGATCGACTTCACGTTCCGAGCGGCGAACGAGTACTGCAGGATCGACGACAGCACGGTGTTGAACGGAGCGGCCAAACGGTCGATGAAGATCGTCGTTCGCACGAGCGGATCGCGGTAAACGAAGATCCGGTCGCCTGGCATGAGCTGGTAATTCGTCGTGGTGTCTCCCTCCTGGATGATGGCCGCGAGGTTGATCGGCAAGATCTGCGGTGAGCAAGATCCCGGGGGAGCGGGGCGTACCAGTCGGACGTTCGGCACGGAGGCTGTCGGGGCTAGGCCGCCGGCGTAATTGATGGCGTCGAGCACGGTTTCGTTTCCCGTGATCGGTAACCGCCCCGGCGCGGCGACGTCCCCTTGCACGTAATAGACCTGGCTATTGTACGCGGCGACGTCGACGAACACGCGGTCCGACTGGGCCGGCGGCACCTCCCTGGGCTTGCCGTTTTCATCATACTTGATGAGCCCAAGAACCTCGTCATTCACATACTTTCGTAGATGAATGATAACCTTTTCCTTGACCTCGGTGACCGTGAGACCGTTCACGTAGACGTCGCCGTAGAAGCCGAGCGTGATGGTACCGTCGGGCCGCACCAGGCGCTCGCCGGTGATCGGGCGGCCGGGCAGGGCCTCCAGGACCTCGACAATCAGGAGGTCCGGCGGCGAGACCACGTACTCGGGCATCGACATCTTGCTAAGTTCCCGAGGGATCGGGGTGGCGGCGATTTGCTCCTCGGGGGTCCTGACCGTCTGGCACCCGCAAGCGGCCAACACGGCCAGCGACACCAGGAGCCGGCCGACCCGGCGGAGATCGACCCTTGCGCGATCCATGCGTCACTCCTGCCCGGACCTGCCGGGACCGGCGGGACACGACCGGTCCCACGCCGGAAGCGTCCCTGCGTCCTCGTTCCGTACCTTCCTTGACGGTCTACCTGCGCCAGGGCGTGAGGCTGTGGCCCTCTCGCCCCTGGCCCGCGTTTGGCTTGATCCGAGAATTCTCCCGAATTGGCCTTGACACGACTTAGATCGGCACCAACTGGTCTGACCTCAAGTCGATTCCGCGCGGTTTTCCATCAACGACCATAATAGCGATTGTAACGTTGATAATAGGCGCCCGCCGCGTCACTGCGACCTGGGCCTCGGCCGAAGTATTTCTCGGCTCCCGCGCCCGCTCGCGACGACGAATGCGGCATGAGAGCGGCGGGCCTAGCCGCGGCGTCGGACGCCGATCGAACTCCGCTGAGCCGCCCTGAGCCAAGCCCCCCGCTCGCTCGCTGCGATCCGAGAAGGTACAGCAAGCCGACGTCCGGGCTCATCGGAACCGCGGTCATGTACGGATTGAGATACGGGTTGGCATAGGGGCTGACGAACGGGTTGGCGTAAGGCGCCGAATAGGGCGTGCCGAAGCCGTTCGGAATCGGGTTGGAATAGCCTCCCATGGCCGGAGCAGGCGGAGGCGAAAACGCCCGCGATTGCAACGGGGCTCCAGCCTCCCTGGAATTTGGCTCGGGCTGACCTCCGAAGCGTTGAGCACGTGCCAAGTCGGCCCAGACCAGTCCGCTGACCATCGCCAGCACCCAACCCCAGCGCTTTGTGGGTCGGCTCATGGATCCTGTCCCTTCCAGACATCCTCAGGAATCGCCGTCCTCCGCGTTCCACGCTGTTTCCATCGACCAAGCGAAGCACCAAGATTGACCAATTCCCCCGGTTCGCGAGTTTCCGCGCCAGTACGCAAAACCCCAAGAACCCACGCTTCTGGTATTTTCCATAGACCCCAGAATCTCAGGATCACCTTGCTTTCCCAGTTTCATTGCAGCCTTCCCCCTAGGGAACCCGATCGAACGAACGTCGGGAATTCGATCGGCGGGACCGCGCCCGGAGCAGGGCCGGCGCGGTGCCTTGTTCTCCCGCGGAGCTAGAGAGGCTTAAGGATGAGCATGAGGTCAAGGAGGCGGATGCCGTCCCCCTGGGCGTGGGCCCTGTTGCTGGTGCTCGGCGCCCCGGCCCTCGTCCAGGGGCAACTGTTTCCCAACATGAATATTCGGCGGCAGCGTCCGTGCTGCGCGGCCGAGGATCCGCGATACCGGATCATTCGCGAGCAGTACTTCGGATACTATCCCACCTGCTGGCGGCGGTTCCCGGCCGGCTGGGGATGCCCGAGCCCCGACGCCCCCAACTGGGAGAAATCGAAGGAGGAAATTAAGCTTCAACTCGTGCCCCTAGAGGCTGGCGAGGAGCTACCCTACCAGGAACGCCCTGGTGCCCCGGCGACCGCCGAGCCCGCAATGCCCGAGTTGCCTCGCCAGGAAGGCTCGGTTTTCGAGCTCGAACCGTCGAGACCCACAGCCCCTGGCGCGACGCCTCCCGGCGCGGCGCCTGGTGCGAGGCCCGTCCCGGGCGGCCCGAACGATCCGTTCAGCTTACCGCCGAACACCCCGAACAATCCAACC
>CAZRGV010000276.1:0-2795 GCA_964599655.1 uncultured Isosphaeraceae bacterium | reverse complement strand
CTCGGCGTTGGTTCGGGTCCCTGGCCGCATTCCCGTTCCTCTCGTGACCTCGACGAATCCTCGGTTAAGATAACCGATCACGGCGCGGGTGTCGCTCCGGACGCTTCTTGACCTTCTTCCAACGAGCCGATCATGACTCGAAGACGTCTCTTGATCGTTGCGTTCGTTGCCTGGCTCGCCCGGTCCCCGCTCTCGCTCGCGCAGGACGCCAAGGACAACGGCAAGGAAACGGTCGTGCTCAGGGCCGCCCGGCTCATCGACGGCAATGGCGGTCCCCCCCTGAGCCGGGGCATCGTCGTGGTCAGGGACAGCAAGATTCAGGCTGTCGGAACCGAAGGACAGGTCGAGATTCCCGAAGGGGCCCGGATCGTCGATCTTGGCGACGCCACGCTGCTGCCCGGCTTCATCGACGCGCACACGCATCTGGTGGGACGCACGCTGGGCGACCCGGCCGGCGAAACCTCGACCGTCCGCGATTACGAGGCCCTCGGCCCAATTCTCGGCGTGGTTCATGCCGAGAAAACGCTTCGCGCCGGCTTCACGACCGTCCGCAACGTCGGCGCGGCGCGTTTCGGCGACCTGGCGCTGCGCAAGGCCATCGACGAGGGACTGATTCGCGGCCCGCGCATGCGATGCGCCGGTCATGCCATCGGAATCACCGGAGGTCATGCCGATATCAACGGTTACCGGCCCGGCTTGCTCGACGCCGATTACCGGCAAGGCATCGCCGACGGTCCCGAGGAATGCCGCAAGGCCGTCCGCTACCAGGTCAAACAGGGGGCGGACGTGATCAAGTGCGTGGCGACCGGCGGCGTGCTCTCGGAGGGAGACGCCGTGGGGGCGACCCAGTACACCCTGGACGAGCTGAAGGCGATCGTCGACGAGGCCGGCAAGCTCGATCGCAAGGTCGCCGCGCACGCTCACGGCACCGAGGGGATCAAGCTCGCCACGAAGGCCGGCGTCGCCTCGATCGAGCACGGGTCGTTCCTCGACGACGAAGGGGCCGCCTTGATGGCGTCGAAAGGCACGTTCCTCGTGCCGACGCTGATGGCGGGCGAACGCGTCGAGCAGGCGGCGAAGTCGGGCCTGCTCAAGGGCCTTCGCGCCGAAAAGGCCCTGGCCGCGGCCGATGCGATGCGCCAGGCCATCAAAACGGCCGTCGCCCACAAGGTCCCCATCGCGCTGGGCACCGACGCGGGCGTGATTCCTCACGGCACCAACGCCCGTGAATTCTTTCTCATGGTCAAGTGGGGCGACATGACTCCCATGGATGCGATTGTCGCCGGAACGAAGAACGGCGCGACGCTGCTCGGCTGGGCCGACCGGATCGGCACGCTGGAACCGGGTAAGCTCGCCGACATCGTCGCGGTGGCCGGCAATCCCCTCGACGATATTCACGCCCTGGAAAAGCCGATCCTCGTGATGAAAAACGGCGCGATTCACGTTCAACCCCATTCCTCAAAATAAATCACGTTTTTACCTTCGTTTTCACGATCCGTCAGGGACGTCCATGCCGGTTCCGAGAACCCGGAGACGCCCTACGGGCCGAACGGACTCTGGAGAGAATGTCTTGCTCACCAACGACTCGCCGGCCGATGCTGTCTCCGCGCCGTTGCCGCCGCCGATCGTCCGGGAACCTCTGACGCTTGGCGGCGTGCCGATTCCGACCCGGTTTTTCCTCGCGCCTTTGGCGGGCTACACCAGCCTGGCGTTCCGCCTCTCGGTGCGAGAGAACGGCGGGCTCGGCCTGGTGACGACCGACCTGGTGAACGCCCGGTCGATCCTCGAGCGTCGGCCACGGTCGTTCGAGCTCTCCGAGACCTGCCCAGAAGACCGGCCCATGGCCATCCAGCTTTATGGCCACATGATCGACGAGATGACCGAAGCCGCACGCCGGATGGTCGATAACGGGGCCACGGTGATTGACATCAACATGGGATGTCCTGTTCGCAAGGTCGTGCGGACCGGGGGCGGCTCGGCCCTGATGTGCGACGCGACGTCGTCGACCCGGCTGGTCTCGGCCGTGGTTGAGGCGGCCGGCGTGCCCGTGACGGTCAAGATGCGGCTCGGCTGGGACGACCAGAACCTGACGGCTCCCCTGCTCGCCCGCGAGTTCGAGAAGGTGGGTGTCGCCGCCGTGATCGTTCATGGGCGAACTCGCGAACAGGGCTTCCGCGGCTCGGTCAATCGCGACGGCATTCGAGACGTGGTGGAGGCGGTCGACCGGTTGCCGATCGTGGGGAATGGCGATATCCGCACCATCGCCGACGCCGCGAGCATGTTCGCCGAGACCGGTTGCGCCGCGATCTCGATCGGTCGGGGGGCCCTGGGCAACCCGTTCTTCTTCCGCCAGCTCGCCCACTGGGCCGAACACGGCGAACCCGGCCCCGAACCGACGTTCGAGGAGCGGGTCGACATGATGGAACGCCACTTCCGAAGACTGGTCGAGCGCCGAGGCGAGCGGTTCGCCTGCCTCCAGTTCCGCAAGGTGACGAAATGGTATAACTACATGATCCGGCCACCAAAACCTTGCTATCACCGCCTGATCAACCTTCCAAGCGTCGCGATCTTCGACGAGACGATCGCCCAGATCCGAAGCGCCGGCCCCGCCACCCCCCTGCCCGGCCACTTTGAACCCAGGGTGCCCGTGCCCTCCGGTCCGATCGACAAATGGTGAGAACCACAAAAGTGGCTCGGAGCCGCGACAGACGGTGGCAACCTCCGGGCTCGCCGGGGGATTGAAGATCTCTCGCAACGCCGCGGAGATCGCAAAAACGCGGTCTTCTTTGGCACAC
>CAZRGV010000275.1:0-2915 GCA_964599655.1 uncultured Isosphaeraceae bacterium | reverse complement strand
GGACGCAGCCAGTGGCATCCGACGGATGGGTGGCACTGGTGGCTTGCCCACCAGTGCTCCGGGGCCGACCTGTTGGAAGGGGCTCGCAGCGAGAAGACACTGGCGGACAAGCCGCCAGTGGCACCCGGCGAGAAGACACTGGCGGACAAGCCGCCGGTGGCACCCGACGAACCTGTTGGAAGGGGCTCGCAGCGAGAAGACACTGGCGGACAAGCTGCCAGTGGCACCCGACGGACCTGTTGGAAGGGGCTCGAAGCGAGAAGACACTGGCGGACAAGCCGCCAGTGCCACCCGGACGACCTGTTGGATGGGGCTCGCAGACAGAAGACCCTGGCGGACAAGCCGCCCGTGGCAACCGACGAAGCAAAAACGTGACCGGGTCATTCCGCATAACCCGGCGAATTCCTAGACAACCAACCATGGTCTGGCGACGCCAATGGCTCCGTGGCGCGGACAAAGCCAGTGGCACACGAGGATTCGAATGTCCTTTCCTGGGTGCCACAGGCTTTGTCCGTGCCGTCCGGCCGCGTTCGTCGACCGACCGAGATCGTCATGGCCAGATTCCTTGTCCCACGAACCTGGGTGGGCCGCAAAAGAACCCTTCAGGGGAATCTTCGAACGCGTCACCTGAGAAATTTCATCCGACGAACGACGGGCGTGGAGATTGCCGACACCCCGGTGTGTCGTGGGCATCACACGCCCTGGGAGTTCTTCCAGGAGATTTACTACAAACGGCCGTCGCTGGCGTTGATTCTCGGCCCGAGAGGCGGCGGCAAGTCGTTCCTCACGGCGCTCGAGACGCACGTGCAAAGCCTCTGGATGCCGAACCATGCGACGCGGATTCTCGGCGGTAGCCTGTCGCAGTCGGAGCAGGTGTACCAGGCGCTTCGGGACATCGTGCGGGGCAGTGAAGACGAGCGAGAGGTTTTGAAGCTGTTGAAGGAAGGAGCGCATTACAGGAACGGGTCCGAGGTGAAGATCCTGGCCGCTTCGAGCACCAGCGTGCGAGGTCCGCACGTACCGAGCCTGAAACTCGACGAGGTCGACGAGATCGACCCCGATTGTCGGGAATCGGCGATGGGCATGTGCATGAATCGGAACGGCATACCGGCCTCGGTGATCATGTCTTCGACCTGGCATCGGATTGGCGGTCCGATGAGCCTGTTGATGGAGCGCGCGCAGGGGGGCGAGTTTCCGCTCTATTCGTTCTGCGTCTTCGAGATTCTGGAGAGGTGTCCCGACGAGCGAAGTGGTGCGAACCTGGAAAAATGCCCGGAATGCCCGCTGGTTCGGTGGTGCCACGAGGACCGCGGCTCCGATCCGCTGGGACGTCCCAAGGCGAAGCGCTCGAGGGGGCATTACGCGATTGACGCCCTGATCCAGAAGATTCGGGCGACGAGCCTTCGCACGTTCGAGTCGGACTACCTCTGTCGAGGCCCGAGGGCCGATGGCCTGTGGTTCCCGGCGTTCGACGCCGCGTCGAGCGTGACCGAGGAGGCCGAGTTCGACCCGACGCTTCCGGTTCACCTGGCGCTCGATCCGGGCGTTGTGACCGGGGCGGTGTTCTTTCAGATCAAGCCGCGACGGACCCCTGAAGGAACGATCGAGGAGGTTCGGGTTTTCGCCGACTACCTGGGCGAGAACAAACCGGCCGAGCAGAACGGCCGGGACATCGTGGAGGTGGCGCGGACGCACTGCCTTGGACGGATCAATACGTCATGGATTGATCCGAATGGCGGCTCTCGCACGCCGATCGGGCCGACGGTGCTGGGGGAGTTGGAGCGGGGCGGCCTGCGGTCGTTGAAACCGTGGCCTCGCGGTTCGGTGGCCGACAGCCTGGCGCTGGTGGAGTCGTTGGTGCAGCCGGCCGACGGCGAGCCTCGACTGCGGCTTCATCCGCGCTGCGTGGTGACGATTCAGGCGTTGCAGAACTATCGACGGGCGAAGCGAGGCGGGCAATGGCAAGACTATCCCGAGGATCCGCAACATCCCCATGAAGACCTGGTCGACGCGTTGCGAGGCGGCCTTCGGGCCTGTTTCCCCGAGGGGCGGCGACCGCAGGCGTCCTTACCGAGAATTCCCGCACGGCAGGTATTCTGATGCGAAACAATCCAATAACACTGGAATTGATACGAAGGCGCCACCCCGAGTGGCAAGAACATCAAATGCGATGGCGATGGCTGCTCGACTCTCTGGAAGGGGGCGAGCGTTATCGCCAGGCGATTTACGGCTACGACCGCCGGGGGTTGCCGGTGCGCAACCTGATCCGGCACAAGCGCGAGTATCCCGACCCACGCGAACCGGGCGACGGGGGCCTGTTGCCGCCTGGCGCCGATCCGGCGAGCCTGGCGACCGACGACGACTACGAGCTGCGACGGGCCCGCACGCCGGTGCCGACGTTCGTGGCCGAGGCGATTGAGACGCACCTCGCGCGCGTCTACGCCCGGGAAGTGCGCCGAAGCGGCCCCGAGCGGCTGACGGCCTGGTGGGCCGATGTGGACGGGTGTGGAACAAGCATTGATCAGTGGATTTCGGGGACCGTGGCGCCGCTGCTGCTGGTGCTCGGCCAGCTCGACCTTTACCTGGATCATCCGCCGGCGCCGGACGGGGAGACGATTGAAACGCGCGCCGACGTCGAGCGATTGGGCCTGGACCGCTGCCTGGCGTCGTACATTTTGCCCGACGCGACCGGTCACCGCTATGAGGAATGCCTGGTCCGCGAGCTTCACGAGACCGACGGCGGGCCCGAGGCGCGGTTCCGGCACTGGACGGCGATCGAGTCGACGTTGTACGACGAGCGGGGCGAGGTGCTGTCGGTGACGCCGCATCCGTTCGGCCGGGTGCCGATCACGCGGGTTTTCGACGGTCGCAAGCCGAGGTGTCGCAACGTCGGGCAGTCGCGTTACGAGGGGGTG
>CAZRGV010000274.1:693-2962 GCA_964599655.1 uncultured Isosphaeraceae bacterium | reverse complement strand
GACTGGAGTTCAGACGTGTGCTCCGGAGGCTGGCAAGTCTCCGCCTTCCACAAGGAGATCTACTTCCTCTCCACCGGCGGCCTCATGCCCGCCACCTTGACTCCCGACCTGCGAGACGCCCCCAACTACACCATCGACGTCCACAACAACAGCAACAGCCCCTGGAAAACCTACTTCTTCTACGGCGGCCGAGGTTTCCCCTGAGAAGCGAACCCCGAAGAATTCGCGTCCTCGTCTCCACAAAAGGGCGACGGCGCCAGACGCCGGCCGTCGCCCTCGTTTTCATCGGACTCGTCGCGTCGCCAACCGACTACTCGTCGACGATCGCCTCGTACGTCGCCGCCTTCAGCCCCTCGCGAAGCGTCAGGTGGCCCGACGGATAGGTCTGAGTCATCAGGATGCCAATGATCTCGTTCCTCGGATCGACCCAGAAATAGGTGTAGAAGAACCCGCCCCACGAGTAGCTCCCGACGGGCGCGCGGTCCTCGCTCTTGCCACGCTCGGTCACCACGCCGAAGCCGTAACCGAAGCCGTCGCCGTGCCCCCAGGGCTCGATGCGAAGATCGCCCAGCCGGTGGCTTGTCATCCGCTCGACCGTCTCGGGCTTCAAGAGGCGAGCGCCGTCGAGCGTTCCGCCGTTCAAAAGCATCTGAAGAAACCGGGCATAATCACCGATCGTCGAGACGAGCCCCGCGCCGCCCGAGAAATAATGGCCGTCGTCCCAGACCGGATACGTCCCCGAGTAAACCAGCGGACCATTCTGAATGATCTGGTTGCCTGTGCGACGGATCGTCTGATCCTCGCTCGGCTCATAGAGGGTCGCCAGCCGATCGCGCTTCTCCCGCGGGAGCAGAAAATGCGTGTCGGTCATTTTCAATGGCGTGAAGATCCGTTCACGAAAGAACTTGTCGAGCGTCTGGCCTGAAACCACTTCGATCAAACGCCCCAGCACGTCGGTCGAGAGGCTATACTCCCAGGTGGTCCCTGGCTGATGCAGCAAGGGCAACCTCGCGAGCCGCTTGACATTGTCGCCGATCGTGCCGGGCGTCTCGGACAGTCCATCCGAAACCGCCGCCTCGACGTACAGGGGAGCAATCCTCGGCCTGTCGAAGAAGCGATAGCTCAGGCCCGAGGTATGCGTCAGCAATTGTTCAATCGTGATCTCCTGCTGAGCCGGGACCGTCGAAGCGGGCGCATCCAGGCCGGCGGCTTGGTCCGAAGCCGCCAGCACCCGCATCGCGCGAAACTCGGGCAAATACTTCGACACCGGGTCGTCGAGCCGGAGCTTCCCCTCGTCGTACAGCATGAGTACGGCCGCCGAGGTGATCGGCTTGGTCATCGAGGCGATCCGGAAGATCGTCGACTCGTCCATCGGAGCGCCCGACTCGACATCCCGCCTGCCGATGGCGTCGAGCTCGACCACCTTCCCCCGCCTTGCGACCAGCGCCACGCCGCCCGAAATCCTCGACTCGGCCACGGCCCGCTCCAGCATGGCCCGCACGTTCGCGAGTTTCTCGGGCGAAAAGCCCGCCTCGCGGGCATCGCCCCGGGGCAGCCCGCCCGCCAGGGCCATCGGGCCCATCGAGGCGAGCAGCACCGGCAGCCATAACATCCATCTCGGAAATCGTTTCTTCATGTCGCGACTCTCCTGAGATTTGCGTCATTGCGAGCCCGCGCCCAGCAAAGGTCCGAGCACGGCCGCGAAGGCGTCGGCCATGCGAACGAAGCCCAGGTCCGTCGGGTGCGAGCCGTCCACGGTCCCCTCGCCGTCGTCGCCGATCTGCGGCTCGCCCGGCAGCTCGTACAGGTTCTTCACGCCGTCCGCAACCAGCCGGTCGAAGGCCGCCTTGAGCGCCTTGCGGCATTCCTCGTTGCGGCGACGGCTCGACGCAACGAGAAACGCGTTGGCATAGGTGCGATCCTCCGCCAGCACGATCGGCGTGTCGGGATGCGCCTTCCGGATCGTTCGCACCAACGGTTCCACCCGCTCCGAAACCTCCTCCGCGCTCATGTTCGGCAGGCAGTCGATGACGTAGACCGCCGGATCGAGCTCGGCCAGTAGCTCGGCGACTTCGAGCTCCATCCTGCCGTTGCCCGAGAAGCCCAGGTTGATGACCGGCCTGTCGAGGCGACGCCCCAAAATGGCCGTGTGCACCATGCCGGGCCTCGAGGCGCAGCCGCCTTGCGTGATCGACGTGCCGTAAAACACGATCGGCTTGCGATGCCCCTCCGGCCTCGGATCGGCCTGATAAAGATGCCGGTCGTTCGG
>CAZRGV010000274.1:0-668 GCA_964599655.1 uncultured Isosphaeraceae bacterium | reverse complement strand
TCGACCGACGAGACGCCGTTGTAGAGCGGCAAGTAGAGGCAGTACTCGCGACGCCCCTCGGGCAGGTTGCCGACGAGCGACGCGGTGTTGGTCGGAAACGCGGTCGGCCGCCCATTCGCCAGCCAACGCCATCGGCCATCCTCGGTCTTGACGTAGAGGTCAAGCCCGCTGACGCCCGTGGCCGGCATGTGCGGCATCGCCAGCCCGCTCGACGTGAGGGTCCATCGAGCCTGAAGGGCCGGCGAATCGGTCTCGAACCGGACGCAGAGCCCGGCCGAGTCGCGCGAGAGCCCCCAGACCGCAGGCCGCACAACCCCCTCCGCACGCGCCGGCAAGCGATCGAACGGCGCCTTGGTGTCCGTCCAGCCCTGACCCTCCACGCCCAGCAGCCGGATGTCGTACCAGAGCGTCGCGTCCTTGCCCGGCTCGCTCTTCGCTCTGGCCGGATCAATCGGCTCGCCGCCCTTCGACGGAGCCGCGAAACCAGGAAACGCGGCCCCGAGGCCGATCAAAACCCAGAGGATGCGGCGGATCACGTTGGTCTTCCTCCTCGACGAGTCGATGGATGCGCCTCGAACGCCCGAGCCGGAACGTCGGGCCCTCACGATGGTAGTGGAACCGGAGTCGCGCCTCCAGACCGAGACGCCGCCCGATCGCCAGACCTAAAC
>CAZRGV010000273.1:0-3010 GCA_964599655.1 uncultured Isosphaeraceae bacterium | reverse complement strand
CCTGGCGGATGCCTTGGGAGAGTCGCTTGGGGTTGGTGACGAAGAAGTCGTCGCCGACGATCTGGACCTTGTCGCCGAGGGCCTTGGTGAGGGCGGCGTAGCCGTCCCAGTCGTCCTGGTCGAGAGCGTCCTCGAGCGAGACGATGGGGTACTTGGCGATCCAGTCGGCGAACAGCTCGATCATCTGCTGGCTGGAGAGGATCTTGTCGGGGGCCGACTTCCAGAACTTGTAGCCCTTCTTGCCACCCTCCTCGAAGAGTTCGGAGCAGGCCGGGTCGAGGGCGATGGCGATGTCACCGTTCCGATCGGCGGTGTAGCCCGCCTTGTCGATGGCGTCGAGGATGTAGGGGATCGCTTCTTCGTTGGAGATGTTGGGCGCGAAGCCGCCCTCGTCGCCGACGTTGGTGTTGTGGCCGGACTTTTTCAAGACGGCCTTGAGGTGTTGGAACACCTCGGAAATCATGCGGATGCCGTCGGAGAAGGTCTTGGCCCCGACGGGCATCACCATGAATTCCTGAAAGTCGATCTTGTTGTCGGCATGCTTGCCGCCGTTGATGATGTTGGCCATGGGCACGGGCAGGACGCGGGCATTGGCGCCGCCGATGTAGCGGTAGAGGGGCAGGCCGCTGGCCGAGGCGGCGGCCTTGGCGGTGGCCAGGCTGACGCCGAGGATGGCGTTGGCGCCGAACTTGCCCTTGTTCGGGGTGCCGTCGGCCTCGATCATGGCGCGGTCGAGGCCGACCTGGTCGGTCGGGTCGAGGCCGACGACGACCTTGGCCAGGGGGCCGTTGACGTTGGCGACGGCCTTGGTGACCCCTTTGCCCAGGTAGCGCGTCTTGTCGCCGTCGCGGAGTTCGACGGCCTCGTAAGCGCCGGTGCTGGCCCGCGGCCGCGGGTGCCGTCGGCCAGGATCACGTCGACCTCGACGGTCGGGTTGCCTCGGCTGTCGAGGATCTCGCGTCCACGGACCTCGGCGATCGGGGCGGGGGAGCCGGCGGCTCCCGGACGGTTCTGAAACGCGGCGAAGCCGGGGACGTTCTGGTTACTCATCGTTGGGTCGCAACTCCTCAGGGGACGATCAGTGGGAAACTCGCCGAGGCCCGAGCCGACACGGCCGATTCGGTCCGGCCGGTCGATCGGACGCCATTTCGCCACACGGCGATGCGGTCGGCGGGGGGAATTCCAAGGCGGGGCGGACCCGCCCCTGGACGGGCCTGGCAAGCGGCGGCAAAAAAGCAATGGTCTCCAGGGGCGGGTCCACCTCGCGGTGCAAGCTCCAAGGGTGCCAGTTCTCGAGGCGCTCCGTCGACTTCCGGATCGGCGGAGCACGCGGGCGGAAACCCCTCGTCCGGGTCGCGGCCCGCGGCCTCCTCCTTTCCCAACAGTCTGGCGAGGCGGAGTCGACGGGCTTCGAACCGATTCCCCTCGGGAATCGGACGGGCTTTACCGGCGAACCGCCGCGCGCTGCTATTGTGGCGAGGGCCGAGGAAAATCACCACATCAAACCGGGGCTCCGGCCCCGGCCGGCCAACGTCGGCCGGATCGACGGATGACTTCGCCGAGCCGGCCCTGGGTCGAAGACCCACAGGCCAACCGGCGCCTCGGGAACCTTCCAGGTCCTCCCCGGCCGTCCGGGGCTCGAAGGTCCATTCCCCCTCCAGGCCCTTACGTTATCGGCGCGGGGCGGGGCGAGCTTGACACCGGACCAATTTCCTGGCCCGATTCTTTTGCCGGGTCGGCCCGAAGTATCGGGACGACGTATTTTCTCAAGAACGCCGGGCTGTCGGGTCCGACGTGTCCGCCGAGATATCCGGTCGGGGCCATCTCCGGGCTCCAGCGAATCTGTCGGAGCTTGGCGTACTGGGCCTGCCCGTCGTCGTCGAGCCCCTCGGGCCGACGGAACCCGACCATGCCCGCGCTGACGGCGCTGACCCGGTCGATCGTGCCGAAGATCCGCGTGCCCGCGCCGAGGACGAAGACATCCAGCGGCGACCAGAAGACGACCAGCTCCCGGCGGATCGCCCGGAGGGCCCGGGTCAGGTCGTAGCCCGGCGAAAGCGCCGGCGAGAGCAGCACGGCCGCCTCGACCGCGTGGTCGGGCAAGCGTTCCAAGGCCCGGACCACAATGCCCGTTCCGCCCGACTTGCCGACCAGGAACACCGACGCCCCCGGCTTGCTCGCGCGGAACGCCAGGACCTCGTCGGCCATCTGCTCGGCCTTCTTGACGTGGTTCGAAACGTTCGTCAGGTCGGCGTGCCAGCGTCCCAGGCCGTGGCCCCAGCGCAGCACCTTGACGACGTAGGGCAGCCCCTCGGCCGCCACCATGTATTGCAGGCCGGTGCCGCAAAGATCGAGCCCGCCGACGCCGTCGGCCACCAACACAAGGCCCGTCACCTGATCGTCGGGCGGCGGCTCGGGCAGCGGCCCGAACAGGGTGCGGAAGATGCCCTTGAGTAGGGTGGAGTACACCATGAAGCCGATTCTATCGAGCCCGGCCCGCTTCTTCCAGGGAGCCGGCGACTCCGGAAAACTCGGCCGACGGGCCACCCGACGGGCGCCGACCGCGGACTTCCGGGCACCGAATTTGCTCAGTCTCAAAATGGACGCAGTTCGCAGAGGATGCAAACGGATCGGGAACGGTTTGAGAAAAAATCAACAAGGGCCGGGGAAACACGCGGACTTGACAGCGCCTTACATCATAGGGAGTCCCTGGTCGAGGGCTGCGGATGGCTTCACCATCATGCATGAAGATTCGGTCGCATCAAAAATCCATGGACACGATACGAATTTTCCGATCCGAGTGTGAACGAACGCACGTCGATGTCTGTTGCGGACGTCGAAGGTTGGTGGCGAGAATTTTTTATTTTGATAGACAAAAAAATATCCGTGCTTCCAAGGGTTCGCTAGACGGGTGCCACAGGTGGCTTGTCCACCCGTGCTCCGGTCGAAGACAGCCGTGCTCCGAGTGGTCGAGGACGACACTGGTGGGCAAGCCACCCGTGGCACCCGG
>CAZRGV010000272.1:1744-3014 GCA_964599655.1 uncultured Isosphaeraceae bacterium | reverse complement strand
GATTGGGAAATCGAACGAATTCGGATCGAGGTGCGCACCAGGAGCGCACCGCCGGAGTCGCGGCGTCCACGCTTTGCGGCCATTGCGTCTTTGCGAGAAACCTCTTCTTCCTCCGCTAGGGAGGGATGGTGTCGAGTCCGGCGCGCCGAACGAACTCTTTATTGATGGATTATTTCGCCGCAAGAGGAAGCATGAAGGGAGATTGGGAAATCGAACGAATTCGGATCGAGGTGCGCACCAGGAGCGCACCGCCGGTGCCCGAGAGGTGTGCCGCCGGCGCGTGGAATCGGGAACCCGGCGGCCTTGTTCCACGAGACACCCGGCCACCCCGTTGCGGCCCGACCTTACGATCCTCACGATCGATCGCATGGCTTGAAGCCGCAACATCGGGATGACCCGCGTTTTCCGATCCGATCCTCACGGTTGCCCTTGCCGATAGGTGCAGTTTCGGGTCTAATAGGCCGGGAAAGGCACCCTGGACCCGCCGCCGCACGACGCCCGCCGCGGTCCATTTCCCGGGGTTCGGAGGCTTTTCCCCCATGCAAGATCGCATCGCCTATCAAGGCATCACGTTCGACGACGTTCTGCTCGAGCCCGGTTATTCCGATCTTTTGCCCCGCGAGGTCGACGTTCGGACCCGCCTGACCGCGCGTATTCCGCTCGACATCCCGATCCTCTCGGCCCCGATGGACACCGTCACCGAGGCCGAGCTGGCCATCGCGCTGGCGCAAGAGGGGGGCCTCGGCATCATCCACAAGAACATGTCGATCGAGGAGCAGACGCTCGAAGTCGACAAGGTCAAGCGGTCCGAAAACGGCATCATCGTCGACCCGATCACCTTGCCCCCCAGCGCCACCGTGGGCCAGGCCCGCGAGATCATGCAAGGGCACAACATCTCCGGTGTGCCCATCACCGTCAACGGCATCCTCAAGGGGATTCTCACCCGTCGCGACCTCCGTTTCCTCGAATCCAACGAGCTGCGGATCGAGGAGGTCATGACCAAGGAGAACCTCGTGACGGCCCCGGCCAACACCAGCCTGGAAGAGGCCGATCGGATCTTGACGAAAAATAAGGTCGAGAAGCTTTTGCTGGTGGACGATGAGTATCGACTGAAAGGTCTCATTACCATCAAGGACATCGACAAGCTCCATCGCTACCCGAATGCATGCAAGGACAGTCGCGGCCGGCTTCGGGTCGGCGCGGCGGTCGGCGTGCACGACTACGAGCGAATCGCCTCCTTGCTGGAAGCGGATGTCGATCTTTTGACTGT
>CAZRGV010000272.1:271-1733 GCA_964599655.1 uncultured Isosphaeraceae bacterium | reverse complement strand
CGACTCGGCCCACGGCCATACGAAGAACGTGATCGAGACCGTTCGTAAGATCAAGCACGACTTTGAGATCGACGTTGTGGCCGGCAACGTGGCGACGGCCGAGGGGACTCGCGCCCTGATCGACGCCGGGGCCGACGCCGTGAAGGTCGGCATTGGGCCGGGGTCGATCTGCACCACCCGGGTGGTCTCGGGGGTCGGGGTTCCCCAGATCACGGCGGTCTACCACTGCGCCAGGGCGGCGGCCGGGCGCGTGCCGATTATCGCCGACGGCGGCATCCGCTACTCGGGCGACATCACCAAGGCCCTGGCCGCAGGGGCCCACTGTGTCATGATCGGCGGCCTGTTCGCGGGCCTGGCCGAGAGCCCCGGCGACACCATCATCTACCGAGGCCGGTCGTTCAAGGTCTACCGAGGCATGGGCTCTCTGGGCGCCATGGCCAAGGGCTCGCACGAACGCTACCGCCAGGACGTCGGCAAGTCGACCGACGGCAAGGCGGTCGCGTCGCAGAAGCTCGTGCCCGAGGGGGTCGAGGGCCGCGTGCCTTACAAGGGGCCTTTGGCCGACTTCGTCTTCCAGCTCGTCGGGGGCCTGCGGGCCGGCATGGGCTACTGCGGCACCCGCACCATCGAGGACCTTCGCGCTAAGGCCCGGTTCATCCAGGTCACCGGCGCCTCGGTCCTCGAAAGCCACCCCCACGACATCGTCATCACGCAGGAGGCCCCCAACTACTCCAGCTTCGCCCACGAGACCGACTCGGCCCGCGCCGGGGTCTGATCGCGTCGGGAATGCTGTTGAGGAAATTCCAGGTTTCGGTAGGATGTGAGGCGGCGAGGCGGAATCCATCGGCGAAAACGGCGGGTTGTGCCTCGTTTCCCATCTTTTAGACAAATCTCAAAGATCAGCATCATTTCGAATTCGAATTGAGTTTCCGGTTTCGTTTGTCGCCTGGCGGGAGGTCCGTTGCCGGGCGTGCCGCGGATGCGGATTTTCGTTCTGATTTCATGGGGCTGATGGCGAAGGAGCAGGAAGTCGACACCCAGGAGGTTCCTTTTATGAAGAAGAAAGGGCGAATCCCGTGTCGTCTTCGCGTCGTGTCGGCCTTGGTCCCATAGTGGTTCCGAGCCAAGTGTCTCGCCCCGCCAGGGAAGGCCGGGCGGGTGGCTGTCCTGGTTGGTCGACCGCGGCGCAAGGCGTGGTCGGATCAAATCGATCGGAGCGTCAAGCAAGGAGGCGTGACGTGCGTCGCCCCAGAACGGCCCTGTTGATGGCGGTCCTCGGGATCGTCCTGTCGGCCAGCTTCATCCAGGCCCAGATCTTCCGGAGGCCCTCGAGGCGCTCGACACCCGCCCCGGCCGCCGATCCGTCCGGGTATGTCCCGACCCAGCCGAACCGAAGCGCGCGGCAACTGCTGCGCAACGGCCTGGACTATGCGGATCGCTACGGCGATCCCCAGCGCGCCCT
>CAZRGV010000272.1:0-247 GCA_964599655.1 uncultured Isosphaeraceae bacterium | reverse complement strand
CCCCCAGCAGGCGCAAGCCCGGCAAGCCGCGCTGAGCGCCTCGGAGCGCCAGAGCCTGGCCGACGCCCTCGACCGGGTCCAGCGGCAACTCGGTGGAACTCAGGACGGATCGGCCATGCTGGCCCAGGGCCGGCCTCGCCCCGGCGCGGCCAACCCCGCGACGTCGAGTGCCCTGGCCGGCTCGACAACGAGTCCGCCGAGGATCTACGCCCCCGAGCCCATCCAGCGCACCGGAGCGAGCGGCCTC
>CAZRGV010000271.1:0-3154 GCA_964599655.1 uncultured Isosphaeraceae bacterium | reverse complement strand
CTTGCCGCGTAGGCAATCGAACTGCCCGAGCCGGCGATGCCCGCCACGCTGGCGATGTTGACGATGTTGCCTCGCCGGGATTTCAGGTGGGGCATCGCGGCCCGACAGGCGAAGAACGTCCCTTTAAGGTTGACGTTCAGGATGTCGTCCCAGACCTCGCCGGTCAGGGACTCAAGGTCGGTATGCGGGATGAAGTGGGTCGTCGCCGCGTTGTTCACGAGCACGTCGAGCCCGCCGAACTCGCTGACCGTCTTCGCGACCATCTCTCGCATGGCCGAATCGTCGGCGACGTTGGCCTGAACGACCAGGACCTTGCCGCCTCGCGACCGGACTCCGTCGGCCGTTTCCTCGGCCTCGGTCTTCGACTTCGAGTAGTTGACCGTGACCGCGAACCCACGCTCGGCAAGCATCCAGGCTGACGACCGTCCGATGCCCGTGGCCGAACCCGTCACCAGCGCCACGCGAGCCTGGCTCATGAGCCGCCCTCTCCTGATCTTTGAGGTTGTGTTCGGATCGCTCTCGACCCGTCGGTCATTTGAGCCGGACGGGAGGCGGTACCGCGGCCTCTCTCAATTGGGTATTGGCCGCCTCGGTGGAACGAAGCGTCGGGGCCTGGGCCACCTGCGTGACGACGTTCTCGACTGAGGGGCTCATCCAGCTGAAGATCCACTGCGGGAAAATACCCATGACGATGGTGAGCACAACCAGAGGGGCCCCGATCAACAGCTCTCGCAGGTTCATGTCGGGCAGACCGCGGTAGTGCTCGTTCTTGCCGAGGAAGACGCGCTGGAGGGTCCAGAGAATGTAACCGGCCGTCAGCACGACGGCCATGGCCGCCAGCACGGCCATGGTCTTGCTGTAGTTGAAGGCCGCGAGGACCACGAACACCTCAGCGATGAAGCCGCAAAGTCCGGGCAATCCCATCGAGCCGAAGAAGATCAGGAACGAGATCGCCGCGTAAACGGGCATGACGTTAAACAGGCCGCCGAGCTTGTTCAGGTCTCGCGTATGGGCCCGTTCGTAGATGACGCCGACGAGGAAGAACATGCCGGTCGAGGTGATGCCGTGGGCCAGCATCATGTACATGGCGCCGTTGACGCCGTAGGCATAGTATCGCGGGTCGTTGAGCAAGCCGCCCATAACGGCCATGCCGAGCGTGACGTAGCCCATGTGGCTGACCGAGCTATACGCGACCAATTTCTTGAAGTCCGTCTGGGCCATGGCGGCCAGAGCGCCATAGATGATACTGAAGACGCCGAGTCCGGCGACGAACCCGGAAAGCTGAAGGGCTCCGGCCGGCGCCAGAGGCCAGGCCAGCCGGATGAGGCCGTAGCCGCCGATCTTCAGCAAGATGCCGGCCAGGATCATGCTGATCGGCGTCGGCGCCTGGACGTGGGCGTCAGGCAACCACGTGTGGAACGGGAACGACGGCAGTTTGATGCAGAAGCCCAGGAAGAACAGGCCAAAGATCCAGTTCTGCACCCACGGTCCATAGTAGGACGAGGTCCCGGCAATCCGCGAGAGCAAGACGGCGTCGAACGAGTGGGCGGTGAACTGCTTGCCGCCGACCGACGCGCCTCCGTCGCCTGTCCAGAAGTAGAGCAAGAGGATCGCGACCAGGATGAAGACCGAGCCGAAGAGGGTATAAAGCAGGAACTTGATGGCCGCGTATTCTCGGTTCTCGCCGCCCCAGATGCCGATGAGGAAGTACATCGGCAGGAGCATGACCTCGAAGAACACGTAGAAGAGGAACAGGTCGAGCGCCAGGAAGACGCCCATCATGCTCGCCACCAGCAGGAGGAAGAGCGAAAAGTAGCCTTTCACCTGCTTATCGATGCCCCACGACGCCAGGCAGGCCAGCACACTGACCAGGCCGGTCAGGAGCACGAGGCTCAGGCTGATTCCATCGAGGCCGAGGTAGTACTGGATGTTGAAGTACGGAATCCAGGCGTGGCGGACGATCAGGTCGTTCGGGACGTCGACGGCCTGGGTCAACTCCTGGGTTTCCTCGTCGGGCGTCAGAGTGTTAGCGGCCGCCCGCTCGATCAGCGGAGCCGATGCCTTGTCCCCGCTGGTGTAGGTTCCGAACGCCAGGAACGTCAGCAACATGACGAGCACGGTGACGGCCAGTGAGGTCACCTTGATCGCCTGTTCGGCCCGCTTCGGAATCAGCAGGACCAGCAACGAGCCGGCCAGAGGGACCGACCAGAGCAGGCTGAGCAGAAGATCGTCGCTCATGATGGTTCTCGATTCCGTCTGCGTCGAGTAGGGCGTGAGAGCCACGCCGGATTCGAACGGGCATGTGTCACACGCCCGACAAGAAGACCGCGGAGCCCAACCTTAACGAATCCAGAAGAACACCCCGACGAACAGGGCGACCACGGCCACGGCCAGAACGCCCAGGTAACTGCGAAGCCGGCCCGTCTGGATAGCTCGGCCCCAGTCGCCCAGGGCGTAAAGCACCAGGGCCAGAAGGTTGACCAGACCGTCGACGGCGAACCGGTCGAAGAATCCCTCGAACCGGCTGGTCTCGCGGGTCGCCGTCGCCGAGCCGTTGACCAGGCCGTCGATGATCGCCTTGTCGAAGGCGGCAACCCCACGGGCCAGCCAGAGTGTCGGCCGCACGAACAGCGCATCGTACAACTCGTCGAAGTACCACTTGTTCACGAAGAACCGATACGCGCCGCCGAACCGCTCGGCCATGATCTTCGGGTTGAAGATCTTCCATCGTGAGTAATAGCCGACGGCGGCCGCGATGCCGGCGGTCGCGATGAGCACCGAGCCGCCCATCGCCAGCCACTTCACCGCGCCGATCGGCATCGCCGGAATCGGCTCGGCCGTTTCGAGCATCTGCTCGAGCACCGGCGTGCTGATGGGGAAGATCCACCAGGGATAGCCGATGATCGTGGCTGGGATCGCCAGCAAGATCAGCGGCCAGATCATGATGGGCGGGCTCTCATGGGCGTGCTCGACCGGGTTGGTTCCATGGCCGTGATCGTGGCCGTGGCCGTGAGCCTGGTCGGGCGGGGCGTGGTGGCCGACCTCAGGGGCTTCGAAATGCCCGTGCTTGACCTCAACCTCTTCCTCCTTGCGCGCGGGGTAGCCTCTCGGCTCACCGTCGAAGAGGAGGAACCACATGCGGAACATGTAGAAG
>CAZRGV010000270.1:0-3182 GCA_964599655.1 uncultured Isosphaeraceae bacterium | reverse complement strand
CAGCCTCGAGGTCTCCCCCTTGCTGGCTCACAGCACCCAGCAAACCCTCGACGAGGCCAGGAAACTCTGGCAGGCGCTCGACCGGCCCAACGCGATGATCAAGATCCCCGGCACCGCCGAAGGACTCCACGCAATCGAGGAGTCCCTCGTCCACGGCCTGAATATCAACGTTACCCTGCTTTTCAGCGTCGAGGCCTACGAGGCCGTGGCTCGTACCTACGTCCGTGCTCTCAAGCGTCGGGCCGACGCCGGACTCCCGCTCGACTCCATCGCCTCGGTCGCCAGCTTCTTCGTTTCCCGAATCGATGCCGAGGTCGACAAGCGAATCGACGCCAAACTCCAGACCGAAACCAATCCCACGCGACGGCAGACGCTCGAGGGCCTCAAGGGAAAAATCGCGATCGCCAACGCCAAAAACGCCTACAAGGTCTTCCAGAACGTCTTCGGCGAACCCGAGTTCCAGACCCTCAAGGCCAAAGGGGCCAAGGTCCAACGCGTGCTCTGGGCCTCGGTCGGCACCAAGAATCCCAGCTACCCCGACACACTCTACATCGACGAGCTGATCGGACCCCACACGGTCAGCACCATGCCGCCCGAAACCTACCACGCCTTCAAGGACCATGGGAAAGTGCGAGCCAGCCTCACTGAGGACATGGATGGAGCCCGCAAGCAGGTCGAGCAACTCGCGGAACTCGGCATCTCCTTGAACGACGTGACCGACAAGCTGCTGCGAGAAGGTGTCGATAGCTTCACCAAGTCGTTCGAATCCCTCATGGCCGGCATTCGCGCCAAGCGCGAGATGTTCCTGAACGGCTCGCCGTCTTGAGCGAAACACACCTCCAAAACGTCACCACACCGGTCGGTTCGCGGACTCCAGACCACTCGATCGGCGGCCATCACGACGGCCATTTCAGGCAAAACGCACAAACGACCGGATCTGGCCAGGGTTCGCGAGCCTGGTCAGATCCGGTCGATCGATAAAGGATGTGTGCAGTCGCGATTCTCGGAAGCCCAGCTCCGGTCGATCAGGGACCGAGACCACCGTGGGTGCGGAACGGCGTGAGGTGGGAAGGCTGGTCGAGGAACCAGATCCGTTCCCACTCGTCGCCGATCTGCCGCAGGTTTTCCGAGTCGACGAGCAATTCTTCGACCCGCCTGGGCGGGAAGGCCGCATAGTGCGGCAACGGCACGGGGGCACAACCCTCGAACAGCGCGAGGGCGGCCACCATCAAGAGTAACGCCGCCAGAGGCTTACGCATTTTGGGATCCTCCCGCTTCGGTGGGCGACCGACCATCCGGATCGGTCCCGCCGCGCGATCCGTCGCGCGGTTCCGATCCGGTGGGGCAAGGCTTTCAGCCGATCCAGGCAGGGACGGAACGCAACCGTCCAACCCGACCAGCCGCCAAACCGACGGCCCGTAGTCATCGATCAGGACCGGTCACCAGAACCCCAACCCCTTGCGCGGGAGAGAGTACCGGAGCTATTCGCCGCCCGACTCGGCCGAGGCGGAAGACTTCGCCTTCGGCGACTCGGTTCCCGGCGCAACCGGTCCGTTATTACTTTGATCGGCATCCGCGTCGTCTTCCAATAGTGGAAGATTTTCCGGATTCATCTGACGGACCAATTCTTCCATCTCTTTGCCCGGTTTGAACGTCACGACGTTCTTCGCCGGCACGTAAACTTTATCCCCGGTCCGCGGGTTGCGTGCCTTGCGTGGAGCGCGCCTCTTCACTTCGAAGACACCAAAGTTACGCAGTTCAATCCGGCCCTCGGTCACGAGCGTCTGGATGATGGCGTCGAGGGTGCGCTGGACGATGTCCTTGGTCTTGAGCTGCGTCAGCCCAATGTCCTCGGAAATCTTCTTGACGATTTCTTTCTTGGTCACGGCGACGATCTCCTGAGGGCGGGGACGGCCCATGCCGAGATTCGATCGGCTCAACTGTATTGGTAGCTTGGAGTAGTGTCAAGTGAAAAGTGGCCATACCGTTCCATTCGGGTGTGCCCGCGGATTCATGGGTTTCACGCTGGGCGGGCCCAAAACAGGTTCCCGCGACCGTGGGGCCGCCACGGATCGGAGCCGCCAACAACTTGGTTTTCTTTTGCCGAGGCTGGCCAAGGCGACTCGTTGTGCGGCGCAGACGACAACGCTCAAAGGGAGCGACGAGACACGGATCGCGCCTCGACGTGACAGGGTCAATCGGGGCGGCGCCGCCGAAACGGCGGTTCACTGACCCGCAAGGCTCCTCGTGCCGTTGCACGACCTCGGCTTGAGCGTGACCCACCGTCGCCACCCTCGACCATGTCTTCAACCGTGTCGCTGGCCTGGACTCCTTCCAGAGCGCCTTCTCCTCCAGCTCGCCCCGCAAAAAAACCGCACGATCGCGTAGGCCCATTCGGCCGGATCGGCCGCTTCGGCCCTCGAATCCTCCACGAACACCTCGTCGCCACGCTCTCGCCCCTCGCCGTCCTCGCCTCGAAGAACCCAGTCGGGATGGCAAGTTTGGCCCTTGAATCCTTCCCCTCGACCCCCAGCTCCCTTCGACAATCCACAATCGGCCCCTCGGACCCCGCCAGCCGCCGCGCCACGTGACGATCATGGCAGGCCCATGCAAATCTCGGATCGAGTTTTGTCAGCCTGATCGGGGTCGGCGATCGCCTTGTTGGACGCCTTCTCGCCACGCAAGCCGTTGCCGAGGTGGTTGTCGGTCCACGACGAACGATTCGATCCAATCTCCACCGTGTCGAAATCGATCTCGTCCTCCAGCGCGACGCCCCCATGCCTCCGTGCCCAGCCCCCCACGCCGTCGTCCTTCGACTCGAGCCCGAGTCTTGTCTTCTGCTCATGAATGTTAATAATAATAACTTTATAAATTAACTCGTAAATTCACGCCGTTTTGCAGGACCACCTCGCGACCGATCCCCCCTTAGGAATGCTCGGTCTGGCCGCTCGCCTCGAAAATACTGACCACGACCGCCATCCGGCCGATTCAAACGACGGGTGGCCCTGGTGGCTCGTTCACCAGTGTTCGTCCATCGCCGGGTGCCACTGGTGGCTTGTCCACCAGTGCTCGCCCACTCATGGCGATTGGGTGGCATTGATGGCTCGTTCTCCAGCCTTCGTCCATTGTCGGGTGGCACTGGTGGCTTGTCCACCAGTGCTCGCCCACTCATGCCCATCGGG
>CAZRGV010000269.1:0-3220 GCA_964599655.1 uncultured Isosphaeraceae bacterium | reverse complement strand
TGAGCCGCTACCTGATCCACGGCGGCTTTGCCCTGCCCGGCTTCGAGCGGCCGGCCGAGCGACCCGCCCTGGCCGAAATCCGCGCCGACGTCGCCTCGTCGCCCGTGCAAGGCTGGTCGGCCGCGGGGGACATGACGTGCGGCGTCGCGCTCGATCCGACACGACCGCACGGCGGCCAGTCGTCGCTCCGGCTCGACGCGAAAGCCCTCCCGGCCTCGGCCGCCTCGGACGCGTTTCTTCCCCCCGGCGGCACCGTGCTGACCGTTCGCGCCTGGCTTCGCGCCGAGCCGTCGGAAACCCGCGTGCGCGTCTGGATCGAAGGGGATTCGACCGGCCGGCCCATCGTGCGGCACGCCGACGTCCCCGTGGGAACACGCTGGGCCGAGCGGGCCATCCGCGTGCCCGACCTGCCCGCCGAAGGGCTCGACCGCCTCCGGCTCCGGTTCGAGTGGCTGGGCGACACGCCGGGGACTCTCTGGCTCGATGACGTCACCGTCGTCGGTCAGGGCCCCTCCGAACCCGGCCGGCGTGCTCAGCGCATTCTGGCCGAGGCGCTGCAAGCCTATCGCCTGAAGCGCTACGCCGACTTCGCCAGGCTGGTCGGCTCGCACCGCGCCCGCCAGATCGCCCCCGAAACCCCCGATCCGGGCCCCTCCGACACGGTCCGCACCGGCCAGTCGAATGACCTACCCCCCGGCCGCCGCCTGCGGTAAGATTCAAGCGGCCAAACGGACACATCGCTCCGGGCGCGGTTTCGTCGGCCCGAAACCACGGAACGGATCGGATCGGATCGTTCGGAGCGTCGAATCTCCGATTCTCAGCCGCTCCGGACCATCGCATGGAATCGGCCCGGATTTGAGGCTCTGAACGTCTGCTGATCTGTATCGTTGGCAAGATGTGCCATGCGGGAAACGCGGGAATGGCGACTCGCGGGTTGGATACGAAATCGTCTAGATCGGTCGTCTTTCTCGAGGTGGGCTCCGCCCACGGCTCCTTCGTTCGCGCGAGACGATCGGTGGGCGGAGCCCACCCAACAGGAGAAGGCCCTTTTGGGTCATCGCGCTTGAGAGGCCCCGGGTCGTCGGCGTCGGAGCATCCCCACGGAGGGTGAGGAGGGTCGGGTGTTTGTCGCGTGCAGCACACTCTGTTTTTCCAAGGAGCCGTTTGAATCGGCCCTGCGGCATATCGCCGAGCTGGAATTCAACAAGATCGACCTCGCGATCATCGAGGGAGGCTCACATTTGAGCCCCTCGGAGGTCGTCGAGAACCCCGAGGCCGCCTTGCAGCGGATTCGCTACGGCCCGAGCCTGACGCCCGCCGCCCTCGACCTCGACTTCGGCGACGTCGATGCCAAAACCTTGCGACGGCGGTTCGAGGTGATCTGCCGCCTGGCCAAGCCCTTGACCGTCGCCGTTCTGACCATGCCCGCCGCCCCCCTCGGAACCCCGTTCGACGACGAGGTCAAGCGACTCTCCGAACTCAGCGAAATCGCCCAGCGCGAGGGGCTGGTTCTGACCGTGGCCACCCACTCGAAGACCCTGACGGCCGATCCAGCGGCCGCCGTCAATCTCTGCAAGGCGGTCCCCGGCCTCGGCCTGACCCTCGACCCGAGCCACTACATTCACGGACCGCACCAGGGCGAGCCGTTCGACGAGGTCTATCCCTTCGTCCAGAACGTCCACTTCCGAGACACCGGCCGCAAGCCCGACCAGTTCCAGGTCTCCGTCGGCAAGGGGGAAGTCGAGTACGGACGGGTCGTCAACCAGCTCGAGCGGCACGGCTACAACCGGGGCCTGACCGTCGCCATTCATGACCGGTACGACAATCCCTTTGATGTCGAACTCGAGGTTCGAAAGCTCAAGCTGTTGCTCGAAAGCCTCCTCTGAACCGGAATGCGTCCCGCCTGGTCCCTGGCTCCCGAACGCCTCGCGAATCTCTCCATGATGTCCGGCCCCTCCGCGTTCCACGCCATTCGTCGCCAACCGATCGCCCCCTCGGCCAACGTGACGAGGGGCGTCGCCCCCTAGCCCCCGGTGTTGCGTTTCGGAAATCGATTGGGCCTGGGTCTTGCCAGACGCCTCGGAGAGCGTTTCCCTGAAAGAGTCGCGACAACGTTGCGTGGCGGCTTCCCCACACTCTCTCTGACGCAGGACGACCCGTCATGACGCGTGGCAACTGGATTCTGTCGGCCATGGTCGGCCTGGCTCTCTCCCCGACAGCGCCCGCGACAACCCGGGCGCAGGCTCCCACCCCCGGCGAGACGGCCGGACAGCCCTCGCCCGACGAGCCCCGGATGCATGTCGCCTCGCCCGACTATGTCGTGGCGTACTGGTATGACCAGAATCAACCGGAAGACACGTTCCGATCGATCGCCTACGACGTCCGCAAGGGACAGTATCGCCGGGACCAGGTCGAGCGTTGGCTCTCGCAGGCTCGAAAGACCCCAGGCGCCGTCGCCTACATCAAGGAGGTTTACCTGGCCGGCGAGCTCGGCGCCAACGACGACGAAAAGCTCGACGCGATGATCGAGCGAGAGCGGCAGCGGCGGATCAACACCCAGCGGTTCAAGGTCGGCGACCGACTGGTCGTCGGCGTCCTCGAAGCCCTGCCAGGCCGGCCCATCAGAGACATCGTCCGCGAGGTTCGGCCCGACGGCACCATCTCGCTTGAGTGGTATGGCGAGCTGAAGGTCGCCGGCCTCAACCGCGCCGAGGTCAAAGAAAAACTGATCGAACACCTCCGGCGCTACCTCTCCGACGAAATCCTCGGCCTCCTGTACATCGACCCGATCAACAACACACTCTTCCGCGTGGATCCCGCCGATTCCGACCGGGTTTATGTCGAGGAAGCCCCGCCCTTGACCCCGGAACCCCAACGCTGGCAACAGGAAATGGAGCTCAAACTCCAGAAACTCTCCAAGCAACTCGACGCCTTCGACCCCATCGGCCGACAGAAAGACCTCGAGGAAAAACTGGCCGAACTCTCGAAGCGGGTCCAGGACCTTCGCCACGACGTCGAACGGTTGCAGCTCTTGCAAGGCGCGACGCCCGACCTCAACCGGATTCCACCGCCTCCCCTCACCCCCAGCCGAACCATCCCGATACCCAACCGACCGACCAACGGCTCGGAACCGCCCACCCTGTCACCATCGCCCGGCGGTTCGGAAAGCCCCCCCCCCCCCCCCCCCCCCCCCCCCCCCCCCCCCCCCCCCCCCCCCCCC
>CAZRGV010000268.1:2884-3224 GCA_964599655.1 uncultured Isosphaeraceae bacterium | reverse complement strand
TGCCTTCCAGGACGGTCCAGGCGACGCCAGTCATGCCGGGCTTGACATCGCCGAGAGGCGAATCCCCTCGTTGAGGAATCGCGCGTTGGCAGGCGACCCAGGGGAACGCCGGCCGTGCCGGCCATCGGCGACCACCGACGCATGGTGCAGCGCCACCAGTTGCCACTGGTTGTTGAAGACCGGGCTGCCCGACGAGCCAGGCTCGGTGTCGCACGAGTATTGCACCACGACGTTGTCAACCTTCACGACCTGGTTGTCTTGCAGCGCCACTTCCTTGGGACGGCCTCTCGGATGCTGAATAATGTTCACATACTCCGACGTCATCACGTTCAGGCTGTTG
>CAZRGV010000268.1:253-2768 GCA_964599655.1 uncultured Isosphaeraceae bacterium | reverse complement strand
TCCGGCCGGATCGCTCGGCGGGTTGGTCTCGAAGTTCGCCGTCGCCGTCGCCCCTGCGGCCGTCACGAAGTCGGGCAAGACGTGGTGATTGGTCAACAGGACGTCGGGCGCGACCAGAAACCCCGTTCCCGAGGCGCCGTCGCTTCGCTGTATCTTGACCACGGCTCGTCCGAGCTGATCGCCGGTGCGAAGAAAATCGAAGGGTAGCAAGTTGCTCTCATCCAGGATCAGCTCGAATCGGGAGCCTTCCGGTTCGGGGGGGCTGGCCGCCTGCAAGATCAGGCCCTTTCGATGATGGGCCTTCAGTTGCTTCCGGCGATAGCGCTCGACCACGCCCGTCCGCTTGGCCCGCCGACCGTCGTAACCCTCCAGAAACGTCCCATTCAGGGCGGGAAGACACTCAACGTCCGATTTCAAGTCCGGACGACCCCGACGCGGAGAATCGTCCTGGGCGCGCGCGGGCACCCGTTTTTTTCTCAAGGGAAGACGGCCACGACGACCGTCTGGATTCGCAGAGTACATGGATGTATGTATGCCTCAGGACAGCTCTGGAACGGTTCCATCGTATCTCCAGTCTGGATCATTTGTTACGTTCGATTATCAGGATGCGGGAAGTCGGTCCGATCGGAGGCGAGAGACACGATCTCTCGCGCGGCCCACACGCTCCCCTCGCAATTAACATCGAGGGAACTCGCCTCCCGTTTCGGGTTTTTTTTCGGATTTTTCCAAGTCCACGATCGGACGCATGAATGATATTCTGGGTAAATGGGATCGAATGTGACGGCAAGAGGTCGAGTCAACCGAGTCAACAAGGGGGTGGACCACGCGCGTTTTCGACGGGCAAGCGGCCAGGCGCGATCCCCTTTCCCCGGGGGGACGATCGACGCAACCGTCCGGTCAGGCGCTTGAGCCCGGTGGGACGGCACCCTACAATGGACAATCCATCGGTGTCCGACCCGGGAGGTGTGCCTTGAGCGACTGGAACGACCCGCAGCTGACCGCGATTCGCGACCGATTGCTCGAGACTCTCCGGGGTTACGGCCGCGTGGCCGTGGCCTTTTCGGGAGGGATCGACAGTACGGTGGTCGCCCAGGCGGCGCACCTCGCGCTGGGAGACAAGGCGGTTGCCGTCACGGCCGTGTCCGACAGCCTGGCCTCCGGCGAGCTCGAGGAGGCCGAGGCCCTGGCCAGGCAGATTGGCATCCGGCACCGGGTCATCCACACCCAGGAGTTCGCCGACCCGAACTATCTCCGCAACAATCCCGACCGCTGCTACTTCTGCAAGAGCGAGCTTTACGGCCGGCTCTCCGGCCTGCTCGGCGCGCTGGAGGTCGACGTCATCGCCTCGGGCGCCAACACCGACGACGCGGGGGACCACCGGCCTGGCATGCGGGCCGCCGCCGAGAACGCCGTGCGACACCCCTTGCAGGAGTGCGGACTCGGCAAGGCCGAGGTCCGACAGCTCGCCAAGGCCTGGGGATTGCCCACCTGGGACAAGCCCGCCACGCCCTGTCTGTCCAGCCGCATCGCCTACGGCGAAGAGGTCACGCCCGAGCGGGTCCGCATGATTGACGCCGCCGAGCACTGGCTCCGCGATCAGGGCTTACGGCTCCTGCGAGTCCGCTACCACAAGGGAGACCTCGCCCGCCTCGAAGTCCCCGTCGAGGAACTTCCCCGCCTGGCTTCCCCCGGCGTCCGCGAGGAACTGGTCAAGACCTTCCGGAACCTCGGCTTCAAGTACGTCACTCTCGACCTGGAAGGGTTCCGCTCCGGCAGCCTCAACGCCGTCATCCCGGTGGAAAACCTCCAGCGCCTCGTGCGGATTGGCGTCTGAGAGGTGCTCCGAAGGCCACATCGCGAATGGGCGTAAGCCCTTGTAGAGCAAATGATTGCGTGCCGAGATTCTCGAGTTCGCGACGCCCGGATGGCGGTCCCGATTCGAGCGATCTCCCGAAGCGCGCCCTTGGCCCGTTGGCGAACACGCCGGCGACAGTTTATTCTATCATTGACGGGAGAAGACTCGTTCTGTTGAGGCGTTGAGACTTCGGCCCTCCCCCGCAATCCCGACCCGTCGTCCGGCACCGAAGGCGAGCGACCGTTGTTCCGCATTCCAGAGACTCATTCTTCCAGGGGGACGCGCGTCATGCCTCGGGCCACTTGCCGCTGTGGTCAAACGTTGAATATCTCGGCCGCGGAGTCGGAACGCGTGGTTTGCCCGAAGTGCGGCGCTCGCGTTCGCGTTCGAATCCGACGCACGGACACGGCGGTTCCGCCGCCCTCCGACGGATTTATCCGCTTCTTTTGTCCCTGCGGCCGACGGTTGAAGGTCAGCGCCAGCGACCCGCCGTCACACGGCAAGTGCCCCGACTGCGATCGCGTTGTTCCGGTGCCGGCTCCGGGCGCGGCCTCGATGTATCCCCCAGGCCACCCCGAGACGCCGACCGCCGAGCTCAACGCCGCCGACCTGGCCACGCTCGAACGCTGGGCACGCGCCCCCCTCGCCCGCGCCGCCGGC
>CAZRGV010000268.1:0-208 GCA_964599655.1 uncultured Isosphaeraceae bacterium | reverse complement strand
GCCCGTCCACGCCAGAGCCGAAGTCGGCCTCCGCGTCTGCCCCAACTGCGGCAAGCCCGTTCACCTCGGCGCCACGGCCTGCCGCGAATGCGGCACCCCCGTGCCGAGACGTTAAAGCGTTTGATCGAATCGCGATGTTTGCCGATCAATCTCGATCCAAGGTCTTCTCCAGTCATTGACCGGCCAGTCGGGCGGCCATGGCCCGTTC
>CAZRGV010000267.1:0-3236 GCA_964599655.1 uncultured Isosphaeraceae bacterium | reverse complement strand
CCTCGCCGACCGCCTTCGAGACGCCCGCGACTGGTCCTGCGAGCCCCGCCGCCGCGAGGCCCTCGGCGGCGCCCTCGCCGAGGTCGAGGAATTCCTCCGCCACGAGATCGTCCCCGTGGGCGCCAGGCCCTGACCGGCCCGGCGCCGCCCGACCGCCCTCCCCAGGAGCTCCGGACCGATGATGCTCAGGACGATCCTGGTGGCCGTCGATGGGTCCGACGACTCTCGCCCCGCCATCGACCTGGCCCTCGCCTGGGCCGCTCGCCACCAGGCTCGCCTCGTCGGCTGCGCCGTCGTCGACGAGCCCGGCATCCGACTCTCCCAGGCCACCGTCTTCCCCGAAGGCTACGGCGCCCCAGGCGACGCCTCCCTGCTCGCCCTGGCCCGCGCGGACCGCGAGGAGGCCCTCCGCCGCTTCGAGGACGCCTGCCGCGCCGCCGGCGTCCCCTGCGGCACCCAGCTCGAGTACGGCACCCCCCACGTCCGCCTCGTCGCCGAGGCCCACCGCTTCGACCTCGTCCTCGTCGGTCTCCACACCCACTTCGAGCACGGCTGGGCCGTCGAGGCCGATTCCACCCACCACCACTTGCTCCAGGAATCCCCGCGCCCGGTCGTCACCGTCCCGGCCCTTCCCGATAAACCCCTCGACGGCCCCGTCCTCGTCGCCTTCGACGGCTCGCTCCGCTCCTCCCAGGCCCTCTACGACTTCACCGCCTCCGGCCTCGGCGCCGGCCGGCCGATCCACGTTCTCAGCGTCGACCGCGAGCACGACGTCGCCGAACGCACCGTCGAGAAGGCCGTCGCCTTCCTCCACTCCCACGACCTCGACGCCCAGCCCCACCCCTTCGACGGCGCCTACCAGCCCCAGCACGCCATCGCCGGTCACAGATGCTGGTCGCCTCAAGAAACCCGGATTCTTCGACTGATCAACGACAACCGATCGATCAGGTGGTTGCGAGCCGATCGCTCGAATTTCCCCCTGGACGATGAGGACGGCCGCCAGAGGACCCAGACCCCGGAACCACCCCGTCGGACCAGAATCCACGACCCCACCTCCCGCCTCCGGGTAAGCGTCAGTTTTGTGGGTAATGGATTCAGGCCGCGGGGTGCCAGTAGGCGTTCCACTGGTCGTCTCCGCTCTTGAACAGGGCCCGGACGTGGCTGACTTCATCGGCTCCCTGCTCGCCCCAACGCATCCCAGCGCCTTTCATGCGCTGGCCGATCACCGTCTTGCACGCCGATTCGACTGGTCCTGAACCGATGGACCAGCCTTTGGCCAGGTAGGTTGGGTAGTCCATCCGATGCGCTTGATTCGTGAAATAACGTACCACCTCTTCCTTCGTCTTGCGGGCTGCACGGCCGCGTACTTCCAGCTCTCGTAAATCTTCGAGCACGCAGGCTCCACCCTGGTGCTTCAGACGGTGACACCAGCTTTCCAGCCACTGATCTCGGGCCGCTTCGTCGCTCGGATGAAGCGCCCGCCCTAACTCCGCGAGGTACTCCGTCGCGTGATAGAAGTCGAGGATGACCGCCTCCACACGCCCGAAGTAGGTCTGCAGCCAATCCTCCAAGCCGGCGCCACCGTCGCTGAGGGCAATCCAGCGCTCGGCTTGATCCATCCCCACTTGGCCGGCCTGACGCCGTAGCGGTTCCCCTAGCGCCGCAGTTCCGTTGAGCCCTGCCAGATAGCGGACGTCGAATTGGGGCGCGCGGCCCTCGGGACGAGCCCATCGCTCGCGTTGTTCAGGAACCGGGTTGTAGACCATCGCCACCGTGACCATCCGACCTTCGGCCTTGGCGCCACGCAGGCCTTGCCGCCGCACCCCCGTGGCATCGAGCGACACGTAGGCGCAGGTCTTGCCCTCGGCATCCCGATGCCATGGCCAGGTTCTTGGCGAACCAAAAGTCTGCCCCGAGGCAAGGCGGGCTCCGACATCCTGGCCAGTCCCCTCGGTCGTTCGCTGGACGGTCGATTCCGAAACCCGCAGACCGCTGAGCTTCGGCAGGCTCAACGTGGCCGCCTCATCAAAGCTGGACAGCACGCCTGCCATGCACACGACTTCACGAGCTGCCGGTGTGAGAGCCTCCGAGGAAAGCCTCAGGGTCTGATCCCAAGGAACCAGACCAGCATGGCAATGCCGGCAGTGGTAATACGCCCGCTCGACATGGATGACACCCAACAAGCTCACCACCGTTTTGGAGCGATATCCCATGAACTTTCCGGCCGCGCCGCAGCTCGGACAACTCAGGCTCGATCCTTGGTACCCCCTTTTTTCCGCTCCTGGAGGGTGGTCTCGATGGCCTTGGCCCCGATCTGATGCACGAGGTCCCGGACCTCGTACTCAGTCTGGCCCAGGAGTTCATGGTCTTGCTTGGAGGCCAACAGTTGCGCGATCCGCCACTGATCGTCCTCGGACGCCTCGCGGAGCGTCTGGAAGATCCGTTGGGCTTCGGCTGCCTGGGCGGGGGTGAGGCTAGGGTCGGGTGTACGCATGATGGGACATCCGTGCAGGTAACGGTGGCGTTTCCGTCAATCCCATCAGTATCCCCTTCTGAATCCAAAAATCCACCTACTTCTGAGACGCTTACCCGAAGCCGCAGAAGCCGCACGTCGCGGAATTTCTCTTGACCCGCGCGAAATGCGAGGTGACGATCCCTGGTGGACCGACTCAGGCTTCAGGCCGCGATCGTCCCCGGGAGCGGGTAGGGGCGGCCTGACCGCCTCCAAGGACTGTGGTGACGGAGTCCCACATGATGACGGCACTTTCTCGGGTGCTGGCCGTCTCACTCTCGATGGTCTCCGCCTCGAGACAGCCTGAGGCGTCTGCCGAGGGCTCGCCGGACCTGCGGCGCGTTATGGAGGTTCTTCGGGCGCAGTGGGCCTCGGTGGCTTACCTGTGGATCGAATGCGAGTCAGATTTCCTCGCGCCGAACGGCGAGGTGGACAGGTCGCTCGGAGTTCTTCGCGAGACATTCTGGATGGGCCCCCTGGGTCGCAAGGCGTTCCGCCTCTCCTGGGTCAAGGCGGACGGCACGGAGGAGCTCGTCACCCAGTTCCGCCAGGACGGCCGGAAGTCGTATGGCGTGCTTCCCTTCGAGGGGGCTCCGAACTCGATCTCGATGATCGATATCGCCCCGCAGATCGACGACGGCGCGACGTATTCCGGTCCAATGAGCGGTCTTCTCTGGCTGCTCATCCCCGCCGGCCGACCGGTCCACACGTACATTGAGCAAGG
>CAZRGV010000266.1:0-3354 GCA_964599655.1 uncultured Isosphaeraceae bacterium | reverse complement strand
ATGCCTAATCCACGCCGCCAACGTTCATTCTGAGCCAGGATCAAACCCTTCGAAAGTACGGGCACCGCCGATGACCGGCGCACCCGATTCCTCAAAAAGGTTTGAGGAAAAACTGGTCGGGCGTCGGCTTCAGGGCCTCTCGGCCCATCTTCCGCCGCCGTCGCTGAGTCCGTCCCCCCGCCGCGGCTTGCACCGACAGCGGTCCCGACGGCCTCACGCTGGCTTCCCTCAAAGGTTCACTTCACGATCGACCGAATTGTCAAGGAGCATGCCCGCTTGCACGGGCCCAGAGAGCCCGTTGAACCGGACTCTCCTACTTGTACTACGTGATGATCGGGATATTTGTTCACCATGCCGCCGGGTCCGCGAACGCTTGCGGAACGACTCGCGAAGCCAGGCCACCCGATCCGTCAAAAGATGCGTTTTGTTGTTGTTTCTACGATCTGACCAGCGGTTTGTTCAGAAGTTCCACGGCTGCACTCGCCGTCGCGTCCTCGAGCTCAGCCCGTGAGGTACGCCTGCTGGCACTGCCGCAAGGCCGGTGATTTCACGACGGCTTAGATGTCAGCTTGCTGCCGTGGTTCTCCGGGGTTGCCGAATCCGTGCCTCAGGACGAGCATGGACTCATCGTGGAATCTCCCGCTCGCCGGAATCGAGCGTCCAGGACACGAAGACTTCCGTCCGGAAGAATGCGGATCGGGTTGAGATCGGCCTCGACGATCTCGGGGGCGAGGCTCAACAGGGCCGAGAGTCGCAAGAGGACGTCTTGTAACGGGCTCCACCTCGCCGCCTCGCTGGGGCCACTGGTTTCGAGGAGCCGACCGATGGGATTGTCCCGGATCAGGTCCTCGGCATCGCGATCGGTGAGCGGATGTAACCGGAAGTCGACACGCCCGAGAGCTTCCGTCCAGGAGCCACCGAGGCCGCAACCGATGAGGTGACCAGCAGACGTCTCCCACATCACCCCGGCCAGTGCGTCGATGCCCTCGGGAAGGAGTTCCTGGAGGAAGAGGCCCCGCGAGTCCGGAAACGCGCGGGTCAGGCGGGCGAAGGCCGCGCGGATGGCCTCGGCACCCTGGATATTGACGAGGATTCCACCCGCGGCCTTCTTATGCAGGACTGTCGGGGAATCGATCTTCATCACGAACGGTCCGCCCAGGCGTTCTCCGAACGCGACCGCGTCCTCGGCGCTCGACGCCACGGCCCAGCGGGGGATTGGCAGGTCACAGGCGGTCAACAGGCGCTGAACCTGGAACGGGGGCAACCAGCCGCCGCGGCCCTGCGTCGCATCGGTCCGGTCCTCCACGATCGTCCGGATGGCCGCGGCGTCGATCCGGTCGAGTTGAGAGATGCGTCCTGGTACCCGGCGTCTCGCCTCGTCGTACGCGACCACGCGCCCCAGGGCCTTCGCGGCGCGCTCGGGATACGCGAACGTCGGGATGGTCACACCCGCCCCAGTGAGTTCCGCGGTCGGCGGCTGCGACTCGACGAAGACGGCCAGGAGCGTCGGAGAGGTTGGCGCCTGTCGGCGACGGTCGAGCAGAGCCCGGGCGATCCGCGACGAGTCGCCAGGGCGGATCGGCACGAACATGGCGACGACGGTCTCGGCCTCACCGCTTTCGAGCAACACGCGCAAACAGGATGAGTACAGCTCCGGATCGTTCGATCCGACCAGGTCCACGGGGTTTCGTACCGTGGCTTCGGCACGGACGAGAGCGCGGAGTTGCGCTTGCAACGTGGACGAGAAGGGCGGAACGAGGAGTCCCTGCTCCTCCAGGGCGTCGGCGATGAGGACGCCGGGCCCACCGGCGTTCGTGAGGATCGCCACGCGACGGCCCGCGGGGAGGGGCTGCGTCGCCAGAAGCATCGTGACCTCGGCGAGTTCCTGGAGCTCATCGACACGGATCACGCCCGCCTGTCTGAGAACCGCGTTCGCCACCGCGGCGGGGGTTGCGAGGGCGGCCGTATGACTTCCGGCCGCGCGTGTTCCCGCGCCGGTCCGGCCCGCGATGAGGGCGACGATCGGCTTGCGTGCCGTCACGTCCCGTGCGATCTCGACGAATCCGCGCGGGTCCGCGAAGGACTCGAGATAGATCAGCCCGACGTCGGTGCGCGGATCATCGCGCCAGGACGCGATCAGGTCGTTCTCGTTGAGGTCGGCCTTGTTGCCCATCGAGATCAGCGTGGAGAGGCCAACCTGGCTGGCCCGCAAGAGGTCGGGGATGACGAAGCCAAGCGCACCGCTCTGGGAGGCGACGCCGATGTTGCCCGACGGGAAGGGGAAGCCTGAAAACGTGCCGTTGAGTCCGGAATCCGCGGCGGTATTGACGACGCCCAGGCAGTTGGGCCCGACCATGCGAACACCCTTCGTCCGGACCAACGTGAGGATCTCGTCCTGGAGTGCCTCGCCCGTGGGACCGATCTCGGAGAAGCCGGCCGTGATCACCACGAGCCCCCGCACTCCCCGGCTCAGGCACTCACGCACAACCGCAACGACGTGGGCCGCGGGAACGGCCACGAAAGCCAGGTCGATCGGGTCCGGCACGTCCAGGATCGAGGCGTAAGCGCGGATTGATTCGATGGCCGTGACGTAGGGGTTGATGGGATAGACCGGTCCAGCAAACGAGGCCAGGAGGTTGCGGAAGAGGCGGCCACTCATCGATTCGGGGTCGCGACCGGCCCCGATCACGGCGATCGATCGCGGCCGGAGAATCGGCTCGAGATCGGGTTGCTTCCCGTTACGTTGGGTCATGGGTACCTCGCTACGGTCAGGTCGCGCTGGTCGTACCGGCCGCGCCGAAGCCCATCGCGCGGATGGCGGCGATCGTTTCGGCGATCGAGCGAGATTCCACTGACCACGAGGGTTCGCTCGACTGCCGGGCCGATCGGGTGGTGGATTCAGGCCAAGCACGCCTCATTGTTCCCCAGAACCGGCCCTGGGAGGTCGTTCGCCAGGTTGTGGATCGCTCGCGAACGCGCGGACGTGTCGCGGCTTAGCCGTGATACCCGAATCGTCACCGATTCCCCTCAAACCGTTCATGGAGTCATCCTGGCGGCGACCCTGGTCAATCCGAACCGGTCGCAATCGTTGAAGGAATCACGGGGAGTCACGGCTGGCTCCCACCCCCGGACGGAGATTGGCGTCCTCGCCCTTGGGACTCGGTGCCGGCCGCACGAGTCGGAATCGAGAATGTGGCCCAGTAGCGGTCGACCTCGGCCTGGATCCGCGCGAGCACATCATCGCGACGACGGGGAAGGAACAGGTGGCGGAAACGACGCTGTGGGGCCAGGTATTCCTCGACGGGCCGGAACCGGTCGGGAACGAACGTGTGGCGGACGACGCCGTCGGTGGTG
>CAZRGV010000265.1:0-3552 GCA_964599655.1 uncultured Isosphaeraceae bacterium | reverse complement strand
ACCACGAAGACGTCGAGCCAGCCGTCGCCGTCGATGTCGAGCAGGGCGACTCCTCCGGACATCGTTTCGGGCAACTGCCGACGCGGGGACGCCCCGTTGTCGAACGTGAACCAGGGTCCGACCGCCTCGGCGTCGTCGACGAAGGTCGGAACCGGTCCAGCCGGCGATGGGGGTCGGGCGAGGCGTTCGGGCGTCATCGACGACAGATCGGCGCGGAGGGCGGCCAGCGAATCGTCCCGGAGCGTCGCGGGATCGGGCGTCGTTTCGAGCCTCGCGAGGGCCTCGAGCGCCTGGGAATCGCCGGGCGTTCGTCGCGCCACGATCGTCCACCAGACGCGGGCCTCGAATCGCCAGCCAAGGGTTTCCGCGAGCCGGGCCAGCTCCTGGGCGTGGGTCTCGGGGGCATCGCCGTAAAGCAGCTCGTGATACCTCGGCGAGGCCCGGTCGACTTCGGCCTTGCGGAGGCGAAGGGCCTCGGCCCGGTCGGCGTTTCCCTGCTCGACGGCCAGCTCGGCCAGTCGTTCGAGAGTGGCGGCTCGGCCGGGGTTGAATTCGGCGAGCCGCTCCAGGCAACGGCGCTCGGCCTCCCGGTCGTCGCGATGCCCGGCGAACCAGGCCCGCCAGGCGCGAACCGCCACCGCGTCGAGCGCGCCGTCGGGCAACCGGACCAGGGCCTTCGCGGCGAGATCGGGCCGGTCGGCCGATCGGGCCCAATCGAGCCGGGCTCGGATCACGGCCGGATCGTTGGGCCTCGCCGTCTCGCACTCGTTCAGCCAGTAGTCGGCCTCGTCGAACTGGCCCGCTCGGGTCGCGAGGTTGGCCAGTCCCAGCCAAACCCGGTCGTCGTTCGGAGCCAGCCGGTGGGCGATGCCGAGCACCTGGCGGAACTCGCCGGCCGGATACGCCTCGGCCTGGATCCGCCAAAATTCCTTCAGAATCGCGATGTGGTCGGGAAGGCGGTCCCAGCCCTCTCGAAAGAGGCGCAGCACCTCGTCGAGCCGCCCCTGGATCTTCCACAGATGGGCAAGCGTCTGCCGGGCCTCGATGCCCACCGGACCCGGCTCGTCAAGCCCGCGCGCGAGCAGCGGTTCGGCCTCGGCCCAGCGATGCGCCCGGAGCACCTCCCTGGCCCGGAGCACCGCGACCCGAGCGGCGAACGGCGAGCGGTCGGGCACGAGCGACCAGGCCGACCACGCCGCCTTGGCGTTTCCCAACGCCTGCTCGCAGACGCCGAGAAGGTAGGCGGCTTCTCCCGAATCGAACGCGCGACGGCTCAGGTCGACCAGGACCGGCCTCGCCTCGTCGAACCGCCCTTCCTTGACCGCGCGGCGGGCCTGCTCGAGCGCGACCCGCTCGCGCCAGGAAACCCATCCCAGGTATCCCGCGAGACTCAGGACAACCAGCGCCAGTAATAGGACGATCGCGGGACGATACCGGGCCATCGCCACCCCTCGCGTCGACTCGGGTTGTCGTTTCGATTGCGGACAGGAAAGGATTCGGCCCTTCCATTGTTTCGAGGCGCGGAAGGAAATGATAGAGGGTAAACCGCAATTCGTTTGCACACCGAGCAAAACCGGCAATCCGACACATCCTCAGTTATCGTGGAGGTTTGTGCCCAGCGTCCGGCTCTTGACGGCACGGCCGGTCTGCTCCCGCCTGTTGCGCTTCGTTCCCACGCGGGTTTTCCAGGCCACCTCTTTATTTTTTCTGGCAACAGACCACCCGAATCGCCGATGTTGAACAAGGTTCCCAGTTTCTCGATTTGAAAGCGGTGGAATCGTTGGGACGGTTGGCCGCGCGCGGTTTGCGGCAGCTCAGCAGCTCAGGAGAGAAAGATCTTCTCATGGCCGTGAGCGCCAGGGCGAGAGGGCGAAGGATGCGCCGGTCGCCTGGGGCGGGAGTCGCGAAGCGGGATTGGCTCAGGATGGCCCATGATGATGTTGACGACCAGGATGGGATGGCGGATCGCGCTGGCCAGGACGGTGGCGCTGGCCTCGGCGTTGGTCGTGGGAGGCGGCTGCGCCAGCACCAAGTTCACCGGCACCTCGCGATCGGGGACCGAGGAGCTGCTGTTAACCGGCACCTGGGATCGCGCCCTGGGCGCCATTGATTTCCGGCCGCTCATGGGCCGGAAAGTCTACCTCGATCCCTCTCTCCTGGACGGTCCCGACAAGAACTGGATGATCGTCAGCCTGCGGCGCGCGATGGCCGAGCAGGGGGTCCTGCTTCAACCGTCCAGCGACAAGGCCGAGATCCTCGTCGAGGGGGCCGCGGGGGCTTATGGGACCGACGAGCGATCCTGTCAGGTCGGGCTGCCCAACATCAGCCTGATGCCCGGCCTGACCGGCCTGCCGATGCCCCTGAGTTCGAGTTCCGGCCAGTCCCCCGCGCTGGTCCGGACCAACCGCCAGGACGCCGTCGTCAAACTGGCCCTGACCGCCTACGACGCGCAAACCGGTCAGCTCGTCTGGGACTCGGGGACGATCCTGACCTCCGGCCGGCTCAAGGATCGTTACCTCAGCGGCGCCGGGCCGTTCCGATCGACCAACGTCACGGAACTCCAGGGATACCCCCCGCGATTGACAACCGAGGTGAAGGAGTCGGTCAACCACCTGGGCCACCTGGGCAAGCACTGAACCCTCGCGAAGCCATCACCACGGGACCGGACCGAACGACGCGACGGATCTCGGCGCGCAAAAAAAAAAGCCCCTCGCCCGATTATGGGAGAAGGGCCCAACGGTTCGTCGTTCGCGGAATGGTCAGGTTGCGTCACCTTCCCCGAAGGCAAGGCTTTCGCCCCGTCGCGGACCTCAACCGATCGAAAGGCGAACTTCCGGCGTCGAGGCCATCCCACGAGCGGGAACCCCCGCGTTGCATCCTTGAGGCGACAACCCAGAGCCTCGAGACGTCACTGAGGCTGCCCATCGGCGAGCGCGTCTCGTGTACTGACCATCGATAGCAGGTGTCGGCTGCGACAACGGCCAGCCCTTTCGGCTCCGGACGCAACGGCCAACTCCCGTTGAATCCATCCGTGGACCGGGCCAAGGGGCAAGAGCGAGGGAAAAACTTGCTCAATCGAGAGCTTGGTGGGTGATCTCAGCTCGCCCACAGGACCCTCTGCTCAACATTCACTGCTTCCGCCGCGGGACTTTGCTCGACCTGACTGAACCGAACCAACCTGGAATCTTCCCGAGGCGGGTGTTGACCGCGTTCTGCGATCTGGAGGTTCGGGTCCTTTTGCCCTCGCTCCACTTATTCTACGTGCCGAGTTCGATCGGTGTTCTCAACAATCGCGGTTTCCTGGATTCTTTTTCGCGATTTTTTTTCGCGATTTTTTTCGGGCCGGAAACGCACGTCCGCAGGGTTCGACCGAAGCCCAAGGGCACGCACCCTTGATCGCTCACTCTCGTGACGTCATTCCGAATCGCGCAGCCGAGTGCCACTGGTGGCTTGCCCACCAGGGCTCCGGGTGGTCGAGGAAGACACTGGTGGCTTGCCCACCAGGGCTCCGGGTGGTCGAGGAAGACACTGGTGGGCAAGCCACCAGTGCCA
>CAZRGV010000264.1:2806-3929 GCA_964599655.1 uncultured Isosphaeraceae bacterium | reverse complement strand
GTCTGTTGGCGTCTTCGAGCCTCCTCGCCCCTCGGCCGCGGCCAGGATGGCGCCCAGCGCCGCGCGGCACCGGCGTTGGCTGCGCGGCGGTCGAGCGAGAGCCATCGAGGAGCCCTCGGTCCGACGCCGAGTCATCAGATCTGGATGCGCACGCCCGGCGTATCCCCTGGTGCGCAACCCCATCGTCGGCCAGCCCTCTGAGAATGAGGCCCTACTTCACAAGTCGGAGATACCCAGGACCGACAGGTCGCCTGACCCGGGGAGCGCGTGATCACACTTTGCGGGAGCGCGACGATCTGACATGACTGGTACCAACGGGCGGCTGGAGGCGAATGGCCCGTGCACTACGGGGTAGCCGATAGGGCACATCGGAATCCCCCAAATGCGCCAGCGGACGACTCGGGTGACAGGAAGGCCCTTATGGTAACTCGGAGGCCCTCGGGCGGACTCATGAAGGAGCCTCCTCGCGCCACGCGGACGTCGCCCGTCTCAGGGCCTGATGGGTTGACGGAAGGCGATGACGGGTAGTAGTCGGCCCTGCCCCAGTCGGCGACCCACTCCCAAACATTGCCAGCCATGTCCAGAGCTCCATAGGGGCTCGCGCCTTGAGGATAGGCGCCGACAGGAGATGTGTCATAGAACCCATCCTCAATTCCAGCGGCGCTGAGCTCATTCGGGCAGTCAGTGCCGCAGAGGTTCGCTACCGAGCCTGTTGGAGGACTATTCCCCCAGGGATACATTCGCCCGTCGGTCCCTCGAGCCGCCTTCTCCCACTCAGCCTCGGTCGGGAGACGCCTCCCAGCCCATCTGCAATAGGCATCCGCTTGATACCAGCTCACTTCTATCACCGGATAACCCCCACAACTGGGATCGGAGTGGTAGTGGGACCTTGAGAGAGATCTGTCCTGCGCGACCGGAGTGCAGGCGCCGTCCTCCACGCACAGTTCGTACATGGCGTTCGTGAGCTCGGTCGAGTCGATCCAGAATGCATCGAGTTCGACAATGTGCTCTGGGCGTTCGTCCGGGCTCGCAAAGACGTCCTGCTCAGTTGCGCCCATTCGGAAGCTTCCGGCAGGGACATACCTTAGGACCATGCCGTCGACGGGCGAAGCCCAAGCGTCTC
>CAZRGV010000264.1:0-2768 GCA_964599655.1 uncultured Isosphaeraceae bacterium | reverse complement strand
TCGGCTTGTGGGAAAGGAGGGCGACATCCGGTAAGTGCCGGCGACCTCGCGCATGCAGCGAGGAAGACGAGGGCGACTAAGGCAAGGATGGATCGGTGCTCAGTCCATGTCCGCGGCACGATCGCGCTCCAGTCTGGACGTCAGTGAATGTCACCTTACGGTGCCCGCATGGCGAGGCTAGTGGGCACCCGAAAGTGACTGAAGGAACTGTGGTGCCAGGACCGCTACAGGCGCCAGGAGTTCCCATGCAATAGCCGCGATTCCTACGGCGACGGAGCCCAGCAGGATCATCCGCGGAGGGTTAGCCCTGAAGTACACCCCGGCTCGCCCCGAGTAACCAGGGAGCTCGGCAAGGGACTCCCCCGCCGTGACGCGATAGTCCAGCGCGGAGTATTCTAGTCCCAACATTACGTTCAAGCCCTTACCCTCGGCGACGAATCGCAGGGAATGCGAGAAATCCACTCCTGGACCACCGTCCGGATGGAATGACACTGTACCTTCTGGGCGGAACGCGACCGACACGCTCGGCCCCCTCGGCGATATCTGCGCCTCCATTGTCACAGGACCAGCTGAGTACGACCAAGCTTGCGTCACTCCCGGTGCGCTACCTCCAGAGCCCGTCATTACCGCCCCAGTCGACCCTCCCGGTGACATGCTCGTCCGGGCATCGGCGGAGAACACCTCTCCCCACTCGAGCCACCCCGGAATCCCTCCAGGGGTGCGAAAGGTACCACCAGACCGAAGCGCAAAGGCTAGTTCGGGCACGTCGCGCGGGTCGGGATAGCCTGGAGGAGGAAAGACACGAGAGACCTCTCGGCGAGGAGCCTGGGGTGTGGCCGTCGCACTTGGAGGCGCTGTGGGAACGGGCTGAGGGGTAGTTACAGGTGTAGTCCTCGGGGAGGGTGTTGCCGTAGCAGACGGCGCCGGAACCGAGGCGCGCCCCGAGGCCCAGTAACGCTGAAGCGCCTCGGCTCGCTGAGCAGACTCAACCGCCGCGTAATCCTCCTGCTTCCACTTGGCCAGGTCGAACGGCGGCGGTGGCGGCGGGATCTGCGGCTCGAGGAACCTCTCCTTCCACTCCAGGCTGCCGGGCTCGGGCTCGTCTCCGTCGTGTTCGTCCTCGCCCGGGTCTAGCGTGTACTGTTCCGTAAAGGTGTTGACAGTGATGGAGGGTCATGTGACGTATCCTTCCCGTTGGACAGAGTCCCCTTGTGGGGAGACGGGGAGGAGCGCCCATGACCCTCGAAGACAGTGTACATGGCTTTCGGCTGCGGCTGATGGCTCGGGCGCAGGTGCTGGCCAACGTGAGCAAGGCCTGCCGGGAGTTCGCGATCTCCCGCACCCTGTTCTACCGCTGGCGGAAACGCTACCTGGCGTACGGCCCGGACGGACTGCATCCCCGTCACCAGGGACCACGTCGGGGACGTCCTCCACTGCTCAGTCAGCAGGACGAGCGGGCGATCCTTGCCCTGGCTCTGGCTTGGCCCACCTGGGGGCCGGCGCAGTTGTCCAACCAGTTGCGCCGTCCGGAACACGGCGGGCTCCAGGTGGCTCCCAGCACGATCTACCGGTTGCTCTGCCGCAAAGGTCTGCAGACGCGCTGGGAGCGCCTGGCGGTGCTCGAGCTGCACAGCGCGCAGGCAGCGGGGTTGCTCACCGAGCGCACCCGGCGCCAGCTGGCCGCTGCTCAACGACGCCAGGCGCCGCACGTTCAGGCGACCAAGCCCGGGGAGCTCGTCTGTCTGGACACGTTCTACATCGGCAAGCTGAAGGGTGTGGGGAAGGTTTGGCAATACACCGCCTGCGACGCGGCTTGCTCGTTCGCCGTGGCTCAGGTGAGCTTGGAGTTCTCGGCGGCGGCTGCCGCCCGCTTCCTGACGAGCCGCGTATTGCCTGCTTTCCAGGCTGGTGGCTGGCCGCTCCGGCGCATCCTGACCGATCAAGGCAACGAATACCGGGGAGCCTTCGACAGGGTCTGCGCCGAAAGACGCATCCGCCACACCCGTACCAAGCCGCGGCATGCCTGGACCAACGGCTTTGTCGAGCGGCTCCAGGGCACTATCCTCAGCGAGCTCTGGCGCATCGAGTTTCGCCGGCGGTTCTTCACCAGCGTAGCGGCCCTGCAGACCGCCCTCGATCGCTACCTCGACTTCTACAACCACCGCCGTTCCCATCAGGGATACCGGACCCGAGGCCGAACACCTGGCGAGATCTTCTTCACCCGGGGAGGTAAACGTGACAAGCGACAGCGGGATCAAAGTGTCAACACCTATCCGGCATAGGACACCCTAGCTCTAATCTCCGTTCCGCGCGCGTGAGCCGCTCGTCCTCCGCCTCCCTCCGCCTCCCCGCCTCGGCCGCGGCCAGGATGGCGCCCAGCGCCGCCCGCCACTCGGCGTCAGCGCGCTCTGCTGCCTCGTTGGCCTCCTCCATCTCGGCGCGCCATCGCGCCAGCTCCTCCTCGCGCTTTCTCCGGCGGTCCAGCGCATAGGCCGACGCCGCCGCACCGAGCGCCAGCGCCGCCGCACCGTACACCACCGGAGGCGGACCGACGCCGGGTGAAGGAGAGGTGTCGGGAGACCCCGGATCGGAGATCGAGCCTGCGGACGACGGCTCCGGGGGCGAGAGCGGAAGACCCCCGAAGAAGATCGTGACCGGCGTGCGGGTGCTCGTCGGGGTGCGGCGCGGGTTGGGCGAGGCGCCCAGGGCGGGAGTAGCCGTCGAGGTCGGCTCGGAGAACAGGCCCAAGAGCGAGAACGCCTCGTCGG
>CAZRGV010000263.1:291-4029 GCA_964599655.1 uncultured Isosphaeraceae bacterium | reverse complement strand
GGGCAGGTGGCCACCTTCGCCGACCGCGCCCAGGTCAGCCTCCCGGATGACCGGGGAATTCCCTACGCCACGTTGCGGACGCCTGCCGGTCCGGGATCCCGGGACCGCTTCTATACCAGCGAGCGGGGTCCGGCCGTCCGCCTGGGGATCGGGCGGGTGACCCTGGGCCGCAGTGACGTGACCTGGGCCGAGGCCCGGCGCTTCGCCAACGACGGCTTGCGAGACCGGGACGCCGAAGGCCCTCGGGCCGTCGTCGCGGGGCGAGGTCGCACGCCACCGAAGCCCGGTCCCATCATCGCCCCCTGCTGAGGCCCAAACCCGCCCATCACGGCGCCGGGAAACCCCACGCTGGCGAATCCACCGGCCCCGCCACCGCCAAACCCGCCACCGCCCAGGCCGCCAAGTGCCCCTCCGACGCCCAGCCCGCCTCCGCCGCCGAAGCCGTTGCCCACGCCCCCTTGCACCGCCGCCGGAATCGTGAAGACGTCCATCTGGTTCAAGGTGAGGAACTGCGGGGCCATGCCGAGCCGCACGTAACGACGATCGGCCGAAACCACCGGCGTCACGTTCAAGAACACGCCATCGGGAAACGTCCCGATCGTCGGCTGAAACGCCACAGCCCCCTGCCCCCGGGCCGGCAGCGGGGTTCCCCCCAGCGCAAGCCACGCCAAAGCCAGCCCACCGAGCCTCGCCAGGTGTCTCCTCGTCCCACGCATGGCTCGACCTCCCTCGAACCCGACTAGGCTCGGGCCTCCAGGGCGGAAACATCTCCGCCGCTTCGACACGAACCGATTCATTATGCCCGAACTCATCCCGCGACGAAAGCCGCTTGCGACGTGGACTGGCCAGAACGCCAATCCCGTGTTCGGTTCGTGGCTTCCCGGCAGGCTTCCTATCCGTGAACTCCAAAAAAAAGAATTCTCTCACCCAGCGGTCGCCGCGCTCCCTAAGCGTTCAACTTGACCTGAATACCCCGAAATCACCGCATCCCATCGGGGCAAATTCGTTTTGATAGGCGACTTCTTCGGATTCCCGACGAAACAAACACGAAAAATATCGAACACAACGAAAAAACCCATTGAAATTCCGAGACAACCCTTCGTAATCTGACGCTTGCAAAGATAATTCGCACGAAAACGCACGAGACGGTCTAGCGAGGAGGACCGACCGATCTCTGCGTTCCCGAGATGAACAGCGCCACTCCAGAGGGATTCAAAAAACCACCCATGAGCGATGGAGCGAAAGGTTCGGTTCGATCAAGGAATCCCAAACGGTCGCGGAATCCTTGATGCACGACTCATAGCGAACGGGTTTCATCGGACGATCGGACCCAGGTCTCGTTCTCTCAAACCGGGCCGAGCGGTCTTCGCTCTTCGTCCGCGCGCCAAGCAAGCCAAGTTCATCCGCGTCGGGTGGACTCGTCCCCAGCGTCTGGGGCTTGCCAGATCCGGTGTCTCGTATCGGGAAGTGTCATGACTCATTCAGATTCTCAGGGTTCTTTTTCGCTAGGAGATTTAATCGTATGAAGTCTCGCCCTGCTTTATGGCTGGCCACCCTCGGCCTGATCACCTCGCTGGTCCTGACGCACGCATCCGCCCAGGCCAAGGTGATCCTTGACATCTCCCAGTCGACCACGACGACGCTGTCCGACACCGGTGTGGTGGGCGGCACGTTCATCGTCACGAACATGCCCATGCAACCCACCGGGACCGGAAACTTCGACCCGTTCGTGCGAATCCAGCAGACGGGCCAGGAGCGGGGCTACAACACGAGCGCGGGGTTCCCGCTGGATGACCAGGGGCCCATCAATTACACCCACGCGCTCAACCTCAGCGACATCCCCATCGTGACGATCAACGGAACCGACTATCGCGAGTTCCTGCTCGATGTCAACCAGACCGGCAACGGAAACATCTCGCTGAACCAGATTCAGATCTTCCAGTCGAGTGCCGACGTGGGCCTGGGCTACACTCTCGCCGAGGCCAACTCGACCCACGACGCGGTGATCTCGTTCAGCTCGTCGCCGACCCTGGTCTTCCAGATGAACAACCCTCAGAACAATGGGACCAATCTGAATGACAACCGCGAGATCTGGATCAATTCCGCGAGCGGCAGCGGCTCAGGAGACATGGCCCTCTACGTCCTGAACTCCGCGTTCGCGAACATCCCGGGCAGTTACATCACGCTCTTCTCGCAGTTCGGCAATCCCTCGGGAACCTACGCGTCCAACGCTGGGTTCGAGGAGTGGGCCGTGCTGAAGGGAGGGCCGAACCGGCAGGTCGTCCCCGAGCCAGCGACCCTCGCCATGGCCGCCTTGGGCCTGATTCCGCTGGCCCTCGCCGGACTCAAGCAACGACGTCGATGCGCAACGGCCCAAAAAGCCTGAGCACCCACGACACCCCGATTGCCCGAGACCCGAGACCCGACGCGCGGCGAGGCTTGCCCCAACAGGCAAGACCTCGCCGCGCGCTTTGGCAAGGCACGGTCTGCTTTTTGAGGCGTCCGCTCGGTCGAGGAGTACTGGCATTCTCCCCTCACCGATGGCAGACTGGGAAAGGCCCGATGCCGGACCCGGCCTTTGCCTGCCTCCCCAAGGAAATCCGCGATGATCCTCGTCACGATCAAGGGCGAGACCTACAATCTCGACCAGATGGTCAAGTACATCACTCATGTCGGCCAGCGCGAGATCGGAGCGACCGAGAGCCTGATCAACCCCGTGCCCGTCTTCGGCGAGTTCCGCTTCCTCGAACTCGTCTTCGCCGATGGCTCCCACGTCGAGCTCGACGGCATCCAGTCGGAGGCCCTCCTCGCCTTCCTCGAAACCCGAAGCCACCAGATCGATCTCGACCAGATCGACGAAAAGGTCCTCGGCCACGTTGTCGTTCACAACTCCGAGGTCGGCGATCTCGTCCTCGCCGAGGAAGAGGAAACGCCCATCGGCGAAGCTCTGATCCAGGAGGGCGACCCGGGCGATTGACCGGCCCGACCCTGGCCGTCTTAGGGCGAGGGCACGACCGAGTAACGCCCCAGAACCACCGTCACGTTGTCCCGGCCCCCCCGCTCCAGCGCCTCGTCGATCAGCGACTGACACGCGGCCTCGGGGTCGGTTCGCCGCGTCAGGATCTCGGCGATCTGGTCGTCGTCCAGATGCTTGCTCAAACCGTCGGTGCAGAGCATCAGCACGTCGCCGTCGGCCAGCTGCACGTGGTTGATCTCGACGCCGACCATGCTGTCCGGGTCTCCCAGACAGTTGACCAGCACATGCCCGAGCGCATGCGAGGCCACCTCCTCGGGCGCGATTTCCCCGGCGTCGGCCAGAAGCTGGGCGATCGTGTGGTCTCGGGTCAATCGTTGAAGCTCGCCATCGTGCAGGAGATAGGCCCGGGAATCGCCCGCGTGCACGATGAACGCCTCCGTGCCGATCGTGTAGGCAACCGTCAGCGTCGTTCCCATACCAGCCAGCTTCGGATCCCGCCGGGTGTATTCAATCAAAACCTGGTTAATCTGGTAGAAGTACGCCTCGAGTCGCTCGAGCAATTCCTCGATTTCGTGCCTGTTGATCTTCATGGTCCACTTGACGGCGGAAAGGGTCAGGTCGACCCCCGTACGAATGGCGAGCATGCTGGCCATCTCGCCGAACGCCCCGCCCCCCATGCCGTCAGCCACCGCCATCACGTAGGCGTCCTCCTCGGCTTTCGGCTTCAACTCCTCCTCGGGCAAGCTCGTCCGAAGAACCTC
>CAZRGV010000263.1:0-279 GCA_964599655.1 uncultured Isosphaeraceae bacterium | reverse complement strand
GCCACGAGGAAATGGTCCTCGTTGTTGGAACGGACCTTCCCCCGATCCGACCTCGCCGCGAACTCCACCCGAACCGGCGGAGGCGACGTCCCGAAGAACCTCGCCACGCGCTCCTCGATCGGTTCGCGATCACCCGTCTCCTCGGTGTCCGACCCGTGATCGTGCATGGCCAGCCCTTTTGAAATCGATCGAGAGCGAAACCCGAACGCCAAGCCCAAGGAACGCCGGGTGCCACGGGTGGCTTGCCCACCAGTGTCGTCCTCGACCACTCGGAGCACG
>CAZRGV010000262.1:369-4037 GCA_964599655.1 uncultured Isosphaeraceae bacterium | reverse complement strand
GACGACAAGCCGATCCGCGAACGGGACGTCCGAGGGCAACGCCAGCAAGAAGTCGCGGCCGACGGCGCTGAAAACGGCCATTCCCTTCGCCCGACGGGCTTCGGGCGTCTCCAACTCCCGCCGGATCACCTCGAGGTTGCGCTCGAACTCCTGGCGCGCCTGATGGTCTTCGGCGAGACGTTGCCGGACCTGGCTGGCCTCGGACTTCAACGGCTGGAGCCAGTGGGGCTCAAATCCCTCCGCGACGGCGGTATCGGCATAGCAGCTTACCACCATTCCCCGACCTCGGGGCTGGTCCAGCAGGAGTTGAACGTTTGCTTTCGTCAGTGTGGCCATCGTCATTCTCCCCGATGGGACGCCGTCGCCGGAGTCCCGTGGATCGCAACCCTGTTCACGCCCGTGGCGCTGCCGTCGCGGACCGGAGAAGTTCCACGACCTCCGTGTCCTCCACCTGGTCAAAGTCCTCGTAGAACTGGCCGATGGCCCAGAACTCGGCCGGTGTCAACAGGCAAACCACCTCGTCGCAATAGCGAGCGACCTCGGCGAGCCGGTCCGGTGGGGCCACGGGAACGGCCGCGATCAATTCGTGGGGCTCTTGCGCACGGGCCACCTGAAGCGCGGCGATCATGGTCGATCCGGTGGCGATTCCGTCATCGGTGACAATGACCGAGCGCCCCTTGATCGGCGCGGGTGGCCGCACGCCGCGGATCAGGGCCTTGCGTCGGGCGATCTCGTCGAGTTGGTGCTGACGCTCCCGATCCAGATAGGCTTCCGTCAGCTCAAGGCTCTCGCGGGCATGCGGCTCCAGGTAGACCTGCCCGTTCTCGGCGATGCTGCCGACGGCCAACTCGGGCTGAAACGGGGCACGGAGCTTCCGTGACAGCACCACGTCGAGTTCCGCGCCCAGCTCCCGAGCCAGCACGGCGCCGGTGACGACACCGCCGCGCGGGATGGCCAGAACCAGGGGGTCTCGCAGCGATCGGCCCTTGAGCCGTCTCGCCAGAAGCCGGGCAGCCTCCTCACGGTTGCGGAACACCGATCGATCCTCCTCATGGGGTGGTCGCCTCAAATTAAACCACTGTTCAATCACTCAATGAAATTCTCATTTACTCACAATAATTTTGTGTGTTTCAGTTTACTTGATGTGGTCGATGAGTTCCAGCTCGATGGCCACGGCTCCGGTGGCGCGTACCGACCCCTCGTGCCCCTCTTCCAGGCGACGCCGTACCTCCTCAACGCTGGCCGCGTCCGGTGCAATCCGGCGCCAGTCTTCGTAGGCGAGCAGATCCCCGAAGCCGGGGTAGAACCGGATTCGCTTGACTCTCGCCTGGGCTCCCGGGTAGCGCACCGCCTCGCCGACCTCCAGGCCATCGATGTCGTCGGCCACAATGCGGGCGTCAATCGTCTTTTGGCCGCTTCGAAGGGCGTCCTCCCACTCCGGTCGCATCGATAAGGGCCTGCCAGGCATGTTTGTCTCCTCAGTGCCGGGTATGCACCGTCGCCTACGGGATTTGCTCCACGATTGGATTACTCGAGATTTCGGGCCGAAGCGCGGGGCGCCGTCCCGGTTCGGGGTGACAGCGACTCCGTGAACCAACGACAGGCGAGGCGAGCGACTTCCTCCAGGGCCCCTGGTTCGGGGAAGAGATGCGTCGCGCCCGGGATGATGACCAACTCCTTCGGACAGCGCAACCGCGCCAGGGCTTGCCGATTCAGATCGAGGACCTCTTCGTCGCGGCCACCGACGATAAGGAGGGTGGGAGCCTGCACTGCCGGCAAATCGTCCCAGGCCAGGTCGGGACGGCCGCCTCGAGAAACGACGGCGCCAACGGCATCGGGCTGTCGAGCCGCCGCGACCAGCGCCGCGGCCGCGCCCGTGCTGGCGCCGAAGTAGCCGAGCTGGAGCGATCGCGTCTCGGCATCGCGGGACAGCCAGTCGGCGGAGGCTCGGAGCCGATCGGCCAGCAGCGCGATGTCGAAGACCTTTCGCCGGTCCTCGGCCTCCTCCTCCTCAAGGAGATCGAGCAAGAGGGTGGCCAACCCGGCCTCCTGCAACACGCCAGCCACAAACTGGTTGCGCGGGCTTAGCCGACCGCTTCCACTACCGTGGGCAAATGCGACCACCGCGTTGGCATTCTCCGGGATCGCCAGCAGCCCCTCCAGGTGCCGAGTTCCCGCCGGGATGCGCACGAGGCGATTCTCGGGGCGTCGGCTCGTGGTTTGGATCATGACTCGTCCTCCCTCGACCGGGTGGCGGACTCGTTGGCTGGCCGGTTGCGCGGCGACCTCGTGCCACGAGACTTGCGTGGCGGTCGCCTCCCGGCGGCTTGAGGACCGGGAACGCTTGGTGATCCGCTAGGCGGTGGCGTGGCCCCGCCGAGCAGGACCCGGCCTTCGAAGTAGGTCAGCTCGGAGCCTCCCTCGACCGGGCGGCCCTCGGCGTCGACCTGGCCCTCGACGAACTCACCGGGAGTCCGAAGCTCGGCGGGCCCGCTCGGGTAAGGACCGGAACCGGGGTAAACGCCAGAGTGCCCCACCACATCGCTCCGCCCTTGCCCGCCTCCGGGTCGACCGCTTTCCCGTCGCGACTCGTCGGGTTCGGGTTTTGCGGTCCTTTTCGTCTGTTTCGCAGTCATCGTGAAGCCTCCTCGGGTGTCGGTCTTGGCGCGCGCGTCACACTCCAAATTTCTCCTATCTCCATCGATCAAAACATCGCGGCCTCACCGGGACGGGAAGCAAACCGGACCCGGGTGGTTTGGGAATGGACAGCGTCTCGAGGCCGCGCTCCACCTTCGGATGGAGCCTTCTGGTCGTCCAATCGGCGTGCCATGCGGTGGCGTGCATCACGCCATCGTGAAGGTAGGACTCCCATGATCATTCCTGGACACTCCTGGGCGTGATCGTGATGTGATTCTCGACCTGAGTGACCCCCGGTGCGGACCAGGCTGTTCGTTCCGCTTCCTGACGCTCGGACCAGGAATGGACTTCGCCTCGTAGAATCACGGTGCCGTCGCGCGACTCGACGCGGACCTTCCCCGCATCGAGATGGGCACTTCGCCGGAAGGCGGCTTCGATCAGAGACTGGACCTCGGGCGCCGAAACCTTGGGCTTGATCGTGATCTGATTGAGGACCCCTCGCACGCCCAAGAGGTGGCGGACGGCCTCCTCGGTCGCTTCTTTCTGGTAGTGCCAGTCGACCTCGCCCTCAAGGGTGACCCAACCCTTGCTCACTGAAACTTTGATTCGATCCTCGGGAACCGGCGACTTCCATTTAAGGGCGTCGACCGCCGCCTGGGCGATGTCCGTGTCCGTACGCTCACCGGCGCCTTTCGGCCGGACCTCGATGTCGTTCGCGACCGCCTTGACCCCGTGAACCCGCTTCGCGACACGCTCGGCGGTCACCTTCTCGCTGTAGCTCGGAACACGGCCCGTCAGCGTCACAACGCCATTGTGGACCGTGACGCCGATCTCGGCCGCATCGACGCTTGGCTCCCACTGGAGCTCGTCCAGCACGTCGCGCTGCAGCCCCTTCTCGTCTTTCATGGCGGCCCTCATGACTCACGTCAAGGTGCTTCGAAACGTTGGTCCGGCAATGAGGCGCGTGCCCCGGCAAGGAAACCGGGGCACGACGTTCCCGACGACCGTGGTCGATCGCCTAGGTCTTCTGC
>CAZRGV010000262.1:0-319 GCA_964599655.1 uncultured Isosphaeraceae bacterium | reverse complement strand
GAATGCTGACCTCGAGCACCCCGTTCTGGAACTCCGCAGTCACCTTCGTCGTGTCGGCTCCCTCGGGCAGCGGGATGGCACGGTAGAAGCGGCCGTAAGAGCACTCGCTGTAGGAGTAGCCCTCGCGTTCCTCCTTCTTCTCTTCCTTCCGCTCGCCCTGGATCGTCAGCGAGTCCTCCGTCACCTCGACCTTGATGTCGTCCTTGGTCAGCCCGGGCAAATCCGCGCGAACGACGAGCCGGCCATCGTGCTCCTTGATGTCGATGTGGGGCGACCACTCAGCCTCGATGAGCCCGGTCTCGCGCCGCAACAGTTCGTG
>CAZRGV010000261.1:0-4072 GCA_964599655.1 uncultured Isosphaeraceae bacterium | reverse complement strand
GGGCTTCCCCCCTGCCAAGCGACGCGCGCCCCGGCCTTGTCTCCCCGAACCGAATCGCCGAGACTAGACCCGGCCGGCGAAACGTCTCACCGCGCCCGGTTCCTTCCAAGCTTTTAGCATATGCTATTAAAAGTAACAATGCCCGCGCCGGCGACGTGCCGGGCGGGCATGCTCTCCGTTCCCGAGCCTCCCCATCTCCCAGGGCGTATCCGATCAATTGTCGGGCGGGAGGAGAACCGTGTCGATCACGTGGATGACGCCGTTCGACCCCATGACGTCGGGCGTGATGACGGTCGCGGTGGTCTTGCCCATGAACATGACCTTGCCATCGGCAACCTTGATTCCCAGGTTCCCGTCCGGGCAAACCGTGGCGACCGTCTTGCCCGAGAGCTTGATCACGTCGGCGGCCTTCACCTCACCCTTGATCACATGATACTTCAGAATCGCCGCCAGCTTCTCCTTGTTCTCGGGCTTGAGCAGCGACTCGACCGTGCCGGCCGGCAACTTCGCGAACGCTTCGTTCGTCGGGGCCAGAACCGTGAACGGTCCTTCGCCGCTGAGGGTTTCGGCCAGACCGGCCGCTTTGACGGCCGTGACGAGCGTCGAGAAGTCGGGATTCCCCGCGGCAATCTCCACAACCGTCTTGTCCGCGGCCAGCGCCGGTGCCGCGAGACCCAGCAACGCCACCAGACTCAAGAGCTTCCGCATCGTCATACCTCCTCGTGAACCATGAGATCCGAACACACGAAGGTTGCGACCGAACCCCTTACCATATCAGAGGTTCGATTCCGTCGCTCTCGCAACCCCGACGGTTCGGATTGTAGGCGCGCGGGAGGACGCGGCCAGAGGGCCGTCGAAAAAATTCGAGGACGATCTTCGACGAGAAAAACACCCGCTCACTTCGACCGGGAGGACTTGCCCTTCGGCTTCGAGGAGGAGGGCTTGGCGGACGAACTCTTGGAGGGTGGGGCGTTGGTGGGTTTGGATTCCAGAGCTTTTTGGCCGTCGTTGGTCGACTTCGCGCGCGCGGCCGACTTCGCGTTGACGCGATCCGAGGCCAAACGGGTCTGGCCGGTTGGGCAGAGCTTGCGAAGATCGCAGTGGGGGCAGTCGGGATTCTCCTCCAGGCAGGTCCCGTGGCTCAATTCCTCGATCAGGTCGACGAACTCCGCCCCTCGGTTCTTGGGAATCGCCCGTTCCAGCGCTGAGCGCAGGGCCGCGTTGTCGACGCCTTCCTCGACCACCCCGAGCCGCTCCATGGTGCGGCGGAACGGAACGTCGATCGGAATCGCATGGCCCCCGAGGGCCTGCTGAATGACCGTCGCCAGAACGTAGTCCGACTGGAGGGCCTCAAACTCCTGAAGCGCCTTGATCGACTCCTTGAGCGGCTTCTTCAGCAGGTGATCAAGGTTGAACCCGTAGGTCTTATCAAAAAGCTGGCGGAGAAATCGCCGGATCCGGAACGCCCGCCCCTCGGGGTCGCTCAGACCGGCGAGGACGCCTTGAATTTCTTCCAGGGAGCTGACGCGGACCTCGTTCCAGTCGAAGAAGTCGTCCTTGAAGCGGGCCAGCGCCTGGTTCGCCTGCTCGCGAGTCGTCCCTTCGTGACAGATTCCATAAACGACCGCTTCGAGCACGGTGAGCCGGGTGGTCCTCGGCTCCAGCTTGTAGCGCTTCTTCAGCAGGGAATGGACGTCGGTCAGGAGCTGGGCTTTACTCGGTGCGGCCATGGTCTTGGTCAATCTGTTCTCGGGTGAATAAACTTGGAGAAATAGGGCCCGTGACGATCGACGGCGGAAAGAACTTGGTTATCCGTCCGACGGTTCCGTCGGGGCGTCTTCGTCGGTGTCCGTATCAGGCAATTCAATGCCGGCTGGTGTTTCCGGCGCGTTCGAGTGCGGACGATCCTTGCGGTCGGAGGCGATCGCCTCGTCGATCAAGCGCGAGATCTCGATGGACTTCTTGACCCCTTCGTCTCGCTTGAACGTCAAAGCCGGCGTGAATCGCGTCTGGAGCCGCGACGCGACTTTCGACTGGAGGAACCCGGCGGCGTGTTGAAGGCCCCGCATGGCGAGCTTCTGCTCCGACTCGCTGCCCATCAACGAGACGTACACGGTCGCGTTGCGGAGGTCGCCCGTGACCTCGGCGCGGAGGACCGTGACCCCCTTGATCCGAGGGTCGGAGACCTCAAACAGGATGGCGGAGGAAACGACTTCGCGGATCGCTTCGGCCACGCGCTCAACTCGGTGCGACGGCATGAACGGCAAGACCCTCGACGGATGGCAAGGCTCAGTGGAATGGGCGAGGAACAGTCAACGATCGCGGATCAAGGGACGCGTGATCAGATCGGCCAAGGGATAGGAGGCGACGGCATCGGCCACGCGTTCCAGGTGGTCCCGGGCCTCCCGCCGGGTTCGAGCCACAGTCGCGACGGCCAGGGAGACGGCTTCCGACGAATTCTCCCGGCTCAGTTCGACCAGCGACACGTTGAAGTGCTGACGGAGTTTTCCGACAATCGCGGCGACACGTTGCCGCCTCTGACGGAGGGTGGAACAATCGTGGAGCCGCAGCTCCAGCACGAGCATCGCGACGTGCATGGGCAAAACGCCTCGGCGGACTGTCGGGACCCGGGCCACCTGCCCAGGGTCCGACAGCCATGGATGCCGACCCGCCCGAAGGCGAAACGACGCCGAAGGACGCGACGGCTCGCTCGATCAGAGCGTGCGACGGATCACGTCGACCCGGAAGGCCTCGATGATATCGCCGACCTTCACGTCGTCGTAGTTCGATACCTTGATACCGCACTCGAACCCTTCACGGACCTCCCGGACGTCGTCCTTGAACCGCTTCAGAGCCTCGATACTGCCCTTGTAGATCTCACGGCCTTCGCGGTAAATGCGGGCCTTGGCCGATCGCTCGATCGTTCCTCGGGTCACGAAGCAGCCCGCCACGGTCCCAACCTTCGAGATCTTGAAGACCTGCCGGACGGAGGCGGCCCCGAGGATGACCTCCTTGGTCTCGGGAACGAGCATCCCTTCGACGGCCTTTTTGATCTCGTCGGTCACCTGGTAGATGATGTCGTACCGGCGAAGGTCGATCTTCTTCTCTTCGGCCAGGGCCACGGCCCGATCCTCGGCGGCGACTCGGAAGCCGATGATGACCGCTTCGCTGGCCTCGGCCAGGGAGACGTCACTCTCGGTGATGCTGCCGACGCCTTTCAGAAGGACGCGGATCGGCACCTCGTCATTCTTGAGCTTCTCGAGCTCCTTGGTCAGGGCCTCAAGCGACCCTTGCACGTCGGCCTTGAGGATCAGGTTGAGGCTCTTGACCTTCTGCTCGGCCATCCGGGAGAAGAGGTTTTCCAGGGTGACGGCCTGGCGCTCGGCCATGGCGGCCCCTCGGCCTCGATCGCGGCGAGCCTCGGCGATCTCCCGGGCGCGGCTGATGTCGTCCACCACGCCGAACTTCTCGCCGGCCACGGGCACGGCGTCGAGACCGGAGACTTCCACCGGCATCGATGGGGGGGCCTCTTGGACCGACTGGCCCTTATCGTCGAACAGGGCGCGAACGCGGCCGTAGGCGTCGCCGCAGACCATCACGTCGCCGACTCGCAGCGTGCCTTCCTGGACCAGCACGGTCGCCACCACGCCTCGCCCTTCCGAGAGGGACGCTTCGAGGCAGGTGCCGGTCGCCGGCCGGTTCGGGTTGGCCTTCAGCTCGAGCAGTTCCGCGAGGGTTTCCAGGGTCGTCAAGAGCTCGGGAATCCCCTGGCCGGTGGTGGCCGAGGTCTTCACGATTTCGGTCTCGCCACCCCATTCGGCCGGGTTCAGCCCTTGCTGCGCCAGTTCGCCGTAGATCTTGTTCAGATTTGTCGGGGTGTCGACATTGGGCAGGTCGATCTTGTTCAGCGCCACGACGACCGGAACATCGGCCGCCTTGGCGTGGGCGATCGCCTCCTGGGTTTGGGGCATGACGCCGTCATCGGCGGCCACGACGAGGACCACCAGGTCGGTGACGTTCGCCCCTCGGGCTCGCATGGCGGTGAACGCCTCGTGCCCCGGCGTGTCGACGA
>CAZRGV010000260.1:0-4076 GCA_964599655.1 uncultured Isosphaeraceae bacterium | reverse complement strand
GGGGGTCTGTCCGGCGAACTCGACCCAGACGGGGACGAACGCGATCGGATGCCCCCCGACGGTGGGACCGCCGACCTCGCTCCGGACCAACTCCGCGAGCCGGTGATGCCTCAATCGCTCGACGGCTCCACCACCGCCAGTGCGCCGAACGAACTCCCATCGTCTGACGCAACAATCCTATTGATCAAAACTTCCGTCGACGGCGAGCCTCCCACGATCGCGCACCGGGAGCGCGTCGAGGCCGTGTCCGAGACGCTCCACACTCCGCCGTCGCCGTTCGGTCTCGATGCCTCCGAGCGTCTCCTCAACACGCCGGAGCAACGCGAGGAGCCTCACGCGGCCGGCGCGCCGAACGAACTCCCCTCGGACGTCGCAAACCTAGAAATCCAAAGAACTTTCGAGGAATCGCCTTCCACGAATGACGCGCACCGGCCGCGCGCCCGGTTCGTTCGACGGGCGTACGGCGCGCCTCAACAACGGGCTCGCGAGTCCTCGACGAGTCCGACCGATCGCTCCGATTCGCCTCAAGACCCGTCCTCGAGCGACGCCTCCGGTTCTCGAACGTTCGACAGGCAACCGCGGATCGGAAACCGGTCGGGAAATCCGACGCGGCCTCGCCCATGATCCCTTGGGGCTCGAATCCGCCTGGATCCGCATCGGGTTCCGCCTCGACGGACGCGGCTCGGAGAATCCTGGAATGCCAGGGAGGATGGGGTATAATCGCCCCACGACGGGAGACCTTCCTGTCATCCTTCCTCCGTTCGACCGCCTTCGAGCCTTCCAGAATCAGGACACCTGCCATGCAACGGCGCTCCAAGGGTCTCGTCCCCATCGTTTGTTCCCTCGCGGTCGTGTTGGCCGGTCGGGCGGCGGCGACCGCCGACGTCAAGGTGGCCGCCGACATCAAAGAGCCCCCCAAGGGGTTCGTCGCCGTGTTCAACGCCAAGGATCTCTCCGGCTGGCACGGCATGCCGCACTTCGACCCCCGAAAGCTCGCCGAGATGAGCGAGGAAGAGCGGGCCAAGAAGATCGCCGCCGACACCGAGGACGCCAAGAAGCACTGGACCGTCGAGAACGGCGAACTCGTCAACGACGGCCATGGCGCCTATCTGACCACCGACAAGGAATTCGGCGATATCGAGCTGTTGATCGATTACAAGACCGTACCCAAGGCCGACAGCGGCATCTATCTCCGAGGCACCCCGCAGGTCCAGATCTGGGACTACACCCAGGAGGGCGGCAAGCAGAACCTCGGGGCCGACAAGGGCTCCGGCGGTCTCTGGAACAACAGCCCAGGGGCTCCGGGCAAGGACCCGCTCGTCCTGGCCGACAAGCCCTTCGGCGAATGGAACCATTTCCGCATCATTCAGGTCGGTGCGCGAACCACCGTGTATCTCAACGACAAGCTTGTCGTCGACCACGCCCCGATGGAAAACTTCTGGGACCGCTCGAGCCCCCTGTTCGCCAAGGGCCCGATCCAGCTTCAAACCCACGGCGGCGAAATCCGGTGGCGCAACATCTTCGTTCGGGAGATTCCCGCCGAGGAAGCCAATCAAATCCTGGCCAAGCATGGATCGGAAGGCTTCACCAAGATTTTCAATGGCAAGGACCTCGATGGCTGGGCCGGCGCGGTCGACAGCTACGAGGTGAAGGACGGCGCCGTTCGCTGCAAGTCGGGCAAGGGCGGAACCCTTTATTACAACAAGGAATACGGTGACTTTGTCGCCCGCGTCGAGTTCCGGCTTCCTCCCGGTGGCAACAACGGCCTGGCGATTCGCTATCCCGGCCAGGGAGACCCCGCCTACGCCGGGATGTGCGAGCTTCAGGTGCTCGACAACACGGCCGCGAAGTACGCGAAGCTCGACCCGCGCCAGTACCACGGCTCGGCGTATGGCATGGTGCCCGCCAAGAAGGGCTACCTGCGGCCTGTCGGCGAGTGGAATTTCCAGGAGGTCACGGTTCGTGGACCCCACGTCAAGGTCGAGCTCAACGGCACGGTCATTCTCGATGCCGACCTCAGCAAGGTGACCGAGTTTATGGCCAACAGCCCGCATCCCGGCAAGGACCGGACCTCCGGCTTCTTCGGATTCGCGGGCCACAGCGACCCGGTCGAGTTCCGCAACGTCGAGGTCAAACCGCTTGATTGAACCGCCGAACCTCAAGGGCCCGGGCGGACCCCGCCCGCCCGAGCCCCGATCACGGACAAGGCCGGGAGCGACTCGCTCGGGGAGGGACACGCTCCGGAACGAGCGGCGTGCCCCGGCCAGTCACGATCGGGTCCGTTGGAGACCGTCGTGGCGTCGTAGGTTCCGTCCGAGCCCCCGTGGCCGTGGTTCCGGCGCAACACGGGGCCCGTTCTCCGGCTTCCTGGCGCGTTTTCGTTGGGTTCGTGGTATCGTTAAGACAACTTCACGAGTTCCGGAACCGGGCTCCGTTCGGGACGCCCGGTTCCGCTTCCTTCCCTCGACGCGCAACAAGAGGCCGGGGCATGGACAAGTCGCTCGTCTGCACCTCCAAGCAAGCCGACCCCTACGGCGAGCTCAAGATCTTCGCCGGCTCGGCCAGTCGGGATCTCGCCCGATCGATCGGACGGCATCTGGGGGTCGACCTCGCCCGGTCGGAAACCCACATCTTCAGCGAGGGAAATATCTTCGTCCGGGTCCTGGAAAACGTCCGCGGCCGCGACGTCTTCATCGTCCAGGGAACCGAGAACCCCGTCAACGACAATCTGGTCGAGCTCCTCTTCTGGATCGACGCCTTCAAGCGTGCCAGCGCCATGCAGGTCACGGCGGTCATCCCGTTCTTTTCCTATGCGAAGGGGGACAAGAAGGACGAGCCCCGCGTTTCGATCCGGGCCCGCGTGGTGGCCGACGCGATCGAGGCCGTCGGGGCCGACCGCGTCCTGACCATGGATCTGCACAGCCCCCAGATTCAAGGGTTCTTCAAGATCCCCGTCGACCACCTCTACGCCATGCCCGTGTTGACCGACTACTTCCTCAAGAAGGAGATCCCCGACCTGGTCGTGGCCGCGCCCGACGTCGGCTTCAGCAAGCAGGCCAACCGGTACGCTCAGGCCATGAAGGCCCCCCTGGTCATCGGCAACAAGATGCGGACCGGCCACGACGAGCGGGCCGAGATCCACGAGGTCATCGGCGAGGTCGAGGGGAAAAACGTTCTCATCGTCGACGACTTCACCATCTCGGGCGGCACCTTGATCGAAATGGCCCACGCCTGCAAGATCCGAGGGGCCCTGGACATCTACGCCTGCGTCTCGCACGGCGTGTTCTCCGCCGGCTCGGGCGCCAAGATCGCTCGCAGCCCGATCAAGGAACTGGTCCTGACCGATACCATCGGCAATCGGTCCGAGCCCTTGCCCAGCAACTGCAAGACGATCAGCGTCTCGTCCCTGTTCGCCCAGGCCATCCACTCGATTCACTGCCGAGAGAGCGTCAGCCGGCTCTTCGACTCGGTCGAGGAGCCGAGCCGCGTCGAGCCGCCGGAACTCGCCAGACCCCGGCTCGCTTGACGGCGTGCCTAGCATATAAGGCGCGGACCGTGCTGGGCGAGAATTCCGCGCGCCGGGCCAACCGCCGCGATCCTTACCCTCCGCCCAAACCGCCCGGTTCCTCCCTCCTGGAGCGTGCATCGATGGCGACGGATCGACCCCGGACCTTGGGCCAGTTGAAGGCGAGCGGCTACCGGATGGAGTCGGTCAAGGACGAGTTGAGACGCAACCTCATCGCCAGAATCCGATCGGGCCAGCCCCTCTTCCCGGACATCCTCGGCTACGAAGAGACGGTCGTTCCCCAGGTTCAGAACGCCATTCTCTCCCGGCACGACATGCTTTTCCTCGGCCTGCGAGGCCAGGCCAAGACCCGGATGCTCCGGCAGCTCGTCCACCTCCTCGACGACGCCCTGCCGGTCGTCGAAGGCTCCGAGGTCAACGACCACCCGTACGCCCCCATCTCGAAGGAAGCCCGCGACAAGATCCACGCCCTGGGAGACGAGACCCCCATCGCCTGGGTCGGTCGCGACGATCGCTATCACGAAAAACTCGCGACACCCGACGTCACCAT
>CAZRGV010000259.1:2875-4308 GCA_964599655.1 uncultured Isosphaeraceae bacterium | reverse complement strand
GGGTCGAAGCGGGCCAAGGAAGGGACCATCGATCTCGCCGCCTTCACGAAGCGCGGCCGAAAACGCCGTCGGCGCCTCCGATGATGCGGTCGGCCTGAAGGAAGAGGCCGGGGCCGATCGTGTTGGCGAAGGCGGGAACGAGCGTGGTCCGGCTCTTGAAGCTGGTGAGCGCGTTTTGCTCGATGGTCAAGGGGTGCAGGCGGGCCCCAAGTCGGTGGGTCTGGGCCTTCCAGGTCGCGTCGCTGTCATATTCCTCGGCGAAATGGGGTTCCCAGAAGGCGATGTGGCAGACGCGGCCGATGCCGAAGATGACGATCAGCTCGGCGCCGTTCTGTTTGAGTTCGGCGATGCGGTCGGCGTACTCGGGGAGGCGGTCGGCGGTGGCGAACCATCGGCGGCTGACGGGAACGGTGGCCTGACCGAGTGGGCCGTAGAAGGCGGCCTGCATGGCGTTCTGAAAGGCTCCTGGATCGTCGGGCGGAAGGGTTCGGCCGTCCTTATCCGACCACTCGTCCATGTTGAAGCCATGAACATGATGGCAGGTGACGCCCCACTCGTTGAGGAAGTAGACGGCCCAGCGGTACATGCCCATGGGGCCGACTGGGAGGATCAGGGCGGCTTCTCGGCCCTCGTCGCGAGTGCGGCGGATGGCCATGGCGATCTCGTGGCCGAGCATCACGTCGAAGTCTTCGAGCGAACGGCAAGGGACCGGCTGGAATTCGGGATGCCACCAGGGCTGCCGCTCGCCGATGGCCTCCGGCGGGTGCGAGCAGCAGGCGTCGATTCGGGCGAGGTCCCAGCCTCGGGGGAGGAAACCCTCCATCAACGAGCCTTCGAAGGTGGTCAGCAGGTTCATGGCGCGCCTCAACGGGGGTTTCGAAACAGGGCGACGTTCTGGGAACCGCAATCTTGCCATGCCGGAACCTCCAGGTCCAGCGCGGGACGGTCGCCTGGCGCGGACGGGGAGCGGCGCCGGTCATTGAAAGCGGCCCGGAGAGCGATGTTCGGCAGCGGCGAGGCGTCCGAAATCGGCGCTCAGCGGCGTGATCGTCGATGTTTTCGCGACTTCGGCGGTTGAATCCAGGCGCTCAGAGGCTTCGGACCCTTGAGTAAGCCGGGTTCGTTTTGCGCGAGGACCGAGTCGAGGAACGTCGGCATCAGCGAGTCCGAGGCTGGCAACGATGGTGCTGGTTTTGCGGGTTGCGGCGACGGCGGAGGGACCGGCGAGGTCGTTGTGCGTTTTGGCGTTGGTGGGGCTGTCGCGGGGGGAGCGGCGGTCGGAGTTGCCTTGGGCGCGGCGGGTTGCGTCTTTGGTGAGGGCGCGTTCCCGGCGCGGAGGCGTTCCAGCGCTTCGAGCGACCGGCGGCGAAGCCGGTCCGCGTCGGCGAGGTAGCGGGCCACATCGCCGGTGCGGTACAGGCGGCTGCCCGGTG
>CAZRGV010000259.1:0-2865 GCA_964599655.1 uncultured Isosphaeraceae bacterium | reverse complement strand
CGCCGCCTCGGGCGACGCGTCAAAGAGGGCCCGGTTGCGGGCCCCGTTGCGGTCCGGCTCGTCGAAGTTTTCCCAAATCTCGTCGGCCAGTCGGTCGTATTCGACCACCTGGGCCTCGACAAACGATCGGAGCCATTTCCGAGCGGACTCGGGGTCGGGCAGGGACTCGCCGAGCTCCGAGACCAAGGGGCTCGGTGCGGCCGTCTTCGATTCGAAGTGGTGTTCGAGTTCGAGGGCGAGGACGTTCCGCTGGATGGTGTCGAAGGCCGGATCCTCGACGGCCTGGGAGGGAACCACGCCGAGCAAGCGGAAGGTGCGCTCGGTCTGTTCGACGGTCCACTGGCCGGGCGCGTCGAGCCGTTCTCGGAGCGCGGACCAGGCGTCGGAGAGGTAGTCGCATCCTTCGGTGGTGCGCCGGAGGAGTCGCAGGACCGAGGCGGGATCGTCGCTTCGAACGAGTTCTCCGGAAAGGGTCATCAGTCCGTTGTCCCGGGTGTCATCCCAGTCGCGCAGCGCGTTGCGGAACCGGAGGCCGGCGTGCGCGACCTCCGACTTCAGGAGATAAGAGACGCGCGCCGATCCGAGCGCGGCCTGTTCCACAAGATCATCTTCGTACGGGGTTTGCGGCTGGAACTGCTGGCGAAAGATCTCCACTTTCGCCTCGACCACCGCCTCCAGCTCGGGGGGAAGGACCTTCCCCTTGCCCGTCATTCCATGCTTGAGGGCGTTCCGCCGGCTGGCGGATCGGCCTGGAGTGAGATTGTACTTCACTTCGTTCGGCTTCGGAATCGACAGCTGCGCCGGCGTTTCGTTAAGAGTCAGGGTCATCGTGCAACTCCCTCTCAGTCGAATCGACTCAACGTTGAGTCGTGTCGTGGTCCAGGGACGTTGTCCCTTGTCGGCCCGGCGGCAGGCGAAGCCGCCGAACGCGGGTGTTGATCCGCTTCCTGAATTATGTCCGACAAAAAGGGAGGCGTGGGTAATTTTGGCAATTTAGAAGAAAGATTAAGCCGGAAGTGGGTGCTCAGAGGAGGCTTCGGCTCCGTTTTGTCGGTTGGGCTTCGCCCACCGACCCCTTACCGCCATTGGAAGATCGGTGAGTGATGTCCACCCGGCAAAAGGCAGATCGTCCAGGGGATTCCTTACTCAGAGTCGGTTGAGCGGGCTTCGGACGGCGTTGGGGCCGGCGTTCAGGACGTGGGTGTAGATCATGGTGGTGCGGACGTCTTGGTGTCCGAGCAGTTCCTGGACGGTGCGGATGTCGTGGCCGGCTTCGAGCAGGTGAGTGGCGAAGCTGTGGCGGAAGGTGTGGCAACTGGCCGGCTTGGTGATGCCGGCGCGGTGGATGGCCCGTTTGACCGCTTTCAGGAGCGCCGACTCGGCGAGGTGGTGCCGTCGGACGACGCCCGAGCGGGGATCCTCACCGCGTCGATGGGCGGGGAAGAGGTACTGCCAGCCGACGCGGCGGTCGGCCTCGGGGTACTTCCGCGCAAGGGCGTCGGGCAGATAGACCCGGCCGAAGCCGTCTCGGAGATCGGTCGCGTGGATGGCCCGCACATGCTCGATCTGGCGTTTGAGCGGATCGATGAGCGAGGACGGCAGGATCGCGACGCGGTCTTTCTGGCCCTTGCCGTCGCGGACGAGGATGTGATTCTGGTCGAAGTCGACGTCCTTGACCCGCAGCCGCAAGCACTCCATTAGCCGAAGGCCCGCGCCATAGAGCAGGGCCGCGGCGAGCCAGGAGGTTCCGTCGAGCTGGGCCAGGACGGCCCGCGCCTCCTCCTGGCTGAAGACGACCGGCAGCCGTTCGGGCCGCTTGGCTCTCACAAGCCGGTCGTTGATCCACTCCAACGGCCGGTCGAGCACCACCTTGTAGAGGAATAGGAGGGCGGCCAGCGCCTGGTTTTGGGTCGACGCGGCGACATTCTCCTGAACGGCCAGATGCGTGAGAAACGCCACGACGTGCGACTCGTCCAACTCCAGGGGATGCCGCTTACCGTGGAAGAGGATAAACCGCCTGATCCAGAGGACGTAGGCATCTTCGGGGGCGTGTTACAATACGCCCGTTCAGCGGCCGAATACTTGTTAGGCGGCAAAGAAGAACCCGCCGCACGAGTGCCAACACTCATGCGGCGGGCTGAGGGTTGCCGAAACTCGGACGGCTTGCGTTACGGGCAGACCAGTTCCCTGATCTGCTGGAGGATCTCGGCCTCGTCACCACCTACGGCCTGTCGCAACCGCTCGTCGTGCTCAGGGGACAAGTCCAGGACGGCTTCGATCAGATTGCCCACGGGGCTCCCGAGGCGGTAAAGTCGGACCGCACGCTCCTGGTACTCAGGAAGCGTCGGTGGGTAATGGCCGAGTCCAAGTCCAACGAGGGAATTGCGAATACCCTCCCGAACGTGAACGCCAAGCCGCCCCTTTCCGTAGGCGTCCCGCAGCACTTCCATTGTAGTGGTCATTACTCCACCATGGTTGTCCACGAGATCACGCAGCTCCTCCATGCTCGAAACCTTGACTTCGCTGCTCATAGCACTTTTCTCCGATGCCAAAGGAAATTAAAATCGACGCGAGGGCTATCTTACAGATAATTCAGCCTCTTGTCAAGAGCTAATCGTGCGCTTTTCTTGGGCTCCAAGGCCCGACGCCTAGGGACAGGAAAAGGGGACATTCTGAATATCGACAGTTGTCTCAGGCTGCCGGATGTCGGACCGCCTAACCTCGCGCTGCAGCGGACCCGGCCCGCCGCGGCAGTTTTCGGTATCCTCAAGGCTGTTCTCGGCGGGCCGGTCCGCTGAGCTTGGTCGTTAGGCGGGCGGGTGGCACTGGTGGCTTGTCCACCAGTGCTCCGGGCCCGTTGCAGAC
>CAZRGV010000258.1:0-4768 GCA_964599655.1 uncultured Isosphaeraceae bacterium | reverse complement strand
CCTTGGCTTCGAGCACGGTCAGCTTGACGATCTGGTCGCCCAGGGTCTTGATGTTATCGGCAAATGTCGTCCCGTCGGTCGCCATCTCTGGTTCGATCCTTTCGCGTGTAGGGTGCGGACACCGCACCGAGTCCCAACTGTCGAGAGGTGCGTCTCACGCACCCTACGAGGAAAATCGCAACAATTCGAGCCGTATCGGAAATCCTCCGGCGCGGGCCGAAGGAGCGGAGCCGGCGAAGTCGGGTCAGGCCCCTTCAGCCGGAGCCGGGGCCGGGGCGGCACGGCCCCCTTCCGCCCCCTCGGACAGCGTCTTGAGCTGGCCGAGCAGGTTCGAGGCGGGGGCGTTGGCGAGGCTGACGACGCGCTGGGCCGGCGCCAGGGCGAGGTTGACGACGCGGGCGATCAGGGCTTCACGGCTCGGCAGCTTGGTGATGTCCTCGACCTGCGACGGGCCGATGATCGTGCCGTCGACCGCGCCCCCCTTGATCTCGGGCTTCTGGAGCTTCTTGACCTGCTCGGAAATCTCCTTGGCCAGCTCGGCGACCCCCTCGCCGCCCCAGACCGCCACGCTGGGGCCGGTGAGGAACCGGTCGAGGCCGCTCAGGCCGATCTCGTTGAAGACCCGCTTGGCCAGCGTGTTCTTGAGCGTTCGGACCCGGATGTTTTTCTTCCGGAGGTCGAGCCGCAGCCGGTTCTCCGAAACCGCGTCCAGGTCCTTGAAGTCGACGATCAGGACCGAGCGGCTCCCGTTGAAACTGATCCATCATCAATTCTTTGACATACTTGCTCATGGGCTCATCTTCTCGGCCGGGCCGGGCCGGGCTCAGGTTTTAGGCCACGACCCGGATACCCGGGCTCATGGTGGCCGAGATGGTGACCGAACGAAGATACGTCCCCTTGGCGGCCGGCGGCTTCAACGACCGCAGGTGGTTCAAGAACGTCGTGATATTCTCGATCAACTGCTCCTCGGTGAAGCTGAGCTTGGGGACCGGGGCGGCGACGTTCCCCCCTTGGGGGGCCCTTTGTCGTTGCGGAACTCGATCTTGCCGGCCTTGAACTCCTTGACGGCGCTGGCGATGTCGGTGGTGACGGTGCCCGACCGGGGCGAGGGCATCAGGCCTCGGGGGCCGAGGACCCGACCCAGCGGGCCGACCACGCCCATCATGTCGGGGGTGGCCAGCGCGACGTCGAAGTCCATCGTGCCGCCCTTGATCTGTTGCGCCAGGTCGTCGCCGCCGACGATGTCCGCGCCGGCCGCCTTGGCTTTCTCGGCGTTTTCTCCCTGCGCGAAGACGGCGACCCGCACGGTCTTGCCGATGCCGTTCGGCAGCGAGACGCTGCCCCGAACGTTCTGGTCACTCTGACGGGGGTCGATCCCCAGGTTGGTCGAAATCTCGACGGTCTGGTCGAACTTCGTCGTGGCGAACTGTTTGAGCTGCTTGACCGCCTCGGCCAGCGGAACCGGGTCTTTGGATTTGACCTTCTCCCGCAACGCGCGGTAGCGCTTTGAGTAGGTGTGCAACGTTCGCTCCCGAAAACGGGGGCTGCCGCCGAAAGGTCTTCCCGTCGATCAGCCGGCAGGCGGTCGTACCGGCGTGGGAAACGTTCCATCAAGTGCGGACAGGCCAGCCATCGCGGTTCCGGCACCAAAGCAAGGCGAGGCCAGGCAAGGCCAGGGTGGCGGGGTCGGGACGCTTCCTCCCCGCGGGGCTTGGAATGCGACCCGGATTACGGCTTGACCTCGATCCCCATGCTGCGGGCGGTTCCGGCGATGATCCGGCAGGCGTGGTCGATGTCCCGGGCGTTCAGGTCGTTGAACTTGGTTTCGGCGATCTTCCGGACCTGTTCGGCGGTCACGCTGCCGACCTTGGTCTTGTGCGGCTCGGCGCTGCCGGAGGCGACGCCGGCCGATTGCTTCAGCAGGACCGAGGCGGGCGGGCTCTTGGTGATGAATTCGAAGGTCCGATCGTTGTAGATCGTGATTTCGACGGGGATGGTCGTCCCCTTCATCTCCTTGGTTCGGTCGTTGAACTGGGTTACGAATTGACCGATGTTGACACCATGCTGCCCCAGCGCGGGGCCGACCGGCGGGGCGGGCGTCGCCTGTCCGCCGGGGCATTGCAGCTTGACCTTCGCCACCATCACCTTGGCCATCGTCCGCCTATCCTCTCGATCGCGACTTTGAGAAATCTCAGGGCTCGGGAATCTCGGGGCTCCGGGCCGGTTGGCTCATTCCAGGAACGCCGGCCGTGCCGATCGGGCCCCGGCCTGAATCCCGTTGCGGTTCGATTTAGATGCGCTCCACTTGCCAGTATTCCAGGTCGACCGGCGTCGGGCGGTTGAAGATGATGAGCATCACCTTGACCAGCCCGCGCTGTTCGATGACTTCCTCGACGGTGCCCTCGAAGTTTTCGAACGGGCCGTCCTTGATCTTGACCCGGTCGCCGCGTTCGACCTGGATGCGGACCGGAGCCGGCTTCTCGTCCTTGGCCGTTTCCTGACCGAGCATCTTGTTGACCTCGTCCTCGGTCATTTTCGTCGGCTGGCCGTGAGCGCCGACGAAGTCGCCGACGCCGGGCGTTTCCCGGACGACGAACCAGGTCTTCTCGTTCAGCTCCATCTCGACCATGATGTAGCCGGGATAGCTCTTGCGTTCGACGATCCGCTTCTTGTTGTTGCGGATCTCCGTGATCTTCTCGGTCGGAACCACGATGCGCCCGAAGTAACGGTCCAGGCCCTGGATCTTCACGCGGCGTTCCAGGGCGTCGCGAATGGTGTCCTCGCGTCCGCTCTGAACCTTCAGGACGTACCAGACCAGCTCGGGCGCGGGTTCCTCGTCGTTGTCCGGTTCCAGGAGGGGATGGGTCGACGGGGCGGGTTCCTCGGCCTTGGGTCGCTCGCTCGACGCGGTCCTCGACGACGACGGGGTCGGCTCGCCGCCGTCGGGGGTCTGCTCCTCCACCTCGAAGAGGTTGGAGACCCCCAGCGAGGCGTCGCTCCGCGACGGCTCGGGAGGGGGAGCGGAGGCCGGGTCGTGGGGTTCGTCGTGCGGATGGCTCATGAGGCGCCACGCGGGATAAGAGGGCCGGAATACCTGGAATCGCGAAATCCAACAAAGGCCGGCCAGGGACCAGCCAGGTTCCAAAGAACCAACGCAAACGACCAGCAACGGCGGCACGTTCGGGGCTGGGTCAGAACTCTTGAGAGCCGAACGCGCCACCACCATCAAATCTCAACACGCCAAGGGCCTGGAGCAGCCGGGACCAGACCAGATCCACGCCGAAGAGGAAGACCGCCATGATCAGGACGGTCGCCAGGACGACCACCGTGGCTCGGTAAAGGTCGTCTCGAGTGGTCCACGAGACCTTGTTCATCTCGGCCTCGGTGGCGATCAGAAAATCCACGAACGGCGGGTACTGCACGATCCGGAAGATCAACCAGCCGAAGACCAGGCCGATCGCCGTGGGAATGCTGTAGCGAACGGCCGGCGTCAGATCGGCCAGGTAGTAGACGTAGAGTTGGTAAAGGCCCGCGAGCACGAGCACGCCCAGGCCGATCGCCGTCCAGAGCCGAGCCTGCTTCCCCTGGTTGGGTTTGACCACGTCGGTCCGAAGCAGGTTGGTGAAGAACGGGGCGACGCGGCTGGGGACTCCCTTCGACCCGCCCGGTTTGGTGGCGGGCTTGCTCGTTTTGGCCGGCGCTTCGTCTTTGACTTTGCCCATGGCACCCGTTCCCCGAAAATGAAACCCCGCGAGCCAGGCGGAAGGCGGAGGGGGCACTCTGTCCCGGGATCAATTCGCCCCTGGGCCCGTCTCGCGGGTTCCGACTGAGCACGAGCGGAGGGAATCGAACCCCCAACCGCCGGTTTTGGAGACCGGTGCTCTACCAGTTGAGCTACGCTCGTAACGATCCCCATCGACCAGGATAGGACCGGGCGGCGGACCTCGCTCGCCGCCACGGTCCTGGTCCAGGTCGAACGTGGTTACTTCTTGCGCGACTCTTTATGAGTCGTGTGCTGCCGCTCTCGGGGGCAGTATTTCTTCAGTTCGAGCCGGTTGGCCCCTCGTGTTTCCTTCTGGGTCCGGTAGTTGCGGTCCCCGCACGAGGCGCATTCCAGCCAGACGTACTCACGCATCACGCCACCTCGAACGAGTGAGACGGGAGGGCCAGGGTCGAAACGCCGGGAAACACTGTTCGAGGCATGGGCCGGCGTTCCGACGCAAGGGGGGTTCCCGCTCCGGGACTTCCTTACTGAAGGATCTTGGTCACGACACCGGCGCCGACGGTCTTGCCACCTTCACGGATGGCGAACCGGAGGTTCTGCTCCATCGCGATCGGGGTGAGAAGCTCGACGGTCATCTTGATGTTGTCGCCCGGCATGCACATCTCGGCCTCGCTGCCGTCCTCCGACAGCAGGTTGAGCACGGTGCCGGTCACGTCGGTGGTCCGGAAGTAGAACTGGGGCCGGTAGTTCTTGAAGAACGGGGTGTGGCGGCCGCCCTCGTCCTTGGAGAGGACGTACACCTCGGCCTCGAACTTCGTGTGCGGGGTGATCGACCCGGGCTTGCAGATGACCTGCCCGCGCTCCAGGTCGTTCTTTTCCACGCCACGAAGCAGGATGCCGACGTTATCGCCGGCGATTCCCTCGTCGAGGGTCTTCTGGAACATCTCGACGCCGGTGACGACCGAGTTCTTGTTGGCGCCGAAGCCGACGATCTCGACCGGGTCGCCGACCTTGACCCGTCCACGCTCGACCCGGCCGGTGCCG
>CAZRGV010000257.1:0-4906 GCA_964599655.1 uncultured Isosphaeraceae bacterium | reverse complement strand
GAGACGACCCCAGGCACCCCGTCGGAGCACGTCGGCGATGGTCCGTTCCTTGACGGGCAAGCCCGCCTTCCGGTCGAGGTTGCCCGCGCCGAATGGGGGTTGAACTCATGTCCGAACCGCGTCGGAATCCGCCCCGTGACCAGGCCCGCCCTGGACGGGCTGCGATGGGGTGCGCTCCCAGAGCCATCCGGGAAGCGCGCCCTTCGCGGCGATCGCGTCGATGTTCGGTGTGGGAATCTGCCGTTTTCCCTGACAGCCCAGCTTGCCGAAGCCCGGGTCGTGGGCCAGAACGATGAGGATGTTCGGCCGCGGAGCCTCGGCCTTGCCGTTCGCCACTCGCGAGCCGAGCCAACCGGCCGATCCGGCCAGGACCATGACGAGGATTGTGCGAACGGCCAGGCGAAGGCCACCTATCGGGAACGAGTGGTTCCGCGTCACGATTCCTGACCTTGGCGCGCGACGATTCAGGCCCCTTCCACCGCTACGGTGTCTCCTCGTCGGATCCGTCCGGTCTGGAGGACCGTGGCGTAAACGCCGACATTCGCGTTGTTCGCCTGCACGGCCGCGCGAAGGACGCCCGGATCTTTCGGCAGGTCGCCCTGGCTCAAGGTGGTCATGATGCAGCGCGGGCAAGGGCCGACGATCCGAAGTCGCACGTCGCCGATGACCAGCGCGTGCCCGATCCAGCCGTCCTCGACGAATCCGTCGGAGCCGTCGGTGACCTCGATCACGAGATTGGGCCGGAACCGGCGGGCCTCGAACCGGCTGGCTGGGGCGATCTGGCGAAGCCGGTCGAGCGTGGCCGTGGTGAGCAGGTGGATCGACCCGCCGTCGAAGAACGTGCCGGGCGGCAAGGGGAACGTGAACTCCTCGTCGCGATGCGGGAGCCAGTCGACGTCGGGCCAGTAGCCCTCGGCCTTCGCCCCCTCGATGGCCGATCTCGCCAGCCGGACCTCGCGCCCGAGGGCGTTGGAGAGCCTGGCGTCGAAGTCGGACGATTCGGTGGTCAAGGACGAGCCGTCGGGTAAGAAAACCCAGGCCGGCGGCAGGGTCCGTCCCTCCAGCGTCGGCTCGACGAACGAGGCCCGGAAGTCGAACAGGTTGGGCCATCGCCTGGGATTCTTGGCGCTGACGACCTTGCCGGTCTCGGCGTCGATCAGGGCAAACGCCCGATCGCCGAACACACCACGATCGGCGATCTCGAGGGCGTTGCACTCCTCGCCCAGCATCGATTTGACGGGAAAGCGCCAGAGCGCCACCACCCGTCCCACCACGCCGTTGCTCGCGTCCGCCATGGTCGTCTCCTCGATCCGGTTCCCCAAGGTGATCTCGTCCCCGAGTGTCGCATGAGTCCGGGGCGATTGCCCCTCAAAAACGCGGAACGGGTCGGGATGGTCTCGGGGTTCGGTGCGCGTGGGAGCCGAACCGAACGGCCTCAAAGCAGCCATCGCTGGGCGAGGTTGAAGTAGATGGTCAATGAGACGAGGTCGGCGGCGACCAGGGCGATCGGGCCGGCGGCCACCTTCGGGTCGCGATGAATGAGGTGGAGCACCAGCGGCAAGACCATGCCGATCAGGGCCGAGGCCGCCACGGAAACGCCGATCGACGCGAGCAGGCACGCGGCGACCCATGCCTGCCCCTTCCAGAGCCAGGCCACCAGCGCCACGAGGATGCCACAGCCCAGACCGAGCAACAGGCCCGTCGCCAGCTCTCGGCGCGAGGCGAGAAACGCGTTGCGCCAGGAGGATGCCTGGCCGTGCAGCGACTGGATCGCCAGCGAGACCGACTGGATGCCCACGCTCTCGGAGAGGGCCAGGACGATCGGGATGAACAGGGCCAAAACGATCAATTGATCGAGCACATGCTGAAAAATTCCCGTCAAGAACGCCGCGAGCAATCCACCGGCGATGTTGCAGAGCAGCCAGGGAAACCGGATGCGGAAGGCGTTCAGCGGCGAGCCCGCGCGGGCCTCGGAGAGTCGCACGCCGACGAGCTGGAACAGGTCGTCGTAGCCCGTTCGAAGGTTCACGTCGGTCATCTCGTCGGTGTACAGCTCGATGTCGACGACCCCGAGCAGGTGCCGGTGTTCATCCACGACGGGGAAGGCCAGAAACTTGTGAAAAATGAACATCTCACAGGCATACAGCACGGTTGCCGTGTAGGGAATGGCGACGACGTTCGGGATCATGATGTCGGCGATGCGGGCCTCGGGCTGGTTCCAGAGCAGTCGGCGGGTCGGCACCACGCCGGCAAGCCGATTGTCGTCGTCGACGACATAGAAGTAGACGATCCGGTTTTCGGGGGGCTTTTGCCGCAAGAGGGTGAGGACCTCGCCCACGGTCTGACCGACGTTCAAGGGGGAGATGTCGGTGCGGGCGTGCTTGATGATCGGGTCGTCGAGGTTAGGTCGCTTCATGCGTTGTCCTGTGGGGGCCATCGGGGGGGGAACGGGGACCGGCGTCCGTCGGGCGAGGGGCGCCGGTCCGCGACCGATCAGTTGAACACGCCTGCGAGCTTGAGGACCACGAGAACGCCGGCGCCGAGAATGATCAAGACGAGCAAGAGCGTTCCCAGGTGGGACGCGTTCTCGTCCGTGGTCCTCGGGGCCGAACAGGACGGGCAGCGTATGGCCTCGGAGGGCAGAGGCTGCCCGCACGAGAGACACGGATTCGTCGAGGTTGACATGAGGTGAGCCCTTTCCAGGGAGTTCGTTGGAGAGTCGCCAAAAACGCCGCGACGACAAGGGAGCGCAGCCCGATCGAGTTCCGGCCTCGCGCACGGGTCACGCGGCGAACGGAACCGGCCTGGCGCGCCTCAATCCAACGCGGAGGACTCACGGTGCTCGCACGAGACGGGCGAGGACGCTGGCCTCGACATCGAGGGCCTTGCATCCTTTCGGGAGAGGCTGTCGGATGCGTTGCCTCGCGTCGCCGGCCTTCGAACGGAACCGGATCGCGGCGCGCGGAAGGGCCCTGGAATCGAGCGACGAGGGCGCGGACCCGTCCTCGATCAGGGTCTGGGAGGTCCGCCGACGGGTTTGCTCGGGAATCTGGCCGCCTGGCGGAACCAGCGCGGGGCCGATCGTTCCACAATCGACCGGGTCTTGGCTCGGCGAAGGGGGCGAGTCGTCCGGCAGGCCCGCGGCCACCAGGGAGAGCCACAGGAGCAAAAGCGACAAACGTGAGGTCTCCTGGCTCGTGACTGGTCCCAGAACGCCCGGAGCGTCGCGCAAGGTCGGCTCCGGTTCGACGACAGGCATTATACCGATCGTGCCCGTCCGTGGGCGAGGCGGGGCGAACGACTCGAGACGGATCGGGCCGACGACCTGCCGGTTGCACGGGGCGTCCGGTTCCTCTATACCGTGAGAGTTGGTAACCCCGCGGGCAGGCCATGCGGCCTGGCACGATGGAGCCGGGGACTTTCCGTTCTGGCCGAGAGGTCTGGTGCCATGCGACCATCCGTTTCTCGAAGGGGATTCCTGGGGGCGGCGTCGGCGATCGGGTTGTCGGCGGGTCGGGTTCGGGCCGGCTCGGCGGAAGCCAAGACGCCAGCCGTGCTCGGCGGCACGCCGGTTCGCAAGGAGCGTTTCTCGCGCTGGCCGATCATCGCCGAGGAGGACATCAAGGCATGGGTCGACGTGTTGCGCTCCGGCCTCTGGAACCGGCTGAACGGCCCGCTCGCGTCGCGGTTCGAGAAGCTCTGGGCCGATCGCACCGGCAGCAAGCACGCGCTGGCGACCTCCAGCGGCACGACGGCGCTATTCACTTCGCTGAATGCGCTGGGCGTCGGGCCGGGCGATGAGGTGATCGTGCCGCCTTACACGTTCGTGGCGACGGTCAACGTCATCCTGTTGCAGCACGCGATTCCGGTGTTCGTCGACACCGATCCCGAGACGTTCCAGATCGATGCCCGAAAAATCGAGGCGGCGATCACCGACCGGACGACCTGCATCCTTCCGGTGCACATCGGCGGCTCGCCGGCCGACCTCGACACGATTCTCGAGGTGGGGAACAAGCACAAGATCCCCGTGCTCGAAGATGCCTGCCAGGCCCACCTGGCCGAGTGGCGAGGCAAGAGCGTCGGCACGCTGGGCGCGCTCGGCTGCTTCAGCTTCCAGGCGTCGAAGAACCTGAACAGCGGCGAGGGCGGCGCCATTCTGACGCAGGACGACGCCCTGATCGACGCCTGCCGCAGCTTCCACAACAACGGCCGGGGCAAGCCGGGCGACGCCGGCCAGTTCGTCCGCAACGGTTGCAACCTGCGGATCACCGAGTTCCAGGCCTCGCTTCTCTTGCAGCAATACAAGCGGCTCGAAGAGCAAGCACGCGCCCGCGACCGGAACGCCGCCTATCTGACCAGCCTGCTCCACGAGATTCCCGGCATCACCCCGGCGAAGAACTACGAGGGCTGCACTCGAAGCGCCTACCACCTTTACATGTTCCGCTACGACAAGAACGCCTTCGACGGCCTGCCTCGCGACAAGTTCCTGAAGGCGTTGGGAGCCGAGGGAATCCCCGCCTCGGGGGGCTACAGCCCGCTGAACAAGGAGCCGTTCCTGGAACACACGTTCCAGTCGCGTGCCTATCGCGCGATTTATCCCGCCGACGTGCTCGCCTCGCTCCGAGAGCGGAATCATTGTCCGGTCAATGACCAGCTCTGCGAAGAGGCCGTCTGGTTCACCCAGACCATGCTCCTGGGCCCTCGGAGCGACATGGACCAAATTGCCGAGGCCATCCGCAAGATCCAGGCGCATGCCTCGCGCGTGGCTCGGGCCTGATTGGCATTCGGGGCGGATTCTCGCGTGTCGCATCGCAAGACGGGAAATCGCGCGGAACCGTCGTCGTTCGTCGGGTGATCCTGATGGTTTGTCCACCAGTGTCTTCCTCGGGTGGCACTGGTGGCTTGC
>CAZRGV010000256.1:0-4915 GCA_964599655.1 uncultured Isosphaeraceae bacterium | reverse complement strand
CGTCCGCGCTGGCGGATGACGTGAACATGGTGCCTGCCAGGAGCATCGCCCAGACGGCGCTGCTCGCGAAACCAATGAACTGGAGGACCGATCGCATCATCAAACTCCTCGGAAAAGGACTTCCGATCGAACGAACCTTGACCACCAAGGTTGGCTCTTGGGCGAAGGACGACGCCATCTCGGGTCCCTCACACGACCCAGGATTTTCACCGCGAGACTCGGCGCGGTGGGCTCGTCGGTGTGATAGGTCACGACTTGTTCCACGGTCCCCGTGGCCGTCGCCTCCAGGTGGACCGTCAGGTGAAGCTCCTTGCTCCCCTTGGACGGGATTGTCACGGGGAGCCTCTCGGAGGAGACGCAGCTGCATGACGCATTCATGCCAACAATTTGGACGGGCTTGCCCGAGAGGTTATGGATCAGGAACGCCGCGACGCGTTCGTCTCCAGGCTTCCCATCGGGAACCTGGACCGACGTCCTATCGATGACGACCCGAACGCCGCTCGCATAGAGCCAGGCGTGCCCTGGAGACCCGAACTCGGCGATCGACCAGGCAAGGCCAACAATGATGACGAGCGAAACCCCGCAGATGCCCGGGCCGAGACGCCGCCAAATCCCCGCTATGCCAGGATTTTGGGGGTTGGGGGTTGGGGGTTGGGGGTTGGGAGTTGGGAGTTGGGGGTTGAAGTAAACTCATCACCACTCCTTGGGGAGTTCGATGGCCCTTCCCGTTCGTGGATGTCAATCGGCTCGACCCGTTGGTCAGTATGCCCGCCTTGAGAAATGCCGTCACATCCGCATTTTGACGTGATATCACCACGAGTGATACGGATCGTTTGTCGGACTGTCAACAAAAAAATGCCGGATGTGGAGAACAGTCCACCGTGGATGTTTCGACGCGATGGAGATGAACCTTTGAACGATCACCAAAGCGAATGCTCTGCAACGTGTTCAGGCGTGAAGGAAAACCACTTTCCACGATGGCGCGCAAGAAAGCGACCGTGCCCAGAGCAAGAGCTCTGGGCGCGGTCGCATTGATTGCTCGGATTCGCCCCTTGTCGGCTCAGGCCTGCTTCGCGGGATCCTGGCCGTTCTTCCAGTCACCTTCAAGCTTCTGGTAGGCGGGCGGGTTGAGCAGCGAGCCCTCGTCGCCGGCCTTCCAGCCCATCACGTGGACGGGCTTCTCGCGGTTGTGGCTCTTCTTCTCCCACTGCTTGGCCCAGGATTCATCGGCCTCGGAGACCTTGCCAGTCTCGCGATCGAGGAAGAAGGCCTTGCCCTCGCGATACGACTGCACGCCGAGGTTCACCGTGGCGATCGCCGCGTAGCCGAGCGAGGCCGGGCAGAGTGTCTCGGGATTGTCCGAGCGGATGCAACCGATGAAGTGATCCCACAGGGCCCGGGTGTCGTCGCGAGGCTGATCGGGCTTGAACACCTCGCCGCCCTCGCCCGTGTTGGCGCCGGGAGGGGCGGGACGGCCGTCGATCTTCTGAGCCACGACCGAGAAGCCGTCCTGGGGACGACCGCCGAACTTGATCGTCGCGGTATGGCCGCGGATCATCTCGCCGAGCTGGACGTCGTTGCACATCGTCGCCGAGATGATAACCTGGCAGCCCTCATCGTAGTCGGCCACGACCGTCGCGACGTCGGGGACGTCCCGGCCGTCATACTCCATGTAGAGGCCGCCGGCGCCGACGACCCGGCGCGGCATGCGGACGCCCATCGCCTGGATCAGGTGGGTCAACTGGTGCACGAACAGGTCGGTGTACATGCCGCCGCCGAAGTCCCAGTAGCAGCGCCACTGGGCGTACTTGGCCCGGTTGAACGGTTGGTCGGGCGCCAAGCCGAACTCGGTGCCGAGGAACATCTTCCAGTCGACCGTCTTGGGGTTCATGTCCTCGGTCAGCGGGTAGTAGCGCCACTGGCCGACGTTGCTGTTGCGGTAATAGCTGGTCTGGCCCTGCAAGACCTTGCCGATCTTGCCGTTGATGATCATCTCGTTGGCCATCTTCCAGCGCGGATCCGCCGTCGACTGCACGCCGACGGTCATGATCTTGCCCGTCTTCTTGACCGTCTCAGCCACTTCGCGGGCCTCGTCGATCGTGTGGGTCATCGGCTTTTCGCAGTAGACGTGTTTCCCTGAGTTGAGCGCCTGGATGGTCTGGGTGGCGTGCCAGTGGTCCGGGGTGGCGATCACGACCGCGTCGATATCCTTGCGGTCGATGAGCCTGCGGTAGTCCTTGGTAACGCTGTTCTTGTCGTTCTCGTCGAGCCCGCAACGCTTGGCCGACGGATAAAGGCCGCGGCCGACCTTCTCATTGCCGTCCCAAACGTCGGCGACGCCAACAATGTCGACTGGCTTCCCCTCGCGCTTCATGTCCAGGAGAACGCCAATGTGGGCCTGGGCGCGGCCGCCGGGGCCGATCACCGCGAAATTGAGCCGGTCGTTGGCTCCGATCACGTTGCCGATGGCCGGGTGAGCAATGGTGCCGGCCGCCATCACCGCGCCCGCGGTCGCCCCGGTCGTGCCGAGGAATCCGCGACGGGTTACCGTGCGCTTCTCAGTCATGGTCTACGCTCCTGGCTCGTTGCTTTTGATGGGGCGCCCGGCCACTGGCCGTCTCGCCAAGCCAAATGTTTCACCATCGTGGCCTTGCGACGCACCAGTTGCAACCGATTTTTTTGATCGAACGCCAGAAATGCGGTCCGTTCGCCCCACGATTCAACCGAACCGAGCAACTCGACGCAGGAGGCTTGCCCGCCGGGCGTCACGCGAGCCCTTCCACGATGCGAGTCCTCTCTGGGCCAACCCGCGCGGGTTGATCGGAGTAGGAACCCGAAATCCTGAAAACCTTCTTCATCCCTGGACCCGTTCGGGACCACCCAGCTCGCCCGCCAAGCGTCCGAAACCTGTCGCCTCGCGTACGGCCGCTGTTGACCTTGAAGAGGTCCCGAAAGGAATACAATTCCCGTGGGGACGGCGAACTTGAAACGCGGTGGCCGGTCCCGAGCGGGAGCAAGAGCTCGGCGATCTGAACGGAGGTCCTCATGCGCTTCGTCAAAGAATCCCGGATCAACGCACCGCCGACAACGGTTTTCGCCTTCCACGAGAGTCCCGGGGCCCTCGAACGTCTCACCCCGCCCGGCGAGAAACTCCAGGTGATCGAAGGGGGTGGCTCGATTCGACCGGGTAGCCGCGTGGTTCTCAAGATGGGCCTGGGCCCCTTTTCCCTTCGGTGGGTCGCCGTTCACACCGAGTACGACCCGCCCCACCTCTTCGCCGATCGCCAGGAGTCGGGACCGTTCGCCCGATGGTACCACCGCCATCGGATGATCGACGACGGTCAGGGGGGAACCTTGCTCCGCGATGAGGTCGACTTCGACCCGCCGCTCGGCCTCCTCGGCCGACTGCTCTCGGGTTGGTTTCTGAAGCGTAAGCTAAGAGCGATGTTCGATTACCGCCACGAAACCACTCGAACGCTCGTCGAATCCGGCAACTTCGCCCCCAAACTCGGAATTTGACGCGTCCGACTCGGACATTGCGTAGAATTGAAAGAGAGGCGAAGTCGTCGTTCCCATGGCCGTTCTCCCGGCCTGGGTCGGCGCGGGCGTACCCCTCTCAAGATTCCTTAACCTTTTGTTCATAACGTTTTGCACGCGTACCGCCCCGTCACTTGATCCTGGCGCTAACGCCCATCGACGAAGACACTCCGGACACCCAGAGCGCGGAATCGTCACATCATGAGGACAATCTCATGGAACGGACCTTGTCCCGGGCCGCTTAATCCTGTAAAATGACTGCATGGATGCAGCTTCAGGCAAGTGGGCGAACGAGGGTGCGATGGCGGTGGAGATTCGATGGAAGAACCTTCACGGGGAGATGTTACAATGGGCGTGACGCACCAATTGACGTCGTTCGATCCCACACCACCCCGTTCGGGGCGTTCTTCGCGATCTCGGCCGATCCTGGGCCCGCAGACCATGTCACTCACCACGCGATGTCCGCAATGCCACGTTGTTCTGAACGTGCCAGCGTCCGCCGAGGGGCGTCGTCTGAAGTGCCCAAAGTGCATGACGAGGTTTTACGCGATCGCAGGGGGAGCGGGCTCACCGCCTTCGACCCCTGGTGTCGCGACGGCACGGCCGGCGTCTTCGCAGTTCACGCACGCCCAGACGCACGGGGACACGGACATGCCGACGGCGGCCGGTGATCTCCGTGAGACCTTCGACCTCCCGCTCCTGATGGATGAGGCGTCCCCCTCATCGAAAACGGGGGCCAGCGACGCGGAAGCCTTGTTCCGAGACGACGAGACGCCCCGAACCCGTCGGCACGGGTTGGCCGAAGCCAGGTCGAAGCCCCGACAATGTCCGTCGTGCGAAGCGATCGTCCCGGCCGGGATGTCCCTTTGCCAGCGTTGCGGCCTCGATCTCGACTCGGGTCAGCGCATCGAGATGGCGGAAATCCTCGACGAGGCGCCTCCCCCCTTGCCGCAGCCCCCGACTCCCTTCGGCGTCTGGATCGTGGGTGGTGGCGCCGCCATGACCAGTCTGGTGCTTGGCCTGATCTGCCTGCTGAAGCTCGGCGACGGGATCGGCGGGGTCGCGCTCGCCTTGGTCTGCGCCTTCGGGCTTTTCGGGTCGATCCAGTTTCTCCGAGGCAAATCGGCCAAGCCGCTCCTGGTGGCCCTGGTGATCGGCGGCGCGATTGATATCGTCGGCATGATCGCCTTGCCGGTCTTTCAGGCCGACGAGTTGGTCGCGGTCGAGAATGTCGAGATGGTCGACGACCCCTCTGGCGAGGAGATCCCGGCGATTCCCAGCCTGACCCAGCGGCTTGACACGACCCGGATCAAGTGGGGAATCGTGATCTTGCTGGTCGCGGCCGCGGCCGAGATCTACACGACCTCGACCGGCGTCC
>CAZRGV010000255.1:0-5040 GCA_964599655.1 uncultured Isosphaeraceae bacterium | reverse complement strand
GGATCAACTTCGGGACGGCTCCGCCTGGCCGGAGGTGGCCGAAGGTCACTTTCCGAGAAGTCTCCTTCGGCCACCTTCGGCCAGGCGGAGCCGTCCCGAAGTTGATCCCGCAGGGCCATGCGAACGACGTGCAAGAGGTGCGAGTCGTCCGCGGGAACCGCCTGTCTGGCGTCGATCAGTGGCCGGAGGTTCCGGGATGAGGGATGACGTCCGAGCGCCTCGGCGGCGCATCGCTTGACCAGAGCGTCGGAGTCGTTGAGCCCCCCGAGTGCCAGGGCGCGTCTCTCGTCGGGTAGGTCCCGCATTTCGGCCAGTGTTCGCATCGCATGGACGCGAACACCCGGGTCGTGATCGGCCGCGGCGGCCTTCAACGTCGCGTCGTCGAGCTGCCCGAGCCGTTGCAGGACCCAGAGCCCGTGCATTCGAACCCAGGCCGATGCGTCCGCCTTCCCCATCAGGTCACGGACTGGCTCGACAACAGATTTACCAAGTTTCACAAGGGCATTGGTCGCTTTCATCCGGACCGTCAGGTTGGGATGGGCGAGGTCCTGGAGGAGCGAAGGAAGATCGGCGTGGGTCCAATCGGCGCCGTGCGGTGCGGGAGTCCCCTTGGCGTCGTTGCCTCGATACACGATGCGCCAGATCCGCCCCCGCTCTCGGTCACGACCGGGGTGGGTCAAGGGAACCTCATAGTGCCCGATGATCCGGTTGTAGAAGTCGGCGACGTAGAGGGCGCCGTCGGGGCCGAGCTCGATATCGACCGGGCGGAACCAGGGGTCGTCGCTGACGAGGAAGTCGGGCTGGGCAATCGCTTCCGGGCTCGATCCATGCCACTTCAGATGGTCGTGGTTGATCCGGCTGGTGACGACGTTCCCGACGAACACGGTGCCTCGATAGGCCTCGGGAAACTGGTCGGCGGCGTAGTGAACGATTCCCGCGATTCCCGTCGATCCGTGGTCGTGGCTCATCATCTCCGGGCCGTAGCCGAGGCCGTCGTGCGGCTTGCCGAAGCTGGGGTAATACGCCCCTCGGAGAAGCTGGAAGATGGGCCGGCTGTGGCAATCGCACGAGTAGAGGTTGCCGAGCGGGTCGAACGAGAGGCCGAACGGATTGACCTGTCCCCACGTGAACTGTTCCAGATGGGAGCCGTCGTCGCGCAGGCGATACGTGTTCCCCGAGTTCATCGTGATCGCCTGGCCGTCGGCCCCCTTCACCGTCGAGGTGTTGGCGAAGCCGTGGCACGCATAGATCCAGCCGTCAAAACCCCAGGTAAAGGCACTGGTCATTCCGTGAGTGTCGTTGAATCCGTACTGCGAATACGCCACCTCGCGGCGCTCGGCGTGGTCGTCGCCGTCGGCGTCAACGAGCCGGTAAATCTGAGGGATGCTATAGACCAGGGCGGCACGGTCGAGCGGCATGACACCGATCGGGATGTTCAGGCCCTGGGCGAAGGTGGTGATCTTGCGAGCGCGCCCGTCGGGACCGAAATCCTCGAGGATCTTGACCGTATCGCGGGGCTTCGTGTCCCCCTGGGCCGGATAGGGATATTCCAGAGTGTCGGTCACCCAGAGCCGCCCCCGGTCGTCGAACGCGAGATTCATGGGTTTATGGATATCGGGATCGGCGGCAACCAGCTCGATCTCGAATCCGGGCGGCAGATGAAACCCTTGCCGCTCCTGCTCGGGCGTGCGAGGGTCCGTGGAAGCGACCAGCTCGGGCGGTCGGCCTTGCGGAGCCTGGGCCTGTGTGAAATTCCGTAAGGGAATGATGCCGATCACCAGCACGAGAATCGGGAAAAGCCTCGAACGCATCCTTCGCTCCGGGAACAAACTCGCTCGGTCGGGAGAGATCCTTCAGGCAGGATTCCCGGCCAGTTTAACCCAAGCGAAGGGCCCATACCACGCGCGATCCGGACGAATTGGCGCGCGATGACGAGCACCGTAGGCACAGGGCCTCGATCCGACGAAAGAACTTCGAGGCCACAGGCGTCCGCCGCAACGGCTCAGCGGCCCCGCCGTTTCGCCGACTTTCGGCCGGGTCGATAACCGGAGGATGACGGCCGGTTCCGCCGCGTCTTCGACCCGTCCTTGTCAATCGTATGGACGTACCGCCCTTCCGAGAGGTCTCGGTTCGCCTTCTCCATGCGGGCTCGAAGGGCCGCCTTCGGAGGCTGGGCAGGAATCAAGGCGTCGCAGCCCGAGCCGATCAGGTCGGCTCGACCGGCCTTCAGCAACGCCTCGCGAACCTCGAAGTAATTCTCCGGCTTGAAGAACTGGAGCAAGGCCCGCTGAAGCTTGCGGTCGCGCAGATGCTTGGCGGTGTAGACCTCTTCACCCGTGAACGGATCAATGTTCGTGTAGTACATGCACGTGGCGATGTCGAACGGCGCGGGGATGAAGTCCTGAACCTGATCGGGCCGGTAGCCGTTGCGCTTGAGGAACAGCGCCAGGTCGATCATCGCGTGCAGGTCGCTTCCCGGATGAGACGCGATGAAATACGGCACGGTGTACTGCTTTGGCTTGCCCCCTTTCTGACTGGCGGCTTTGAACGACTCGTCGAAACCCTTATAGTCGTTGATCTCGGGCTTCTTCATTCGCTTGAGCACCTCGGGATCGGTGTGCTCGGGAGCGACTTTCAGGTGCCCGCCGACGTGATGCGCGGCAAGTTGCTCCATGTACTCGGGCGAGAGCTGGGCCAGGTCCATCCGAACACCCGAAGCGACCAGGACCTTGCGGACCCCCTCGACCTCTCGGCTCTTCCGCATCAGGTCGACGAGCGGGCCGTGATCGGTGCCCAGGAGCTTGCAGATCTTTGGATGCACGCAGGAAAGCCGACGGCACTTCGCCTCGACCTCGGGCCTGGTGCATCGCATCTGATACATATTCGCGGTTGGTCCGCCGATGTCGGAGACCACCCCTTTGAACTCGGGATCTTGGCCGAGGGTTCGGAGCTCGGCCAGCACCGACTCGCTCGATCGCGACTGGATGATCCGCCCTTGGTGCGCGGTGATCGAGCAGAAGGTGCAGCCGCCGAAGCAGCCTCGCATGATCGTGACCGAGTCCTTGATCGCCTCGAAGGCCGGGATTGGCTCCCTGTACTTCGGATGCGGCTTGCGGGTGTAGGGCAGGCCGTAAACCCGGTCCATGTCCTCCTGGCTGATCGGCAGGCTCGGCGGGTTGCAGACGACCGCCTGCCGGTCGTGATACTGAACGAGCCGCCGGGCGTTGAGCGGATTGGTCTCCTGGTGGATGATCTTCGTGGCACGCACAAAGGCGAGCTTGTCCGTCTTGACGTCCTCGAACGACGGCAGGACGATCGCGTCGGGCGGCGGTTCTTCCTTCGCGCCAAGAGCGTAGGCGACGCCTCGAAGGTCGCGGAGATCCTTGACCGACTGACCGGCTGCCAGCCGTCGGGCGATCTCCACGATCGGCTGTTCCCCCATGCCGAAGACGACGAGGTCGGCCTTGCTGTCGAGCAGGATCGAGCGCTTGACGGTGTCGCTCCAGTAGTCGTAATGGGCCAGTCGCCTCAAACTCGCCTCGACACCGCCCGCGATGACCGGCACACCGGGGAAGGCTTCGCGGGCCCGCTGGCAGTAGGGCAACGTCGCGCGATCGGGCCGCAGGCCGATCTGACCACCTGGGCTGTACGCATCGTCGTTGCGGACCTTCTTGTTCGCCGTGTAGTGGTTGATCATGCTGTCCATGTTCCCCGCGCTAATGGCGAAGAACAGGCGAGGACGACCGAACTCTCGCCAGGGGTCCGCACTCCTCCAGTCGGGCTGGGACAGAACGGCGACCCGGAACCCCGCCGCTTCCAGCACTCGCGTGAGAATGCCGTTGGCGAACGAAGGGTGATCGACGTACGCGTCTCCCGTGACAAACACGACATCGACCTCATCCCAGCCGCGCGCCTCCATCTCGGCGCGCGAGGCCGGCAGGTGCGGCAAGCGGAGCGGAACCAACGGCGGCACCGGCAGTTGCGTCGGTGCGTCGTTGGCCTCGGCCGGTCGCGTCGAGCAGGGAGGTGGGTCGATCTTGGGGATGGGGTTCATCTTCGTCCGCAACGTATCCTGAGAAGAGGGAACAGTCTTCTTGTATTATTTCTGCATCGTACGAACGCGGACAAGGGAGGTTTGTCCCTTGGCGACGACCACCGAGCGGCGATCCACGTTCGATGGCCTGCTCAAGATCACCGATCGCACGACCCCGGAACTCATCGACGGCCCGTTGGTGGAGCGCGAACCGATCGGACAAGAGGCCGATGTGATCGCCACGAGCATCGTTGCCAGCCTGAAGTCGTTCGCGAAGACACAATTGCTGAGCGTGGTCAACGGCTCCGAATGCGGTGATCAGATCTTCACGGATGATCCCGGTCGCGTCCGCTTCCCCGACGTCTCGTTCACCCGGCGCGATCGCCTCCCCGACGGCAAGGCGGGCCGGGTCCATTCGCGAGTCGTTCCGGATCTCCTGGTCGAGGTCGTCTCGCCGAACGACAACGCCACCGAATTGAAGATCAAGGTCCGTGAATTCCTCCATGCCGGCGTGCCGCTGTTCTGGGTTGTCACCCCCGCCTCCCGCGATATCGAGGTCTTCCGGGCCGACGGCACCGGTGCCCTGCTCAAAGAAGGGAATACCCTGGACGGCGGCGACATCCTGCCTGGTTTCTCTTGCCCGGTCGCAGCCGTGTTCGAGTAAACAGAGCTGCCTCAGCGATTCGGCCGCGGCCCGCCCGGTGAGAACCATCGTCCGGCCAGGCCCGGATGAACGGCCAGCGCGGTCATCTGAGCGGCGAGCCTCGGGTCGCGCAGGATCGTGCCGAGGATTCCCGGCCAAAGCTGGATCGCGCGAGACAGGCACGAGCGAGCCAGGTCGGGAAGGCCGCCGCGAAGGGCGTCGTGAGCCCGGTTGAGGAAGGCCCGCGACAATCGGCGATCGGCCTGGCGGCGGAGGCGGCGAGGCTCCGGCAAGCGAGGGCCATCGACGGCGTACAGGTCGTCGAGCAGGCGAACCGCCTCGTCCAGATCGGCGGTGCCGGTCT
>CAZRGV010000254.1:4956-5200 GCA_964599655.1 uncultured Isosphaeraceae bacterium | reverse complement strand
CCGGCCCCGGCCCCGGCGCCGGCGCCGGCGACCGTCGTGGAAACCGCGCCTTCGAGAACCGGGCCTCGCGAGACCCGTAAGCGGATGAGCGGCATCCGGCAGCGGATCGCGCAGCGGCTTGTCGAGGCGCAGCACACCGCGGCGATCCTGACGACCTTCAACGAAGCCGACATGTCGCGCGTCATGGCGTTGCGGGCGCAATACAAGGAGGCGTTCCAGAAGAAGTGCGGCATCGGCCTGGGCT
>CAZRGV010000254.1:0-4946 GCA_964599655.1 uncultured Isosphaeraceae bacterium | reverse complement strand
AGGCGACGGTCGAGGCGCTCAAGGCGTTTCCGGCGGTCAACGGACGGATCGACGGACTCGACATCGTTTATCACCATACCTACGACATCGGCGTGGCCGTCAGCACCGAGCGAGGGCTGATGGTTCCGGTCCTTCGAGACGCCGACCAACTCAGCTTCGCCGGCATCGAACAGGCCATCGCCGGCTTCGCCAAGAAGGCCCGAGAGAACACGATCTCGGTTTCCGACCCGCAAGGCGGGACGTTCACGATCACCAACGGCGGCGTGTTCGGCTCGCTCCTCTCCACGCCGATCCTGAATCCGCCCCAAAGCGGCATTCTCGGCATGCACACGATCCAGAAGCGCCCGGTCGTCGTCAACGATGAGGTCGTCATCCGGCCGATGATGTACCTGGCCCTGTCGTACGACCACCGGATCGTCGACGGCCGGGAGGCGGTCAGCTTCCTGGTTCGGGTCAAGGAATGCATCGAGAACCCCGAGCGGTTGATGCTCGAGATCTGATCGAATTCTCAAAACACCTGGAAAGGTCGACGTTCGCGGCGGGAACCGTTCTTGCCGCGAGCGTTTTCGTTCCGGGGCCCCAACCTTCCATCAAGGAGCCAGAGGTGGCGGATCGTTACGACCTGGTGGTCATCGGTGCCGGTCCCGGCGGCTATGTGGCCGCCATTCGCGCGTCGCAGCTCGGTATGAAGGTCGCCTGCGTCGAGAAGCGGGCGGCGCTCGGCGGCACCTGCCTGAATGTCGGCTGCATCCCGAGCAAGGCCCTGCTCGATTCGAGCGAGCTGTACCACCTGGCGAAATCGCGGTTCGCGAACCACGGAATCCAGGTCGGCAACGTCGGTCTCGAGCTCAAGACGATGCTGGCGCGCAAGGACAAGGTCGTCAAGGACCTGACCGACGGCCTCCGTTTCCTGTTCAAGAAGAACAAGATCGACCCGGTCTTCGGCGTCGCCCGGCTGACCTCGCCGACAACGGTAGCCGTGCGGAATAACGACGGCGGCGAAACACATCTGGAAGCCAAGCACATTTTGCTGGCCACCGGCAGCGTGCCCGTCGAGCTACCGTTCCTGAAATTCGACGGCAAGTCGATTGTCAGCTCGACCGAGGCCCTCTGCTTCGAGAGCGTTCCCGAACACCTGGTGGTGGTTGGAGGGGGCTACATCGGCCTCGAGCTGGGCTCGGTCTGGCGACGGCTGGGAGCCAAGGTGACGGTCCTGGAATTCCTGCCTCGGATCGTGCCGATGGCCGACGTGGAACTCGGTACGATGCTGCACCGGAGCCTGACCAAGCAAGGGCTGGAATTCCACCTGGAAACGAAGGTCACTGGCGCCAAGGCGCAAGGCAAGCGCACGACGGTGACCGCCGAGACCAAGGACGGCAAGGGGCTGAGCATCGACTGCGACAAGGTGCTCGTGAGCGTCGGACGCAGGGCGTTTGTCGAGGGGCTGGGTCTCGACGAGGTGGGCGTAACCTACGACGCACGGTCGGGCAAGGTCGCGACCAACGGCCATTTCCGCACCAATGTTCCCACGATCTCAGCCATCGGCGACCTGATCGACGGGCCGATGCTGGCGCACAAGGCCGAGGACGAAGGGGTTGCCTTCGCGGAGCTGCTCGCGGGCAAGGCCGGGCATGTCAACTACGAGACGATTCCGAGCGTCATTTACACCTGGCCCGAGATGGCGAGCGTCGGCATCACCGAGGAGCAGGCCAAGGAGCGGAAGCTCGAGTACAAGGTCGGCAAGTATCCGTTCGCGCCCAACGGCCGTGCCAAGGCGATGGACGAGACCGAAGGCGTCGTGAAAATCCTCGCTGATGCGAAGACCGACCGCGTTCTGGGCGTTCACATTTTCGGGCCGAGGGCTTCGGACTTGATCGCCGAGGCCGTGACCACGATGGAATTTTCGGGAAGCGCCGAGGATATCGCCCGGATCTGCCATGCGCATCCGACGCTGTCGGAAGCCGTGAAGGAGGCGGCCATGGCCGTCGATCGCCGGTCGATCCACAGTTGATCGTAGGCGCTTCGAGAGGGGGGTCCGACATCGATCCAGGCGGCGAGCCGATCGCTCGCCGCCTGGCGTCGTTCGGCGCCCGTTGTTACTTCGTGACCAGTCGCACGTATTTGTGGCAGTTCACGCAATTGACCGTCAACTGCACGTAGCCGAGCGTGGCGCCGTCGATGTTCTTTTCCTTGGCCGCCTTGGCGATGACGTCGGTGAGGCGCTGGAACTCGGTGGTGTAGGGAATGTATTCCTCGACGTTGGGGATGGTCGGCACTTCCCACTCGGCGGCCATGCTCAAACGCTTGAGCGCCCTGGCATTTTTTTCGACCTTTTCGAAATCCTCGAGGGTGAGCCCTTCGAGAAGGTACTTGGAAAACTCGAGCTTCTGCCGCATGAACTGGGCCCGCTTGCTCGGCTGCTGGGCCTTCCCGGTGGCCGAGACACCGACGACCATGGCGACCAGAGCGAGGCAGACCAGGAACCGCTTCACCATGCTGGAACTCATCGTGACCCCCGGGACTTCGGAATCGTGCCGTTGGACCCCGGTCCCGATCGAGCGGGAGCGAGGCTGAAAAAAGAGCCCCGACCGTGCGTCGAAGGGGCACGATGGGGCTGCCATAGCCAGGCAACACGCGCCTGCCGCGTCGCGAGCAGGCACAGAGCGATCGTAGTTCGCCCGTGGTCGAGGGGCAAGGGGTTTCTCGCCCCATCGATCCGATCAAATGTGAATCGATTGACCCAGCCCCTGGCCAGCGGCTTCCATGACGGCCTCGGAGTAGGTGGGGTGCGGGTGCATGGCGTGGAAGATTTCCTCCTCGGTCGCCTCCAGCTTCTTGGCCATGACGAGCTCGGCGATCAACTCGGTCGCCTGCGAGCCGATCAGGTGCGCGCCCAGGAGTTCCCCGTACTTGGCGTCGAAGACGAGCTTGACGAACCCTTCGGTTTCATCGGAGGCGAGCGCCCGGCCGAGGGCCAGGAACGGGTAACGGCCGATGCGGACCTCGTGGCCGGCTTCTCGGGCGGCTTTTTCGGTCAGGCCGACACTGGCGACGCCGGGATCGGTGTAGGTGCAGCCGGGAATCGTCGAGTAGTCGACCGATCGCTGGGAGAAGCCGCAGATCCACTCGACGCAGCAAATCGCCTCGTGATGCGCGACGTGCGCCAGCCAGGGGGGGCCGATCACGTCACCGGCGGCGTACAGGCCGGGCACGTTCGTGGCGTAGCCGTTCTTGCGGTCGACGTTGATATGATTCTTGACGATCTCGACGCCGAGCTTGGGGTCAAAGAGCCCCTCGACGTTGCCGAGGACGCCGATCGCCACGAGCATCAACTCGGCGTCGACGGTCTTCTTGCCCTGGGGCGTCTCGACCTCGACCTTGACGCCGGCGCTGGTTTTCTCGACCTTGCCGGTCTTTGATTTGGCGAGGACCTCGATGCCGCGCTTGGTGAGGCTTTTGGTCAGGGCGTCGGCGACCTCCTCGTCCTCGGCCGGCAAGATCCGGTCCATCATCTCGACGACGGTGACCTTGGTTCCGAGGGCGTTGTAGAAGTAGCCGAACTCCAGGCCGATCGGGCCTCCGCCGATGATCAACAACGACTTGGGCAAGGTGGGCAGGACCATCGCCTCCTTGTAGGAAAGGATCGTCTTGCCGTCGAACTCGGCGCCTGGCAAGGGGCGAGGGCGGACGCCGGTGGCCACCACGATCGCGTCGGCGGTGAACTTCTGGCCGTCGACCTCGACCGTGTTCGGGGCGACCACCTTGGCGGTGCCGGACTTCGACTGAACCTTGTACTTGCGGAAGAGGCCCTCGATCCCCTTGTTGAGTCTCGAGGCGACGTCTCGGCTGCGCTTGATCATCTGGGGGAAGTCCCAGGAGGCCGAGCCGGTGAAGCCGAAGTTCTGGCCGTGGTTTTTGACGAGCTCGACGAGGTGGGCGTTGGTGAGCAGGGCCTTGGTGGGGATGCAGCCCCAGTTGAGGCAGATGCCGCCGAGCTTGTCCTTCTCGACGCAAAGGACCTTCTTGCCGAGTTGCCCGGCGCGGATGGCCCCCGCGTATCCGGCCGGGCCGCCACCGATCACGATGATATCGTAGTCATGAGCCATGGATCGAGATCTCTGACAGGTGCCTGGATCTTGAGGTCAAGCCTCGGAGTCGAAACGCTTGAGGCGGGGGCGAGCGCCGGGCGGGGGCGGAACGACCCGGACCGGCTCGCCGGAACCCGACTCGACGCGAACGTAACGCGACGGACGACTCAGAGCAACATCGAGGCGGGTTCTTCCAGCAGTCCCTTGAGGGTGCGGAGGAACTCGGCGGCGGTCGCGCCATCGACGGCGCGGTGGTCGGCGGTCAGGTTCACGGTCATGACGGTGCCGATGACGAGTTTGTCCCCTTCGACGACCGGACGCTTCTCGCCCGCGCCGACGGCGAGGATGCCGACCTCGGGGAGGTTGAGGATGGCGTCGAACTGCTTGACGCCGTACATGCCGAGGTTGCTGATGGTGAACGTGGCGCCCATCATCTGCTTGGGGTTGAGCTTGTTTTGGCGTGCGGCGTTGACGATGGCCTCGGTCCCCTGGCGGATCTCTCGCAGGCCGAGCGCGTCGGCGTTCTGGAGCACGGGGACGATCAGGCCGCCATCGAGCGCGACGGCGATGCCGATGTTGACCTCGCCATGACGGACGATGGCGTCGGGCTCGAAGGTCGCGTTCACGGCCGGGTGGCGACGCAGGGCCATGGCCACGGCCTTGGTGATGAAGTCGCCGACGGAGAGCTTGATTTTCTCGGCTTCGAGCTGCTTGTTGAGGGTTTCTCGAAGGGCGAGGATCTTGTCGAGTCGGATGTCGACGGCGACGTGGATCTCGGGGGCCTGCTGCTTGGCCTGGACCATCCGTTGGGCGATGGTCTGCCGCATCCTGGTGTGGGGGATGCGCTCGGTGACGCCG
>CAZRGV010000253.1:0-5258 GCA_964599655.1 uncultured Isosphaeraceae bacterium | reverse complement strand
ATGGCGATCCTCGACGGGCCCGCGAAGGGGTCGGCGGAAGAACGGACCGCGCGGCCGGACTCGGTGGACGGGCGAGCTGGTCGCGCGACCTCGCTCGATCATTGCTCCGGCCAGAGGGAGTTGATGAACTCCACGGTCCGCTCGACGAGGATCTGGCCGCCTTCCGGGCCAACGAGGTTGCTCTCCACGATCGCGCTGTAGCCACCGCCCTGGACGGCACGCCCGGTCGGCACGTACGATCCCGGGCCAGCCAGCTGAATCACGAAGGTCTGGATCGCCCGGCTCCGAGCCTTGATCTGGATCCCGAAGTCCGTGAACAGCTCGAAGGCGTTGGTGGCGATGGCGACGTCGCCCAGGCGGATCACGTGAAGCTCCATCGTGTATGGCTGGACGGTCCCGGCCTGCTGCCGCTCGTATCGCGTCACGACCTCTCCGTACCAGACCACCAGCCTTCGATTGCGCGGGTCCTTGGAGAGCGACTCGACCTTCGACCTGGCCTCAGCCGCCTCAGCCTCGGTGACCTCCCGGACTGGCAGTTCGATCGTGGCGACCTTGTGGGTCAGGACGGCATCTGAATGCGGCTCTTTGCGAGCGCCCTCGTACGCCTCCTCCCAGGCTGCGACAATGCGCCTCGACAACTCCTGGAGTCGCGTCAACCCGCGGAGCGCCCGCATCCGTTCCTCGGCACGTTTCCGGTACATCAGGTGGGGCGACTGATCGCCAGCCGCGCCCGTCCAGGCGAGCACGAGCAACTCCTTGCCATGCCGTGATCGCAACGACTCCCGCACCTCATGCCAGTAGTCGGCGTTGATGGCCGAGCCGCCTTCCACTTCCTGCGAGGGGCACGCGACGTTAATTGCCGTCGCAAGCAGCTTCCCGTTCCCGTCCCAGAAGCACAGGACCTCGACGCCTTGATCCTCCGGACCCTCGATGCTGCGGAAGTCCGGCCGATCCGTGGGACCGTACATCTGCGCCCGTCCATCGGCGTAGACCGACCGACGGTTCTGGCCCAGCACGGCGTGTCCCAGCCCCCAGCCGACTCGTCCGGGCTTACGCGATTCCCAAGCCCTTACGGCCGCTTCGGAAACCCGTTCCGAGAGGAAGTCCGCATAGACCGCTGGCTGCATGACGCCGTCTTTAGGGATCTCGTAATCCCCCTCCTTCATGACCGGCGCCGTGTGCGTGTGCGTGGCGTTGAGAACCACTTTTCGGCAATCCAGGTTGGGGATGCGGCCTGCGATCTGTTCTCGTACCCGATCCAGGACCGCCGCGTCGATCACGACCAGGTCGCACGAAACCAGGATCGCCTGGTCGATGACCCTCTCGCCGTCTCTCGATTCGAGGGCTAGGGCCGTGGCCATCACCGGGCTTTCCACACTCCGGGCAATCCGCGTGTGCATCTGCCCCGCGAGCGCGACCGGCTGATCGGGCGTGATGCTGACGGTCGCCCCGCCCACGTACAGCTCAGCAGCCCGGCATTCGACGAGCATGACGAACATCGAAACGGCCGCGATTGCCGCGGATGCCCATGAAGCTTTCTTGTCTCTTGTCTCCGGCATTCTTGTGATCCTCCCGGTAAGGTTCGTTCAAACGGCGGGCCAACCCTCTCGCGAGGTCCCACTGGCGTCCATCCCCGATCAAGGGTTTCGCGGATCCTCGCTTACACTCGTGACAGACCGTGCGATTCCGCGGAAGACATCGGCCCTCGTCTGCTCGCGGGTCAGGGTCTCGATATGAGAGCGATCTGTCCGAGTGAGGAGGCGGAGAATCGAGTCGAGCTCGGCACGCCCAAGGGGCTGCTGCGCCGCGTCGAGAGGGTGGGTCAGCAGGATTCGCCGCGGATGGGCCAGCTCGAGCGATTCCACCAGGTCGTGGTTCCGACCGAGCCCCGGCAGGATGGTCCAGTGATAGGGTGGCGCGAGCAGCCGGGGGGTCGCGAAATCGACCTCCGCGCCGGCGAGGTACGAGACCGGGGTCCGATCGAGCACCAGCCCAACATCGGGCGGAAGCATCGGCGCCGCCGCCAGTAGCATTACCCCGTCAAACCCATGGGCGACCACGGTCAACTGTCGCGGTTCGGTCCTGACCCCGTGCTCGCGAAGGACGAGCAACGCAACCAGAAGGTCGCGAACCCTCTCCGCGAGCAGAGAGCGCCCCGAGGCGAGGAGCGCCGAGCCGACCTGCCCCTCGCGGTTCGCGTCGAGCCCGGCGCCGGTGTAGGCGAGGGTCACCACGACGGCGTGGCCTTTCACCCGGTCGTCCCAGTACAACCGTTCGAGCAGAGGCTCGGGGCGGTCTCGATCTTCGAGGTGGATGACGACCCGGCCACCGCCCTCGCCGCCCCGAGGCCGGGCGACCAGTGCGGTCACCATCCCGCCCAGTCCTGAAGGCCACGACAGCCGTTCACGGCGGCCACCGTGGCGCGGGTCAGGGCCGAGATCCCGGCTCTCAATTTGCTCGGGCACGGCGGGTTCGCTCGACCAACGCCGGCGCACGGACTCTGCGAATCGCTCGCGGTCGGCATCGAGCGAACGCCCCCGCTCGGCGGTGTCCATACCTACCCGCGCGGACCGCATCCGCGCGCGGTTGAAACCGGAGAGAGTCCGCGAGCCCGGAGGCAGATCGCCGTCAGGGTAGCACCCGAGTTGACCCTCGTCGTGGGGGCCATCGCCGAGGGGGAGGCTCGCGAGATCGGGGAGGCCGAACTGGCGACGGAACCAGGTGATCTGCCGGTCAAGCATGGCGTCGGTCCAGTCGTGCGGGGTATCGAACTCGGCGAACTCGACGGCTTCCGCACGTCCTCCCGCCTCGTAGAGCTGCTTCGCCTGCGCCGCAGCCGACCGGGCCCCGGCGATCGGGAAGATCGGATCGCGCGTGCCGTTGACCACCAGCAGTGGCCGCGGGTAGGCCATCGCCAGGAACAGCCCGTGGTCGCCGATGGTCAGGATGTCGTGCGCCATTTCACAAACGCACATCGTGGTGTCGGCCAGATCGGCACGGAAGGTCGTCACGGCGCAGGTGGGGGAGGTGGCCTTGAGCCTAGGCTCGACCGCGGCGGTGTAGAGCGTCTGACTTCCCCCCCCGGAAAGGCCGACCATACCCAAACCGTCAGGGTTTACATCCGGGCGGGTCAGAAGGTAGTCCAGGCAGCGGATGTTGTCGAACAACTCCAGGGCCATCAGCTCGGTGCCCGTCAAGGCGAGCTGGCCTCCGGCTTCGCCATGGCCGGTGCCCCGACGTTCTTGCTTACCCCAGCCGTCTTTGGCCAGGACGATGAACCCGGCCTTGGCAAATCGCTGGTAAGCGTTCTGATAGACCGGCCGGTCGCGGCCACTATGGCCGTGCGGACAGAGCAGGGTCGGCTTGCGAGGCGGACCAGACTGTGGCACGTACAGATTGCACGTGACAGGCACGCCGGGAGAGGCCTCGAGAACCAACTTCTCAATGCGGTAGTCCGGGAAATCGACCACCCCAACCCTTGTGACTGCCGGCGGCTGGCGGGGAGTTTCAAGGTCGAGGTCTAGCAATGCGAGGAATCGCTTCCTGGCCTGTGCGAGCTCGCGAGCGAGTGCCTCGGCGCTGCCGATTTTCGCGAGCCGGGCGTCGTGGGCCTCGCAGAGCCGATCAAGATGGTCCTGGACGCCCTGAACGACCGGATCCTGGTGCTTCGGGATCGGCGGCCGGTCCGCCTGCGCCCGGGCGATAGCGGGCAGGAGGACCAGCGAGGCCGATGCGAGCAAAGCGCCCAGAAATTTGCCAAGGTTTCTCAACGCTCGATCCTCCGCTCTTCGGCGCCGCCCGAACGAAATTTTATCCGCTCGGGTTGGACATCGAACCAGTCGTGCGGGACCTCTAGAGACCAGACCTCACTGCTGAGGGGTTGGGCGTGCCCGCCTGCGACCCAGATCTTGTCCTGGAAGACATAGGCGGAGTGTTCATGGCGCTCCTTCCAGACAACGTTCGACCGGAGCATTGTCCACTCCTTCCCATCCCTGGAGGACCAAACGTCGCCCCAATTCTTCGAAGGGTTGTTCGACCAACCGCCCAGGATCCAGATCCGGTCGCGATACACCACCGAGGAGAACCAGATCCGAGGGGCCCATGGGGCGTGCTCGGCGACCTGCTCCCAGTTCACCCCGTCGGACGAGCTCCAGACGTCGTTCCGCGCCTCGTAGTGCGGCACGTAGTTGCCGCCCCCAACCACCCAGATCTTGCCGTCGTGGACGACAGCCGCATGGTAGGCCCTCGGTGACCAGGGGGCGTTGGCAAGCTCGCGTGTCCATTGCTTGCCGTCGGCGGATGACCAAACATCGTTCTTGAGGCTCGAGTCGTCCCCGAAGTAATAGTCTTCCGTCCCACCGAGGATCCAGAGGCGTCCCTTGAAGGCCACAACGCCGGCGGCTAGTCGCGGGCTCCAGCCAGCCTGGTCCGACACCTGTTCCCAGGTTTGGCCGTCACTCGACGACCAGACCTCGTTGCTGGCTCCGTGCCCCGGGAGCCGGCCGTTGTACCAACCGCCCATCAACCACAAACGGTCGTTGAAGACGACCGTCATCGGCAGGTCGCTGTGCTTCCAGGGCGCCTCCTTGGTCACAAGGTCCCAGGTCTTGCCGTCGGGTGAACTCCAGACATCACGAGGCGGCGGGGAGTAAGAATCGAACCACCCGCCAAGGAGCCAGAGCCGGTCCTTGTAGACCACCTCACCGCTGGAGTCACGCGCCCGCCAGCCGGCCCGGTCGGTGACCTTGACCCAGTCGAGGACCCGGTCCTCGCCGTTCGATCGGGAGGGAACGATCAGAAGGGCCGCCAGGACGATCCCGAGCCGTCTCATCGCGCAGATCTCTCCTCAAGTGATGTCGACGCTTCCCGAGGAAGTCCTCTTCGCGCGGCCCGCGGGCAAGCGATGATCGCGAGGAAGTCAACTTACCGGTGCCAGTGTTCCCGAGCAACCGGCTCACGTCGCGGTGCGTCCCCTTGGATGTAGTATGGGAATCTGGTCGCTAGCCTGCAGCTTGGCGCCCGTAGGAGTCGAGCTGTTCGCTGTCGGCCAGAGCGCAGTGAGCAACCCTTCGCTCCAGCCGTCACACCCGCCACCGCACCCCCGTCGGCTTTCGCCGCAGTCCGATCGCTGTCTTGCAGGCCCCTTCGACCATACCGCTACCGATCGAGCGGCCCTCGGCCCAGCGCGCGGCGGCCAATAACTCTTGCCCGTTCTGGAACTCCATCGCGCGGCGGATCATGGGGCACCTCAGTAATCA
>CAZRGV010000252.1:692-5294 GCA_964599655.1 uncultured Isosphaeraceae bacterium | reverse complement strand
GGTGTAGCCCTCGATGAACAGGGGCCGGACCGTGTCGTCGGCCGTCGCCGGAAGCGAAACGGCCAGAGTCGCAAGCCAGAATGCCACGAACCTCGTCATGATGCGGCGTGCCTCCCAGGGCAAGAGGATCAGGCTCCCGCCTCGGTTGTCGAGGCGGGAGGACCGTTGCATCTTGGGGCCCGGCGCGTCGAGGGTCCAGGGGGCGCCGCGGCGGATCGAGGCGATTCGCCCCCGGAACCAACCTCCGACGCTCGGCTCAGGCCTTGTCGCCGGACTTGGCTCGCGGGGCCTTGACGTCGAGCTTGATGACCACCTCGTCGCGGATCACGTTGCCGGGTCCGCCATAGGTCATGCCGAAGTCGCTCTTCTTGATGAAGAACTCGCTCCGGATGGTCGCCTCGCCGTCGGTCACGCTCAAGGTGGCGGGGAAGGTGATCGACTTGGTGACACCGTGCAAGGTGAGGTTGCCGGTGATGGTGTGGGTCGCGTCCTTGTCGCCGCCGGGCTTGATCTCGGTGGTGACGAACGTGGCCTTGGGATACTTGGGCACGTCGAAGAAATCGGGCGTCTTGAGGTGCGCCGTGAGCTTGTCGGCGTCGGACCAGAGCGAATCCATGTCGATGTCGGCCGAGATCTTCACGATCTCCGGCCTGTCGGAGGCCAGCTCGACCGAGCCGTGGAAGACCTTGAAACCACCGTCATGGCTGCCGGTCAGCTTCGAGCCGACGAAGTTGATCGTGGACCCGTTGGCGTTCGAGAAGGCCAGCGCCGAGGAATTCGACACGTCGGCGGGCGAGGCGGCGGCGGTCTCGGCCGGAGCCGTCGCGGACGCATTCCCCGGATCGGCCGGCGCGGAGGTCTCCGGCTGGGCGGGTCCGGTAATCGCCTCGGGTTTGCTGTCGGCCGGGTTCTCGCAACCGGCCAGAACGAGCGTCAGCAACAGGGCCAAGGGCCCGAAGAGGAAGTGGCGTCGCATGATGCTTTCAAGCTCCAATCCATCCCAGAGGAACATCGCAACGAACGAAATCGGACAGGACAAGAGACTCGGCCCGGGAACGACCCGGACTCCGGGTGAACTCTCAAGGGATTGACTCGATCTTCAATCGGACGCCTTCAGGGGAGACGCGGCGCGTGGCGAATCGCCCGAGGATTCCCAGGGCCCACTGCCGGCGGCGACCGCCAGGCCGAGGGTCCGGCAAAGCCGCCCCAGTTGTTCCTGCTCGTCGGGAGTGAGAGCCGACATGGCGGAGGTGATTCGGGAAACATGCGCGGGGAAAACCTCGGCGATGCGGCGCTCGCCCTCGGGCGTGAGCCGGATCGTGACGCAACGACGATCGTCGCGGCCTCGCTCGCGGCGCGCCAGGCCGTCCCGTTCGAGGTTGTCGAGGACCGTGGTGATGTTGGCCGGGCTGCGAAGCAGCTTGCCGGCAAGCTGCCTTTGATTCATCGGCCCCAGGTGCCAGAGCGCCTCGAGCACGGCCAGTTGCCCCATCGTGAGCCCCGATCCGGCCAGACCTTGCGCCAGCCTCGCATGCAACGACTCGACCGCCCTCGAAAGCTTGATCAACGTGTCGAGAGCGCGGACCTCGTCGGCTTCTCCCGGAAAGTGCGTCGGCATGGGCTCGCCCGATCGTTCGAATTCCACTGATTCGGCATCAAAGTAATCGGCCCTTGCCCGATCGTCAAGCCAAGCCGACGCGGCAAGGGCCGATGGCGTGACCGGCCTTGGAGCCATTCGCGCACGGATTTCAGGACGATGGGCGGCGGCTCAGCGGCGAACCCGAGCGCGATAGGCGGCCAGCCAGTCCTTGCCGTTGGCCGTCACGAGGTCGGCGAAGGCGGCGTCGATCGCGGCGGCGCCTGGGGTTCCGGCGCGTTCGAGCTCCACCCCCTTCTGGGCCAGGCGGTTGGCCTCGCCGGTCCACTGTCCGGTGGCGAACCCGGTGGCGAGGGCCGAGTAGTACCAGACCCGAGCGTCGTTGGGATGAGACTTCTGGAGCGACTGGAACACGTCGCGGGCTTCGGCATACTTGCGCTGCTTGTAGCGACCGCCCCCGCGCGCGAGGCTCGATCCGAGGCCGGCCGCGGGCACGGCGCGGGCGGCGGCCGCGGACTTCATGGCGGCGACGTCCCCCTTGAGCAGATCGACCTCGGCGCGGAGGGCGCCGACGTCGGAACGAACCCTGCCGACACTCGTCTCATTGTCGGCGATACGGTCGTCGAGCGTCTTGACGGTCTTCGAAAGCGCGTCCAGCTCGTCGGAAACCTTGGCCAGGGCATTGACCTTGGTTTCCAGGGGCCCGAGATCGGGCGGGGGCTCGGGTTTGGGCAGGGCGTCCAGCCTGGTCTGGAGCTCGTCGAGCCGTTGGGACAGGGCGTCGAGATCCTGGCGGGAGACCGTCTCGGCGGCAAGGGCCGGGGCCGATGCGGGCGCCGGTGTCTCGGCCGCCGGGGCGCTGGCCTCCTGCCCACCCTCGTCAGCCGCGCCTTGGCCTTGATCCCGACCCGGGACCAGTCCGAAGTACCAGGCGGCACCAATCAACCCAATGACAATCAGTCCCATGAGAATGGGGAAAATAGGTCGCGAGGGTTTCGGTTTCACCTCGATCTGTCTCGGGAACATCGAGGGCGTGGCCGGCGTCGATGGTTGAGGATCCAGCGATCCTCGGGTTTCGGAGGGTTGCGACATGGAAGTCGTCTCCAGACCAGGACGAGGATGTGAGTCGGTGTCGCGAACGCGGAAGAAGAAAGGTTCCAGGCGATCGGCGCGCCGGGCGAGCGCCGTCGCGGGGCGATCGAAGGACAGGAGCGTGCGGCGGCGATCCGGCAAACGATTCCGGGATCGTTCACCTCTGGGCCCTCGCTGTCGCGGTCCTCGAACCGCGTGGAACCGGTCCCATCGATCGGTCCCGGTGCGGGACAGGCCGAGTTCGAAACGATCGGGCGCCCCGATCCGTGGTTGCAACGTCGCGACCGAAGGATCGACGCGATTTTCAACCACGTTGCGCCATCTTATACGGAAAATTCGGGTGCCGCCACCATTCTCCAAGGTGACACAGACACATCCTCGTGTCTTTGAGCGTTTCTGGCGCGTTCCGTTCGCGTTCGAGACCTTTGGATCATGCAATCCACGCGCAAGGGGAATTCAGCGGTTGCGGCGGCGTTGTGGCTTCGGCTCTCGAGCCTCGGCGCGCTGAGGCGCCTCGTCGCCAAAACGGGTCACCACGTACGTGCCGCTCTTGGGATTGCGCTCGATGTCGACGACGCCCGAGTTATCGGCATCCTCAAGCAGGTGCGTGAAGCTCCGATAGCCGTAGTAACTCTCGTCGAACGACGGCTTCTTGCGTTTCATCGTGTCCTTGATCATCGAGGCGTAGAGGACCTCGTGATTCTCCCGACGAAGGGCGCTGCACGCGTCGATGAGCAACGTAAACGCTTCGCGCTTGCGCTCGGGCAAGGTCGCGTCAAGCTGCGTGGCGAGCTGCTGGTCGTCCTGCTCGTAGCGTTCGAGGTCCTCGTAGTAGATGAACTCGTCGCAGTTGTCTCGCAGCAGGTCGGACGTCGAGCCCTTCATGCCCAGGCCGATGACGTGCTTGCCGTTTTCCTTGAGTTTCGAGACCAGGGGAGAAAAGTCGCTATCACCCGATACAATCACAAATGTGTCGATATGAGACTTACTCCAAGCCAGATCCATCGCGTCGACCACCAGGCGAATGTCGGCCGAGTTCTTGCCGGTCTGGCTTCGCTTGGGAATCTCGATCAGCTCGATGCCCGCCTCGTGAAACGGCGCGGTGTACGCCTGGTAGCGGCTCCAGTCGGCGTACGCTTTCTTGACGATCAGCTTTCCCTTCTCGACCAGCCGCTCGAGAACCTTCTGGATATCGAAGCGCGATGTCTTCCGCTGGTTCTGGAACCCCATGGCGAGGTTCTCCAGGTCGATAAACACGGCGAGGCTGCGTTCGCGATCAGGCTTGGTCATCGGAGGAAGGGCACCACCCGGACGTGGAGAGGCTGGAGAAGGTGAATGAGCCGGAGGAGCTCGGCTTGCCAGAACGGCCAGGATAACGCGGAAAGGGAGCCAATCAAGAGTGGTGCGGGGCGAATCGGGAGCCCCGATTCCTGGCCGAGGCGGGCCAGGAACCGGGTTTGTGGAACCGGATCCTTGAACGGGGTCCGATGCCAAGGGCGCGAGATCGCGACCAACGGACCGGAAGAAATCAGCGGCCGAACCAGCCGCCGCTGGCATACAGGTCGCGCACCGAGCGTCGGGGCCGCGACTCGTTGACCGTCAGCGCGCGCCCATGGTGCTCCTGACCGTTCAGCGCGGCGATGGCCGCTTCGGCTTCCTGGTGGTTGGGCATCTCGACCAGACCGAAGCCCCGAGACTGGCCCGTTCTTGCCTTGACCTGCACCTCGGCCGACGTCACCGTGCCGAAGGGCTCGAACAACGCGTAAAGTTCCTCGGAATTTGTTCCGTAATCCAGGTTTCCGACATAAATCCTCATAGCGGACGATTTCTCCCTTCCTCGAAGGAAACGGCCACCAGCCCGGAACGGGCGGCGACGAGAACCGAAATCGCCCCGTCCCGCTTTCCCTGGGAAC
>CAZRGV010000252.1:0-681 GCA_964599655.1 uncultured Isosphaeraceae bacterium | reverse complement strand
AGGCCAGAGCGAATGGACGAGGGCCCGATTTCGGGAAAAAGTCACCCGGACGACACACCGATGGGATCGAACCCAACGCCATCGGCGAGCCGGAAAGGGCGGATCACCAACAGTTCGCGTGCAGGGAAATTCTCGGAGCGAGGGTGCGCTTCGATTCCATCGCCCTCGTCTCGAAAGAGGATGGCCTCAACATCGACTACCTTACCGCAACCGGCCCCGGATCGCCAGAGGCAAACCCACGACACCGCGTGAGGCCGTCCGCGCAACGAAAAACTCCCCGGTTCCCGGCACAAGCCCGGTCGGGGAGTCAAGCGGCAATCCAGCGATTCCGCGCGTCGCGGCGGGAGCGATCGGCTCAAGCCGGCGTGGCGAACGGAATCGGGTGCAAATCAAGCCTGGGGCGCGGCCTTGGCCGGCGCCTGAGGCGCGGGAGCCGACTTCTCAGGGGCGGCCGGCGCCTGCTTGCTCGGAGCGGCCGGAACCTCCTTGCTCGGGGCGGCCGGCGCCTGCTTGCTCGGAGCAGCCGGAACCTCCTTGCTCGGGGCGGCCGGCGCCTGCTTGCTCGGAGCAGCCGGAACCTCCTTGCTCGGAGCGGCCGGAACCTGCTTGCTGGGCGCGGCCGGCATCTCCTTGCTCGGAGCGGCCGGAACCTGCTTGCTGGGCGCGGCCGGCATCTCCTTG
>CAZRGV010000251.1:0-5433 GCA_964599655.1 uncultured Isosphaeraceae bacterium | reverse complement strand
CGGCATCGTCGTCGACGACGCGATCGTCGTCGTTGAGGCGGTCGAACACCATATCGAAGATGGCATGGCTCCTCGAGACGCGACGATCCGGGCCATGGAGGAGGTCTCCGGTCCGGTCGTCGCGATCGGTCTGGTGCTGACCGCCGTCTTCGTGCCTTGCGCGTTCATCACCGGAATCGTCGGCCAGTTCTTCCGCCAGTTCGCGTTGACCATTGCCGCGTCGACGGTCATCTCGGCGTTCAACTCGTTGACCCTCAGCCCGGCTCTGGCGGCCCTGCTGCTCAAGCCGAGGCCGCACGGCGCGAAGCCGGCCGATCCGCTTCCGAGAGTGACCTTCGCGCTGCTGGGCGGATGGCTTGGCTGGCAATTCCTCACGCCGATCCTCCCCGGCCTGCTGACCCGATGGGGCCACCCGCTACCGCCTGGCTCGCCGTCGTGGATGCCGATGGTCCTGGCCACGGCGTCGGGAGCGCTCGGCGGGCAGATGATTGGCGGCGTGCTCAACCGGATTCTCGGGCTGTTCTTCTCCGGCTTCAACGCCGGCTTCCGCAAGGCGACCAACGGCTATGTCGGGGTCGTCAGCCTGCTGCTTCGGGGCTCGATCCCCGTGCTCCTGGGTTACGGCGGCCTGCTCTACCTCACCTATCAAGGGATGATGACCACGCCGGCCGGCTTCATCCCGACACAGGACAAGGGTTACTTGCTTGTCAACGTGCAACTGCCCGACTCCACCTCATCGGAGGAAACGGGGAGGGTGATGGCGCGGGTTGAGGAAGTGGCGCGCCAGGTCGAAGGCGTCAGCCACACGCTGGCGATCGGTGGCCAGTCGATCCTGCTCAGCGCCAACGCGCCCAACTTCGGGGCGATGTACGTCATGCTCGACGAGTTCCATCACCGAACCAAGCCGGGTCTCAGCGGCGAGGAGATCGCCGACCGATTGCGGCGGAAGCTCCAGCTCGAGGTTTCCGACGGACTCATTGGCGTCTTCTCGGCGCCGCCGGTCGACGGCCTCGGAACCGCCGGCGGTTTTAAGCTGATCATCGAGGACCGAGGCGACTCGGGCATGTCGATCCTCCAGGAAACCGCGGACCGCGTCGTCGCCTCCGGTAGCGCCCAGCCGAAGCTGGCCGACCTCTTCACCAGCTTCCGCGCCAACACGCCCTGGCTCTACCTCGACATCGACCGCACGATGGCCAAGGCCAAGGGGGTCTCAATGGCCGAGGTCTTCGACGCGCTTCAGGTCTACCTCGGCTCGCTCTACATCAACGACTTCAACCTCTTCGGCCGGACCTGGCAGGTCAACGTCCAGGGCGACGCGAGGTTCCGCCGCCAGGTCGAGGACCTCAAGCGGATCAAGTTCCGCGGCGAGCGCGGTCAGATGGTTCCCTTCTCGACCCTCGCCCGGATCGAGGAAACCAATGGCCCGGTCATGATCACACGATATAACCTCTACCCGGCCGCGGCGATCAACGGAGCACCGGCCCCCGGAGTCAGCTCGGGCGACGGCATCGCGGCAATGCAGCGCGTCGCCGAGCGTGAGTTGCCGTCAACCATGCAGGCGGAATGGACCGAGCTGGCGTTGCTCCAGCTCCAGACCGGCAACACGGCGATGTTCGCCTTCGCCCTGGCGGTCGCGCTGGTTTTTCTCGTGCTCGCCGCGCAATACGAAAGCTGGGCCTTGCCCCTGGCCGTGATCCTCGTCGTGCCGATGTGCCTTCTCTGCTCAGTGACGGCCGTTTCACAATCAAACATGGATATTAACATCTTTACTCAGATTGGATTCATCGTGCTCGTGGGTCTGGCCTGCAAGAACGCGATCCTGATCGTCGAGTTCGCCAAGGCGCAGCGTGAGTCGGGCCAGGAACGCCGTCAGGCCACGCTGGAAGCCTGCCGGCTCCGGCTCCGGCCGATCGTGATGACCTCGCTGGCGTTCATCCTCGGTGTCGTGCCCCTGGTCCTGGCGGAAGGGGCAGGTGCCGAAATGCGGCGGACGCTCGGGACGGCCGTCTTCGGCGGCATGCTCGGCGTCACCCTCTTCGGCATCTTCCTCACCCCGGTTTTCTACGCCACTATCCAGTGGTTCGTCGACAGGCTCCCCTCGCGCGACGAGGAGCTCGACACGATCGGTCCCGACGAAGCCAGTCCGGTGGGAGGTCGCTGTTGAGCGTCTCCACGAAACGTGCGAAGGGGGGCATGGCGTGTCCTAAAAGAGTAAGCCCCCGCGGAACCCACAGCCTCGAAATTTATTCCTTCGGCCGCGCGCCCTCCAACAACAAAAAACCCCTGCTTTCGCAGGGGCTTAGGTGAAGTATGCCCGGCAGGACTTGAACCTGCAACCTTTAGCTCCGGAGGCTAACGCTCTATCCAATTGAGCTACGGGCACGTGGCTTACGAATCACATTGCACTCATTTCGGAGTGACTTGTCAAGGTTCTCCAACCGGGCGACCGGGAGTCCCCCGGTGTTTCTTCATCCTCGTCCTCGTTCCCCCAAGTGCGGCGATCGGTGGATCTGGGGGCTCGATCCACGCCAACCCGATCGCCGCCAAGTCACACGGATCAAGCTTGGAGCTACCAATCATTTCATCCGATCGCCGCGGTACGCAAACCATGTTACATAGATTAATCGTTGATATCATTTTTAAAAGAAGCCCAGGGCGGGGTCAGTCGGTGCTATCGAGGTAACCTTCGAGCTGTCGGCTGCGGACGGGGGCCTTTAGCTTCCGGACGGCACTGGCCTCGATTTGGCGGACCCGCTCGCGAGTGACCTTGAACATCCGCCCGACTTCCTCGAGCGTATAGGTGTAGCCATCACTCAGGCCGTACCGGAGCTTGATGATCTCTCGCTCGCGGTAGGTCAGCGTCTTCAGGACACTGCTGATCTTCTCCTTAAGCATCTCCTGGGTGGCGGCGTCGATCGGGCTCTCGGCGGTTTCGTCGGCGATGAAGTCGCCGAAATCTCTGTCCTCGTCCTCGCCGATCGGCCGGTCGAGCGAGATTGGGTGCCGGTGGATCTTCATCAGCCGCCGGGTCTCCTCGACGGCGAGGTTCGCGGCCCGAGACGTCTCCTCGATCGTCGGCTCGCGGCCCAGCTCCTGCTGGAGTCGCTTCGAGACGCCGCGCAGCCTGGAGATCGCCTCCATCGTATGCACTGGGATGCGGACGGTGCGGGCGTGGTCGGCGATGGCGCGGGTGATGGCCTGTCGAATCCACCAGGTGGCGTAGGTGCTGAACTTGTAGCCCCGGCGATATTCGTACTTGTCGACCGCCCGCAGCAGGCCGGTGTTGCCTTCCTGGATCAGGTCGAGGAGCGACAGGCCGCGGTTGCGGTATCGCTTGGCGATCGAGACAACGAGCCGGAGGTTGCCGGCGGCGAGCTCGCCTCGAGCCTGCTCGTAGGCGCGGAAGCGGAATTTCAATCGCTCGACCCGACGCCGGAGGCTCCTGGGGGTCTCCAACGTCCTCCGCATCAGGTCCTCCAGTTCCTTCTGGATGCGGCTGAGGTCCTCACCGCTGTCACCCCCGGCGTGGCGGCTTGCGTTCTGGTCCATCAGCTCGTTCATCCGCGCCGAGATCTGCTCCAGTCGGTTCATCCAGGGCTGAATGAGATGCGCGCGGAGCGAAAACTCTTCGACGAGGTTGACCGCCTGGCGGCGGCGTCTCTTGAGGTCGGCTCGCAGTCGCCGCCGCGTCTCCTCGTCGCCCTCGTGGAGGAGGGCGAGGAAGTCGCGCGTGTTGTCCTCCATCAGTTGCGTCAGCGTGACCAGGCTGTGCGGGATCCGGTCGAGGATCTGCTCCTTCTCCAGGATGTCGGCCGACGTCGTCTCGACCGTCCGGTCCAGGGAGAGCTCCCCCTCGTGGACCTTCTTGAGCAGGTCGACAACCTGCGTCAGCGCGAACTGGCACCCAAGCAGGAGGCGGCGGAACCGCCAGCGATTGCTCTCGATCTTCTTCGCCAGGCCGAGTTCCCGCTCACGCGTTAAGAGTGGGATCGCGCCCATCTGAACCAGGTACACACGGACCGGGTCGTCGATCCGTGACGCGACCTCGTCGCGGACTTCCTCTTCGTCGTCGGACGCGAGCTTCCCGTCCTCCTCATCGCGCTCGCTCAGGGCCAGCCGGCTCGACTCGTTCTCGTCGTCCAGCACATCGCCGGACTCGAGCAGGCCGTGGAGCCGCCCGAGAGACTCCTCGTCCGCGAGCAGGTTATGGTGGACCTGGCCGAGGGGAAAGAATTCCTCGCGGTTGCCCGTCTCGAGTCGCGTCTTGACTCTCTCGTTCCATTCCGTCATCCGGAAACCTCCCGCACGGTCCTACCAGCCAGCCGCGCATTCTGATTCACTTACCTGACCCGCTCAATGTACTTGCCCACCCGAGTGTCGATCCGGACCTTCTCACCGGGGCTGACGAAAGGGGGAACCTGGACCTTCAGTCCGTTCTCCAGGGTCGCCTCCTTATACTGGTTGGTCGCCGTCGCCCCCTTGATCGCCGGCGGCGTGTCGGTCACGATCAGGTCAACCGACACCGGGATGTCGAGCGAGATGGGCTTGCCCCCGACAATCCGGGCCGACACTCTGGCACCCGGCCGCAGGTAGGGCAAGGCCCCGCCCAGAAGCTCCGGCGAGAAGTCGAGCTGATCAAAGGTTTCAAGATCCATGAAGATGTGCTCATTGCCAGCGGAGTAAAGGTATTCGTACTCCCTGGTCTCGACGTAGGGGACCTCGACCTGATCGACGGACCGGAGCCGCTTCTCGATCAGCGTGCCACTGTTCAGGTTGCGGAGCTTGGTCTGGACCATGGCGCGAAGGTTACCGGGCGTGTGGTGGGCGAAGTCCACGACGACGAAGACGGTCCCGTCGATCGTGATCACCATGCCCCGCCGGATCTCATTAGCTTTAATCATCATGAAAGTGTAGGTCTCCCAATTTTCTCTCGGCTTTCCTTTTCGTACGTCCAGGGCCGGAGCGGCTCAAGGCGCATCGATCGGGTACTGGCCAGCCGCGGGTCGTCCCGTTCTGTTCGAGTCGTCCCAGCAAACAAACAGCCCGTGACCCCCGCGTCCGAAAGCGCCCGCCTTCGGACGCGGGGGTCACGGGCTCAATCTCAATGATTACGATCGGATTGATTCGTTACGTAGGAAGGAGTTGCTTAAGGCATGAGTTGCGGGTGCAGGGATCGAACCTGCGACCTCCAGGTTATGAGCCTGGCGAGCTAACCACTGCTCCAACCCGCAATCCGGAGAGAGAGACAATCGGTCGATGTGGAAGCGAACCCGCAAGGGAAGCCGGCGTGCGGTCTTCGGGGTTTAACTTGTTTGGGAGACGGAGCCGATGTCGCCTCGCGGCTTTCGCAAGACCGCGGGCTGGTTTTCTAAGTGGTTTCCTTAGAAAGGAGGTGATCCAACCGCAGGTTCCCCTACGGTTACCTTGTTACGA
>CAZRGV010000250.1:0-5523 GCA_964599655.1 uncultured Isosphaeraceae bacterium | reverse complement strand
AAGATAAATGAGTGATTTTTCGCGGCCTTTGCGACTTTGCGAGAGACGTCTTCCATTTTTGGAGTCGAGTTTCTCGCCAAGCCGCCAAGTCGCCAACAAGACGATTCAAAGAAGATAAATGAGTGATTTTTCGCGGCCTTTGCGACTTTGCGAGAGACGTCTTCCAACATGCCACAAAGCCGTCAGACCCTGTCGTACCTTCGCAACCTGTTCGCCCGGCGCGGGGTCGCGCCTCAGCACCGGTACGGACAGAATTTTCTGATCGACCTGAATATCCATGAGTTGATCGTTCGCGCCGCCGAGCTTGGCCCGACCGACGTCGTGCTCGAAGTCGGTCCGGGCGCCGGTGCCATGACGGCCCTGATGGCCGAGACCGTTTCGGCGGTCGTCGCCGTCGAGATTGATCCGGCCATGGCTCAGTTCACGCGGGAAGCCGTGTCGGGCCGCCCCAACGTGCGGGTGATCCAGGCCGATGCCCTGGCCGGCAAGCATGAGATCAACCCCGTCGTGCTCGACAACCTCCGCGCCGGTCTGGCCATCGCGCCCGACCGCCGACTCAAGCTCGTGGCCAATCTGCCGTTCCATGTCGCCACGCCCATCATCTCCAACCTGCTGGTCCATCCTGAGCTCTGTCCGGTCTTGATGGTTGTCACCATTCAGCGAGAGCTCGCCGACCGTCTCGTCGCCGAGCCGAACACCGACGCCTACGGCGCGCTCTCGGTGATGGTGCAGGCCCTGGCCGACGTCGAAGTCGTTCGCATCCTCCCGCCGAAGGTCTTCTGGCCCCGGCCCAAGGTCGATTCGGCGGTCGTCAAGATCGTGCCTCGCCCGGAGAAGCGTGCCCGGATCGACGACCTGCCCTGGTTCCATGCCGTGGTCCGTCGGATCTTCATCCACCGCCGCAAGAACCTCCGGCGCGTGCTCTATAGCGCCTGGCGAGGCCGATGGACCAAGCCCGAGGTGGACGCCTTCCTCGAATCGCTCGACCTCACCGGCCAGGTCCGGGCCGAGTCCTTGAACGTCGACGAATGGATCGACCTGGCCCGCGCCCTCAAGGAGCGGCTCGGTCGCGACGCCCTTCCCACGACCGCCCCCGAAGCCGACGAGGATTCCGAACGGGATGACACGGGAAACGATTCGTCCGACGACGATTGAGCCGCGATGGCTCCCGTCCCGTGCGTGCCGCGGGTTGTACCGATCGTTTCGACGCCCGGTTCGTTCGGTCGATCGGAATGGGTGTCGTGCCCAAGGCCGCCTTGACGAACAGGAAGAAGTAGTTGATAGTCCCCCGAACCTCCCAGGCGGGGAGATGTTCGGCCCGAGTGGATCCGCGCCTCGGTCCCCCCCTTGCCGGACTCTTGTGAGCACGGCCGCGGTCGGTGAAGGAACCCGATCAGGCAATCATGGACACGACACAAAGACGAGGAATCCGCCATCGGCGAATCATCGCCGGGCTCGTGGTTCTGGCCGCGCTCGGGGCCCTGGCCGCCGGGGAAAGCTGGTGGCTTCACCGTCATCGAGGCACCCGGGGTGTCGGCGATCGCGTCGACGATTTCACGCTGCCCGACCTCCAGGGCCGGCCGGTTTCGCTCTCCGGCCTCCTCGGAACGCACAAGGCGGTCGTGCTCGTCTTCACGGGCACCGATTGCCCGGTCGGCAACCTGTACATGCCTCGTCTGGTCGAACTCGGGCATGCCTACAAGGGCAGGGGGGTCGCCTTCCTGGCGATCAACTCCAACGCCCACGAGTCGGTCGAGGAGATCGCCGAGCATGCTCGAACGTATCAGGTCGATTTCCCGGTGCTGAAGGACGACCGGAACCGCGTGGCCGACCTGCTCCGGATCGAGCGGACCTGCGAGACCCTGGTCATCGACCAAGGGGGCTGGCTCCGCTATCGAGGGGCGGTCGACGACCAGTACATCCGGGGCGCCCGGAAAGACAGGCCGACGCGGGCCTTCCTGGCTGAGGCGATCGACGCCGTTTTGGCCGGTTCGCCGGTGGAGGTCACGCTGACCTCCGTTCTGAGCTGTCCGATCGAGCGGGTCGAGCCCGAGCGGGCCAAACGGCGGTCGCGTCCGCCCTCGCCGGAGATCGCCCGCATCCGCCGGTCGATGTTCAAAACCGTTGAGGTGGGGCCGGTCGATTACGCCCACGACGTCGCGCCGATCCTCCAGTCCAAGTGCCTGGCGTGCCATCGTCCGCACGAGGCCGCGCCGTTTGCACTCCTCGACTACGACGACGCCAAGCGCTGGTCCGAGTCGATTTACGAGGTGGTCGACCAAGGGTTGATGCCCCCTTGGTACGCCGATCCTCGGATCGGCAACTTCGCCAACGATCGGAGCCTGACCGACCGCGAGCGGGCCGTGCTTCTGGCCTGGGTCGATCAAGGCGCCCCGCCCGGCGACCTCTCGGCCGTACCCGAGCCTCCCGAGTTCCCTGAAGGCTGGACCATCGGCGAGCCCGACATCGTCATCGAGATGCCCGAGGCCTTTGAAGTCCCCGCCGAAGGCGTGCTCGAAATCCAGAAGTTCTTCGTGGCCACCAACTTCAAGCAGGACGTCTGGGTTCAGGCCGTGCAGGCGATGCCTGGCGACCGGGCGGTCGTCCACCACATCTGCGCCTTCGTGGTCGACCCGGAGCACTTGAGCGACCGAGGAGGCGACCGGGAAACGCGGCGACGCGACAAGCCCGAGCTCGTCTGCTACGCGCCCGGCGACATGCCCTCGGTCTTTCCCGAGGGCGTCGCCAAGAAGATTCCCGCCGGCGCGATCCTCGAGTTCCAGGTCCATTACACGCCGATCGGCATCCCTCGGTTCGACCGCTCGTCGATCGGCCTGATCCTCTCGCGAGGGCCGGTCCACCGCCTGGCCGTGACCCGAGGGGCCTCGAACCGCGACTTCGTCATCCCGGCAGGGGCCCCCAATCACGAGGTTCGCGCCTCGTACACACTGCTCGAGAACGTCCACCTGCTCAGCCTGACGCCTCACATGCACTTCCGGGGCAAGGACTTCCGCTACACCGCCATCTATCCCGACGGCCGCCGCGAGCCCTTGCTGTCGGTCCCGTACTACGACTTCAACTGGCAGAACGTCTACCGCCTCGCCGAGCCGAAGTTCCTGCCGAAAGGCACCCGCATCGAGTGCCTTGCCCACTTCGACAACTCGAAGGACAACCCGCTCAATCCCGACCCCACGAAGGACGTGCGATGGGGCGACCAGTCGTGGGACGAGATGATGATCGGCTATCTCGACTACTGCATCGACCTTCCCACCGCTCGCATGGCCACCGGAGACCGTTCGCGCCCGCACCATTGATTCCCGTCGGTGCGGCGCGGCGGAACCCACGACTCCGAACCGAAGCCATACCGTCCGAAGACCTCGTTTCTTGTCGTAGGGTGGGCACGGCCCACCGAACTCCTTGCGGCACCAGAAGATTGGTGGGCGGTGTCCACCCTGCGAAACGCCGCGGCTTCGAGCAAATCCGGAAGACTTCCTTCATTCCCTGGAGCGACGCGCATGGACTCGCGCCGAACGCTCGACCTGGCCCGCCGGCCTCGCCTCGCGTTGGCCATTTTGCTTTCCCTGGCCGCCCTGATCCGCCTCTACCAGTTTCAGGCCCCGATGGCCGATAACCTTCAGGCCAAACAGGTTTACGTCGCCAACAAGGCCCGCGCCATCGCCCGGACACCGTGGAACCCCTTGCGCAACACGCTCGACTTTCTCGACGAACAGGGCCATCGCCTGACCCTCACCGAGGAAATTCCCCTGTACACCGGCCTGCTCGGGCTCGCCTATCGCCTCTTCGGCGAGCACGACACCCTCGGCCGCATCCTCAGCCTGCTGGGAACCCTCGTCGCGCTCGCCGCCTTCTTCGACCTCGTCCGCCGCGAGCACGACAACCAGACCGCACTCGTTGCCACGTTCCTGTTCAACCTTTCCCCCTTGCTGATCTTCTACGGCCGGGCCATTTTACCTGATCCGTGGATGCTGGCCTGCATGTTGCTGTCGGCGGCCTGCTACCGGCGCGACCTTGACGGTCAGGGGCCGGGCTGGCTGGTGGCGACGGCTCTGGCGGGCCTGTCGGCGGCGACGTTCAAGTATTTTGGCCTCATGGTGTTGCTTCCCTTGGCGGAGATGACCCGGCGCCAAGGGGGCTGGCGGGCTTGCCTGAACGGTCGGTTCGTCGGCCTGTCGGCCGCGATGCTCGGGCCGATCGCCCTCTGGATGCTCTTCGTCTTCATCCAGACGCCCAACCCGGTCCGTTCGGGCTGGGCGGCCGGTCAGCCGGTCTACCCGTACTTGATCGTTCAGGACCCGGGCGTTCTCGCGACGCGCGCGTTTTACGCCTCGTGGTTCTCGCGGTTCCTGCTGCGAGATTGCGGCCCGGTGACGGCGGTTTTGATCGTCTTGGGCGTTGCGGCCGTCCTGTCGCGAAGGCTCCGGCCGGGTCCGATGCTCGGCGTCTGGACCGTCATGGGCATGGCCTTTTACGTCTTGCTCGGCCCGAAGCTCATCGACCACGACTACTACGAGCTGATGATGCTGCCCGCGGCTTCGCTCTGGGGGGCGCTCGGATGGTCGGCCCTTCGGCTCCGGACGAAACGAACCCAGCGCGCGAGCGAACGGACCATCGCGAACGGCCCTCGACGTCTCGCCTGGTGGCCGACGTCGTTGCTCGTGGCGGCGTTGTTCGTTCAGTCCCCCTGGGTGATGGGCTCGATGTTCCAGCTCGACCAGGGGAAGGTCGACCTGGCCGAGCGATTGAAGCGGGTTTGCCCGCCGGAAGGCCGGGTCGTGACGATGGGGCCGGGCATCGCCCTGGTGGTCGTGCTCCACTACAGCGAGCGGGAAGGCTGGGCGATCCGGGGCCGGGAGCACGCCGAGGACTGGCCGGCCCTGCTCGATCGTTGCCGGGCCCAGGGAGCGCAGTACCTCGCCCTCTACTTCGACCCCAAAACGAACCCGACCGAGCGTCGGGCGTATGACCCCTTGATCGACTCCCTGCCCGTGGTCGAGCACCGCCTCGGCCCGTCCTTGCCGAAGGGCAAGCGATCCGAGTCGATCATCCTGAGCCTTCGAGACGCCGACCTCACCCGGCTCGCCGACGCGGTTCGGCCCGATCGCCCGACGCGCTGAGCCAGGAAGACCGGGCCCTCGCGGGAGCAACGCAACCTCCTGTAGGATCGGCGATGGCGTACCACGGCTGGTCGGCCGGCCGGCTCGCCGGCGAGACCAAATGCGGGTCAGGTCGGCCGCTGGCCCGGCTTCGCTCGGCCGGGAGGACGGCCTCGACGCCCGAATTCCTCGCGCGGCGGGGTCAGCCCTCGGCGTGCTCACGGTCCCGGATCGCCCCGCCTTCCAGCTCGCTGGAGTGGCGCGCGGCGGGTGGACCGGGTTGATGTGAGTTTTTCGGGTGCCACTGGTCGTCCCCGACCAGTGCTCTGGCCTGAGCCGCGGGACACTGGTCGAGGACGACCCGTGGCACCCCAGACCGGAACGCAAAGCGGAATGACTCGGTCCAGGT
>CAZRGV010000249.1:4155-5708 GCA_964599655.1 uncultured Isosphaeraceae bacterium | reverse complement strand
CCCTACATCGTCCCTCGAAGCACCGACGTCCTTCAGGAAGGCGACATCGTCACACTCGAACCCGGCCAGTACGGCGACGAGTTCGGTGGCGGCATGCGGTTCGAACACAACTACCGAATCACCGCCGGCGGATTCGAACGGCTCACCCACCACCGGCTTACCCTGACCAACGACTGACCCAACGACGTCGACCCTCGCCGAGCACGTTCTTGCCATGCCCCGCGAGGGTCGTCCCGTCGCTCTCCGTGCCTCGATCCGGCCCGGTCAGCCGCCGGCCGCCGCCTTGAGCGCCGTCAACGCCGCCTCGTAATTCGGTTCCTGCGCGATCTCTGGCACGTATTCGACGTACGTGATCGTGTCGCTGGGATCCACGATGAAAATCGCGCGCGCCAACAGCTTGATCGGAAGGCCCTCAATCAGCACCCCGTAATGTTCCCCGAAGCTGTGGTTGTGAGCGTCGGAAAGGTTCGTGATGTTGCCGATGTGCGCCTCGGCGCAAAATCGCTTCATCGCGAACGGCAGGTCCAGGCTGATCGTGTAGGCCCCGACCTTGTCTCCCAACGCGCCCAGGCTTTCAGCGAACTTTTTGGTCTGCGTGCTGCATACCGGCGTGTCGAGCGACGGCACCACGCTAAACAATCGAGCTTTGCCAGCGGTGTCGGCCAGTCGGACCAGCGAGAGCCCCTCGCCGACACAGGTGAAGTCAGGCGCCTTGTCGCCGGGCTTGAGCCTGGGGCCGACCAGGTCGATCGGATTCCCCTTCATCGTCACCTCGCCCTTGCGTACTTCGGCCATGTCGTGGTCCCCCTCGTTGCGCCTCTTGGGATCAGTCTCACGTCCGCGTTACCGCTGAGCCGCCCGAGCGCCTCAGCGGCCGGATTGCTAGCGTAGTCGGCCCTGCGTTCCCCGGCAAGCCAGATCGCCGGATTCTCCGAACGACTCTTTACATGATCGTCAACGTGGACCCGCCGCGCGCAAACCGCGCAACAGGCCAACCGCCTCGTCGACGATCGCTTCCCCCGTCCCCTTCTCGACCCAGCTATGAAGGCCCGTCCAGACCTGATAACCCCCAAGATCATACGCGCGACGGTCCGGAACATAACCGATGTAGTCATTCGCCAGTTCAAAAACAAACGTGTCTCGATACGGCGATCGTCTCTTGATCTCCTGGCCAAGCGCCGTGAAGTACTCCCCCGGCACGCCCACAATCGCCACGTCCCCGATCACGATCGCCTGCACCCAGGTTTTCCGCTCCTCCCCCTGAACCGGCGCCAGCCGCTTCCGCATCGCCCGAAACACCGCGACGATCTTCTCGGCGTTCTCCGGCGAGGTCCGCTTCCGGCAGTACGACGATACGGCCTCGTCCTCCTTCGACTCGTCGAACCGCCGCACACGCACCGTGATCTCCTTGCGAACCCCGGCAACCCGATCCACCTTCCTCGCTTCGGCGCGATCCAGCGCGTCCGCCACGGCGGCCTTGATCCGGTACATCGCCTCCTTCCCCGTCAGATCGAGATTGTGCGTCGAGCCCGACGCCCCTTCGAAGAACAGAA
>CAZRGV010000249.1:0-4145 GCA_964599655.1 uncultured Isosphaeraceae bacterium | reverse complement strand
CGCCCCGCTCCCCCTCCAACGCCTGCGCCGCCATCCCGTAAAAGCTCGGCGAGCGCACGCCCGGCGTCAGCGTGCCAATCGTGTGCGTGGAGTGATTGAACAGCACCGCCTCGAGCGCGCCGTCCGGCTTGCGAAACGCCAGCACGGGCAGCTCCGGATCAAACGGCCCAGTCGGCCGAACCGTGTCCTGCCTCGGTCCGATCCAGAAGATCGTCCCATCGGCCAGCAACAGACGGCTGTTCTGCCCCACCGACGACTCCTCCCCCTTCCGGTACAAAAACTCCGCCGGCCCCCGACCCTTCCAGGCCGCCAACGCCGCGTCCACGATCGCCTCGCCGACCTGACTCGTGAACGCCTCATCCCGCTCGTATCCATGAACCGTGACTGTTGTCGGAGCATGATGCGTATGAGTCGCGTTGATGAGAATGTGATCGAACGGAATCCCCGTTTTCTCCTCGATCGCGCGCGCCGACCGATCCAGCACGTCCCGAGCCACCATCAGCACGTCGCACGCCACAAGGCAGACCGCCTGTTCGTCCGGCCCTTCGATCACCACCGCCGACGCGCGCAACGCCCCCTCTTGCCCCTTGAGATGACCCGGCAGAATCCCACCGCCGATCTCCATCGCGTCATCCGCCCGAAGCTCCCGGCTCGAGGCGCCCACCTTCAACGACGGCTCCTCGGCGACGCCCGTCACCACCGAGACGGCAAGACCCGCAATCGCCAGAACAATGGCTCGTATCATAACCTTTCTCCATGATCTCAACGCAGCCCCGCCAACCTCGAGCGTCTGTCGGTTCGTCCACCCCGTGCGACGATGGTATTCGCTCCCGAATGATTCCCGGACAACGCAAACCGGCCAGCGCTCCACCATACCCTCAAGCTGGCACCCACGCGAGGCATTCCCTCCCCCATCATTCCGCACGGATCCCCACATTATCTTGTATCACCCACGAAATGGTGTAAGAATCGATTGGCCGTTCCGACCGGCCGCTGGCGTCGCGCGTTGCGTTCGACCCGCGGGCCGATCACACTCCAGGAGCCGCCACCATGCGCCGTCTCTCCGCCTCACGACCGGTGCGCCCAGGGAATCCAGGCCGGACGCCGCGTCGTGCTCGGGTCGGGATCGAACCGCTCGAACAGCGCCTCGTTCTCGCCACCGGCGACCTCGCCATGACGGCGGCCACCGCGTTGAATCCCTCCGTCGTCGTCGCGCACTACGCGATCCACGACAGTGCCTTGACCGCCGGCGTGCCGCTCGACATCTATCGCTCGGCCGACAACACGTTCGACCCGTCCGATACCCTGCTCGGCCAGACAATGCTCACCGGTTCGCAGCTCGACCTCGGTTCGCACTCGGTCGATGTCACATTGACCAGCCCTCTGATCATCAACCCCTCACAAAAGTATGTGATCGCGGTCGCCAACCAGAGCGGCGTCGTCCCCGAGTCCAACCCGAACAACAATACCGCGACCTTCCGCATCTGGGTCGTGGGCGCGGTCACCAGCGGCTACGAGCCCACGGGACAGCTCCCCGCGTGGGTCACTCAGATGACCACGTCCCTCAACGCCGACGGCTACGACGCCGCCATCCCCTTCGACTGGGCGGCGCTCAGCGCCCTGCCGAAACCCGGAATGACCACCCTCGCCGCGCAGGGACTCTCGGCCCAGATCGGCCAGACCGTCAACGCGCTCCCTGGTCGACAGCCGACCGACGTCGTCGACGTCCATCTCATCGGCTTCAGCCGGGGCGGCAGCGTCGTCGCCCAGACCGCCGGCATCCTCCCCACCAACGTGCCGCCTCTCCAGGGCGGGTTCCTCAAGCTGACCTTGCTCGATCCCCACCCTGCTCGGAACGAGGCGGTTCCATATGTCAGCGTCTCGTCCGGTCCGATTGGCCAGCTCGCGCTCAAACCCTTCCTGCGATTCCAGGCCCTCGCCAACGACCCGGCACTCCTGATCCCCGCCAATGTCCAGCAAACCGAGGTCTTCTCTCAGCACGCCAAGGTGCAAAACGCCGCGGGCCTTGATGAAAAGTTCCTCAATAGCTGGGGCGTGGTTCCCGTCGGAGGCGCGTCGGCCTCAGCCGTGTACTACAACCTGACTCAGGTGGCTCCTGGTCATACAAGCACATACAAGTTCTATCAACAAGCGGTGGTCCCGAACCTGGCGACCACGGGCGACGTCCCGTTGCCCCCCTCGCCCGCCCCAGCACCCCCGACCGACGGCGGCGCGGCCTTCCCGCCCGCGATCGGCCTGCGATACGAGGATCAGATCGCGCGCGCCATCGGTGTCCCGAGCCCCGTGGCGTTGCATCTTCTCCGCGGAATCCGCCAGCTCAACACGTCGATCGATCAGGGCCGAACCCATCGCGCGACGGCTCAGCTTGTGAATCTCTCCCGATTCGTCGTGAATCAACGAGGCCGGTCCATCCCCAACGAGGCGGCCGACTACCTCCTGCTCACCTTCGCGCTGACCGGCCTCCTCGTCCTTCCACCGCACACCTCCTGACCAGAACGAGCCGGGGGTCGATCGGGGAAACGATCTGGAAACGACCGAGGGACTCCCGTCAACTCCTGGAGGGCACCCTCTCGCGCGTCGAACTCACGCGATGCCGGGTCTGGCACGCAGGAACGTGCTCGACAAAATTTTACGACAAGACGCCCGGCGCGTCCCGGACGGCCTCTTCGTCGCTGTCCAAGAACCACCCGGTCGGTTTTCCATGGAAAAACGCCGGCTCGGGTGGTGGGGTTTCGGCGCGAGACCTCAGCCACCCAGTCGCCTTCGCGGGGGGGCCTCCTGCGCGGTCAGGCCGCCTTGCGGCGGGCAACGATGGTGTTTCGCCTCGTGTCGCATTCCCAGGCGCAGCGGTATTCCGCCTCGGTGAACGACACGATTTCGAACCCGATCATGGCAAAAATCGCCCGGTAGGTTCCGATCGATAGCGTCCACCAGTTGTACGAGTGGTCGGGTCGATTCGGGTTGCAAAGAAAGCGGGCCACGGTGTCCTCGCTTTCGAGCACGTCGGTGACGACAACAATCGTCGAGGTCGTCAGCTTCGCCACCGACGCCAGCGCATTGATCGGGTTGCTGAGGTGCTCGAGCACCGAGCCGACAATCGCCACGTCAAACGGACCAGCGGCCTCGGGAAGCTCGTAAATGTTGCCGTAGAAGGCCTTCGCCCGCGACCCGTACAACCGATGCGCCAGCCAGTAGCCGTTCTTCCAGCGATCGAACGTGGCCGTCGCCTGGGCCCTCCACGTTTCGTGGTCGCGAACGTAGGGCGTATCCTTGAACGGAAGCAAATGCTGGTATTTGGCATCGCTGATGTCGAACGAAACAACTTCTCGGGCGCCTCGCTTCTCGGCCTCGAACGTCAAGAAGCCGCTCGCGGTTCCCACGTCGAGCACCCGCTTGCCTCGCAGGTCGGTGCCGGCGACATACTCGTCGAATTGGCCTCGAAGGTCCCACTCCCCCTTGACCACGCCAATCTCCGGCAGTTCGAGCGTGTGGTAGAAGTAGCAGTCCTCGACGCGTCGGACATCCCTGGGCGACGCATACGAAAAGGTTCCGTTGCCCTCGTCCATGAGTTCCCCCTTCCCCTCCTCTGGGTTCGCGAAAGCGCGGCGGGATCATAGCGTGGCGTCCGTGTTCTGAGAAGGTCGGTCCCCGCCACCAACCCAACAGGTCGTCACCAACGCCAACGCTCCCTGTCCGTCGACCCCGACAACACCCCCCCCCCCCCCACCCTCAGCCATTTCCCGGCTTTCCGAGGTTTTCCAGAATCTTTCTTAAGCCAACTCGATAACATCGGTCATAATAAGAAAGATGTCGCAACAGTCCGACGGGTGCCACTGGTGGCTTGTCCGCCCGTGTCTTCGTCGGGTGTCCCTGGTGGCTTGTCCATCGTCGGGTGGCCCTGGTGCTTGTCCATCGTCGGGTGGCCCTGCTGGCTTGTCCATCGTCGGGTGGCCCTGCTGGCTTGTCCATCGTCGGGTGCCACTGGTGGCTTGTCCATTGTCGGGTGCCACTGGTGGCTTGTCCACCAGTGCTCGCCCACTCATGCCCATCGGGAAGCCCTGGTGGGCAAGCCACCCGTGCCACCCGGTTGGGGTGGCTGGGGTCGTGTCGACCCCAGCCCCGTC
>CAZRGV010000248.1:0-5745 GCA_964599655.1 uncultured Isosphaeraceae bacterium | reverse complement strand
GTCATTGGTGTACGAGAGGGTGAACTCGCGAAGGTTCAGGCCAGCCTGTTCGTGCGTGGCCCGCGCGTCGGCGAGGAGCTGTCCCGACGCGCGATCCACGATGATCAGATCGCGGTGAACCGACTCCAGGTAGGCTCGAGTCGGGCTGAGGGCCAGAAGCCTGGTCGCCTTGGTGGGCGTGGACCATTCCGTCTCGCCGGCGCGGATCTTGATGGAGACGAGCCGTCCCGCCGAGTTGATGACGTAAGCGCTCTCATCCGAGACGAGGGGCTGGGCCCGGACGGGATCGCCGGTCGAAATTTCCCACCACGTCTGGGCGGTGAACAGATCAATCGCGTAAACGTTGTTGTCCTCGGACGGAACGATCAGGGTCCGGTTGCCGAAGTGGGCCATCGACGCCGAGATCGGGCCATCGGTCAGATACCGGAAGAGAAGTTGCTTCTCGGCTTTCAGCCCGACGTAGACCCGTCCGTCCTGGCTGCCGAAGGCGATGACTTTCGGCGTGATGATGGGCATTGAGGTCAAGGTGGCCCCGGTCTGCCAGGCGAAGGCGAACGTGCCCGCCGAGCGGCCGGGCGGAGTCTCCTTCGTCCGGTCTCGGGCGTTGTACGCGACGAGTTTTCCGGTTCGAAGGCCGACCATGGCGACGTCATCGTCGGCCGCGATGCCGCTGGAGGGGAGGTCCTCCATCTCGACGCTCCAGATGAGCCGACCGGTGTTCTTGTCGAGCGCGAAGAGGGTTTCGAGGCTGGTGACGAAGACCTGATCGGAGTTCGTGCCGACGGGCAGCGCCTGGGCGGAGAAGCTGTCGAGCCGGGCCCCCCAGAGGTAGCGACCGGTCTCGGCGTCATAGGCGTGGAGGTAGCCGCGATTGGTCTGGGCGAAAAGCATTCCTCCCGCGACGTTGAAGGCGAGAACGCGTTCCTCGCCGAAGCCGAGGGGGACGGTGGTATACCAGTTTTTTTCGAGTCCGAGCCGGGCGAGGGCCGTCCGGGTCGGCAGGCTGTCACGAGCGATGGGGCGCTGTTGGGCCAAGGTGGGGAGACCCATCAGGGCGACCAGGACCCCGGCCAGGACGAGTCGGCGAAACATGGCGCGAACCTTTCCGTTTGCCGGCATGATCGCGGCCCGACGCGCGCGATCGTTCTTCTCTCTCATCCTTCCCGACGTCTTCGCTGTCGTCAAGTTGCGCCCTGGAAAACCAGGAAGTTTACGCGAGATCGGCCGCGGTGACCCGGAGACGTTGACCGTACTGGTAGAACCGTTGCGATTCGATTGACCGGATCGGGCGCGATCGAAGAAGCGAAGCCGGGTGACGGCTCCGATCCGATCCGATCCGATCCGATCCGAGGCGCCGGGACGACTCGCGTTGGGTCGTGTGGGCAAGGCCGGCCGGTCCACCGTTGGCGAACCGGTGGGTTGGTCGTCGCGCCTCCAACGAAGGACCAACGACTCGGGCGGTTGCGTCGGGATCAGGCCTCCAGTGGTTCCTCGTCCGACTGGCTGCTGGGAAGGGGAAAGATTCTCGGTCCCGAGGGGCCCGCGAGGCACTGAGGGCAGGCGTCGTCGAGGCCCGTGTAAGGCTGGGCGCATCGCGGGCAGAGTCCGCCGCTGCGCCGGAGCGTCGGCAGCGAGGCGCGAAGGCTGGCCCCCTCGGGCGTGGCGGGGAACGCCTCGGAGACCCGCTCGGCGAGGAGGGCGACGTCGGAACGGACGGTGCCGGTGCGCATCCGCCGCATGAGCAACGCCATGAGCCATTTCAACAGGTCGCGGTCGAGGACGTGGCGATCGGCGTCGGGCAGCAACGGGAGAAGCTGCCCGCGGACGTCGAGGACGGATTCGGGGTCATTCGCCGAGCGAGAGGCCTCGAGCCGGGCCCTCAGCCCTTCGGCGGCCGTTTGCCGGCCCCTGGCGAGCTCCTCCGCGAGTTCTCTGGTTTCGGTCGAGTCGGGGGATTCCCGCTCGATCTCGTCGAGGAGCCGTTGGGCCTCGTCCCAGAGCCCCGCGCGGATGGCGTCTCGCAACTGGAAGGGGAGACCGGCGCCCGCGTCGATCGCCGGACGCGCGTGAGCCGTGCCTGGAGGCGCGTCGAGCTTTGAGGCAAGGTGCTCGAGATGACGGGAGAGGGCTTCCAACTGTTCGACGCCCTGGGCCGCCTGTCGAGAGAGGGTGTCGGTCCGTTCCAACAGCCGCTGGAGCCGACGTAACAGCACGAGAGCGGCCAGGCCCGCCAGAACCAGGAGGGCGGACAGGGTTGCGTTGAGGATGCCGGACAACCACCGGTCGGCCGAAGGGGCGAACGCGAGGAGTCCGGAGAGTCGCGTGAAGAGGGCGGCCGCGCTGAGGACGATCAGGCCGAGAGCGGCCCGCTCGCGAGGCGAGAGAGCGGTGGAGGGTTCCGACGTTGCCGGCCGCCGGGTCGCGTCTTCCGTTTCGAGGGGCATGAGCATCAAGGGTGTCAAGGATGCGAGAGGGTCGATCAAGACGATTATGCGGTCCTTCGCGTCGAGTTTCCACGTCCCGCCCCGAGAAATGACGATCGCCGCGACGGTCGACGCCTCGAGGGACGGCGTGGACGGTCGCGGCGATCGTGCGGGAGGCGAGCCGGCTCAGTTTTCGAGCTGACGGGCGATCCGATTGACCGGGACGCCAGAGAGGTCGTCGGCCAGCGATTCGTCGTAGAGGTACTGCATCGCGTAGGCATCCTCACCGGTGTCCTCGAAATACTCGCGGAGGACCTCGGTGGCGAGGAAGCCCTGAACGCGGAAGAACAGTTGGGCGGGCAGACTGGTTTCGCGGCAGAGCAGGACGATCTTGGTTCGGCGGTGGCTCGAGAGCTTGCCCACGAGCTTCGCGACCATCTGATGTCCGACGCCCTGCCTTCGGAACTCAGGGGCGACGGCGAAATTCAGGACCTGGAGCTTCGACTTGTGAAGTTCGTAGATCATGAACCCGACGACGCGCTCGCCGAACTCGGCCACCATGCCGATGCAGTTGCGCTGGCGGAGGACGCGGAGAAACTCTTCCTCACACCAGGGGTAATCGCTGCTGGCGTGCTCGATGGCCAGGACCTCGGGCATGTCCCGGCGGATCATCCACCGGATATGGACGCGGACCTGAGCCTTGGGGGTCGGGACCGTGCTCATCGAGCCTCCTTCCATCCATGGACTTTGGACATCGGCCGGCCTTGATGGGGACCGGTTCAAGGGACAGCCGTCTGTGTTCTCGGACCCGCGAGTGTCAAGGAGAGGTCGTCGCCGAAGGGGGACGCCCCACGCGGGTTGCCTTGCCCGATTCCCTGGGCTTCGCACTACCCCCGAGGCGAGGCGGATTCTAGCGAAGCCCCCCCGGACTGCCAAGCCCGCTTGCGAACCTGGCGGCATCGACCTGACAACCAGAATTATCGGTCCGAGGAGGCCCGATCGTGAGGAATGTACGGGTTACTCAAAGCCCCGGCGATGGCGGACGGCCACGGTCCGGAAGTCCTCCACGTTCGCGGTCCGCCCGTCGGTCGCTGATGGATCGAGAATCGCATCGAGGCGTCGATTCCCGTAGGATGGGCATCACCCACCGATCCTCCGATCGAGAACCGGTTCGGTGGGCGATGCCCACCCTGCGAAGGGCAACGGACCCAGGCGACTCCGTATCAGAACCGGCCGAACGAGTACGACCGGTTGGAGGGGTCGAAATCGTGGTCGCGAAGCCCCACGTTGAGCTTCAGGTTCATGTAGGAATACTCTTCGAGGAGCCGGGCCGGCTCGCCGGGCCGTCGCGGCCAGTCGTAGGCTTCGAAGCGGATGGGCAGGCCATGTTCCTGATCGATATAAACTTTCACCTTGTGGAAGACGTAGCTCGGGTGAAACTTTGGATGCATCGACTCGATCATCGTGCAGCGGCGATCGCCGACGTTCGCCCCCTTCTCGATCGTCACCACGGTCTCCCCGTGCCGCATCTCGGCCTCCCAGCCCTCGACAAGTTGGTTGATCATGTGGCCGATTCCCGCCTCGGTGATCGGGTGTCGGCAATCTTCCATCGCCATCCGGGACCTGGGATCGAGCGAGAGGGTTCCCGCGAGCAGCTTGCCGAGCCCGACGTCGTGGACGAACACCTTGCCGTCGTTCTCCCCCTCGACCCAGATGGCTTCGCGTCCGGCGATCGGCTTGTGGAACTTGAGGTAGACACCCTTGGGCGCGGATCGGAGCTTCATCGACATGACGTGTTGCTCGGTCAACTGGCCACTCGGCAGGCGCTCGCGCTTGAAGAAGGTGCAGGTGTAGTCGCGAACCGTCTCGTAACGGGCCTTGCAGGCGGCGATCATCTGCTTGGCTTCGGTGATCGGATCGAGGGGCTTGGCAAGGGCGGGAGCGGGTTTCGAGGCCGAGGGCCTGGCGATGTTCGAGCCGCGCTCGACCGAGGCCAGTCGCACAGGCGCGGCGGCGGAGGCCAGCGGAGATCGGTTGGCCGGTCCGGATTCGGCGAGTTTCGGGTCCGAAGGGCGATGCGCCGGCGGGTTCTCATTGAGGACGAGGAGGGTCGGCTTCGGTCCGGGGTAGTCGGAGGGAGGCGCGGCGGTCGATCGATAGGTGGGACCGATCGACGGCCCCGAGGCGAGCAAGACACCGGCTCCGAGAAGCACGACGGCGACGACCACCCCGCCCCCGGCCATGGTCCAGCGCTGGCGAGGAGAGCGAGGTGCGCGGGTGGGTTGAGTCATAGGTCCGTATCCTTCCACCGGCGAGGCGGCCGGATGGTGGAGGGGCGAGCCGGCAGGTCTCGTGAACCGGCGCGAGCCCGAGCTCAAGACCTAACCGCGGGGTCGAAGGGAAAATGCGAGAAAAGGATGCAAAGGCTGAACCATCAAGAAAAAATTGTGCGTCGGGCCGCGCAATCGTCAGGTCTGGCACGGCAAGAGTCTTGGTCGGGGGTGGGCGTTGTTGTTTTTACCAGGATCGACGTCCGGAATTACAAAGCTGGGATCGCCGCGACGCGCGCCCGAGCGATTGTGGTAAGATCGCCCGATCTGGACGGTCGTAAACGTTCGACGGAAAGGAGGCAGTCGCATGGCGGAGCCGGGATACGTGGTTGAGCCGATTGAATCGGCTCCCTTCGGCCAGGTGGCCTACGTGGTCTGGCGGCAGGGCGGTGACGAGGCGATCGTGGTCGATCCCGGGTTCGACACCGAATCGATCGAGGCGGTATTGCGGCAACAGGGGCTCCGGCTCTCGGCGATCCTGAACACGCACGGTCACGCCGACCACATCGCGGGCAACGAGGCGATGAAGGCGGCGCATCCCGAGGCGCCTCTGATCATCGGCCGCCACGAGGCCCATCTTCTGACCGATCCCGAGGCGAACCTGAGCGCCTCCTTTGGCATGCCGATCACCAGTCCGCCGGCCGATCGCACGGTCGAGGACGGCGAACGGATCGAGGTCGCCGGCCTGTCGTTTCACGTCCGGGAGATTACCGGTCACAGCCCTGGATCGGTTGTCTTCGTGGCCGATCAGTTTGATCCGCCCTTCGTGCTGGGCGGCGACGTTCTGTTTTCGGGCTCGGTGGGACGCGCCGACTTTCCGGGGGGAAGCGCCGCGAGCCTCCTCGATGGAATTCGCAAGAGGCTCTTCGACTTGCCCGACGCGACCCTGATCCTGCCCGGCCACGGACCGCCCACGACCATCGGCGCCGAGAAACGAAACAACCCGTCCGTGGGGGGGAACGCGGCGGTCTACGGGCTGGACTGAACGGGCC
>CAZRGV010000247.1:0-5816 GCA_964599655.1 uncultured Isosphaeraceae bacterium | reverse complement strand
CCATCGACGACGGGTGGCACTGGTGGCTTGACCACCAGTGTTGGTCCGAGGGTGGCCCTGGTGGCTTGCCCACCCGTGGTGGTCCGATCGGACGGGTGGCCCTGGTGGCTTGACCACCCGTGTTGGTCCGATCGACGGGTGGGAGCACTGGTGGACAAGCCACCAGTGGCACCCAGCCTCGGGTGGGCACACGGGTGGACAAGCCACCCGTGTTGGTCCGATCACAGCCATCGACTGGGCACACGGGTGGGCAAGCCACCAGGGCCACCTGGCCCTTTCGATCGGGCGAGTCGAGACCAGGGGCGTGAGGGGGTGAGGGATGGCAGCGGGCGCTGGCCGGTTCGAGTTCCGCTCGACCCCGGCCTGAGGGGGAGGCAACCTCGTCTTGTTCCTGGCTGCGTTCTTGGTTTAGGGTATCGGTCGTCCGTCCGCCGTGTCGGGACGGGGACCGTTCGCGAGGCTGTGTCGCGAGCCCGGAAGTCGCTGTCATCCCCGCAAGTGAGTGAGGCCAAAACGCCATGCGAGTCCTGGTGACCGGGGCGTCCGGATTCGTCGGCGGCCACCTGGTCGAGCACCTGGCCGAGGCCGGAGATCTGATCGTCGGCCTGTCGAGCAAGGGCCAGTGGCCCCGATCGTTGGCGCACCTCGAACGGTTCGCCCGCCTCGAGCGCCTCGACCTGGCCGACGTCGACGAGGCCGACCTCGTCGACCTGCTCCGTCGCAAGCAGCCCGAGGCGATCTATCACCTGGCCGCGCAGGCCAACCCGCAGCAGAGCGTGGCCGACCCCCGAGGCACCTGGGCCTTGAACCTCGGTGGGGCGCTCAACCTGCTCGAAGCGGTCAAGGCGTCGGGCCTGAAGCCCCGCGTCGTGCTCGTTGGCTCGGGCGTCTGCTACGGCAACCCCGCCCCCGAGCACCTGCCGGTGACCGAGTCTTGCCCGTTGCGGCCCAACAACCCCTACTCGGCCAGCAAGGCCGCCGCCGACCTGCTGGGCATCCAGCACTACCTCGGGCACGGCACCGACGTCGTGATGGCCCGCCCGTTCAACCACGCGGGACCCCGCCAGTCCGACACCTACGTCCTCAGCAGCCTGGCCCGCCAGGTCGCCGAGGTCGAGGCGGGCCTCAAGCCGGTCGTCGAGCACGGCAACCTCGACGTCGTCCGCGACTTCACCGACGTCCGCGACATCGTCCGCGCCTATCGCCTGCTGGCCCTCCGCGGCAAGCCCGGCGAGATCTACAACATCGGCACCGGGCGCGACGTCTCGCTGACCCGGATGCTCGAGATCCTTCGCGGCCTCTGCCGAACGCCCGTCGAGGCCCGCGTCGACCCGTCGCGATTCCGCCCCGTCGACCAGCCCCGCCTCCTGGCCGACGCCTCGAAGCTCCGCCAGGCCACCGGCTGGGAGCCGCGATTCACCACCGAGCAAACCCTGGCCGACATGCTCGACCACTGGCGAAAGGCCATCCGATCCCCCGACGAGCCTTGAGTCCGGTCTGAACACCGCGTCCACCCGACGAACGGCAACGGATCCTGGCAATTCCGGAGGACGTCCGATCTTCGGACGGCACGGGCGGCTTGTCCCCCGACTTGTCCGGGTTCTGGACAAGATCACGGAGGACCGAACCCACCCAATTTCTCGATATCAGGCCCGTCTTCGACGCCTCGACGGCGGACGTTGTCAGGATGGGCGGCGCGGGTCATCCAGGGGTTTCCCATGGGCCGGCGACGGTGCCGACCCGGAGTCACTTGCCAATGCCACCGCTTTACTGCGATACCCAGGTTATCCAGAATCCCAGACAATAGGGGCCTGGCCGCCCTGGGCTCCGGCTCCGGCCCGATTCAGGACTCACTCCGAGGCGCGCCGGTGAAGTAGCTCAGCCACGCCTTGAGCCTCGCGGCCGCCTGGGGCACCTTCAGCTCCACGCCCGCCAGGATCTCCGCCGGGCTGATCACCTGGCCATAGAAGGCGACGTTGGCCCGCCAGTCGAGCGACAGGGCCGCCCCTTCGAGCGAGACGCCCGCAAACAGGCCGCGGCTCCGGGAGTAGGAATAGATCTCCGACGAGAGCAACGCGTCGGTGCCCGCCTCGAGCTGGCGGCCGACCGGTCCGGCGGCCACCGCGGCGTCAGCCCCAAGCGTGAACTTGCCGCGACCCATCAGGAAGCTGTCGAGGCTTCGGCGGTTCTTGAACACCAGGACCAGGTCGGTCGCCTGGGCGCCGATCTGGAACCCAAGGCTGCCGCCGGCGATCGTCACGAAAACCGGATTGCTCCACGCGCCGTTCTGGTCCCGCACCACCACGACCCCTCGACCGAAGCGGCCGCCGACGAGGAAACCGGCCTTGATCACGTTCGGCACGATCGCGATCGCCTGGGCGCCGCTCAGGAGCGACGGCGGAATCCCTTGCTCGGGAATGCCCATGATCTCCTGAAAGACCACGGTGGCGGTGTCCATCGTCACCGTCTCTCGAAACTGCGCCTGAACCGTCGCGGCGGGCAAGGCCAGAACGGCCAGCAACGTCGTCGCACCGAGCCAGAATCGTGCCTTCATCTGGATCTCACTCCTTTCGAGATCCCGACCGCGAGCCGAGACCAGGGACTTGACACCAGGGCGCTCTTCCGGCACGTATCCACAAGACGCCTTGGAGGTTCGGTCTCGACCTCGCCAGGGGACGAGAGAACCGTTTCCGGCGCCTTCTCGGACAACCAGGCCGGTTTTCCGATCGATGCGAGGTTCGTAGCCGTTTGGCCCCGACAGGTCAACCCCGACTCCGCCTCCCCTCGACCCGACTCATCCCATCACGCTCCCCTGGGAGATGCCCGCCATGCGCCTCGACGCTCGACGACTCACGCGACTCGCCCCGCTCGTGCTCCTGATTGGCTCCGCCGGGCGGGTCGCGACGTCGGCCGCCGAGGGCCCCGACCCGCGCGACATCCGCAACGGCTCCCCCATCCCCGACGAGGGCTACTGCGACCAGCCCTACGTCGTCAACACCCGAGACGGCCACTGGCTCTGCCTCATGACCACCGGCCCCGGCCGCGAAGGCCAGACCGGACAGCACATCGTCGCCACCATCAGCCACGACCAGGGAAAAACCTGGTCCAACCTCATCGACATCGAACCCGGCGACGGCCCCGAAGCCTCCTGGGTCATGCCGTTCCTCGCCCCCAGCGGCCGCGTCTACGCCTTCTACACCTACAACGCCGAGAACCTCCGCGCCGTCCCCAGGGGAAACTCCCCAGAGGTCAACAAACGAGTCGATACACTGGGAAAATACATGTTCCGCTATTCGGATGATGGCGGCCGGACCTGGTCCCGGGAACGGTTCGAAATTCCGATGCGGCCGATGCGGATCGACCGCGAGAACAACGTCGGCGGCGACGTCTTCTTTTTCTGGGGCGTGGGCAAGCCGATCACGCATCAAGGAGCCATGTACTTCGGCTTCGCCAAGGTCGGCAAGTGGGGCCTGCCGGGCGCCATGGTCACGTCGCAGGGCTGCTTCATCAAGAGTGAAAATATCCTCAGGGAATCCGACCCGTCGAAAATTCGCTTCGAGCTTCTGCCCGACGGCGACGAGGGCCTCCGTGCCCCCAAAGGGCCGGTCTCCGACGAGGCCAACCTCGTCGGCCTCTCCGACGGCTCGCTCTACGCCACCTACCGGACCATCGACGGCTACAACGGCGCCGCCTACAGCCGAGACGGCGGCCACTCCTGGACCGGCCCAGCCTACGCCTCGTACACGCCCGGCGGACGCCGGATCAAACACCCGCGCGCGGCCAATTTCGTGAAAAAGTTCTCCAACGGCAAGTATCTTCTCTGGTATCATAATCAAGGAGGCGAGCCTGTTCACCTGACTAAGTGGGACTATTACTCCGGGCGAAACCCCGGCTGGGTCGCGGGCGGAATCGAAAAAGACGGATATCTTTACTGGTCGCAGCCCGAGATCCTCCTCTACGACGAAGACCCCAACGTCCGCATCAGCTACCCCGACTTCATCGAGGACCACGGACGCGTCTTCGTCACCGAAACGCAGAAAACCATCGCCCGCGTCCACGAAATCGACCCCGCCTTACTCGAGGGCCTCTGGACCCAGCACGAGCGCAAGGTCGTGGCTCGCGACGGCCTCGCCCTCGAGATCTCCGGCGAGCGGGCGGTGAACGGGGCGTCGATCGCCGTCCCCAGGCTGCCCAACCTCCAGAACCGGGGCGGGTTCACGATCGACGCCTGGCTCAAGTTCGACGAGCTCACCGCCGGCCAGACCATCCTCGACACCCGGGACGCGAAGGGCAAGGGCGTGGCCCTGACGACCTCCGACCGCTTCACGCTCACCTTGACCCTCAACGACGGCAAGAACCAGGCCCACTGGGATTGCGACCCCGGCACGCACGACGGCACGCTCAAAACGGGCGTCTGGCAGCACGTCGCGGTGATCGTCGACGCCGGGCCCAGGCTGATCCTCTTCGTCGTCGACGGCACCCTCAACGACGGCGGAGCGCTCCGGCAATACGGCTGGGGCCGGTTCGGCCCCGAACTCGGCGACGTGAACGGTTCGAGCGAAACCAAGCTCGCGCCAACCTTGCTCGGCGAGATCGACGGCCTCCGCATTTACGACCGCCCCTTGCGCGTCTCGGAGGCCGTGAGCCACCATCGCGCCGGCCGCCCGTAGACGGAGACGGAGCCGGAGCCGGAGCCGGAGCCGCGTCCTTCGCCACGGTTCGTCCGCGCTCCGGCGTTGTCCGTTATGATCAAGGGGCAACACGCCACAACCTGACCCGACCACGAGCGACGAGACCGCCATGCCCGAGTCGGGAACCATCGCCAGCGCCCCAGCGGCCGCCCCGACGCTCGGCGATCGCCTGGACGAGATCAACAACGGCCAGGTCGTGGTGCCGACGCCCTTGGGTGCGTATCAAGCCCGGATCGCCTCGATTCTCGACCAGCGTCTCGGCGCGTTCGCGCGGACGAACCGGCTCGCTCCGGCGCGCCATGCCCGTGATGCTCTTCTCTTCCACCTCGACCCCTCCGGCGAGCTCCCGCGTCGGCCGGACGTGGCCGTTCTCTCGTTCGACCGCTCGCCCCGCGAACGACGCGAGCCGATCACCCCCGCCCAGGACGTCGTGCCCGACCTGGCGATCGACGTGGTCAGCCCGAGCAACTCCACGTCCGAAGTCCTGGCCAGGGTCCGCGACGACCTTCGAACCATCGTTCAACTGGTCGGGACGGTTTCCCCCGTCGAACGCCAACTCCACATCCACGAAGCCGGCGCTTCAACCACCATCCACACCCCCATGCCCGGCGACACCCTCGACGGCGCCCCCATCCTCCCCGGCTTCCAGCTCCCTTGGAACGAACCCGTCGAATCCGAGGCCAACGCCTGATCCCCCCTTTCGTGTGGTTGCAAGGCTTTGTCTTGGCCGGTTGGTCGGGTGGATGCATCGCGAAGGCTCGGTCATGACCTGAACCCGCCTCGAAAAAAAACCTCAACCCACCCGAAGATTTGGCCCCCAACTCCAGATGATAAGGAATGGAGGACTCGCCTCGCGAACCCTCCCCGCTCCTTGACAATGGCATCACGACAGGAACCACGCAGCCATGCGCGCTGTTGAGCAACCATGGCCGCAATCGGCGTCGCAAGAAGCCGTCCGCCGATCCTCAAGGGCGGATCGACCTCGACGCCGAGCCGCACGCGTTGCGGCCTTTGCGTCTTTGCGAGAAACCTCTTCCCCCGCCTCCGCAGGGAGGGATGGTGTCGAGTCCGGCGCGCCGAACGAACTCTTTATTGATGGGTTTTTTGGCCGCAAGTGGAAGCATG
>CAZRGV010000246.1:0-5895 GCA_964599655.1 uncultured Isosphaeraceae bacterium | reverse complement strand
GCGCTCGAAGTGGGTGAACAGCCGGTCGATCAGCGGCGTTTCCCGCGGCGTCGGCGTCGCGGCCCCGTCCGACGTTTGGGCCTTCGCGACGATGGGCAACACCGCCAACAGCAGCGGAACGCTCAAAAGGACGCTCAGGATCGTCGCACGCGGGCGATCGCGGAGCTCGCATCCTGGCATCGAGCCATTCCCTCGATCACGCGCAACGCTCGCCTTGGTTTTCGCCCGCGGAAACAGCGAACGGACCGGAACCTACCCCCGCGCATCCTGATACCATTCATCGGCGAGATCGACCAGCATCATGGCGAGAAATTCGAAGAATCGTCGGACAGTTCGCCGTCTCGCTCGTCGTTTTCAAGGGCACGTTCGGCCGCAGCCCGCCCGTTCGCGACCGCAACTGGACACATGTTCCAAGGATTCCACCGATGAACTCAAGGCGGTTCCTCACTCGGACCCTGATCGTAACCCTTGGGCTCGCAACAATCTCCATCGCCGAGGAGCCGTCCGAAAACGGCGACGAAATCTCCCTCGAAGCGCTCGGCATTCCGGCCGTCCCGCCCCGAATGGACCCGAAAACCGGCTTCGTCGTGGGAGGCTCGAACGCGACCGCGCTCATCGAGTCGCTCACCGAGATGAACGGCCGGCCCATCGCCGACCTCGAACGCGACATGAGGCCGGGCGCCTCCTCCGAGGCCGGCTTTCTCGGCCCCAACGAGCGGCTTCTCGACGTTCTGGCCGCCGACAATCGTTACGTCGTCGACCGTCTCGGCCTCAACCATCGGCAGCTCGCCCGACACCTCCACGCCCTGCCCGCCATCGCCCTCCGCCGCCTCGTGAATTCACGCGCTCTGGAAGCCGAATTCCCCTACCAGGGCCGTCGATTCAAGGTCACGCTCCACCCCACCCGAGGCTTCCAGGATTCCCCCTTTCTCGACGGCACCCGCCACGGCACCAACGCCACCGTCACCAACCTCGACAACGGCAAGTCGCTCGACTACGCCCTTTTAGTACCCTATATGATCGAACGATACGGATTCTACGAAGGCCGAGGCACGCCCTACCGCGTCGAGCCCAGCCAGATACTCGCCGTCCTCGACTTCCTGAAGCGTTAGCCCGGCATGCTCGGTCTGGGGCCGCGACTTCGATCGGTCCTCGATCTAGGGCAGGAAGAGTGCCCCAGGTTCCGGGCGCTGGGACGGCCCTGGCATTGAACCGGTTGTCGTCTCGAATCGTTTCCTTCGGCCTGGAAGGCGTCGGACGCCCCTGGTGAATCGTGGTCTTCCAGAGGCACAGCCGGGCGAGGCTCAGCCCGTCCGAGCGACACGTCTCGGCAGGCGACGAATCGCCGTTGAGCACGTCCAGGACGACCTGGGCCTGGTCGTCGAATGTGTCACGTCGTCGTCTCGTCGTCCTGCCGCACCTCCGACCGGATCGGCCATTGCATCCGGCAACGGTCCAGGATTTGGGTGCTCCCGCGTTTCGTATCACCTTCAATTCTTGATTCACTGAATCGGACGCCGCCCCCCACGCGCGGTATCGGACGCGTGGTACTTACAAAGACAGTCCTCCCGGTGTCGTTCTTCACGAACGCGCGATCATCAGCACAAGTGCACGGATGGTCATCACTTCCGCAGCACCCGAACACGTTTCTGGTCCGTCCCAGCCGCCCCCCTAGGTCCGAGAGGTCGGGAAGCCCTGGCGATTGCGACGAGGTTCGACGGGGGATCAAGGGACGGGACCGGAGCGTTTGACGCTGATTTGAGGAAAACGAAGTTCCTCGGGGAACCACTTCGGCCCGAGGACCGTCCAGGGTGCGCGCCGAGAGGCAGAGCACAAGTAACCAATTGTACAGAATATAAAGATAGTCATCTCGTAATCGATGACTATGACGGAGTTTGTGCGCCCTGGCGGTTAGAGAGCCGAGGGGGTCGGCGCGGAGTCGGGTGGCGCGACTCGCGAGGATGGCGGAGGCGGAGACGCGATGACGACATCGGCAGTGGAAACGAGGCGCGGGAAGGACCCGAGAAGGCTCCAGCCGTTGGCGGCGATCGGGCTGGCGGTCGCGTTTGGGTTGGGCGGAGGGTATCTCGACCTGTTGATCCTGGGGGTAAAAAAGTACGTTTGGAATCATCCGAAGTATTTCTGGGCGGCCCGGGACGCGTTGTGGACGGTGCCGCTGGCGCACGCCGTCTTGCTGCTGGGGCCGGGGTTGTTGGTGGCCCTGGTCAACGCGCTGAGGCCGGGGTGGGTGTCGTGGCGGATGGGGGCCTGGCTGTTCGGGATGTTGGCGTTCTCGGGGGCGTTTTTGAGGCTGCCGCTCTACGCGCTTGGCAGCGTCGCGTTGGCGGTTGGCGTGGCTTGGGTGTTCAGCGACGCCCTGACGTCCTGGCCCGAGGGTGGGAGGCGGGGGCGGTGGGCCCTGGCGGGTCTGCTGGGTTGTCTCGGGGTGCTGGCGGCAGCGTCGAGCGGCTGGCGGATGATTCAGGAGACGAGGGCGGTGGCGGCCTTGCCGCAGGCGCCGGCGGGTGCGAAGAACGTCCTGCTTATCGTCTGGGATACGGTGAGGGCCGAGAGCCTGACTCCTTACGGCTATTCTCGGTCAACCACTCCGAACCTGGACCTCTGGGCGAGGTCGGGCGTTCAATTTCAGATGGCGCTGGCGCCGGCGCCTTGGACGTATCCGTCACATACGAGCTTCTTCACCGGTTACTGGCCCTATCAATTGGACTCGCAGTGGAAATACGAGTTCGATGCGCCGGTGCCGACCCTGGCGGAGTATCTCGGATCGCGGGGGTATCAGACGGCGGGCTTCGCTGCGAACACGAACTGCTGCACGTATGAGTCGGGGCTGAACCGTGGGTTCCAGCATTACGAGGATTATGTGTTATCGCCGCTGGCGTTGCTGGGAAGGGTGAAACCGGGGCGCTGGCTGCTGGAAAATCTCGCGGCCCACGATGACTTCGTGGCCAAAAAGTGGATCCGGCTCCAGTCGCGGGACGCGGCGGGAATCAACAAGGCGTTCCTGGATTGGCTGGACACGCGTCGGGAGGATCGGCCGTTCTTCGCCTACCTGAATTACTACGATGCGCACGATCCATACTTGCCGCCGAAGAAGTTCTTGGGGCGGTTCGGGGTCGTGCCCGAGAAGCGAAGCGATTTCGAGCTGCTCCTGGACACCGAGGAGGACGTCCCGCGCGTGCTCGGGATTCGGGAACTCGTGATGAAGCGAGATTGCTACGACTCTTGCCTCGCCTACAAAAAAAAAAAACTCGAGGAACTGCTGACGACACTCGCCGGTCGAGGGCTGCTCGAGAATACGCTGGTCATCATCACGTCCGACCATGGGGAGTCGTTCGGTGAGCACGGCGTGTTCAATCACGCGTCAAGCCTCTACCTGCAGCAAACACGGGTGCCGCTGGTGATCCTGGGCGCGGGCGTCCCGGAGGGTCGGCTCTTGCGAGAGCCAGTCAGCCTGCGCGACCTGCCGGCGACGGTGGTCGAGTGCCTGGGGCTCACGGACCGCTCACCGTTCCCGGGGGAGTCGCTGGCCAACCTGTGGCGGACGACCGACGTTGAATCCCGGCCGGGAATCACACCGGCGCTCTCGGAGATCGCGAACGCGACGGCCTTCGAGTCACAGCCCAAGGAGAGGCTGGAACGCGTCGGGTTCCAGATGTCGCTCGTGGCGCAAGGGAGGCACTACGTCCGAGACGGATCTGGAGAAGAACATCTCTACAATCTCAGAAACGATCCGATGGAGAATGTGGACCGGATCAAGTCGCCAGAGGAGAGGCCCATCGTCGAATTCTTCCGGAGCATGCTCCTTGACATTCTGAGCAAGGAGCGGGGAACGTTGGTCGTTGAGGAGGCGTATCTGACACCGTATCGGAGATGGCTGAGAATGCTCGTGAATGAACGACTGGCGGAAGACACTCGAAGTTCCGAAGACGATGAGAATCACGTATATTAAGGACTTTGTTGCGCCTGACTTTGCTCGTGCGCCGGGTCGGCCGTGGCATTAACAGGGGCTTGCAGTGCCGCGAGGAACAGGGGCGGCCTGACGGCAGGGCCAGATCGTTGCGCGGCCGACGCATCGGGTGCATGGTCGGCGCCGGGTCAGGCTGGGAAGACGATCGGGCCGGATCGATCGTGGGGGAGAGATTCGCGGACATCGTGAGCCGGCAGGGCTGCGGTGCGACGTCGGCGATCATGGCGGCCTTCGGCGGGAACCGAGAACGACGCGCCCCCCAGCCTGCCTGTCGTTTGGGCGTCCATGCGTCGGCTGGGCGCCACGCCGTTCACGACGCCACAGCGCCCGTCGGACTAGGGCAAGAATGGGGATCGGCAGGGCTCGACTTCCCCAGGTCGGTTCACGGACCGCTGTTAAGCCGCCGGCGTGCCCGATTGGATCGTGCGGCGATCGGCGTTCTCCGCATTCCCGGCCAATCCTCCAGTCAGGTGGCGACGCGAGACCGCAGCCACCAGCCAAGCCGTCTCGACGTCGATTACTTCGAGCGCGCGTTCGTCTCGCACAGCTCCAACATGGCCTTTCCCATCGCCTCGCCGATCAGGTAATAGGTCTCGGCGTTGGTGTTCCAGTGGTACTCCTGCCCGGTCGGCGACTCCTCCTTCGCCCGCCAGAACCCCTTCGTTCCCACGAACGCAACGTTCCCCTGGAACTCCTTGCGCCCGGCCGCGGCGGCCTGAGCCCTCATCAGGGCGAGGGCGCGCGGGTGTTTCTCCTCCGGTCCACTCATTCCGGTCTCCGCGATCACGAAGGGAAGATTCTTCACTCCTAAATCCTTGCGAATGTCCCGAATGAAGTTCACCATATTCTTCTCGTATTCGTCGGTGAACGCGGGGCTGATCCGATCGTTCCAACCCTGGTGCCAGCCGAACCCGGCGATTTCGTATCCGCGGCCTTTCAATTCCGGAAACTCCTTGTCCAGTTCGCTCAGAACGTTCCTGGTTCGCTGAACGACCTCGGTGTAGTACGGCCCGACCTCGCCCCCCGAGCTGGGCGGCCGGAAGTCTTTCGCCAGGCTCTTTCCTCCCCAGGCCAGCTTGATCAGCAGAACGGGTTCTTCAAACGCGTCTCCCACGACCTGGCCAAAGCCCAGCTCCGGGCCAATCCGATCCTCGCCGCTTCCGAATCCCACCGTCAGCCGTCCTTTGCGGTCGAGGTAGTGAATCCAGACATCGTCGCGGACCACCCACTCGCCCTGCTGGCCAACAAGGTTCTTGAACCGGTCGGCCGTGGCGGAATTCTTGACAAGGTATTCCAGGCTCCCCTTGCCGCCGTTCCGCTTCGGGTCGGCCTTCACGAACCCCGCCCCGACCATGTTCGACTGCCCCGCGAGGATGAACACCTTGACCGGCTTGTCGGCCGCGCGCAAGGGAGCGGTGGACAAGATCCATCCCAGTATCAATGCAAAACGGATACACGTCATCGAACTCTCCTCTCGGGAAAAACCGTCTTTCCAGGGCTCAATCGCCTTCGATGAGGTCGGTCCGCCCAGACCCAGCCCCTGTGCCGCCGAACTCTTGGCAACCGTTCACCGAACCACTCTCACATTATCACAATCCGAACAAAACGAACACACAATCGATGACGCTCTTGGTTGTTTCGACCCGTGCCCGAATGCCGATCACAATACGTTCCGCGCCGGGTGCCACGGGTGGCTTGGCCACCAGGGCTCGTCCGTCGACGGTCGTCCGGAGCACTGGTCGCTTGGCCACCAGGTCTCGTCCAGCGGGTCGCACTGTTGAGAAGCTTTTCTGGGTGGCACTGGTGGCTTGTCCACCAGTGCTCGTCCGTTGATCGTCGGGCGGGAGGCCTTTGAGGAGAAACCCGTTCCGGGTGCCACTGGTGGCTTGTCCACCAGTGCTCGTCCG
>CAZRGV010000245.1:5026-6150 GCA_964599655.1 uncultured Isosphaeraceae bacterium | reverse complement strand
GGCCGTTTAAGCCCGGTGGGATCAACGAACTCGGATGCCACCACGAGACGAAACGAGCCTCGACGCTCCCGTTGCGCCCCGAGACGACCCGCCTGGCGGCCTTCGCGGCGTTGCGAGAGGTCCGGCTCCCAGGCTCCACGGTTGACCTGAGATGGATCTATCGACGAAGATTGAAGAGAACGACTCGAGGCTCGCGATCCTGGAAGGTGGTGGGGCCACGATTCGCTTGGAAGCATCCTCATGGGCCCGGTGCAGGATTCCGTTTCCGACCCGATACCGCTCAACCTCTACCGGGTCACGAAACCGGGGATGGCGCGAGTGGCTTCGAGTCTCCGGCTCACGCCCGAAGACTGCGACGAGGTTCGGCATATCGTGCTCGACCTTTCCGGGTTACACTACCGCTACCTGGAGGGTCAGAGTCTGGGTGTGCTACCTCCGGGAGTTGATGAGCAGGGCCGGCCCAACAAGCTTCGGCTCTACTCGATCGCGTCGCCTCGGTTGGGCGATGACGGCCTCGGAGACTCGGCCTCGCTCTGCGTCAAGCGAGTGATCTACAACGACCCGGCCACCGGCCAGCCACGTCGCGGCGTGGCCTCGAACTATCTCTGCGACCTGACACCGGGAGACCCCGTGGCGGTAACCGGCCCCTCGGGCCGATCCTTCCTTCTGCCTGCCGAGCCGGAATCGAACCTCATCCTCGTGGCGACCGGCACGGGTATCGCTCCCTTTCGCGCGTTCCTGAGACGGATCTATGACGAACGGAACTCCTGGACGGGAGAGGTTTACCTGTTCTTTGGCGTTCGAAGAGGCGCAGAGTGTCTGTACCGTGACGAGTTGGAGCGCTATCTCGAACGCCCTGGCTTTCATCTTGCCCTGGCCCTGAGCCGGGAACAGCACGCCCCCGACGGCTCGAGAATGTACGTCCAGCACCGAATCCGCGAGCATCTCGACGAGCTGTGCCGCCTCCTTCCATTAGATCGCACCTACCTTTACATTTGTGGACTCAAGGGGATGGAGCGTGGCATCGCGTCGGTCCTGGAAACCGTTGCTCCTCGAACATCGATCGATGGCCCGTCGTGGTGGGACATGTTGCGTGCCAGCGGCCGGCTGCGGATCGAAACCTA
>CAZRGV010000245.1:0-5016 GCA_964599655.1 uncultured Isosphaeraceae bacterium | reverse complement strand
CCCCCTCGACGATTTCGGACATGGACCTGGCCACACGGAGACTCCCCGCGTCGACATCGCCGATCAGCCGGCTCTTGGCTCCGCGCGGCTCCGGCGGGTGGGAAAACCGCTCGCCCTGGACCTCACGGGCCGCCGAGTTGCTGGTGATCTCGGTCGGTGTGTCACCCTCTTTTTCCCCTCGCCGTTGATCCTGGATGTCGGAGTTGTTAAAAAACGTTCTTTTGGGTCCATGTCGTGCTGCTCAACCGCGGGAACGGTGGGTTCCCGGCACGCTCGGGCCCAGGTTAGGGAGAATGTGATGGCTCTGGAAGTTGCGCCCGGCAAGACTCGGATTGGCTGGATCGGAACCGGAGTGATGGGGTCGTCGATGTGCGGGCACCTGCTGGCGGCCGGCTATCAGGTGACCGTCTTCAACCGGACCAGGGAGAAGGCCCAGCCGCTGATCGACCGTGGAGCGAGCTTCGCCGAAACGCCCCGGCAGGTGGCCGAGGCGTCGGACGTGATCTTCACGATCGTGGGGTTTCCGCGGGACGTTCGGGAGGTCACGCTCGGTTCCCACGGCACGCTCGAGGGAGCCCGGCCGGGCAGCATCCTGGTGGACATGACGACCAGCGAGCCCTCGCTGGCCCAGGAGATCGACCAGGCCGCCCGAGCCAAGGGCGTCGCCTCGATTGACGCCCCGGTTTCCGGTGGCGACGTCGGCGCGAAAGAGGCCCGGCTCTCGATCATGATCGGCGGAGACGCCGACGCCGTGGCCGCTGTCACTCCCCTCTTTGAGAAGATGGGAAAGACGATCGTCCATCAAGGCCCCGCCGGAGCCGGTCAGCACACCAAGATGGTCAACCAGATCCTGATCGCCACCAACATGATCGGGGTTTGCGAGGCGTTGCTTTACGGCTACAAAGCGGGCCTAGACTTGAATACGGTGCTTCAGAGTGTCTCGAGCGGCGCGGCTGGCTCGTGGAGCCTGAGCAATCTCGGACCTCGGATGATCAACCGACGGTTTGAGCCCGGCTTCTTCGTGGAACATTTCTTGAAGGACATGGGGATTGCCCTGGCCGAGTCACGTCGAATGGGGCTCGCCCTGCCCGGACTGGCCCTGGCCGAGCAACTGTACCGGGCCGTTCAGGCTCAGGGGCATGGGCGCGACGGAACCCATGCCTTGATCCTCGCGCTGGCGAGTCTTTCCGCGATCGACTGGCAAGCGGCGTCGCCGACTGCGCGTTCCTGACAACACCACCCGGTCCGTCGGGGATCGGAAGAACAACGACCATGCCCACTCCCGATTCCGGACCGATGACGACCCCACCCCCCCCGGAACCCTCGAGCGTCCGACGTTTACTGGTCGTGGAAGACAGCCCGGAGGGCCGTCGCAGCCTGGCTCGGCTCCTCGAGTTGCACGGCTTCCACGTCACGGCGGCCCATGACGGCGCCTCGGCCCTGGCGGCACTCCACAAGCCGCCACCGCCGGACGCCGTCCTGACCGATCTGTTCCTTCCCGACATGGACGGGCGTGAGATCGCACACGCAGCCCGCGAGCTCGTCCCACGCCCCTACATCGCGCTGATTACCGGCTGGGACCTCGTCCACGAGGATGCCGAACTCACCGAACTGGGCCTCGACCAGATCTTCCTCAAGCCGCTCGACATCCGGTTCATCGTCGAAACGCTTCGGAAGGCCCTCGGTCCCGGTTCGGACCTCGCGCCTTGACCCTGCCGCAAGGCGCGTCGGCTCCCGGAGCAGGCCGGATCAGTCCCTCAAACCTCCTTGAGCCACGTTCATCCGGGCCATCTCGTCCGCGTGATAGCTCGACCGCACGAACGGCCCGCTCGCCACGTCGAGAAAACCCATCGTGCGGGCCAGACGCCCCAGCTCGTCGAACTCCTCGGGAGGCAGGTACCGCTCGACCGGCAGGTGCCTCGGCGAAGGTTGGAGGTATTGCCCGAGCGTGAGCAAGTCGCAGCCGATTTCGCGGAGGTCGGCCAGCGTTTCGAGCACTCCCTCGGTCGTTTCCCCGAGGCCGAGCATCAAGCCCGTCTTCGTGCGAAGATCCGGCCGGCTCTTCTTGGCGTACTCGAGGACGTTGAGACTGATGCCATACTGGCTCTTGCGCCGGACGTGCCGCTGCAACCGGGCCACCGTTTCCATGTTGTGGTTGAATACCTCCGGCGACGCCGAAAGCACCACGTCGATCGCCGCCGGATCTCCGTTGAAGTCCGGGGTCAAGACTTCAATGGTCGCGCCCGTGCGATCGCGGACGGCCAGGATGCAACGTCGAAAGTGTTCGGCCCCGCCGTCGGAAAGGTCGTCGCGAGTGACACTCGTGATCACGACGTGCCGCAGCCCGAGTCGAGCGCAGGCTTCGGCCAGCCGTTCGGGCTCGTCCAGCGCAACCGCCTCCGGTTTGCCCCGAGGAACCGAGCAGAAGCCGCAAGGACGCGTGCATGTCTCGCCAAGAATCATGAAGCTGGCGGTCTTGCGCGTCCAGCACTCCGACCGGTTCGGGCACTTCCCGCTCTCACAGATCGTCTCCAATCGAAGTTCGCCGATCAGATCACGCGTGGCGTACAGTCCGCCCGCTTCCGGGATCGGCCGCTTGAGCCACGAGGGCAACCGTCGACGCGGCGCCTCGCTCGTTGCGACCCGGGGCTCCGAGGGCAAGATCGGCAGACGGCCGGCGAACGCCCCCTCAGCGGAGGCTCTGGGCGTAGACATGGTGTCGTGGCTTCCGGCGAATCAGGGGATGATCGGTGAACACCAGGTGCCGCTCCAGGCCAAAGGTTTCCTCAACCTGGCGGATCAAGGCCTCTCGCACCTTGGCCATCGGCGCGGGGCGCTGCCGACGGGCCTCCATCGACGTCTGCCGGATTGGCAGACCGTTCGGTCCCGGCTCTTCCAGAACACCGAACGGACCAAGGAACGGACCAACGTTGAGCGTCAAACCATGGTAGGCAATCCATCGGTTGACGGCCACACCAACCGAGGCCACCCGCTCCTGACCCAGGAAGACTCCGGGAAATCCCACACGCGTCGAGCCCGACAGATCAAACTCGGCCAGCAACTGGACAATCGCCTGATGAAGCCCGTCCAGATAGCTCCGGACATCAAGCCCAAGCGGCCGTAAGGGCAGGACGACGTAGGCCGCCAATTGACCCGGCAAGTGAAGTACGACGCCTCCACCCCGACTGACCCAGGTGACCTGGATATCCCAAGACCTCAGCTCTTCCTGATCGGCTCGGATATGGGCCCGGCTTCCCGAGCGGCCCACCGTGATCGTTGGCGGATGCTCACAAAGGATGAGGGCCCCGCCTTCCCGTTCACCCAGATCGTAAACCAGCCGTCGCTGAAGGGTTTGGACGTCCTCGAACTCCACCAGTCCGAGCAAGTAGATCTCAAGAGGCGCGACTGGAGACGGCATCATGACAGAGTCGTCTCCTGACCCAAAACACCCTAGAAACCCCTGTCCGCCCTCCTGAGTGACTCCAGCGTCACTCTACACTCTCCTCAACACTCCCGGCAAGTCGATCAGACGCGTTTGCCACGCGAACCAAGTTCGAGCCCCAACCGGCGCCGTCTCGACTCGAACCGCGCACACGGTCGGCCGGAATGGCAGCGCCCGAACACGAGGTCTCCCCTCACCCTCTCCGAAAAAAGTTCCCGTTCAGGCCCGACCCTTATCCACCCAACCCACCCCCCTGTCCACAGCGAGGAATCCCTTCCAGATCCACCTCAACCCCTCGGAAACATCGAAAGAATCCTCATCGTCCCTTCATCGTGCAAACAATCGTTACGACGAGTTCGATCTGGAATCGCGCCGCGATTCTCGGTAGCCTGGAACCATAACCATGACTTCCCCCAAAGTGGGGTTGGTGAACCACTCTCCTGGTTCCCACACCCAAGGTCGGATTGCCTGATATTCACTGGACGAACCCAAATGAGAGTTGGTTTGCTCACCGGGGGCGGCGATTGCCCGGGCCTCAACGCGGTAATCCGAGCCGTGGTTCAACGGATCCATAATGCCGGGGGAACCTGCATCGGAATCCTCGAAGGTTGGCGAGGACTGGTCCGCGGCATGAATCAGCCCCTCGCCCTGTCCGAGACCGACGGCATCATCGCGCGCGGCGGCACAATCCTCGGCTCATCCCGCACAAACCCCTACAAAAACCCCGAAAGCGACCTGCCTCGCCTGCGTGACAACTTCGCAAGCCTGGCGCTCGACGCCTTGGTCGCCATCGGTGGTGACGACACGCTGGGCGTCGCCAGCCGGCTGTACAACGACTTCAAGATGCCGATGGTCGGCGTCCCGAAAACCATCGACAACGACCTGAACGTCACCGACTTCACCTTCGGCTTCGACACGGCCGTCAACATCGTCATCGAGGCGATTGATAGGCTCCGTACCACCAGCGAAAGCCATCGCCGGATCATGGTCGTCGAAACCATGGGTCGCCAGGCCGGCTGGATCGCCTGCTTCTCCGGCATCGCCGCCGCCGCCGACTACATCATGGTGCCCGAGGTCCCCATCGATATCGATCACTGCATCGACGTCCTCAAACGACGACGTTCGGAAGGCAAAAACTACGGCATCGTCGTCGTCTCCGAAGGGGCCAAGTTCCCCGATCAGAAGGTCACGACCCTGACCGAAAAGAAGGACGAGTTCGGCCACGCACAACTCGGCGGCATCGCCGCCATCGTCGCCGAAAAGATCGAAAAGGCCACACAGTTCGAAACCCGCTCCGTCGTGCTCGGCCATATCCAACGAGGCGGTGCCCCCAGCGCCTACGATCGCGTCCTGGCCACTCGCTTCGGCCTGGCGGCCGCCGAACTGGTCCTCCAACAACGCTTCGGCAAGATGGTGGCCCTGAAAGGCACCCAGATCATCGAGGCTCCGCTCCAAGACGGCGTGGCCAACCTCAAAAACCTCGACCTCGCCTTCTACCGGGAAGCCTCGGCGTTCTTCCAATAAGAGGTCAGAGCCGAAACCCGCGAACGCCCACACAGCCCCGGATCCTCGAA
>CAZRGV010000244.1:0-6165 GCA_964599655.1 uncultured Isosphaeraceae bacterium | reverse complement strand
TACACTCTTTCCCTACACGACGCTCTTCCGAGATCGGAAGAGCGTCGTGTAGGCAAGGAACGGCCGCGGCGCTTTGGCCCGAACGCCGCGCCCGAGAATCCTTCCCGAGCCCTCCTGACCGTTCCGACGAGCCCCTCGAGATCCAGCCCCGAGCCGCCGTTCGCCACGCGCCAAGCCTGCCGGGCGCCATCGATCCTGCCTTGACGCGACCGGCCCGACGCGGCCACCCTGATGGACCATCGGCCGCCAACCGGCCGGCCATCGAACCGATCGGAGAGGGCGGTTATGTGGACGTTCGCCTGGAAGAATCTGGTCAGCCGGCCGACGAGGACCGCCCTCGCCGTCCTCGGGCTCACCATCCCAATCCTGGCGTTTCTTGGCCTGTTCAGCCTTTCCCGCGGAATCCGGCACTTGATGACCGACACGCTCGCGAACATGCGAAACCTCATGGTGCTCAGCGAGAACGCCCCGGCGCCGATCTTGAGCGATCTTCCGCCGGGAACCGGAGAGGCCTTGCGCCGGATTCCCGGCGTGAAGGTCGTCGCGGCGGAGGTCTGGAAGATCGCTCCGCCGATCGACGGGCGAGGCGGGGGCCTGGGCGCCGCGGCCTTTCGCATGTTGACCCGGCCAAGAAGTCAAGGGATCGAAAGCCTCTTGAACATGATCGCCATCGAGGGTCAGGACCTCCGAGCACATGCCAGGCTCAGCGTCCCGGCGATCAGCAAGGCGATCCTGCCCGCATCGAAGGGCGGCGGGCGGATGGTGGATCAGTCCGATATCGGTAAGCCCCACGTTGTGATCAGCACGAAGATCGCCCGCGACTTCCCGAACGCCGACGGCTCGCCGAAGTCGGTCGGCCAGACCATCCGCCTCGGGAGCCAGGACTTCACGATCGTGGGGATCTTTGAGACCGGCTCGTTGCTCCTCGACGCCACGATCGTCATGGACATCGGCATGGCCCGGAAGCTCCTCGGCCTGGCTCCGGACGCCGTGTCCACCTACGTCGTCGAGCCGGAGAACTTCACCGAGCTCGACAACGTGGCCGATCGGATCGAGCGCGCCGTGCCGGGCGTCCGGGCGCAACGGATCTCCCAGTTCAACGTCACGGTCGGCGCGGTCATGGGACGCCTTGACCTGTTCTTGCTCCTTGCGATCGCCCTGGCGGTGCTCGTCGGCGGAGTCGGCATCGCGAACACGATGCTGATGAGCACCTCGGAACGCTACGTCGAATTCGGCGTGATGCGCACCAACGGCTGGACCCGGCGAAACATCCTGCTTCTGGTGACCGCCGAGAGCGCCTTGCTCGGCCTGCTCTCCGGCTTGCTAGGCGCGGGGCTGGCGACCGCCGGGGTGTTGATCGTGAACCGGTTTCTCGAAGGATTCGCGCTCGACCTGAGCCCCTGGCTCATCGTTGTGAGCCTTCTTGCCTCGCTGACGATCGCGACGTTATCCGGCCTCTATCCGGCCTGGATCGCCTCGCGGATGACCCCCATGGACGCCATCCGCCACGGCGTCACGTGACCGCGCGCGACGCTCGAGAGTCCGGCCGGATCGAATCCCCCTGCTCCGTCGCCGGTCGAGTCTCAGGCGATCCCCTCTCCGATAATGTTCCCTTGGATCATCTTCCCTTGGAGCCTCGGCCGTGTTGATCGACGTGGTGGACCTCCACAAGGCATTCCAGAGCGGCGACGAGGTCATCGAGGCGCTTCGGGGGATAACGTTCCGCCTGCCCGCGGGGTCCTGCACGTTCGTGGTCGGCCCGTCCGGATCGGGCAAGAGTACCCTTTTATATCTCCTCGCCGCGCTCGACCTGCCCACGTCGGGGACGATTCGCGTGGCCGGCCAGGAAATCACGGCGATGCCCGAGGACGATCGTGACGCCTATCGACGAAACCGCGTCGGATTCGTGTTCCAAACCTTCAACCTGATCCCAAACCTCTCGGCCATCGACAACGTTCTTCTTCCTTACATCCCGCTCGGCATCACGCCCGAGTTGCGGTCCAAGGCCGCCGAGCTACTCAAGCAGGTCGGCCTCGGGCATCGCATGAACCAACGGCCGAGGCAGCTTTCCGGCGGTGAGCAACAACGAGTGGCGATCGCCCGCGCCCTGATCCGCGACCCCATCGTGATCTTCGCCGACGAGCCGACCGGCAACCTCGACCGTGCGGGCGGTGATCGCATCATCCAGCTCCTTCGAGAACGCCAGCGCGCGGCGAACCGCACCCTGGTCATCGTCACCCACGACCGCCGGTTCATCCACCCGGACGACCTCGTTCTGGAAATCGAGGACGGCCGCCTCCGAAACGACCCCTCCTCCGGAGCGAATCCCTCGGTCGAGGGCCCTTGAGCCCCGGAATCCGCTCGAACCGCCGGCTCGGCTCGGGAGCCTCAGAGATCGAGCAGATCGTCCAGGTCGTGGATCGCGGGAGGCTCAATCCCATTGAAGCGGGTGAAAAGGCACTCCGAATACGCCCCAACATTGCTAAAAATGATCAGATCTCCTTCGGTCACGGTCTCGGGCAGTTTCTGTCCCTTGCTGATCGTGTCGGCCGAGTCGCAGCTCGGACCGCACAGCGTGAAGGCCGCCTCGTTCCCCGACGGGTGCGCGACGGTCACCGGATAGACGAGCCGATCGAGCGCCTCATTCAGCCCGTGATACACGCCGACATCGAGATGAAGCCACTCGCCATCCGCCCGAGGCGCGCGAAGCAGAACACGGCAACTCAGGGCCGCCGCCGTGGCGACGATCCTGCGTCCGGGCTCCACCGCGACGATCGGCGGACGTTCGCCCAGCTCCCGCCGAATCACCCGGTCGACCGTCTCCAGAATCTCCTTGACGCTCGGAATGGATCGTCCCAGGTAAGGGGCCGGGTAACCGCCCCCAAGATTGAAGAAACGAAGCGCGATCCCCTCCCCCCGGAGTTCTCGAAAAATCCCGGCGGCTTGCCGGGCGGGAGGCTCCCACGCGCTGGCCTTGTAGCACTGCGTGCCCACGTGAAAATGCGTGCCGTAAGGTTCCAGACCCAAGCTTTTTCCGAACTTCAGCAGGCGCTTCGCGTTCTCCGGCGTCGTGCCGAACTTCTCACCAAGAGGATGAGCCGCGTCCTTGTTATCCACCAGGAGCCGCACATAGAGCTTCGACCCTGGCGCATGGCGAGCCAACTTGCGGACTTCGTAGTCCGAGTCGGCCACGAAGGCGGTCACCCCTCGCTCAAAGGCGTAGTGAATGTCGGCCGGAAACGTCACGGTATTCGAAAAAATACACTTCTCCGGCGAAACCCCCGTGTCGAGCGCCAGGTCGAGCTCCGCTCGCGACGCGAAATCGAAGCCTCCACCCATCGATGTGATCTTTCGCAGGATTCTCGGGTTCGGACACGCTTTGATGGCGTAATGGATCACGAGATCCTGATCGACCTCGAGAAAATCAAGGTAGTTCTCCTCAATCCGCGCCAGGTCGTACACAAGCACCGATCGAGGGATGCATTCCAGCGCCCGGATCAAGGCCGGACTCGGCGGCCCGAGTTGGCGTTGCCGTCCTCGCAAACGGGCCAACCTCGCCGCGACATCCGAAATCGTGCCATCCACCCCCGCCGACTCTCGCTCATCCCCCCGAGCGATCCGCCCCCCTTCAACGAACAACAAACCCGCCGAAAGAGCCAGACCAAGCGTCAAGACGTCACGTCGCTTCGGCTTGAACACCGGTTCTCCTCCTCTCTCCTCAATGCCCCGTTCCCCGGAAACGCCACGGCCCCACGTTGCCGGTTTCCCGTTGGCGATGCCACCTTGCGTCCGGCCTCGAACAATCGGATAATGTACGTATCTCGATCAGGAGGGCGTGAGCCGGGTGCGAGCCAGACAGTATCGTCGATCGAGTCCAGTCCAGGCCCGCGAACCCCTCGCGGAATCCCGTAAGCCGGAACGACAACGGTGAACTATGCTCCCGAGAAGTGGATCCGAGAAGAACGCGGAACCCGAGGCCGGTAAGAGACCGAGGAACGTCGGATGAAGATTCTCATCGCGGAAGACGCGGCACTCCAGGCCGAATACCTTCGGCGCCTGCTGGAGTCGATGGGGCACGAAGTTCGGATTGCCTCGAACGGCGAGGACGCCTGGCGCATCCTCCAGGATGAGCCGATCCCGTTGGTCCTCTCGGACTGGATGATGCCGGCGCTCGATGGCCCGTCGCTCTGCCGCCGGATCCGGGCAAGGCACAACGGCTCGTACACCTACATCATCCTCCTGACGGTGCTCGGCCGGCGTGGCGACCGCATGGAGGGACTGCGCGCCGGGGCCGACGACTTCCTCGTCAAGCCGGTCGATCCCGAGGAACTGGCCGCCCGGCTCGAAATCGCGCGCCGCATCCTCGACGTCCAGTTCCGCCTCGAACGGCAAAACGAATTGCTCCGTGAACTCGCGGCCACCGACGAGCTCACCGGCCTGAAAAATCGCCGAGAATTCCGACAGTCCCTTGAGGTCGGATTCGCCCTCGCCAGCCGTGAGGGCCTTCCACTCTCACTCTTGCTCCTGGATGTCGATTCTTTCAAGTCTTACAACGACGAGTTCGGCCACCCTGCCGGCGATGATGTGCTCCGCCAAGTCGCCGACGTCCTGAAATCCCATTGCCGCAAGCAGGACACGGCCGCCCGACTCGGCGGAGACGAGTTCGCCGTCGTCCTGATCGGCGCCGGACCGGCGGACGCCCGCGCGGCCGCCGAACGCATCCGAGACGCCGTGGCCGCTCGACCCTGGCCCCTCCGACCGATCTCCCTGAGCCTCGGCGTCGCTACCCTCTCGACCGGCACGACCGACCCTTCCGTCCTGATCGAACAAGCCGACCGTGCTCTCTACCGCTCCAAGCGAACCGGTCGCAACCGCGTGACCCATCACGACACTCTCAACCGCGATGTCGCCACCGGAGACACCACCGACTCAGATCCCAGCCTCTCCCAACGCCTCGAAAACCAGCGATCCGCCGTCGTCCGACCCCTCGAAACCTCTCGCCCATTTTCCGCCGCTTCCTCTCGCCTCCACTCAAATCACGGAACAATTTGACTGTCTTGCCCCATCAGGCAAGATTAACTAAGCCAGATCGGGCAATGGGGCCCGATGGTGCTGGTTTTTCCGTGAAATCGGAACGTCCGGCCGCGTTGGGCCGGCCGCGTTGGGGAGAGCGCAACCATGATCGCGACGTTGCCCGAGACGCCGTCTGAGACGACCCACCCCGTCGAGGATGCCACCGCCCCAGCCCCAGCCGAGAAACGGCGGGGCGGCGGGCCTCGAACGGCCGAAGGGAAAGCGCGCTCACGTCGGAACGCCCTCAAACATGGCCTGCGGGCGAAGGTCCTCTTGCCCGACGACCTTGCCGACACGGTCGCCGAGCGCGCCGACGAACTCACGTCCATCTTCCAGCCGGCCACCAAACACGAGCATTTCCTCGTCGGCGAGGTCGCCAGGGCCACCGCCTTGCTCGACCGCTGCGCCGAGCTTTCGATCGCCGACCTCCAGCGCCGGATCGATCGCGCCGACGAGGCAACCTGGGAAAGCGATCACCGCATGATCGCCGAGAACCTCGGTGCCCGCATCGCGAAGGAACCGTCTCGTACCGTCCACGCGCTCCGACGCACCAAGCAAGGAGCGGAGTGGCTCATCGAACGCTGGCGGTTCCTCGCCGACGTCCTTGGCAACCAGGGAGACTGGGACGACGCCCAGCGCCGCCTCGCCTTCGACCTGCTGGGCGTGCCCCTCGAGCTTCGATCCGGCAGCGGCGCGCTGCCCCCCCAAGGTGACACCTCGGGGCTTTCCGCCCTGGTCGAGAGCCAGATCGCCCGACTCGAGGCCGACCTCGAAAACCACCTAGTCGAGATCGACCAGCGCGAACGCGAGCTGGCCGCCTCCGGCCTCCCCCTCGACGAGGACGCCACCTCCGCGAGACTCCGCCGCTACGAGTCGGAATGCCGTCGCGCCTTCCAGTGGTCGTGGAACCAGCTCCAGAAGCGAAAACCCGCCCCGACCCCCCTCCCCGAACGATCGGCGAAGACGACCCACGAACCCAGGACCCCAACCCCAACCCCATCCGTCCCCAGGCCACCCGAAACCCAGCCCACCCCCCCTGCTCCACTCGCCAGCCCACCGCCGACACCCCTGCCAGCGGCCCCGAAACCGCCA
>CAZRGV010000243.1:0-6246 GCA_964599655.1 uncultured Isosphaeraceae bacterium | reverse complement strand
GCCACCAGTGGCACCCAGACGATGGTGAACGAACACTGGAGAAAGAGCCACCAGGGCCACCCGATGAGCATGAGGGGGCGAGCACTGGTGGACAAGCCACCAGTGGCACCCGACGATGGTGAACGAACACTGGAGATAGAGCCACCAGGGCCACCCGATGGGCATGAGTGGGCAAGCACTGGTGGACAAGCCACCAGTGGCACCCGAGGTTAGGGATCGACTCCTGCCAAATCGCCCGGAAGAGGGCCGTTCGCGGGGTGGGGAACGCCCAATGAGGCCGTTCGCGGGGTGGGGAACGCCTAATGAGGCCGTTGCGCGCGATCGGAAGATCGGTGGGCGACGCCCTCCCGACGAAAACGCGACGGGTCCAGGCGATTCCGAATCACGATTCTCGGCAAGCGACTGGGTGGCGGTGGGGCTCGATGCGGGAGGGAGGTTTACTTTCGCGGCTCTTGGATCGCCGGGGGCGCGGTGGAGGATCGGACGCGGATCCAGTGGTCGGTGAAGGGAACCTTGCCGGTGGCGATGACGCGGGGCATGTGACACTCGATGCAGCCGGATTGCGGAGAGACGGGGCAGGTGGCGTGCGGGGTGGCTTTTGGGGCGACGTCGGGCTTGTGGCAGGTGAGGCAGGCGGCCTCGTAGGCGGGGCGGTCGTCGAGGGTTTTGGCGTGGGGATCGTGGCAGGTGACGCAGCTCAGAGCGCCCTGGCTCTTGCGGTAGCAGGCCGACGCCATGAGGCCGATCGGCTGGAACCGGGCGAGGACCGGGTTGTCGGGGTAGATCGAGTTGGGGTCGGCCATGTCGGCGGTGCGGTGGCACTGGCCGCAGAGTTTCAACAGCTCGGCGGCGGTCCAGCGGCCTGGGCCGAAGCGCATGGCGAGGTCGGAGCGCCGGCCGAGGCGAGCGGCCTCGACGTGCGACTTGCCGGGGCCGTGGCATCGCTCGCAGGAGACGTTGGGGATCAGGGTGTTGACGTCGAGCTGATCGGGGCCCTGGGCGGAGGTCAGGGTTGAGTGGCAGTCGAAGCACTTGCGGGTCAGGAGTGGGTCGAGCGCCCGGCCGCGGGGGGTGAACTCGGGGGATCGCGAGAGCTCACCGGTTTGGCCTGGGGTGACGCCGAGGGCGTTGTCCTGGGTGAAGAACGAGAGTCGGTGCTCGATGGCCGTCGCGCGGTCGGGGTCGGTCTCGGTCATGGAGAGGAACGTGACGGCGTGGTTGCCGGAGCCGAACGCGAAGTCGAGCGGGTCGGACTCGTGCTGGTCCCCTTCCGAGCGTTCGGCGATGAGCCGGCCGTTCTGGAGGCGATAGGTCCAGGTCGATTCGGGCCGGGCGGGATCGGAGGCGGAACGGCCGACGAGCCAGGAGGCGACGGGGTGCTCCGCGGCGGGTCGGAGGGTCTTCGAATGCCCCGAGCCGAGGCACTGTTGATGGATGGCCGGATGGCAGCCGGCGCACGAGGCGTCGCCGGCATAAGAGGAGGCGGGTCCGACCCCTCCGGGTCGCTCTGCCGAGGGGGAAACCTCAACGGTGCGTGCCGGTTCCTCCCAGGTGGACCACCAGGCGATCGCGGCGGCCAGCGCGAGGCCGATCGCGCCGAAGGCGAGGATTTCGCGACTCGCCGAGGGGGCGGAGCCGCGACCGGATTGGCGGTCCGATCCGTCGGCTTCCAAGAAAGGACTCCTGAGACCCGCCGAAACGGCGGTCATTCGAGGTGGACGTGCGCGGCCGGATCGTTGCGGGTTGTCTCGCGCAGCGAGAGGGTCACGTTGCGGGTTTTCGGACGACTCTTTAGAATTATTGAATACCAACCTCCCCCCGGTTCGCAAGGACCCCGCCTGCTCCGATGTCCGGTCTTGACCCAGGTCACTCGATTCTCTCCGCGGTCGAGCCTGCTCCAGGTGTTGAGCCCGCGCGCTTCCTCGACCTGACGTTTCCGACCATCGAGGCGAACCTCGCGCTGGATGAGGCGTTGCTGGAGGAGATTGAGGAGACGGGAGGCGGCCCGCTGGTTCGGATCTGGGAGTCGTCGGTGTTGGGCGTCGTGCTGGGGGCGTCGTGCCGGATTCGGGAGGAGGTGAAGGTCGAGGCTTGCCGGGCGGACGGCGTGTCGATCGCGCGTCGATCGAGCGGAGGGGGGACGGTGGTGATCGGGCCCGGGGCCCTGAACCTGACGGTGATTCTGTCGAGGGATGCCGCGCCGGGGCTTGGAGCGGTGGACACGGCCCAGAGTTACGTTCTGGAGCGGGTGGCGGCGAGCCTTCGGGAACATGGTCCGGCGGTGGAGGTTCAGGGCTCGGGGGACCTGACGCTGGGGCGGCGGAAGTTCTCGGGCAGCGCCCAGCGCCGGCTTCGGCGTCATTTTCTGGTTCACGCAAGCATTTTGTACAATTTTCCGCTGGCTCGGATCGAACGCTACACGGCGGTTCCTCGCCGCCAGCCGTCCTATCGTGAGGGGCGATCGCACGAGGAATTCGTCGTGAACCTCGCCCTGCCGCGTCCGAGGATCGTGGAGTCGATTCGGGCGGCCTGGGGTGTGGAGGAGGGGGCGTCGGAGCCGGTGCGAGTGCCCGAGGAGCGGGTACGGCGCCTGGTGGCAACCAAGTTTTCCGACCCGGCCTGGGTCGAACGGCTCTGAGGGGTCCCGATGGCGTTCGAGGAATTCGGATCGATTGGGGAGCCGAGACGTCGTCGAGCCTACCCGGGAGCCCTATACTTCCTAACGAAGCCTGCGCGATTCCGCCTGTGGGTCGTGCGGGTTTTTCAGTATGCTGGGGTCTTGCGTGTCGCGCGTGCGCGACTTCCTTTCGTTTTCGTCGGTTCGTTCGTCGGTTCGACAAAACGGCGAGGGCTCGGTCGTCTCTCACCGACGGAGCCCCATTGGGACCATATTCCATGAATCGCTCGACGGTCGCGAGTCGCTGGAACCTCGACGTGATTGAGGAGAACTACCAGCGTTGGCGGAACGACCCCACGTCAGTCGAGGAGTCCTGGCGTCACTTCTTCGAGGGGTACGAGCTCGCCGAGTCGCGGGATGGTCTGGCTCCGAGCGAGGTGGATCTGAGCGCGGCCCAGGCGCAGGCGGCCGTGACCCGGCTGGTCGACGCGTACCGGGAAATCGGGCATTACCTGGCCCATCTCGACCCGTTGCACCTGACGACGCTCGAAACCCATGAGTCGCTGGAGATTTCGGAATTTGGTCTGAGCCCCTCGGACCTCGACCGCGTCTTCTACACGAAGCTGACCGACCCGCCGAGGGCCACGCTTCGGGAGCTGATCGGCATTCTGCGAAAGACCTACTGCGGAACGATCGGCGTCGAGTACATGCACATCCGCAACCCGAAGATCCGCCGTTGGCTCCAGGAGCGGATGGAGCCGGTTCGCAATCATCCGAAGCTCGACATTCAGAAGAAGCGGAGGATCTTGCTGAAGTTGAACGCGGCGGCCCTGTTCGAGACGTTCCTGCACAGCCACTACATCGGCCAGAAGCGGTTCTCGCTCGAAGGGGGAGAGATGCTCATCCCCTTGCTCGACGCCCTGATCGAGCGATCGGGCTTCTGGCAAGTTCGCGAGATCGTCATCGGCATGCCGCACCGGGGCCGGCTCAACGTGCTGGCGAACATCCTGAACAAGCCGTACGGGCTGATCTTCAGCGAGTTCGAGGGGAACCCGCCCAAGACGGTCGGGGGCGACGGCGACGTGAAGTATCACCTGGGCTTCTCGTCGGAGCACGTGACGGCGGAGGGGCACTCGATCCACCTTTCGCTGACACCGAACCCGAGCCATCTCGAAGCCGTCAACCCGGTGGTGGAGGGGCGCGTGCGGGCCAAGCAGCGCCGCTTTGGGGACGAGCAGCGAAAGCTCGGCATTCCGGTCCTGATTCACGGCGACGCCGCGTTCGCCGGCCAGGGCCTGGTGGCCGAGACCTTGAACCTCTCGCAGTTGCCGGGGTACAAGACGGGCGGGACGATCCACATCGTGGTGAACAACCAGATCGGCTTCACCACGGCGCCCAACGAGGGGCGGTCGACCCGTTACTGCACCGACGTGGCGAAGATGATCGAGGTGCCGATTTTCCACGTCAACGGCGAGGACCCCGAGGCGTGCGTTTACGTGGCCGAGCTGGCGATGGACTTCCGCCAGACCTTCGGGCAGGACGTCGTCATCGACATGGTCTGCTACCGCAAGCACGGGCACAACGAAGGGGATGAGCCGGCGTTCACGCAGCCGTTGATGTACGCCAAGATCAAGGACCGGCCGAATATCACCGAGCTGTACACCGAGCATCTGATCATGACCGGCGAGCTCTCGACCGACGAGGCCGAGACGATCGCCGAAACGTTCAGCGAGAAGCTCCAGGCGGTTTACGACGAGGTGCACAACAGCGAGGTCTCGCCACAGCACGCGCAGCCGGGTTTCGCGGGTGCCTGGTCGGGGCTCAATCCGCACTACTCGTTCGAACCGGTCAAGACCGGCGTTCCGTTCGAGACGCTCAAGCGGATTACCGAGAGCACGGCGCAGGTGCCTCCCGGCTTCCACCGCAACCCGAAGCTGGACCGCATCCTGTCGGCGCGGGTCAAGACGATGGAGGCGCGGGGCCAGGTCGACTGGGCGTTCGCCGAGTCGCTGGCGTTCGGCTCGCTTCTGCTGGAAGGGACTCCCGTGCGGCTGAGCGGTCAGGATAGCCGCCGGGGCACCTTCAGCCAGCGGCACGCGGTCCTCACCGATTACCACACGGGCGACCGCTACATTCCGTTGAACCACCTCGGCGGCGATCAGGCGCGGTTCTGCGTTTACGACAGCATGCTGTCGGAGGCCGCGGTGCTGGGCTTCGATTACGGCTACTCGCTCGACGAGCCGCACATGCTCATCATGTGGGAGGCCCAGTTCGGCGACTTCGCCAACGGGGCCCAGGTGATCGTTGACCAGTTCATCTCGAGCGCCGAAAGCAAGTGGGGACGGGCCAGCGGCCTGGTCATGCTCTTGCCGCACGGCTACGAAGGGCAAGGCCCGGAGCACTCCAGCGCCCGGCTGGAACGCTACCTCCAGCTCTGCGCCGAGGAGAACATTCAGGTGGTCAACGCCACCACCCCGGCTCAGTATTTCCACCTGCTTCGACGGCAGGTCCGGCGCAACTTCCGCAAGCCGTTGATCGTCATGACGCCCAAGAGCCTGCTGCGGCACAAGGAGGCGGTCTCTCCGGTCGATGAGCTGACGAGCGGCTGGTTCCGCGAAGTTCTGGACGACGCGACGATCGAGCCCGAGGGGGTCCGGCGGGTCGTCCTTTGCAGCGGCAAGGTGTATTACGACCTGCTCCGAAAGCGGGACGAGGTCGGCAAGACGCGCGAGGTCGCCCTGATTCGGCTCGAGCAGTTCTACCCCTGGCCCGCCGAAGCCCTCACGGCGGTCCTGAGCCGATACCCGTCGTCGAGCGTCGAGTGGGTCTGGGCGCAGGAAGAGTCGCAGAACATGGGCGGTTGGCACTTCGTCTGGCCGAGGCTCCGCGAGCTGCTCGGCGAAGACGTTCTCTACGTCGGTCGAGGGGCCAGCGCCAGCACGGCCACCGGCTCGCACGCGGTGCACGAACGCGAGCAGGCCGAACTGGTCGAGGCGGCGATCGGGGCCGCGGTTCCCCACCTGGTCTAGCCCGGCCAGCCGCCGACCGGCTTCCCAACGACGTCTCTCCATCGTCGGGTGCGTGGACGTTCCTGGATCTGTACAATGGGACGAACCGCGCACCCGACCTGGTTTTTCCCAAGTCAAAAACCATCATCAAGGAATCCGATGGCCACCGTACCGATTCAAGTGCCGGGCGTCGGCGAGTCGATCACCGAGGGGATTCTTTCCCGATGGCTCAAGGCCGATGGCGAGGCCGTCAAGGCCGGTGAACCGTTGTTTGAACTCGAGACCGACAAGGCCAGCAACGTCGTTCCCGCGCCGTCGGACGGAACGCTGAAGATCGGCGTGGCCGAGGGAACCACCGTGGAAATCGGCGCGACGGTCGGCGAGCTCGACACCGAGGCCGCACCGTCAGCGGCCGCGCCGAGCCCCGCCCAGGCGGAAACGAGCCCGCCATCGCCCAATGGGGGAACCGTCGCCCCGCTCTCTCCCGCCGCGCGCCGGTTGGTGACGGAGGAAGGGATTGATGCGTCCAGAATCACCGGCACGGGCCGAGGCGGCGTCATCACCAAGGAAGACGTCCTGACCCAGAAGGGGGCCGCGGCGGCCACGTTGACCCCGGCCCCC
>CAZRGV010000242.1:0-6319 GCA_964599655.1 uncultured Isosphaeraceae bacterium | reverse complement strand
CCGTGAGCTCTTCAGGCAGTTGGCGGAGGCAGGGCAGCAGCCGGAGACGCTCTTCATCACCTGCTGCGACTCGCGCGTGGTGCCGAACCTGATCACGAGCGCCGCGCCGGGGGAGCTCTTCATCGTGCGCAACGTCGGCAACATCGTCCCGGCGGTCGGTCACGGTCCGCTCGGCGGTGTCTCGGCCGCGATCGAATACGCGGTCGAGGTGCTCGAGGTCGATGTTGTTGACGACGGCGACCAGACCGTAGTTCAAGTCCTGGATCGCCTGCCCGGCAAAATACCACCCGCGCACGCCAGCCATCTGGCGGCGGGACGCCTCCTGGGCCAGTTCGCCCGAGGACTTGATCCTCTTATTGGCTTCCTCGGTCGCCTGGGTCGTATCCCTCTTGGCCTTGGCGAGGTTCTTCTCGGCGACCTCGACACCGCGGATCGCGGCGGCCTCCTTATCGAGGAGTTCCGGCTGGAGCAGTCCGCCCGATGACTTGACGGCCGCGACCTCCGCCTCGACCGCCGCCAGCCGACGCTTGGCGCCTTCGAGAAGCTCGACCGCGCGTCGCTGCTGGTCCGAGGACACGGAGACAACGTCGGAGGAACGCTTGAACTGGGCGGAATACTCGGCGTCGCGAGCCAGCGACTCCTGCTGGGAGTCGCGGAGCTTCTTCTGGAGGTCCAGCGAGGCCATGATCGCCTCCTGCTGTTCCTCGAACGCCTCGGTCACCTGGCGTACGTGCTCGTCCCAATCCGGGTCTGGCGCCGAGGCGGCGGCCTTCTGCGCCCTCGCCAGGTCGTTCAGCAGCTTCGTGATCGGGGCGATCATCTGGTTCATCGCCCGGCACTGCTGCGTCACGTCCTCCAGCGTGGCGTTCCCACGCTCGAACTCATGGACGACGTCGCGCATGGCGTCGCCCATCGAGCGGATCGCGGCGACCGACTCCTCGATCACGTTCTCGCCGGTGCGCTGGATGTCGAGGAGGATCTGCTGGCGTACGTCGTCCATCGCTCACCCGATCAGAATAGGTCGCCGATCCCGTCCGCTGAATACGACTCGCCGGACCGGCCCGCCTCGTGGATCGACTCGGCGACCTCGGCGAGGATCGCCTCCAGCATCTCCGGGTTGATCCCGACGATGTCCCGCGCCGGGCGGACGCCGTCGCCCATCGGGACGTCGACCCGGTGATACCTCAGCCACGGCTCCATCGTCGGCCAGTGCAGAGCGACCCGGACGACACTCGTCCCGAGTTGGCTCACCTCCGCCGAAGCGTCCGCGACGGCGCGGCTCGACTGGTTGTCCGGAAGCAGCGGCGGCCCGCCGTTCTTTCCGGCCCTCCGACGTCGCTCCCAGGTCGTGTCCTTGATCGGCTCCAGCGGCTCGCCGTCCGCGCCGATCCCACGCAGCCTGGCCTTGGCGTTCTCCTCGATCATGATCGCGGCGATCCGATGGGCGAGCGCGACGAGATCGAAGTCCCGCCATCTCGTGATCTTCGCCTCGAAGTCGGTCCAGCCGGGGGCGGACAACTTGAAGCCGATCATCGGACGCCTCCCACACAAGACGAAACGGGGGGCCGGCACCGGCCTCGGCCGACACCGACCCCCCGAATCGCATCCCCGCCTGCCCGCTGGATCGTCATCACACGACGGTCGCCGCCAGGTCGGTGTAGACCCCGCCCGCCGTGTTCAGGTGCGCCGCGATGTTCAACGTCTCGTACTGGTCCGTCTCGAAGCCTCGGTCAACACCGTAGTCCACGATGTAGTTCGCGCTCTTGGTATCGAGCGTGATCGACTTCGTGAGGTCGGTGTTGTTCCACTTGACCAAGCAGGACGCGATCTTCGTCTGGTCGGTGTACCGCGTCCGGTTGGTCGCCGACTCCTTCGAGACGACGATCTGCCAGTCCACGTTGCGGCCCGTGATGTTCGCCCGGTTGATCCACTGGTCCTCAAGGAACGCGACGTGCATCATGTTCGCGACCGTCAGACGGACCGACTTGTACCCGGTGATGACCGATCCGCCGATCTGGATCTGGCCCGAGGAGTGGTAGTGGGTGTACGGGATCTCGCTCGGGAAATCGTTGAGGATGTCCGGCTCCGCCAGGGCGCCAGGAGTCTCCTCCTTCTTTCCGATGAGCGTGAACTCACCCATCAGGATGTCGGAGTCGTGGTTCGACTCCAGCACCATCTGGGAGACACGAAGACCAGTGAAACGCCTGGTCTCGAAGCCATCCCACCAATCGCAGGTGTACGACGGCAACTGGAGCCGTCCGCTGACGGTGACCGGGGTGCAGGCCCAAGGAATCAGTTGGGCTGCCTGGGTCGGCCACATCGGAAGCCGAAGCGTCCCGGAAACCGATTTGCGGACGTTGAAGCGATTGAACCGTCGGGCCAGGTAACTGCACCCAGCCGTCTGGATGTCGAACGGATTCGGCGTCGTCTGAATGTTCAAACTGGCGCCGTCCTGCATGACGACCCAGAACTTGTCGGTGTTCGGATTCGGATAAGTCCCCCAGTACGAGGAACCCTCCTTGTAGAAGACTGCCCATTGGCAGGAGCCGGCGACAGGCATGTTTCACCTCGCGGGGACGGGGACGATCGGATCGGGGCTGGCGGCGGAGGGGGATCGTTCGTCAGGTCGCTGGGACCTGGATGCGAAGTCGGTAGGTGGCCACGGAACGAAGCGCGTACGCGCCGGCGCCAACCGGAACGGCACGGCCCGGGGCCGATGTGATCTCGGCGTGCTGAACGATGGTCGAGTTCGGATCGAGACGGTTCCGCGTCGCGTCCGTCCCGGCACGGGTTGTCGGAGTCAAGCAAGACCGAACGGCATGGAACAGTCGCATCATGTCCGTCTCGTCCGTGCCGGCGACGAACATCTCGATCTGGACGTGCATCTCTCCTCGGTGGAGGTGCTCAGTCCACGCGCCGGTCGGATAGCGGTCGAGTCGAGGACGAATGACAGGCATGTCGTCTGGATTCGGGACCGGAGTGACCTCGGACGAGAACTCGGGCCCGTCCGCCATGTCCCAGACCTGGACATCCGCAGATCGGAGCGTCGCATCGGACCGAAGAAGTCCGATAAGCCCACGCCAGACGACCTCCTCTGGAGGCTTGGGCAACTTTTCAAGACGCGTCGCCAAGTCAGGGTGCCCCCAAGTTGGTCTCGTAGGCAAAACGGCCCGAGAGCAGCCGAGATCGCCTCGGATTGGTTCCGATTCGGGTGTTGTCGCGCACCAGGCGGCTCATCCACGGGACGCAGAATCCGCCGTATGATCTGGTGTCACGCGACAGGAGGGCGACGACGCAGGCCGCCTCGATTTCGTCAAGACGGCCCCAGGCGTCGGCGTCTTCGCCGCCAGAGACAGTGATGAGCAGGTCGTAGTCGACGACCCTCAAGGCCAGCGACGAGGAGCCGCTGTCCAATCTGGATGCGGGACGAGGCGTCACGAGAGCCGTCACGTCAAGGCCAGCAGGAGACGGCACGTCCCTTGGGTCCCACGCCATCTCAACAGCGTCAAACAGACCAGTTCGCTCCAGGAGTCCGATGACCCCAAGCCCAAGAGGCGTGCCCTCAAAGGCGTCCGCGTCGCGTCGCACTTCAGACAGACGGTCCGGATGGGACCCGAAGTAGTGTCGAAGTCGGATCACGGCGCGTCGATCCGACCAAGAATCGAGAACGCACTCCCGTTCTCGGGGGCCGCCGGGAACGGGGCCGCGAACGAGAACGTCCGGGATGGACCGTCATAAGCTGCAATGCGGCGAGCGAGGCCGCGCAGCGTTCCAGAAGTGAACTCAAGAACCGATCCGACGTAGAACCCTTCGGTCGTCGAGAGCGCGGAGTCTCCGACGAACGAAGACGCCGCAGGGTTGGCGTCCGACACAGTCCCACGGATGACCGACAAGGGATCGAAGGCGATCGGAATGGAGGTGATCGCCACGTTCGCTGTCGAACTTCGACCTCCGAGAGTCCCAAAGTCGACGTCGGTCTCCGTTGCAGTCAACTGGACCGCGTACAGTCCTGGAAAATCGGCCGCACTCACCTCAGTCGGGGTCGGATTGGTCAGCGGGACGCAGATCAGACCACGCGCCCAACGGAGCGTGTGGTTGGCAGCATCGCCCGTCTTCGGCGCGTTGGCCTGGGTGTCCCACGCCTCATAGTGAACGACAATCGGGAGACCTCGGGCCGGCATGTTTCAGCGCCCCACACCATGTCTGAGATTGGTCTGGTATCCGAAAGAACCAGTCATCACCCTTCGTCGCGCCGGTGTCCTGCGGGAAACGAACTCGTCGCGACGCACGGCGCTCATCCAAGGAATGCAGAAGCCCCCGTAGCGTCGATTGAATCGGTCCAGAAGTGCGCGGGACGAGGCGGACTCCATCCGGTCGAGTTCCCTCCACGCCTCGGCGTCATCGCCGTCGAGGCACTGCAAGACGAGCAAATACTCAACCCGACGGACCGACACCTCTTGCGATCCATCCAACTGCGGCGCAGCCAAACGTGGGATGACGGTCGCCGATCGAGCGTCCGATGTCGTAAATCCAGCGAGATCAGCGGACGATGAGAGTTGCACTGAGTCGAAAAGCCCGGTCAACCTCAGGACCTCAAGAACACCGAGCCCTCGATCCGTCCCGCGAAACGCGTCCTCGTCCCGATAAACGATGCGGCCCCGCCTGTTCGCCCCGGTCGCTGAGACGAGCACGGTAGGGATCACGACGCGTCGGCCCTCCCGTAGATGACAAACGCATCACCAGCGACCGGGGCGGACGGCCACTCGGCGGCGAACGAGAATGTGCGGGTGGAGCCGTCGTAATCAGTGACGCGCCTCGTCTGACCCGCCATATCGCCATCCGTGAACGTAAGCATCTGGCCGACGTAATAGTCGTCCTGCGTGGAAAGACCGGACTCGGCAGTGAACGAGAACGTATTGTTCGACTCGTCGACAGCGATGGAACCAGAGACAAGCGTGTTCATCGCTTCACCCATCGACCCAGGTGAACTGTGGTCGACGCGCTGAACGTCCCAAACGGAAGACCTAGACGATTTGGTGTCGATCAAAAACGCCGTGGCGGCAGCGCCGGAGGCTGTGATCTTCAGGAGAACCTGATCGTGCGTCGTCTCCGAGGAGGAGATGACCACCTCGTAGATTCCGGTGGACCCGATCTCTGCTGGGGTGTCAGCGACCGCCATGGTCGTCCACGTCCCGGCTCCGTCTCTGGAATACGCAGCAACGGACGGCGTGGCGCCAGACAGGAAGGTTGCAGGGTCAGCGGCGCTGACAAGTGGGAACGGAAGATAGAACGCGTATCCGCGCGACGCGGTAATGAGCATCTCAGGCGGCCCCCTGGGCGTAGCCTCGGTTGAAACCGCGGTTGTATCCGCGCTGGATTGCCATGGCGCCGCCCGTCGTGAAGAACGCGTCGGCGGCAACCAACGTCAGCGTCGCAGACGGAACGAAGATTGAGGCGGCCGATGGAACGGAGTCCGGATCGGCAGCAACGAGTGTCAGTTCCGCAAAAGGCGCCGAGACCGACACGGACTGCGGCGAGACATCCGGAGCGACTCCGGACAGGGCCAGGTCCGCAGACGGAACCGAGACTTGGGTTGAGCCTGGAGAGGCATCAGGAGGAATCGCGGACAGCGACAGAACCGCTGCCGGAACCGCCAGCGAAAGAACCCCGCGATCGACCGTCGGCGCGGTTGCCGACAACGACAACGTCGCCGACGGAATCGTGATTCCGGCAGAGCCGGAACCACCGGAATCGGGCGCGAACGCCGCCAGCGTCAGGTTCGCGACCGGAACGGACAGAGAGCCCGCCCCGTCGACCGACGCGTTGTCACCGACCAGCGTCAGGTTCGCAACAGGAACCGTGACGTCCGCAGAGCCCAGAGTCACATCTGGGGCTGCGGAAAACAGCGTCAGGTCCGCAGTCGGGACCGACAGCGACAGAGATGTCGGCGTCGACGTCGGCTCTGTCGCCGCCAACGTCAGGGTGGCCGCAGGAACCGTGACGCCCGCAGAGCCGGGAGCCACATCCGGCGTGATCGCCGACAGCGAAAACGTCGCGACCGGAACCGTCAAAGAGAGCGGAGACGGAGCGGCCGTGGGGGCAACGGCTTCCAGCGACAGCGTCGCCACCGGAACCGTGACGGACAGTGATACCGGAGCAACATCCGGAGTGACGGCAACAAGAGTCAGTTCCGCCGCCGGAACGGACAGGGCCGTCGAAGCATTGCTGCCGAGGAGAATCAGAAGCGACACGCGATCCGACCCTCCTTAGAGCCACCGGACAAAACCGTCTAGGCGTTGAGATATCTCCAGGCGATCAG
>CAZRGV010000241.1:0-6375 GCA_964599655.1 uncultured Isosphaeraceae bacterium | reverse complement strand
CGGGGCGGGATCGGTATGGTCTCGTTCTATCTCTGCGACGCCGCGTGCGACGCCGGGGCCATCGTGGCGACGGACGTGCCCGTGGCCCGGATCGAGCCAGGGCGAGGCGTCGAGCTGGCCTCTGGCGAGCGCATCACGGCCGATTGCGTCGTCTCGAATGCCGATCCACGAGCGACGCTCCGAATGCTCGGTCCGAATGCCGATCCGGCCTGGCGTGCCCGTGTCGAAGCCTGGCCGATGACCGGCTGCACACTGAAGATGAACGTCGCGTTGCGGGAATTGCCCGACTTCCATGCGAAACCCGGAACGTTCGAGCCTCATCACCAGGGGCAGATCAACACGCCACTTACCAAAGCCGAGTGGCATGAGTCGCATCGCCTTGCCCGTGACGGACGACTGCCGCCTCGGCTCTGGACCGAGCTCTATTTCCAGACGGCCCATGACCCGAGCGTTGCGCCCCCGGGCATCCATACGATGAGTGTCTTCGCGCAGTACGTCCCGCACAGTTTTCTCGAAGGAAACTGGGACTCGAGGCGCGACGAGGTCGAGCGAGTGGCCATCGATTCGATCGCCCGGTTCTGCCGGAATCTTCCCGAGGCAATCCTGCAAACGACCGTCATGGGGCCGCCCGACATCGAGCGAACCGTTGGGCTCACGGGTGGACATATTTTCCAGGGAGAATGCCTGCCCCCCTTCATGTGGGACCGGCGTCTCGAACATCGAACGCCCATGGACGGGCTCTTTCTCTGCGGAGCGTGCACCCATCCTGGAGGAAGCGTGATCGCGGTCAACGGACGGAACGCGGCGATGGAGATTCTTCGTTCGTCAGGCTGAGCATTCCGAGGCATCGATTCCTGCCCGGAGCGATCGGGCCAGGAGCCGGTGGAAGTGGTATCCCGCCGATTCGCGGCGGACGCTGAACCGGCCTGTGTCGAAACTTTGGCTGGACAGTCCTTTCTGAACGTCCTCGCAGATATCAATGTCTTCGCGCTGGATCTGATCGGCGACCGCCATGCTCTCGGCCTGGAAGCGTGCCGCGTCGGGTCCGTCGTCGCGTTCGAAGTAGAAGTCGAAGAGGACGAGACAGCGGCCGGGTGCCAGGGGAAGAACCAGGTTCGTGTCCATCACGCCCTGGTAGAGGTTGATCATGAGATTTGGAAAGATGTACCAATATTGCGCGAGGTCGCCCTTTCGCACCGCGGCCACCGAAGGGTCGCCTGCGGCGGTTTCGAGAGGGCTGAGCTGAACGCTGGTTGAATTGAATAACTCGGTTCGATAGCGGCTGTCGTCGAGGACGCCGGCCAGACCCGGGTGGATGGTGTTGACGTGGTAGCCACCGTCGAGATAGTTATCCACGAACACTTTCCAGTTGCATGCGATTTCATACGGTCGTCGCGCGACGAACCGTAATGAATCAAGACCGGGGCGCTCGGTTCGTGAGGGCAGGGGGGCGATGGCATCCGAAAGAGGAGGCGGATTTTGACCTGGGTGGACCCAGACCAGGGGTCCCCATTGGGCCACCGACCATGGGATGAGCCCGTTGTCCTCGCGACGAAAATCCTCGACCGCGTCGAACTCAGGAGTTCCTTTCAGGCGACCGGTGAGGTCGTAGGTCCAGCCGTGATAACGACAGCGGAGCCGGCGGGCATGGCCTTCGGGGGCGACCGCCACTCTCGCTCCGCGATGTCGGCAGACGTTGGAGAAGGCGCGAAGCAGGCCGTCGTCACCACGGACGACGAGGATCGGTTCCCCCGCGATTTCGGCCGTGGCGAAGTCGCCGGGACGGTCGACCTGATCGGCACGGGCCGCGGCTTGCCACGTTCGTCCGAAGACGGCGAGACGCTCCAGGCGAGCGAGTTCGGGATCGAGGTACCAGGACGATGGAATGGTCCGGGCGTGCTCGAGCGGTCGGTCGGGATCAAAGGCCTCGATCAACGCTCGGAGACGATCGGCCATCGAGAGTCCCTTTCCGCCGTTGGCCCGGTCACGGTCGAGAGGTATCAACCGTCAACCAGGATCCCGATGGCCTCGACCGGGCATTCCTCCATCGCGGAGAGGCAGGCCGCTTCCTCGGCGGGGTTCTTCGGCTGAGCAATGACGTAGCTGTGCCCCTCCTGGTCGTTCCGGACGAAGTTCGCCGGCGCGGTTTCGCGACAGAGGTCGCAGTCGATACACGTCAGGTCGACGTAGAACCGGCCGGAAACGTTCTGGGGGGCTTTCTGCGAGGGGTCGGCCATCTTGGATTCGGTTTGGTGGAACCGGCGGGTGAGAGGAACCGCGCCTCGTGAGCGAGGGGCGGTTCCCCGAACCCGAAGTCGCGGCTCAGACGGTCTTGGCGTCGATCCAGGTCATGAGGCTACGGAGTCGCTTGCCGACCTCTTCGACCGGATGCTGACGCTCGAGGCGTTTGGTCGCGTTGAAGACGGGTCGGCCCGACTTGTTCTCGAGAATCCACTCGCGGGCGAACTGGCCGCTCTGGATCTCCTTGAGGATTTTACGCATCTCCTGGCGGGTTTGCTCGTTGATGATGCGAGGTCCTCTCGTGTAATCACCGAACTCGGCGGTGTTCGAGATGCTGTATCGCATGTAGTTGAGGCCACCCTGGTACATCAGGTCGACGATCAGCTTCAACTCATGCAGGCATTCAAAGTAGGCGCTTTCAGGCTGGTAGCCGGCTTCGAGCAGTGTCTCGAAGCCCATCTTCACGAGAGCGCTGACACCGCCGCAGAGAACGACCTGCTCGCCGAAGAGGTCGGTTTCGGTTTCCTCGGCAAAGGTCGTTTGCAGGACGCCGCCGCGGGTTCCGCCGATCCCCTTGGCGTAGGCCAGCGCGAGTTTCTTGCCCTGCTCGGAGCAGCCATCGCCAAAGGCGATTAGGCAGGGGACGCCGCCACCTTTGACGAACTCGCTGCGAACGAGGTGTCCGGGCCCCTTCGGAGCCACCAAGGCGCTATCGACGCCATCCGGGGGGACGACCTGACCGAAGTGGATGTTGAAACCGTGCGAGCAAAGCAGCAGGTTACCCGGCTTGAGCTTGGGTTTGATGTCCTTGGCGTAGATGTCGGCCTGGACTTCATCGGGGAGGAGAATGTTGACCAGGTCACCGGCCTCGGCGGCCTCGGCGGCTGAGACGGGCTTGAAACCGTCTCGCACGGCGGCGTCATAGTTGGCCGAGCCTGGGCGCTGGCCCACGACGACATTGCACCCCGAGTCGCGCAGGTTCTGCGCCTGGGCGTGCCCCTGACTGCCGTAGCCGATGATGGCGATCGTCTTTCCCTTGAGCAGACTCAGGTCGGCATCCTGGTCGTAATACATCGTGGCCGGCATCGGCAGCGGTCCCTTCAAAAACGGCGAGTGGCGAGGAGGGTGGGCACGGACAGCCCACGGAAACCAAGGTCGTGGATGAGGAACTCTGACCCCTTGTCAAGGTCCGAAAAACCGTACTGAGGGGTTCCGTTCCCCGGCCAAAAGCGACCGAACTGGGAATTCCGAGAACGGTTCACCTGGTCGCGCGTGGCCTAATTGGAGAGTCGACTCGTCGGGATTCGGCTCGGGGTTCCCGTCTTGTGGACGCCTGGCGGAAGTCGATTCCCGGCAATCGGTTATTGGAATCAAGCGGATTGTTGACGGACGTGATCCGCAACCCTCCGCCTGTGAATGAACTGCGTTAGAGATTCGAGTGACCGACGACGGTCCCTTCGGTCTCCTCCACCTCTTCCGCGGCCTCGGCGCAAGGGTGGCTGCTGCGGACTAGGGCGATCCGGCCAGTGCGTGCGAGTTCTCGAATCCCGTAAGGACGCATCAACTCGATGAACGATTCGATCTTTTTCTCCTGGCCGGAGATCTCGATCATCATCTGCTCGGGGCCGACATCGACAATCCGGCCGCGGAAGTCGTTGACGAGACCGCGGATCTCCATCCGTCGTTCGGGCGCGGCGTCGACCTTCAGGAGCATGAGGTCTCGCTCGACGAAATCTTCCCGAGAGATGTCAATGACGCGGACGACCGTCACGATCTTTTCGAGCTGCTTTCGAACCTGCTCGAGCACGCGGTCGTCGCCCCGCACGACGAAGGTAATCCTCGAAAGATGCGGGTCTTCGGTTTCCCCAACAGCCAGGCTGTCGATGTTGAACCCTCGCGACGCGAGCATTCCCGAGACATGCGCCAGGACGCCCGGCTGGTTCTGCACCAAGGCCGAAAGGACGTGACGCATGCGACCTCCGTTTCTCAACGAAGCGACCTCGGTTCCATTCCGCGAACTCATTGTGACTCGGACCCCTGCCCTTGAAACACGCTAGGTCGCGCTGGTGGAGTGTGAGTTTCCGACCGCGCGGCTCACAGGCAAACCAATACTTTACGTCTTCACCCCGCGGCTCGCAAGAGGCACGACGGACCGCTCGCCGTGCCGTCGAGGGGGCGGACGCGATCCATTTCGGAGCACACAACCAGATGATGGAAATGGTCGGGTCGGCTCTGATAGAGTTCTGAACACCGCGTTGAGCCAGGTTGATCCATGGGGCGATCCCGCCGCGAGCTTCGGGGTCGATCCACGGAGATTTCTCCCGACGGAGTCTTCTCGGTGGCTCCCTTGCTGTCAAATCACTCGGTGCCAAGCCGCGACTGCCCTCGGACGTCCGTATCGTCGATTCCTGCGAGTCCAGGTGCCCCCCATGAGCCAATCCGCCTATTTCCTCGGTCTGGATGTCGGAACCCAGTCGCTCCGCGCCGCCCTGGTCGATACCGAGGGTCGGACCGCCGCGTTCGGGATCTCGGAGATCGAGACCACGTTTCCCCGCCCAGGCTGGGCTGAGCAGGCCCCCGAGCAATGGTGGCACGCCGCTCGGAACGCGGTCGCGCTTGCATTGAAGGAGGCGAAGGCGGAGCCGTCGCAAGTGGCCGGCATCGGACTCGACTGCACGGCGTGCACCGTGGTCGCCTGTGCACTCGACGGGACTCCGCTCCGCCCAGCGCTCCTCTGGATGGACCAGCGGTCCACCGACGAGGTCGAGGTTATCAGTGGTACGGCGAACCCGGTGCTGCGTTACGTGTCGGGCCGTGTTTCTCCCGAGTGGATGCTGCCGAAAGCGCTCTGGATCAAGCGAAACGAGCCCGAAATCTACGGCCGCGCCGAAAGAATTGTAGAATGTACAAACTGGTTTATGTTCAAGTTGACGGATGAGTGGACTCTCTCGCTCAACCACTGCGCCGTCAAGTGGAACTACGCCACGCCCGACGGTGGTTGGCCACTTGGGCTCATGTCGGCTGTCGGGCTCGACGACCTGATCTCGAAGTGGCCTAGCGCCATCATCCCGCTGGGGCAGGGGAGGGCGCCGTTGAGCCGCTCGGCCGCCGAGTGGCTCGGATTGCGGCCGGGGACACCGGTGGCGCAAGGGGGTATCGACGCCTACCTCGGCATGATCGGTCTGGGTGCGACCGGGGATGGCGACATCGCTGTCATCGTGGGTTCGAGTACATGCCACCTGGCCCAGTCCCGCCAGGGAATCTTCGGCTCCGGATGGGCCGGCTGTTTCCCCGACGCGACCGTGGAGGGGCTGTACTCTCTCGAAGCGGGCCAGACGGCCACGGGCTCGATCCTCGACTGGTACCGTCGTCACTTCGCCGGTCGGGAACAGGCAGCCGCCGAACGCCTCGGTGTTTCCGTCTACAAGATCTTGGATGACGAGGCGTCACGGGTTGCCCCCGGGGCCGACGGCCTGATTGTTCGAGACGACTGGCAAGGCAACCGTTCTCCCTACAAGAACCCGTACGCGAGGGGCGCGATCGCCGGCCTGACCCTCGCGCACGGTCCTGGTCACATCTTTCGAGCGTTGTACGAGGGAACGGCCTGCGGCACGCGCCACATCCTCGAAGACGCCTCGGCGCATGGCCTGAAGGTCCACCGCGTCTTCTTCGGCGGCGGCGGCGCCCGATCGAACCTCTGGCTCCAGATCCACGCGGACATCCTGCAGAAACCGATCTACTTGACACGAGACCCCGAGTCGTGTGCCCTTGGCGCCGCCATGGCCGCCTCGATCGCCGCCGGCGTCTATCCGGACTTCGACGCCGCGGCCCAGTCCATGGTCGCCATCGATCGGGTCGTTGAGCCAAACCGCGAGAACGCCGCTGTTTACGACGACCTTTTCGGGCGCTACGTTCAGACGTACCACGCCTTGAACTCGCCGGCTCGCTGACTCAGGCAAGGACGTCGCCCGCGGCCCTCAGGCGACGCCCCTCGGATTGCGGGTGGCCGGTGCGAGACCAAGAACCGCCGCCCCCCCCTCACTCCACGTTCGTTCCCTGTTGCGTGTGGACCCAGAATGGGCTCCCCCAGGCGTTTTCGCCGTCCTCCTGGAGGCCCCGTACGTCATACCAGCT
>CAZRGV010000240.1:1554-6385 GCA_964599655.1 uncultured Isosphaeraceae bacterium | reverse complement strand
GCTGGCATCCGACGCTGGGTTGCTGGCCGGAGGGGGACGGCTTCCGATTTCGCGTCTGGGCCCCGGAGGCCGACGCCGTCGATCTCCTCCTGGAGGAACCCCAATCCCGCGCGCTGCCTCTGGAACGCTTTCCCGACGGCACCTTCGGCACCCACCTGACCGGAATCGCGCCCGGCGCCCTCTACCGCTACCGCCTCGACCACGGCGGCGCCTTTCCCGATCCCGCCTCCCGGTTTCAGCCCCACGGCGTCCACGGGCCCTCCCAGGTCGTCGACCCCCACGCCTTTGACTGGTCCGACCACCACTGGACCGGTCTCGACCACGATCAACTTGTGATCTACGAGTTGCATGTCGGTACCTTCACCCCCGAGGGGACCTTCGCCGCCGCCACCAACCGCCTGACCGACCTCGCCGACCTGGGGGTCACCGCCCTGGAGCTGATGCCGGTCGCCGACTTTCCCGGCCGTCGCAACTGGGGCTACGACGGCGTCGATCTCTTCGCCCCGGCGCGGTGCTACGGCTCGCCCGACGACCTCCGACGCCTCGTCGACCGGGCTCACCAGCTTGGCCTGGCGGTGCTGCTCGACGTCGTCTACAACCACCTCGGTCCCGAGGGAAACTACCTGGCCGTCTTCAGCCCGCATTACTTCTCGACCCGCCACCAGAACCCCTGGGGCCAGGCCATCAACTTCGACGGGCCCCACAGCCCCCTCGTCCGGCAGTTCTTCATCGAGAACGCCCTGCACTGGATCCACGAGTACCACGTCGATGGGCTCCGGCTCGATGCCACACACGCCATCGTGGACGAGAGTCCGAGGCACATTGTGGCCGAGATCGCGGATTGTGTGAAGGTTTCCGCCGAGGCGCGCCGCGTGTTCGTCATCGCCGAGGATCACCGCAACCTTGCCGACATGATCAAACCAAAATCTGAAGGCGGCTGGGGCCTCGACGGCGTTTGGGCCGATGATTTTCACCATCAATTGAGGCGCTATCTTCTGGGTGATCATGAAGGAGTCTTTCGAGATTTTCGAGGGTCGCTTTTCGATTTGGCGACCACAATTCAACGAGGCTGGTTCTTTTGCGGTGAATACTCGACCCATCGGGGATATCACCGAGGCACCGATTCCAGCGGGCTCGACCTGAGTCGGCTCATCTACTACGTGCAGAACCACGACCGCATTGGAAACCGGGCCCTGGGCGAGCGGCTTCATCACCAGATATCGCTCGATGTCTATCGCGCTGTGAGCGTGCTGTTGCTGCTGACACCCGCGACACCGTTGCTCTTCATGGGTCAGGAGTGGGCGGCGCGATCGCCGTTTGTGTTCTTTACCGACCATCCCACCGAGCTCGGTGAGAAGGTGCGCGCGGGCCGCTGTCACGAGTTTCGACATTATGCCGAATTCCGGGCCGCGGAACGGCTTGGAAGGTTGCCGGACCTTCAGGCGGAGGCCACGTTTCTCTCGTGCAAACTCGCGTGGGACGAGCGAGACGACGAACCACACGCGTCGACCTATCGTTTTTACAAGGCGATCCTACGACTGCGGCACCAGGAACCAGCGCTTCGATCCTCGAAACGCGATTCATTCCAGGCGGTCGCGATCGACGATGAAACCCTCTGGATTCATCGACGGGCGGACACCGGTCCGGACCTTCTCGGGATCGTTCGGCTTCGCGGGGCCGGACGTGTGGAGCTCGCGGACGATCGCGGGATGCGCCGAGACTGGAACGTGCTCCTCACAACGGAGGACTCTCGGTTCGCGCCCGACGCAAATCCGCCTCGGATCGATCTTGGAGAGAAGGGGACCACAATCGACTTCGCGCGACCGTCGGCCGTTTTGCTCCGGAGCACGGCGACCAGAGCGTGTTGAAGTGAGAGGACGAACCGTTCATGCTGGACGACGACCCACTTTGGTATAAAGATGCGATCATTTACGAGGTCCATGTTCGCGCCTTCCAGGATAGCGACGGAGACGGTATCGGGGATTTTCGCGGTCTGACCCATCGGCTCGACTATCTCCAGGACCTGGGCGTTACGGCCATCTGGCTGCTCCCCTTCTATCCATCGCCGCTTCGCGATGATGGGTATGATATCGCGGATTACACGGATGTACATCACAGCTACGGGACTCTCCGCGACTTCGAGCAATTTCTTCAAGAGGCGCATCGGCGAGGATTGCGAGTGATCACGGAACTGGTGATCAATCACACATCGGACCAGCACCCCTGGTTCCAGCGCGCGCGGCGAGCGCCTTTGGGAAGCCCAGAACGCGACTTCTACGTCTGGAGCGACGCGACAAGCCAGGGTCAGGGCCCAGAAAAGTACAAGGATGCTCGGATCATTTTCCAGGACTATGAAGAATCCAACTGGGCCTGGGACCCGATGGCCAAGTCGTACTTCTGGCACCGGTTTTACTCCCACCAGCCGGATCTGAATTACGACAATCCGGAGGTCATCAAGGCGATTTTTCCCGTGCTCGACATGTGGATGAAAATGGGGGTGGACGGCATGCGGCTCGACGCCGTTCCGTACCTTTTCGAACGGGAGGGGACCACTTGCGAAAACCTTCCGGAGACCTACGAGTTACTCAAACGGCTTCGCCGGCACGTCGACGACTCGTTCCCCAACCGCATGTTGCTGGCCGAAGCCAACCAGTGGCCCGAGGACGCGACGGCCTACTTCGGTGATGGCGACGCCTGCCACATGGCGTTTCACTTCCCGCTGATGCCTCGCATGTTCATGGCGATACAGATGGAGGATCGACTGCCGATCATCGATATCCTGGCCCAAACGCCGCCGATCCCCGACAACTGCCAGTGGGCGTTGTTCCTGCGCAATCATGACGAGTTGACACTTGAGATGGTGACGGATGAAGAACGTGACTACATGAATCGCGTTTACGCACGAGATGTTCAAGCACGCATCAATCTTGGGATCCGCCGCCGCCTGGCCCCCTTGATGAGAAACAATCGCCGCCGCATCGAGTTGATGAACGCCCTGCTGTTCTCGTTGCCCGGCACGCCGGTCATCTATTATGGCGACGAAATCGGCATGGGCGACAACATTTATCTTGGTGATCGCAACGGCGTGCGCACCCCGATGCAGTGGAGCGGGGATCGCAACGCGGGCTTCTCGAACGCCAATCCCCAGAGCCTGTACCTTCCCATTGTCATCGATCCCGAATATCATTATGAGACGGTCAATGTGGAGGCCCAGCACGAGAATCCGCACTCGCTTCTGAGCTGGATGAAGCGGATCATCGCGTTGCGGAAGCGCTATCGGGCCTTCGGACGAGGGACCCTGGAATTCCTCCATCCCGAAAACCATCGCATCCTGGCCTTCATTCGCCAACATGATGACGAGACCATACTCATTATTGCGAATCTGTCACGCTTCGTTCAGCACGTCGATCTTGACCTTTCCCGGTTCAAGGGGTCGATGCCGGTGGAATTGTTCGGACGGATCGAGTTTCCGAGGATCACGGATCGCCCGTATTTCCTGACCCTCGGGCCGCATTCGTTCTACTGGTTCGCGATCGAGGCGAGCCGAACTCCGAAATCGATGGAATTTACTGAGAGCGGCGAGCTGGTCCTGCCGCGCATCCCGATTTCGGGCGACTGGACGAAGGTTTTCGACACAACGACCCGACGCGCGCTTGAAGAGGCGCTCAAAGCGTATCTTGCGCGCCGTCGGTTTGGCGACGATCTTCGCCCCATTCGTTTTGCCGAGATCCGAGAGGCGGTCCCGGTGACGGGCATGGAGCGAGTGCCTTATGTGGTTCTCGTCGATGTCGAGTATTTCGAGGGTGATCCGGCAACCTACCTGGTTCCGCTGTCGTTTGTGAGCTCGGAACAGGCCGTCGCGGTTCGTGAACGACGCGCCGGGCTCATCATCGCCGAATTGAAGGGGGAGGAAGACGGCTTGCTGATCGACGCCCTCGCCGGTGCCGGGCTGGGGCGCGCGTTTCTCGACGCGATGGACAAGGGAAAATTGCTGGCCGGTGAGTCGGGCCAGTTGCAAGCCACCGTGACGCCCGTGCTCCACGAAATCCTCGCGACGGAAGGGATCGACCTCTCCGCGCGTCTGGTCCCCTCGCGACAGAGCAACACATCCGTGGTCTTTGGCGAACGATTGATCTTGAAGATTTTTCGAAGGATCGAGGAGGGAATCAATCCAGACTTCGAGATCAGTGAGTTCCTTTCCGAGCAGGTCGGATTCCCCAACGCTCCCAAGTTCGCGGGAGCGGTTGAGTACCGTCACGGTCGAAGCCAGCCCGTCACTTTGGCGATGTTGCAGGTTTATGTTCCCAATCGAGGGACGGCCTGGAACCTGACGCTGGATCATCTCGGCCATTTTTACGAGCGCGTCGCCGGACGTGGCATAACCCCGGAAATCCCTGAGTCGTACCCATCCTTGCTCACCTTGAGCGAGATGACACCCTCGGCCCTGGCGCTGGAAATGATCGGGGACTTCCTCGAATCGGTCCGCTTGCTGGCGCGTCGAACCGCGGAGCTTCATCTGGCGCTTTCCAGCGAGCAAAACCGTTCCGAGTTTGTGCCACAGCCGTTCTCCACGCTCTACCAACGATCGATCTACCAGTCGTTGCGAGGGCGAGCCCGCCGGGTTCTGCGACACCTGGCCAACCGCCTCGACCTGTTGCCGGAGGATGTCCGCGAACAGGCTCGTCGCGTCGTGGCCCTTCAGGATCTCATACTACAACATTATCATGCGGTGATGGACCGGAAGATCTCCGCGAGCCGGATCCGGTGTCACGGAGATTACCACCTCGGCCAGATCCTCGACACCGATGGCGACTTCGTGATCATTGACTTC
>CAZRGV010000240.1:0-1539 GCA_964599655.1 uncultured Isosphaeraceae bacterium | reverse complement strand
GACTTCGAGGGGGAACCGCTCCGTCCAATTGGTGAGCGTCGGCTCAAACGTTCACCTTTGCGAGACGTTACCTCGTTGCTGCACTCGTTTCACCACGCGGCGCATCTCGTAATTTCGGGCCAGGAGATCGCTTCCGAGCGTTCGGCCGCGGTGATCCAGCAGGCCGATCGCGAGCAACTCCTGATCTGGTCCCGATTCTGGACCTCGTGGGTCTCCGCGGTCTTTCTCCGCAAGTATCTGGACGTCGCGGAGCCAGCTTCCTTTGTACCGAAGATGCCTGAGGAGCTGAGCATTCTTTGCGACGCGTTTCTCCTCGAACGGGCGATGGAGAGCCTCGGCTACGAGCTCGAGCATCGAGCCGATCGCGTCTGGGTTCCGCTCCGTGCGATCCTGCAACTGTTGGAATCGCATCAAAATGCAGGAACCGTTTGACGATCCGTCCAAGCTCACCCATCGTGAACGCGAGTCGTGTCGATTCTCAGGCGACGCCTGGTCGTGGCTCTGTTTCCGAGGAGGGACAGGCTCGAAGGAGAATCGCGGACGGTCGAAGGAAGCGGATGCGAGGACGGTCACTCTGAAGGTCGATTTCCGGTGGCGCGGGATCGTGGCAAAAGGGGGCGTCCTCGGTCGTGAGGACGACCTGGCACCGTTCGATCGCGAGTCCATTCAGACCTGGAAGCCGATCGAGCGGGATCTCCGCCTCTCCCTTCATCTGGATGATCGCCAACAGCGCCGAGCCGGCTTCCGTTTGATTGCGAAGTAGCAAGGTCGTCTCGTTGAGCGAGAACGCCTGGAAGCTCCCAAAACGTGAACAGGTCAAGGCCGGCTCTGACCGTCGAAGCGCCAGCAACGCCCGGTACAGCCGAAGTATCGACGAATGCGGTTCTTTCGCGACTTCATCCCACTTGAGCTTGGACTGGGTGAACGTCGCCTCGGCCTGGGGATCGGGAATTCGCTCGCGCGCGGCGGGGTCGGCGAACATTCGGAAGTGACGGAACTCCTTCCGACGCCCTTCCGTCACCAGCGACCCCAGCGGCTCGGGGTGATCCGTGAAATACAAAAATGGCGTGGATGCGGCCCATTCCTGACCCATGAAGAGCAACGGTGTGGCCGGTGCGCAGAGCAATAAGACGCTCGCGGCGCGGTAGGCGCAGAGGGGAATCTGATGGTGGAGCCGTTCGCCCAGGGCACGGTTCCCAATCTGGTCGTGGTTCTGCACGCAGAAGACAAAGCGTCGGGGCGGAATCCCCGTTGGATCAGTCCCGCGTTTTTCCCCGAGGTATTGGGAGTATTGACCCGTGTATTGCCACCCTTGATTCAAGATCCTGGCCAGATCGGACAGCGAGCCACGGAAATCCTGGTAGTACCCTTCATTGTCGCCCGCGAGGGTGACGCGAACCTTGTGGTGAAAATCATCGGCCCAAACGCCGTCGAGGCCCCAGCCGCCTTGGCCTTGCGGCTTGATCATGTCGGCAAGGTTGCGGTGATCCTCGGCGATGACGAACACCCGGCGTCCTGGAGCCGACTCGCGGACCCTCG
>CAZRGV010000239.1:0-6462 GCA_964599655.1 uncultured Isosphaeraceae bacterium | reverse complement strand
TGGATCAAGAGCACGTTCGGCTATGCCTTCTGGCAGGGCAACTGCGCCCTGAGCGAGGGAACCGACAAGGTGGTGCGGCCGTCGGTCGATCGCGTGCTGGCCTCCAGCGGCTCGGGCTCGGGCTCGGGCTCGGGTCTCAAAGCCCTCAACGAAGCCCTCTGGGCCGCGCGCCATGAGGCCGGCTCCATCGACGACATCGCCTTGACGAAGGCCGATTACCGGCTCCTGCGCACGAAGACCGAGCCCGAGCGGTCCCGCCTTCTGTTCCGACGCGCCCTGGCCGACCTTCGCCACGACCCCGGCCGTTATGCCCGGCTCTGCCTGCGACGGCTCGGCTCGTTCGTCTTCTTCGACGAAACGAACCCGAAGACCCGAAACCTCGTCTACCGGGCGAGCCACCTGGGCCTGACGATTCTGGCCGCGCTGGGGTGGATCGTCCTGCGGGCCGAGGTCCGGCGGCGGCTCGGCCCGACCTTGCTGGTCGTGGTCCTGGTCGGACTGTTCCACAGCCTGACGATCGTCTCGGCCCGGTTCCACATCCCGATCGAGCCGTTGCTGGCCCTCTGGGCGGGCGGTTTGATGTCGCGACGGCCCGGGGCGACGTCAGCCGCGACGGCCGACCACGTCGTAGGCGTCGGGATCGACGACCGGCTTGGCGAACCCGTCGGAGTGCTTCGACCGTTGGCGTGAGCCGAACAGGCGAAGCGCCAGGGTCGAGCCCCCGACGACCCCCGCGAGCCCGACCAGCGTCGAGCCGGTCCAGATCGCCGTTTCGGGGCCCGAAGACCGGGTCTGAACCAGAACGGCCATCTCGGGCGGAAGCTCCCGATCGTTCGACCTCGCAAGGGACGTGGCCACCAGCGCCACGATCAGCGCCCCGACCGGGACCACCGCGCCAATGGCGATGCAAACCGCCGCCGACCAGGCGTTGTCTCCCGGCACGGGAAGCCCCATTTCCAGGGCCTTCATCCGCTCGCGATGCAGGTAATCCCGCTTGCGCGCCGCATGATGAAACCCGAATCCCATCGGTGCCACAATCACGGCGACAATCAGCAGGATCTCGACGCCCGAAAGTGCAATGGAGTTCACTGCCGCGACAAGGTTCATGGCAAACGCCCGATCTTGGGGGGAAGAGGGGAAACCGCCGTCCTGGCCATCAAATCACAAAGAATCGTCAATATCTTTGGCCGATCATGTCGTAGGCGTCGGGATCGAACGCCGGCTTGGCGTGCGAGGCGGGTGGCACGTCAACGGCCTGGTGCGAGCGGCCGATCAGGCGGTGGGCCAGGATCGTGCCGCCGATGACGGACGTCACGCCAACAAACCCCGCGCACTCCCAGACTCCGTTGACGCTCCCGTTGATCACCGTCGCCAAAAAGGCAAAGAAGAAGGTGCCGAACGGCACGACACCGCCAATGGCGATGGCCGTCAACGCGGGCCAGAACTCGCTCCGAGGCAGCGGATGCCCCAGCTCGATCGCCCGCATCCGCTCCGCATGCTGGTAGTCCCGCTTCCTGGCGAGATACTTCAGGATCAGGATGCTGGGAACCAGGATGGCGGGCAACAGAATCGCGACAATCGGAATGATCAGTACGTCGTCATTCATACGTGGTCCTTTCGGTCGAATTCGCGAGAGTCGCGGAGGACGGGGCTTCCGGGTCGGGATCGGCTTCCCATTATGATACGATGCCGGCGTCCCGTCACCAGAGAGATCGCGCCGAACCGAATCGAGGGCTGAACCGGAGACCCGCCGATGGCACGCGACCATGTCTTGTCGATCGACCAGGGAACGACCAGCACCCGGGCGGTGGTTTATGACCGACGGCTCCAGCCGGTCGGCCAGGCCCAGATCGAGGTTCCGCCGTCGTACCCGAAACCGGGCTGGGTCGAGCACGATCCGGAGGCCCTGATCGGCTCGGTCGGCCCGATGGTCCGCGAGGCGTTGGCCAACGCGGGGCTCGGTCCCGAGCGGATCGCGGCCATCGGCCTGACCAACCAGCGCGAGACGGCGGTCGTCTGGGATCGCGCCAACGGCAAGCCGATCGGTCCGGCCATTGTCTGGCAAGACCGCCGCACGGCCGGGTTCTGCGAGCAGCACCGGCGACGGCAAGACTGGCTCCGGGAACGGACCGGGCTGGTGCTCGACGCGTACTTCTCGGCCACGAAGATCGCCTGGCTGCTGGAACACGTTCCCGACGCGAGGCGCCGGGCCGAGGCGGGCGAACTGGCGGCGGGAACCATCGACTCGCTCCTGATCTGGCACCTGACCGGCGGCCGTCGGCACGTCACCGACGTGACCAACGCCTCGCGCACCCTGCTGATGGGCCTGCGGTCGCTCGAATGGGCCGACGACCTTTGCGAGTTCTTCGAGGTTCCGGCCGGAATATTGCCCGAAATCCTCCCAAGCTCCGGCCTGTTCGGCGAAACGTCGGGCCTGGGCTACCTGCCCGACGGCCTGCCGATCGCCGGGGTGGCCGGCGACCAGCAAGCCTCGCTCGTCGGCCAGGGATGTCTTCAGGAGGGTCAGGCCAAGTGCACCTACGGCACCGGCGCGTTCCTGCTGGTGCACACCGGCGACCGGGTCGTCCCGTCGACCACCGGCCTGATCAGCACGGCCGCGGCCACGCTGGGGAACGGCCCGCCCCAGTACGCCCTCGAAGGCAGCGTCTTCGTCGCGGGGGCGGCCGTGCAATGGTTCCGGGACGGCCTCCGGGCCATCGGCGCCGCGCCCGAGATCGACCGCCTCTACGAGCATGGCCGCGAGGATTCGGGCGTGCTCTTCGTGCCGGCCTTGACCGGCCTGGGCGCGCCTCACTGGGAGCCCGAGGCCCGCGGCACGATCTTCGGGCTGACCCGCGCGACCTCGGTGGCCGACCTCGCGCGGGCCACGATCGAGGGGGTCGCGTTCCAGGTCGCCGACCTGATGGACGCCATGAAGACCGACCTGACCACACCGCCCAACGAGCTTCGGGTCGACGGCGGCATGGCCCGCTCCGACCCGTTCCTCCAGTTCCAGGCCGATTTGCTCGGCCTGCCGTTGCGTCGAAGCCCGCAAACCGAATCGACCGCCCTGGGCGCCGCCTTGCTGGCCGGGCTGGGCGTCGGACTCTGGCCCGACCCCGCCAACGCCGCCGAACGGCTCCAGGCCGGCAGCCACACCTTCTCCCCTCGACGCGACGACGCCTGGCGAACGGCCATGCACCAGCGTTGGCGCCACGCCGTCGAAACCGTCAAACGCCACTACGGCGGCGGTCCGCGCTGAACCAACCGAGACCAAATCAAAAACCTGGGTGGCGGACCGACACCCTCGTGAGCCCGAGGGGGGAAAGACCGCTCCGATCGCGACGGCGAGTCATGCTTGCTGGGAAGACATGCGGGGGGTCGCCGACGCGCCAGCTCGGTTCAGACCCACGAGGGCGTGGGTCCGCCACCCAGGATTTTCGCTCGTCCCCGGCCCGAAGTCGCGGGGGCGAGTTGCCCCACTCACGCGGGAGGGGGGCCAGTTTCGCGACCACGCTCGAACGCGCCGCCAGGCCTTCGGAGTCCTCCTCGATCCTCCGCAGAGGTCCGAGGCCGGACCCGCGACGCCTTGGGGCGGATCGGGTTACATCCAGTCCGTCCGATCTCCACCCGCGCGTGGGGCCTCGCCGTCGGGACGAACCTCCCTGGCGAACGCGCGAACCTGCCGCGGCTCGTCGCCACCGGACACGCCCATCAACGCGTAATATTCCAGCTCAACGTAATCTTCATGTTTTGAAAACTTCTCGACCGGGCGTTCGGCCTCGAGCGGCTCCGGCTCGTATTCGTACCAGGCATTCACGTCACGTTCGACGACGGACATGACACCCATCCTTTCTTCTTGTCTTGCGTGAAATTCCGACGTGAGTATGGGAAGAGCGGAACCTCGTCGCGGACCGCGCGGCTTCTCGGGCCCTCGAACCGCCCTGAGTCGAGACGGAGCAGACGGTTGAGGCCGCCTGGGGAACGACGTGGTTCCGAACGTGGAGGACCACCGGGCGGGCCAGGCGCGATCGCGGGCCCGAATCACCGGCGTTGCGAAGGGAACGAAGGGGCGATCAGCAGGTGAAACGACAGAGATACGTCGAGAGGCGAAGGGAAGGCGAGCCGGGCAAGAGCCGGGAACGGCGTTCTCCGAGAACCGACAGCAGCGCGACCCCGGCGTTCGACCGCAACCCCGGACGACCCTCGGACCCGCGCCATCGGAACCGGCCCTCGCCCCGGCGCTGGACCAGAACCTGCAACCAGGGCAAGGGTTCCGATGCCTCGTCGTCCGACTCGGTCGTGCCGTCGCTCGATTCGGAACGCGGCGTCTCATCCTCGGCCGGAGCCCTCGGCGCCGGTTCGCCGTCGATCGGCAAGAGGGCGGAACCGATCGGCTGCGGCGCGTCGGCCACGACGCGACCGGGGCGAGCGGAATCGACCATCGCCAGGGCGCTCGGAGCCGAACGAGCCCTCGGCGCCAGCCGTCCCGGCGCGTCTTTTGACCCGGTTCGCGACACCCGTTGTGGCAGCCAGCCGGGCCCCGGCAACGGTGGAACCGTCAGCCCCGCGATCGTCAGCGCGATCAAGAGGCCATGGCGCCAGGCTCGAACTCGACGACCAGACCGCGTGTTCACCGGGATCGGCTCTCACCGGAACGAACGAACAAGTGCCATTAGCATACGCTTTCTTTACATCCGCGGCAAGCCAAATTTTCTGGCGTGCGCCCACTTTTCGACATTTTCGGCGTGCGTCCTGGAATGAATCGAACGTTTCGGGCCGAGGGTTCGAGGATCGTTGACGTTCCGGCGCGGTGCGGCCTCGACCTGGTTCGATCGCGCTTTGTAGAATATTCCGTCCCGGTGGAGCGTCCAAGGCTGGCGGACCGGCCGCGGTGCGGCCCTCGTGGCGTTTTCGCAACACGCTCTCCGACGCGTCTCCCTCCCTCCGACTCCGCCCACCCTCCCCTTTACGAAAAGGAATGGCATGCCCCGCGTTCCCTCCCGATTCGCTCGCCCGCTCGTCGCGGGCGTCTTCGTCGCGATCGGTCTGCTCCCGGTTTTCGCCAGGGCCGAGCTGCCCACGCTTCAGACCGAGCTGGCCTTCCCGAACCTGAGCTTCAACCGCCCGGTGACCCTGGCCTATCCCGACGACGGCCGTCATCTTCTCTTCGTGGTCGAGCAGCACGAGGCCAAAATCTGGTCGTTCCCCGACGAGGACTCCACCCGCGACAAGCAACTGTTCCTCACCTTGCCCAACCCGATCAGCAAGGACAACGAGGAGGGCCTGCTCGGCCTAGCCTTCCATCCCAACTACAAGGAAAACGGTGCGTTCTTCGTGTACTACTCGGCCCAAGAAGGCCCGACCAACCGCCGGTCGGTCGTCTCGCGGTTCCAGGTCTCGAAGGACGACCCCCGCAAGGCCGATCCGGCAAGCGAGCAGCGCGTCTGGGTCGGCCCTCCCGACCCCTACGGCAACCACAACGGCGGCTGCATCGCCTTCGGTCCGGACGGCGACCTCTATATCTCGCTCGGCGACAGCGGAGCGGCCGATGACCCGCTGACCACCGGCCAGAACCCCCGCGACTGGTTCGCCTCGATCCTCCGAATCGACGTCGACCACCCCGAGGACGGCAAGCCCTACGGCATTCCGAAGGACAACCCCCGGCTTCGCGATCCCAAAACCTTCGCAAACTGGGCCCCCGAGGTCTTCTGCATCGGCCTTCGCAACGTCTGGAAGTTCAGCTTCGACCGAGAAACCGGCACCCTCTGGGCCGGCGACGTGGGCCAGAACCTCTGGGAAATGGTCTACATCCTCGAAAACGGCGGCAACTACGGCTGGAGCATCAAGGAAGGCACTCACAACTTCCGCCCCCGCCAGCGCCCCGCCGGCGTGAAGATCACCCCGCCGGTCTTCGAGTATCCCCACTCGATCGGCAAGAGCATCACCGGCGGCTACGTCTACCGGGGCCAGGCCCTGCCCGCGCTGAAGGGCGTTTACGTGTTCGGCGACTACGACAGCGGCCGCATCTGGGGCCTCCGCGAGAAGGACGGCAAGGCCATCGAAACCGCCGAACTGATCGACCTGGCCTCCAACCCCAAGATCAACATCGCCGCCTTCGGCGAGAACCCCGCCGGCGAGCTCTTCATCCTCGCCTTCGACGGCCGGATCTACCGGCTGGCGCCCCGGAAGTAAGCAGGACGCGGGATCGGTTTGAGCTGCAATCCCTTCGCAATGGGGGGCACGGACACGTCCTCGTGTCCGTGCCCCTTGATCGCTCGCCGTCGGTGCCACGGGTGGCTGGTCCACCAGTGGCTTCACTCCGATCGGGTGGCACGGGTGGCTTGTCCACCAGTGTCTTCCTCGGGTGGCACGGGTGGCTTGTCCACCAGTGTCTTCCTCGGGTGGCACTGGTGGCTTGTCCACCAGTGGCTTCACTCCGATCGGGTAGCACGGGTGGCT
>CAZRGV010000238.1:6243-6484 GCA_964599655.1 uncultured Isosphaeraceae bacterium | reverse complement strand
GGGGCCGTCGGTCAGCCGGGCACCCATCGGCATGGCCGCCCCGCCGTCGAGGCGCGTGGTGCAAGAGTTTCGGCTCCCGCGGCCGGCCGAGATCCCGCCCGTGCCCTTACCCGCCTATGGCAATCTGGAGGAGCCAACCGAAGAAGAGGTCGAACCGGCGAACGGGCTTTCACTCGATCAGGCGATCGCCCTGCTGCTCGACCGCAACCTTGGCTTGATTGCCCTCCGCTACGAGGTGCCG
>CAZRGV010000238.1:4188-6218 GCA_964599655.1 uncultured Isosphaeraceae bacterium | reverse complement strand
TGACCGCTGGCTTGCGCGCCAACCCGATCCTTTACGCCGATGGCCAACTCGTGCCCTACGGCCGCTACTCCAACGCACGGCCCGGCGGACAGACTCAGTATGACGTCAACATCACCTACCCCTTGGATGTCTCGCGCAAGCGAAGGGCGCGAATGGAAGTGGCTCGGCGGGCCAAGAAAGTCACCGAGGCCCAGTTCCAGGACGCCGTGCGGCTGCAAATCGATAACCTCTACACCGCCTTCGTGGACGTGATCGCGGCCGAAGAAACGCTCCGCTACAGTCGGACCTTCGCCGAGGGTTCGGCCAGACTCTACAAAATCACTCGCGGCATGGCCGATGTTGGCGCGATCTCCCCTGACCGGGCCGATGCGCTGTGGGCCCAGCTCCAACGGGCTCAGTTCCAGGTTCGCGAGGCCGGCGAGACGCTGACCACCACGACCCGGAACCTCGCGCTCTTGCTGGATCTCCCCCGCGACCAGGCCGGTTCGCTGCAACTCCGTGGCTCACTCCACGACCTCCAGCCACTCCCTTTGAAGCCCGAGGACCTGATCCGCCGGGCTCTGGACGAGCGGCCCGACCTCGTGGCGCAGCGACTGGGCGTCGGTCGAGCCCAGGCCGAGATCCGGCTGGCTCGGGCCAACCGCTATTCCGACGTCTATCTGCTGTATCAGCCCTATACCTTTCAGGATAACCGGCCGTTCGGGCTCAAGAGCCCGACCTCCTGGGCCCTGGGCGTGACCGCAACCCTGCCCATCTACAATCGCAATCAGGGCAATATCCGACGCGCGGAACTGAACTTCCACCAGACGAGGGTCGAATTGACCGCCCTGGAACGCCAGGTGGAGCACGATGTCGAGGCGGCGATTCGCGAGTTCGAACTGAGCCGTTTGAGCGTCCTGGAACTGGAGCGGGAGGTTCTGCCGGCTCAACGTCGCGTCCGTGACACGGCGCGTCGGCAGCTGGAACAGGGCGCGATCAGTCCGGCCGACTACTTCGAGACGCAGCGCGAGTTTAACGAGGTGTTGCGTCAGTACCGCGATGCCCTGATCCGCCACCGCCGGAGCATGTTGGACCTCAATACCGCTGTGGGAACGCGAATCTTGCCGTGACCGGCGCGCGAGGCTGTCGGTGACGGAGGATCATCCGAGGAGGAGCGATCAGCCTTGAGCGAGCGAGACTCCCAGCGCCGTCGGGCTCGACCCGCGTTCGAGCCGTTGGAGACGCGCGACCTGCCATCGGTGGCGGCCCTCCTGGCGGCCGGCTACCGCTATATCGAGGCGCCGAGCCCAAGGTTACAGGCGGCGACCCCAACAATGGGCGCGCCAACCCCTCACGAGCTCGCGCGCCGGACCTTCTTCGCCGCCTTCCGCGGGGTGTACTACGTCGGCCCGCCGAGGTTGACCGACCAGTCCGCTCAGTTCTACCTGCGAGGCGGGGGAACCTCGAACGCCTTTTTGCACGGCGACCTTCAACTCGCCTTCTATCCCCCGGCCGCCTCGGGAGGCGAAACGACCGGGGTGGCCGCGTTGACCGCGAAGTCCGTCTCGAACACAGGCGACCAGCTCGGCCTGGACCTGAATGGGGTCGTGCCGCCGCCGAGACCCGGTCTCCCCTTCGTCTTGAACTGGACCGTCAACGGCACGAGCGGCGGTTCCTTCGCCGGGGCGACTGGGTCCGGTACGGTCGAGATTCGGCTCCGGCCGGGGGCCCGACTGCGTTTCGAGTCGAGCGGAGCCGGCGTCGCCGACGTCATCTTCCGCGGTTCGGTGGTGACGTCGGGAGTCAACGACATCACCCGCGTCTGATACCTCGGTTCTTGGCGGGAATCGTTTCGACGGCAACAGGCCCTAACGGTTTCGTCCTGGCCGCCGGTCTTCGCGGCGGCCGATGACGCCGCCCTTCCCGTGGTCGCGTCTCGAATTCACGCGACATGCGTTGCGATCGGGACGAATCCATGCCACACGTGCAATCACCCGTTCCTCCTCGATGCCCTTCGGGAGGCCTTGCGAGTCCCGGCGGGGCGGTTTCCC
>CAZRGV010000238.1:0-4101 GCA_964599655.1 uncultured Isosphaeraceae bacterium | reverse complement strand
CAGGACCCCTGCCTTGGCCCGCTATTTCAAATATAAGACCCCCGACGACCTCGCGGCCGATGCCCTCGCAAAGGGGCTCGACATCCGCCTGACCGACGACCTTTCCCCCTTATTTAGGCCCTGCCAGGTGGCCGGCCGGACGGTCGGCAATCGCCTCGCGATCCAGCCGATGGAGGGATGCGACGGCACCCCCGATGGCACCCCCGACGCCCTGACCTTCCGCCGCTACGAACGCTTCGGCGCCGGTGGGGCGAAGCTCGTCTGGGGCGAGGCCGCCGCCGTCGTGCCCGAAGGGCGGGCCAATCCCCGCCAGCTCGTCGCCGACACCTCGCACGCCGACGGCCTCGCACGCCTGCTCGAAACCTGCCGACGGTCCCATCGCGACGCCTGGGGCGACGATTCCGACCTCCTTGTCGGCCTGCAACTGACCCACTCCGGGCGCTACAGCCACCCCTGGCCGATCCTCGCCCAGCACGACCCAGTCCTCGACTCTCGCACCCTCGTCGATCGCAAATCGGGGACGACCGTAACGCCCGAATACCCCTTGATTTCCGACGACGAACTCGACCGCCTCCAGGACCGATTCGTCGAGGCCGCCGGCGTGGCCCTTCGCGCGGGCTTCGACTTCATCGACCTGAAGCAATGCCACCGGTATTTGCTCAACGAGCTGCTCGCCTCCAAGGGCCGGCCGGGCAAGTACGGCGGCCCATTCGAGAACCGCACCCGGTTCATCCGCGAGGTCGTCGGGCGCGTCCGCGACCGTTATCCCGACCTGATGATTGGCACCCGATTGAACATTTTTGACGGTCTTCCCTACAAGATGGGCCCCGACAACGTCGGTCAGCCCTGCCCGCACACCATCCCCGTCCGTTCAAGCTGGGGGACCCGCGAGGATCATCCGCTTGAAGCCGACCTGGCCGAACCGATCGCCCTGATCGGCCAGTTGAAATCGCTCGGCATCGCCCTGCTCAACGTCTCGATGGGCAATCCCTACGGCAGTCCGCACCTGACCCGCCCCTTCGAGTACGCCCCACCCGACGGCTACGAGACCCCCGAACACCCCTTGATCGGCGTCGACCGCCACGTCCGCCTGGCCGGCGAGATCCAGGCGGCCTATCCCAACCTGCCCGTCGTCGGCTCAGGCTATAGCTGGCTCCAGGCCTGGATGTTCCACGTGGGAGCGGCCAACGTACGAGACGGCCGGATCACCTTCGTCGGCGTCGGCCGGGGCTCGCTCTCGCATCCCGACTTCGCCCGGCACGTCCTCGAAGGCCGCCCGCTCGACCCGAAGCGAACCTGCCGGACCTTCAGCTACTGCACGGCCCTGATGCGCTCGAAGCACAACCCAATGGGCCAGTTCCCCACCGGATGCCCCCCCTTCGACAAGGAGGTCTACGGCCCGATCTGGAAGGACGCCCAGCAGACCGACCCGAAGACGTCACATGAAACACCCTCGTAATCATACCAGGGTATCAACTCTTGTAGGGTGGCCATTGCCCACCAATCCGCTTGACCCAAACCCCACCCCCACCCCCCTCCCCCCTCAAGAAACCTCCTGGTGTCGCCCCTTCGACCGACGACACCAGGATTCTGATCTCGCCCCTACCAGAAATCAGGCCAGGAGCGCGATGATCATGGCGTCCCAGCCAGCGAACCCGGAGCCGGATTCGGCCGGCGGCAGGCCCTCGGCGAGGCCCCAACGTTCCTCGGGCCAGGCGATCTCGGACGGCGTGCGAGCCAGAGCCTGCGGCCCGGAGAGCCACGAGGCGAGGTCGGAAACCAGGGCGAGCAGCGAGGAACGGCTCCTGTGGTCCACGTCGCGCAACATTCGCGGAACTCCTTCGTTCGAGTCGAGGTGTATCGGCGGCCGACAGGTGCGAATCGCGGGGGCATCGTTCGACGGCCCCCCGAAATGCACGCCGCGTGCCGTCGCCCTCAACGGGAGCGATTTCGCGAGGCGAGCCACGATGTTCGCGCGCGTGCATCGCGAACCAGGAGCGGGGCCGCCATCATCCCGCTCGTTCTCCGGATGCCCGACTGGTTCACGAACGACCGGCTTCCCGAGGTTCCCGACACGAGCAGGGCCATGGGCGGCAAGAAATAGTGCGGGAAGGTGATCGGCCCCAAAAACAGCAGAATGCCGACATAACCGAGGGCCATCCACCCCGCGATCCGTCGACCTTGGCGATCGCGGTCAGCGCGAACGCAGGCCAGCACGAGGATTCCCACGATCATCCCGGGCGCAAGCCCGCCAAGCCCCAGCCCTCGCAGGGCCGGCAACAGGCTGATCCGCCCTTCAAGCACCTCCGGCGGCAACGGCGATCGAAACAGCAGCGTCGTCCTCACGAATTCGACCGGATCCCAGGCCAGCCAGGGCGCCAACAGCCCGATCGTCACGGCGGACGCCCCGGCCGAGAGCCGGAGCATCCTCCACGGGCCGAACTCACGAAGCCAGCCCGCCGCCAGGATCGGGCCGAACAGCACGAACGACTGGTTCGTGCCCACCGCCAACCCCAGCGCCAGGGTCTGCATGCCGGGTGTCGAGCACACGACCGCCCGCCCAAGAAACACGGCCGCCAGCACGCTCGGCGGATAGTGCGTGTCGACGCTGAGGTAGGTCCAGGTCGGGTTGAGCATCAAAAGCGGCAGGGCCACCTCGTGCCACGCAACGGCCCGGGTGCCAGACCGTCGAGGCCCGAACGCCAGGAACACCGCCATCGCGTCGCAGACGACGTTCGTCCATCGCAGGTCCATCCCGAGCCACTTGCAAGGGGCATACGCCAGAAAGGTCAGTGGGAAATACGGCATCGGCGGGGGGGAATTCCGATACGGAAAATGGCCCGAGAACAACTGCGCAAGCGCCCGGTCGATGGTCCAGAGCATGTCCCCCGAGAGCCGCTCAAACGGGATCAACCGCAGACCGAGGACCCGTGTCGCCACGATCAACCCCACGAAACCCGCCAGCGCCAGCCCTCTCGAAAACCCTCGTCGTCGAGTCCTCACAAGCAACGCGACCCAGCCCCCGACGATCAAAACCGCCGCCAGCATCGGCGGCGGACGGTAAACCACCGCCAAAACCCCCGCCAGGTGGTTCGACAGCAAGTTCAACGCCAGCAGCGCCGAACCCGTCCCGAGCGCGGCCCACGCCAGCCGACCCGACGCCGCCTCCCCTCGCCTCGGAGAACGCGCCGCCAACCACCCGTACAGCCCGATCGCCAGGAGAAATCCAACTGACTGGATGCAGCCGGATAGGCGCCTCGCCGACCCCGACGTCAACGCCTTCAAGACGAACGTGGCATCAAACACAGCGCCAAGCAGAAGGAGACCAGCGAGACAAACACCCACCGAGACCGGTCGAACGCCGGCCTCGCCCTCTCCACGAACAACAAGGCGGTTGGACATCCCGGACGCCCCATGGTCGGACGGACCGACCGCCGCACAGAACAGACGACCGAACCCATCGCGCCCGAGCACTCTATCCAGCACCCACAATCGGGCAAGGGAAGATTCGCAACCTCCCCGCGCGACCTCGACCGAAACACCTGAACAGGTTGCCCACGGATCTTGCCAGAAATCCCCATTTTTCTTTCTTAAAATAACGAGCAAGGTCCGCAGCGTCGTGCATAATAAGAAAACAGCCCGGCTTCCGCCGACGCGACGTCGTCTCGTCGGTCGGGTGCCACTGGTGGCTTGTCCGCCCGTGTCTTCGCTTCGAGCGTCCCGAGCACTGGTGGACAAGCCACCAGTGCCACCCCGACGTCCCCTCAATCCCCAGGCCGGGGTGGCTGGGGTCGTGTCGACCCCAGGTCCGTCCAAACGCGGGCCTTCGCAGGCCGGGGTGGCTGGGGTCGTGTCGACCCCAGGTCCGTCGTCCCCGAGCACTGGTGGACAAGCCACCAGTGCCACCCCCGCCAGAGCACTGGTGGACAAGCCACCAGTGCCACCCCGACGTCCCCCCAATCCCCAGGCCGGGGTGGCTGGGGTCGTGTCGACCCCAGGTCCGTCCAAACGCGGGCCTTCGCAGGCCGGGGTGGCTGGGGTCGTGTCGACCCCAGGTCCGTCGTCCCCGAGCACTGGTGGACAAGCCACCAGTGCCACCCC
>CAZRGV010000237.1:529-6533 GCA_964599655.1 uncultured Isosphaeraceae bacterium | reverse complement strand
AGCTGCCCCTCGAAGCCCGCGACGCCGAAGACCAGCGCGGTTACGCCCGAGCCCAGGACGAGACCTTCTACCAACGCCAGCGCGAGCTCCTCGGCCGCGTCGTCGCCGAGAGCGACGTCGTCATCACCGCCGCCGTCATCCCCGGCAAGAAATCCCCCGTGCTCGTCACGCGCGAGATGGTCGAATCGATGGCCCCCGGCTCGGTCATCGTCGACCTCGCCGCCGAACGCGGCGGCAACTGCGAGCTCACCCGCGGCGGCGAGGTCGCCGTCGAGCACGGCGTCACCCTCTTCGGACGCTTCAACCTCGCCAGCTCGGTCCCCTTCCACGCCAGCCAGATGTACGCCAGGAACCTCAGCGCGTTCCTCCTTTACCTCGTCCAGGACGGTCTTCTCCAGTCCAAGCCCCCCCCGGACCGGGACGACGAGATCATCCGAAGCACACTGGTCACCCGAGGCGGCGAGGTCGTCAACCCGCTCGTCCTCGACTTCTTCAAAGGGGCCTCTTGAGTCCGCCAAGCGGCACTCACCGCCATCCGGGGGGATTTCGCGAGATGAAGCTTGACCTGATAACCAGTCTCTACGTTTTCATGTTAGCAGGATTCATCGGTTTTGAAGTGATCAAGCGGGTTTCCCCCTTGCTCCACACCCCCTTGATGTCGTTGACCAACGCGCTGGACGCGATCGCCGTGGTCGGCGCGATCGTGCTCGCCGGCTCGCGCCGCGGCCCGCTGGCGACGGCTCTCGGCGTGATCGCGATCGTCGCCGCGACGAGCAACCTGGTTGGCGGGTTCCTGATCACCGACCGGATGCTCAAGATGTTCAAGACGAGCGGCCCGAAGCGGCCGGCCCGGCCATGAGTGCCGCCGAATACGCCATCGAGGTCGCCTACCTCGCGGCAACGGCCCTGTTCATTCTTGCCCTGATCTGGATGAGCTCGCCCAAAACGGCGCAGCGAGGCGTCCGCGCCGGTGAGATCGGCATGGTCCTGGCCGTCGTCGGGACGCTCCTGCATCACGAAATCGTCGAATACCGCTGGATCGCGATCGGCCTGGTGCTCGGGTCGATCCTCGGCGTGCCGCTCGGCCTTGTTCACATGACGGCCGTCCCCCAGCGAACGGCCCTGAGCCACGCCTTCGGCGCGCTCTGCGTCACGCTCGTGGGCACGGCGGAGTTTTACCTCCTGACCCCGAACGTCCCGCGCTTCATGATGGCCGTCCTCGCCCTCGAGGTGATCCTCGGCTCCCTCACGTTCACGGGCAGCCTCATGGCCGCCGGCAAGCTCCAGGAACTCCTCCCGCAACGGCCGATCACCTACAAGGGGCAGAACATCGTCAACCTCTCGCTGCTGGCGCTGGCGATTCTCCTCGGAGTCCTGCTCGTGCTGGATCCCGGAAAGTCCTGGCTCTTTCCGGCGATCATCGCCATTCCGCTGGCCTTCGGTGTCCTGATGATCATCCCGATCGGCGGCGCCGACATGCCGACGGTGATCTCCCTCTTGAACTCCTACGCCGGGCTTTCCGCCTCCGCCATGGGCTTCGTGCTCGACAGCAAGCTCCTGATCATCGCCGGAGCGCTCGACGGCGCCTCGGGCTTCATCCTCTCGGTCAACATGGCCAAGGCGATGAACCGCTCCTTCACCAACGTCCTTTTCGGCGCCTTCGGCCAGGTGCAGGCCGCCGAGGCCGGCGCGGAGGCCGCCAAACCCGTCAAGAGCGCGACCGCCGAAGAGGCCGCCGCCCTGCTCGCCTCGGCCAACTCCGTCGTCATCGTCCCAGGGTACGGCATGGCCGTCGCCCAGGCGCAACACAAGGTCCGCGAGCTGTTCGACGCCCTGAACCGCCGAGGAATCGACGTCACGTTCGGCATCCACCCGGTCGCCGGACGTATGCCGGGCCATATGAACGTCCTTCTGGCCGAGGCCGACATCCCCTACGATAAGCTCCTCGACATGGAGGAAATCAACGACAGGCTCCCCGAAACCGACGTCGCCCTCATCATCGGCGCCAACGACGTCACCAACCCCTCGGCCCGCGACGACCCCAAAAGCCCGATCTACGGTATGCCGATCCTCGAAGTCGACAAGGCCCGAACCGTCATGGTCATCAAGCGAGGCATGAGCCCCGGCTTCGCAGGGATCGACAACCCGTTGTACTACCTCGACAAGACCCTCATGCTCTTCGGCGACGCCCGCTCGTTCGTCAGCTCCATCGTCCACGAGCTGGCCGGTCCGTCGGCCTCGTAGGTCGCCACGGGAAAAACTCCGCGGCCGAGGTCATCGCCATCGACCCAGAGGCGAGCGCGTTCTCCCGCAACGACGGATTCGTGCCTCGCCTCCACAGCGATCGTCACCGTTTCCCCCCCTTCGCCACGATCCGAAACGCCCCCCATCCCCGCCGGCCCAAGACCGCCTCACGGCAAGTCTTTCAAGAACTTGAGCAATTCCGCATGAAAGGGCGCGGGATCGTTCACGTAAAAGGCGTGGCTGCCGCCGGGGATGATCACCTTCCGACCCGACCGAACCGCGCGGACCAGCCGGTCGGCCTGCTCCGGCGGAATCGTCTTGTCGTTCTCGCCCCAGATCGCCAGCACGGGCGCGGTGACGTGTCGAAGCTCGGCCTCATAGGTCGGAATCCCCACCGGTGCAACCGCCACGTACCCGGCCAGCCGATTCGGTTCCCCGGTCACAAACGGCAGTGAGTATAGCCCGCTCATCGACGGCGAGACGATCACCACCTTGTCCAGCTTCACCAGGTCAAGGAAAACCCGAAGCCAGGTCCGAGGCGTTCCCAGGCTCGGCCACGACTTGCCGAATCCCGGCAAATCCACGGCGTAAACCCGATACCCCGCGCCGGCCAGAGTCTCGATCGTCTTGAGCGTCTTCCAGGTCTCCGAGCTGAAGCTGGCTCCGTGCAGCAAAACCACGGGGCGGCCTTTCTCAACGCCGTCGATCAGGTAGTGAACCCGCCCGCCCTCCACCTCCACCCATCGTGATTCCAGGTCCATCATCGTCAGCTCCTTCCAGGTTGCCGGTCTCGGGCGCGACCGTTCTGGCCCAATCGTTGCGCGCCGAACGTTCGTTGGGCCGAGGGGTTCCTTGATGATACCAGAGAATCCAGACGCCCGATCACCGGGCCGCTCGGCCCCTCGTCCCTTCACGATCGAGCCGAACCCCACACCGACTGAACCAGCAACAGGATGCCAATCACGATCAAACCCATGTGAATCAAAAGCAGGAACGCGCGACCGTCCAACCGCCGGTTCGCCGCACGACCAAGCAACGTGGCCGCGACGACCACCGGCAACGACGCCAGGCAGTAGCGCGTCACGGCCGGAACCCAGAGCCCGGCCAGCCAGTAGCCCCCCAGTCCGACCAGGCTGGCCGGCAGAAAGTCGCCTTGCAAGGTCGCCCGAAAATGCTCGGGAGACCAGCGACGAAGCGCGCCATAAATCACCAGCGGCGGCCCGTTCATGCCATACGCGCCCCCCAACACGCCCGCCCCGAAACCAAAGAGCCAGGCCAGGCGATCGTCGCGCAGCATGCTCCGCGCCGCCCGGCTCCGACACGTCGCGGTGAACACAATGATGATGACCCCAAGCATCGCCTTGATGACCGGTTCGGCCACCGCCGTCAGCACCCAGAGCCCGATCGGGATCCCGAAAAACGTGGAGACGACCAGAAGGCTGGCGCTTCGAAACTGGATGTGCCGCCAGTCCCGCGCGATGATGAGCAGCGCCACAATCACCGACACCACAACCGCCAGCGGCACCGCCACCTCAATCGGAATCACCAACGCGAGCAAGGGGACCGCCACCAGCGCCTCGCCAAACCCAAACGTGGAACGGATGAAGGTCGCGACGAAGAGCACCGCCAGAACAAGAACGTTCGTTGTTGTCATCACGTCGGCAAACATCGCATCCTCAACGATTCCCGTTCCCGGATGCCGAAACGATCTCGAGACATTCTGAAACGCTGGGATGCGCCACGATGCCCTCGGAACCCCGCGCCTCTCGCATTCCGGTAGACTACGGCGATCGCCCCCGCTCGACAAGGCGCGCCATGCTGCCCGGAACACGGTCTCCCACGAATCTCGTCTGGCGGCGGCGAGGACGATCGGGTGGAATGGATCTCGAACTGATCCGCCCAGCGCGGCTCGCGGTGTTGAGCCAGATCGGCGTGGGCCGGAACGAGGAATGATCCAACAGGGAGACACATCCTATCATGAGAGCGATCGCATGGACGGCGGCAGGCGTGACCTTGCTCGCCGCGACCGTGAGCCTCCGGGGGGCTGGACCGAACGCCCCGGCCGAGCCGAAATCGGGCGTCACCCGGGACAACTTCGATGCCCAGGTCCGACCCCAGGACGACCTGTTTCGCCACGTCAACGGCGCCTGGCTGAAACAGGCCGAAATCCCGGCCGAGCGGGCCCGCTTCGGCGCGTTCGACGAGCTGTTCGACAAGGCCGAGGCCGACATCCGCACCCTCATCGAGAAAACCGCCGCCACCGACGCCCCCGAAGGTTCCGAAGCCCGCAAAATCGGCGACCTCTTCGCCAGCTTCATGGACGAACCACAGGTTGAGAAGCTCGGCCTCGATCCGATCAAGGACGAGCTGGCGAAGGTCAACGCCCTCGAAGACAGGGCCGCGATCGTCCCCTTGCTGGCCGAGTTCGAGCGGGTCGGCACCTCCGGATTGTTCCGGCTCTTTGTGAACACCGATGATAAAAAATCCGACGAATATATTATCAATCTCACTCAGGGCGGCCTTGGACTGCCCGATGAGTCGTACTACCGAGAGCCAAGGTTCGAGCCGATCCGCAAGGCCTACGTGGCTCACATCGCCCGGATGTTCGAGCTGGCCGGCTTGCCGGAGCCGAACGCCTCGGCCGAATCGATCATGGCGCTCGAAACCCGGCTGGCGAAGCACCACTGGGACCGCGTCAAGAGCCGCGACGACACGCTCACCTACAACAAGAAAACCCGCGACGAGCTGGCCCGCCTGACCCCCGGCTTCGACTGGCCGGCCTTCTTCGAGGCCCTCGGGGCAAAGAATGTCGATTCGGTCATCGTTCGCCAGCCCGACTACTTCGACGCCATGGCCAGGGTGCTGGCCGACGTGCCGCTCGACACCTGGAAAACCTGGCTCTCGTGGAAGATCCTCAGCGACCACGCACCGCTGTTGAGCGCGCCGTTCGTCGACGAGCATTTCCAGTTCCACGGCAAGACCCTGACCGGAGCCGAGGTCAACCGCCCTCGATGGAAGCGAGGCGTGGCGATCGTCCAAGGCGCGCTCGGCGAGGCCCTCGGCAAACTCTACGTCGCCGAGCACTTCCCGCCCGAGGCCAAGGCCCGGATGAAAGTGCTGGTCGACAACCTGATCGAAGCCTATCGTCAAGAGATCCAGGCACTCGAATGGATGAGCCCCGAGACCAAGAAAAAGGCCCTCGACAAGCTCGCCAAGTTCACCCCCAAGATCGGCTACCCCGACACCTGGCGCGACTACTCCAGCCTGCGGATCGACCGGAACGATCTCGTGGGCAACGTCCGACGCGCCTCCGCGTTCGAAAGCGATCGGCAGCTCGCCAAGCTCGGCAAGCCCGTCGACCGCGGCGAGTGGATGATGACGCCGCAAACCGTCAACGCCTACTACAACCCCGGCTTCAACGAAATCGTCTTCCCCGCCGCGATCTTGCAGCCGCCGTTCTTCGACCTCGACGCCGACGACGCCGTGAACTACGGCGCCATTGGCGCGGTCATCGGTCACGAGATCGGCCACGGTTTCGACGACCAGGGCTCGAAATACGACGGCGACGGCAACATGAAGGACTGGTGGACCGCCTCCGACCGCAAGGAGTTCGAGGCCCGCACCCGCAAACTGATCGACCAGTACAACAGCTTCGAGCCCGAGCAACTGCCCGGCCAGCACGTCAACGGCGCCCTCACCATCGGCGAGAACATCGGCGACCTCGGCGGCCTGACCATCGCCCATAAGGCCTACCAGATCT
>CAZRGV010000237.1:0-518 GCA_964599655.1 uncultured Isosphaeraceae bacterium | reverse complement strand
GAGAAGCCCCCGTGATCGACGGCCTGACCGGCGACCAGCGATTCTTCATCGGCTGGGCCCAGGTCTGGCGAATCAAGTTCCGCGACCAGGAGCTGACCCGGCGACTCGCCACCGATCCCCACTCCCCCGGCGAGTTCCGCTGCAACGGCGTCGTCCGCAACATGCCCGCCTTCCACAAGGCCTTCGGCCTGAAGGAAGGGGACAAGCTGTACCTTCCGCCCGATCAGCGCGTGAAAATCTGGTAATCAAAAAAGAAATCCCTCGCTGAGCCACAACGAATCCCTCCACCTCGGGCGCGTCTCCCGGCGCGCCCGACCTGCTTCGAGCCGATCTCAGTAGGTCGCAAAATCGAGACCTGATCACGGCACAAGCAATGTGCGACAGGGCCAGGTCGTTCAACGGGTTCTTCTCCTTCCGGATCAGGACCCGCCGAAATCGGTTCATCCCGCATTGTGTCCGCTCCACGACCCAACTCCGCCTCTGAGTGCCACTGGTGGCTTGGCCACCAGGGCTCGTCC
>CAZRGV010000236.1:4295-6554 GCA_964599655.1 uncultured Isosphaeraceae bacterium | reverse complement strand
CCTCGACCTTCTACGTCAGCAGCTCGAAGGGGTCGCAGTACAACTTCATCCGGCAGTTCGGCCAGGGGACTCTCAACGGTGGCAATCCGATCCCCGTCGCGGCGGACTACGATGGCGATGGCATCGCCGATCTGACGGTCTTCCAGCCGACGACGGCCACCTTCTTCGTGGCTAGCTCGAAGGGTTCGCAGTACAACTTCATCAAGCAGTTCGGCCAGGGAAGCCTCTACGGCGGCAATCCGATCCCGGTCTTCTGATCGAGCGGGCTCGGAGCGGCCCATTCTCGCGTTCCCGAGGTTCGATCAGCCAACGACGATCCCAGTACCAAGGGCCGGAACACGAATCGCAACGTGTTCCGGCCCGGTGGTTTTTCGTGCCAAGATTCGGCTGGGTCCGCTCAAGACATGGCCGAGGAGTCGCGATCCGAACCACCGCTCGCGGCGGCGGGCTCCCCCGCGATGTCCTCGACGCTGTCCGGTTCATCGTCAGGCTTTCGGTCGTGGGTCTCTCGTTGTCGATGTGGTTTGTACAAGAGGCTGCCGACGACGATCAACGCCATGCCGACCCAGAAGCCCCAGTCGGGCAGTTCCCATGGAATCCGGCCGATCCAGCCGGGAACCCTCGATCGCCAGCCGAGGTCGAGGGCGCTTTGAAGTCCGCTGCCAATCAGCTTCAGGCCGATCCACCCGACCATCACGTACGCCCCGCCCGCCAGCCCCTTGTAGCGGTCGAGCAGGAGCAGGAACACCCCCGCCACCAGCCGCATCATGATGATGCCGAGGACGCCTCCCACGTAGATGATGGTCAGGGCGAGGGTCTTGTTCTCCTGGAGGTTCGCCGGAAGGCTCTCGACCATCCCGACCGCCGCGAGAATCGAGTCGATCGAGAACGCCACGTCGGCCAGCTCGACGTTGACGACGGTTGGCCAGAACCCTTCTCCAAACCGGCGTTTGCGCTCGCCGGTCTCATCGTGTTCCGGGGTGGTGAAGTGCTTGAGGACCAAGTAGACCAGATACAGCCCGCCGAGAACCTTCAGTTGCCAGAACTGGATCAACTGGTAGGCGAAAACGACGGCGATGAGACGAAACAGGAAGGCTCCCCAGATTCCGTAGCGCAGGGCTCGCTTTTGCTGCGACTTGGGCAGATGGCGTACCATCACCGCCAGCACCAGAGCGTTGTCGGCGCTGAGCAGGCCTTCGAGCACGACCAGGGTCAACACGGCCAGCATGATCGTCGGCATGCTGGCCAGGGTCATCCCCCACATTCCGGGATCTCCTGAGAGCAGAAATCGGGTGGCGCGACCAGCGCGCGGAGGCCCCGGAGGGCGGCAGGTTAACACCATCATTGGGTACGCCACGTCCCGAGGTCAATGGGAACCGCGCGCGAATCGAGAGATCCAGGAGGGATTCGCGCCCGAGACCGCGACGATCGCAAAGCGGACTCTGGCCTGAGCCGCGAGAGTCGAGTATGGTGAAACCAGCGGAACGCGCCGTTCTGACCGATCCACCTCGCCGTGGCAACGGCCCGCGATCCCCGCCGGCCAGTCACGGTCGCGACGTCTCCGCCGGAGACTGAAATGGGACGCTTCACCATGTTGAGCATGCTTCACCGTCCCGCCGTTGCCGGCGTCGTTCTCTTCGCGGCGCTGCTCCCTCCCGCAGCCAGGCGGCTGGAGGCTCAGGAGGTGGAGGTTCGATCCGCGGATTCGGTCCCGAAGTCGTCGGCCTCCGAGTTCCTTCAGCCTCCGGGTTCCCGCTCCGACCCGTACGCCCCTCCGACCGACTGGCGAGAGGTTCCGCCCTGGCGTCAGACGTCTTTCTTCGGCCTTCGCGCCGAGGGAACCTTCTTTGTCTACGTCATCGATTGTTCCGGCAGCATGGACGACGGCGGGCGATTGCTCCGCGCCAAACGAGAGTTACGTCGGAGCCTCTCGGCGTTGCAATTCCCGCAGCGGTTCCTGGTGATCTTCTACAACGACCATCCGCGACCGATGCCCGGAGACCTCATCCGATCGGCCGATCCTCGCGCCAAGTCGAGTGTTCTCCGATGGATGGGGCAGATTGAAGCGGAAGGGGAGACCGATCCCCGAGGGGCGATGGCCCTGGCGCTCTCTTTGCGACCTAACGCGGTGTTCTTGCTCTCCGACGGCGCGTTCCCGGAAGGATCGGCGGACGCGATCGCCCGTAGCAATACCCGACGCGTACCCATTCACTGCGTTGATCTCTCCGGCGGCGCCGGTGGCCACGATCTGAAGCGAAT
>CAZRGV010000236.1:0-4285 GCA_964599655.1 uncultured Isosphaeraceae bacterium | reverse complement strand
GGGCAATACGCGTCCCGCCCCTGATCGTTCCCCGTCGATCGAGCCACAAGCCGCTCACTGTCCGGCCGAGACCGATCCGCCCGGACTGCCGCGGATCGCCATGGCCGAGGGAAGCGGTCGCGCGGCCACGAGGAACCCTCGCTCGTGCAGCACGTCGCGAAGTTTCCGGTACAGCTCGAAGCCGTCGGGATAGACCCACATCGTGACGGTATCTCGCGACGGGTCGAGCCGGTTGATCGCCCTGGCGAAGTCGGCCGCGGGCTGCAACGCCATGGCGAACGTCTCGCCTCGAAGCTCGCGTTCGGGAACGATTTCCCAACCCGTGAGCGTGTAACTGACCGCCAGGGCCCGTGAGCCGAGCAATTCATCCACGGTGCGCCCGAACGAGTCGGGCGCCATCTCGTAGACGATCGAGAATTCCCCTTCCGGTCCGACCTTGCCGTGAATCGGCCGTCCGTCGTCCGCCATACGCATCTGTACACGAGCATCGGTCTTGACGCGATCCATCAGCCGATCGAGATCGATGAAGGCGACCCGGTCGCGATGGACCTCGAAGTGGAATTCGTCGCCGTCGGGTGGGCGAGCGACGGGGCTCTTGTCGATCAGCGGCTTGCTTCGAGGCCGAGGGGCGTTCGCCAGCGCGGTCAGTTCGCCCTGGAGCTTGTCGCGCTGGGCGCGAAGGACCTCTCCGTTGGCCCTGGCTCTCGCGATCCGGGCGCTCGGATCCCGGAGCTTCGAGGTGATCGTTTTCGCGTTCCGGATCGCACCGGCCAGCTCGACCTGAGCCCGCTTGAGCCGCTCGGCGGCGCTGGCGGCTCGATCGTCGGCCCTGGCCCGGTCGCGGCTGGCGACATCCAGGGCGTGTTCCGCGCTCGCAATGGCCTCGGGGTCCGGCTCGATGACGGTCGGCACGGCGACCGGCCGGGGCGGTTCCTTCGCCTTGGCGGGCTCATCGGCGGGTTTCGAGACGACTGGCGAGGGTGGCGGGGAGGCGTTCCGCTCAGGCGATCGGAGCCCGAAGATCGACAGCAGCCCGAGCGCCGCCAGAACGCTCGAAAGGCTGGCGAGGACCCCGAGGTACGACTCGGGCGCCTTGCTCGTTCCCGCCCCCGTTGGCTCGCCCGTCGGACCTCGCATCAGCGAGTCTTCCATCAGCGAGTCTCCCTCGAAAACGATCGAAGGCCATCCCCTTCCGCGAGACGGAGGGTCGCCGGCCAGTCGAGGCCCGTGAACGTCGTTTGCTTGCGGGCGAGCCAGAAGGTCTTCTGACCGCCAGGTTCGACCACGAAGTGAAGGATCGGTTGCCGTTTCGGCCCGCCCTCGGACTCCGCGATCGATTTGAGCCGGCCCAGCAGCAACTGTCCTTCCTCGAGGGCCTTGTGGCTCAAGCGATATCCACCTGGCTGGATGGTCACCCCCTCGGCGCTGCATGCGATGACCAGGTCGAGCCGCTCCTTTTCCGGCGATTCGGCCACAACAGTGTCGGACAGCATCAGCGAGTCGAATGGAACACTCGACGTGTTCGGGGGCGCTCCGCTCGCGCTCGAAGGCGAACCCAGCCCGAAGCCTTGACCGGGGCTCATCCCCGAGGCATTGATCAGGCGGTTGGCGATCGTACCCAGTTGTGCACTGCTTGCCGTTGCCGGGATTCCTCCCTGCCTGGCCGAGGGACTCGCGGAACTCGAATCGAGGCGCGAGTTCCCGGAGGCGGATTGAGTGAGCCCGGTTCCCCCCGCGTTGGTTGGGTCACTCGCCGAACCTTGCCGAAGGCCGTTCGCTCCCATTCCTCCGGACGGATGCAGGGACGCTCCCGCCCCTGGTGGATTCGTTGCCGCGAGGTCAGGCGAACCCCCGGAGGTCACGTCCGGGGGCGTTCCACGAGGATCTCCGTCGCCCGCGCCCTCGGTGCCGGTCGTGGATGCCACGCCCTCGGGACGGAGGTCCAGGGGCAGGTTCCCCGATGGACCCGTCGACGGATCGCTCGCCGGCGAGACGGAAGACCGGTTCGCCCCTTGCAGGATGACGGGACGGTGTGGAGCCTCCGGACCTGTTGTCGCGGTGTCGAGACCGTGCGACGAGTTGGAACCGGAGTCTCCTCCGCCCGTTCCGCGGCCCGTCGGCTCGGTCGCCGAGCCTCCGGCTCGAGGACCGCCAACGATCCAACGGCCGGTCGGTCGACCCGAACCCACCTCCGATCGCCCAGCTCCGGGCGGTGTCGCATTCACGCCTCCGCTCGATCGAGGCGTATAGGCATCGCCCGCCAGGGCTCTGAGCGATGGGGAGACCTCGTTTCTGCGGGAACCCGGGACCGCGGTTCCATTCGCGACTTCCCCGAGGGTGCTGCCCGCGTGGTTCGAGCGTCGCGACGTCGAGGGACTGGCCATCTCCGAGAAGACCCGATCCAGGCCCTCGAGTCGATCCGCGCCCGAGCCGGTGTCTGACCCGGAGCGGCCGTCGACGAGGTCTCCCTCCCGAGCGCCTTGAGAGCGTCGAGGGTCGGGTACGTAGCGAATCGGCGGCCCGTCGGACGGAGCGAAGCCGGTCCCTCGTGATCCGGAACCCGATCCGGAGGGGAACGGCGAGGGAGCACCACCGGAGCGGTCGGCAATCCTCGACGGCGTCACGGGCCAGATGAAGGGATCGTCCGAACCGCGATCACGGCCCGAGCGGGCGGCGGCGAGCCCCTGGGTCCCGGAAGCCCTTGGCGGCGACTGTCGAGGCGAAGGCCCATCGCCGGTCCACTGGGAAGGATCGTCGAGATCGGGGTAGTCGATCTCCTGAGTCTGCTCCACAAGCTCGTAGCCAAACGCGATGCCGAGCGGTTCGAGCTTCGCCCTGGCCTCGTAATAGGCCCGAATGCCATCGGGTCGGATGATGAACAGAATGTAAGGCACGCTGGCGTCACCGTCGGGCGTCGTGTCAAGCCGGGCGCGCAGCAGCACCTGAGCGATGGCCAGCGCCAGCGGGTGCGTTTGCAACCCTCGGGACATCGACAACTCGAGCAGGCTGAACGTCGGTCCGCCGGGCTGGATGGTCGCCTCGCCGTTGCGGCACTCGATCGCGATCGGCCGCCTCCAGGTTCCGTTGGGCCCCTTGTACGGCAACACCGCGTAGGCGTCTCGCGACCGGGCCTTTGCCAGCGAGGCCCGTTGCTCATCTCGTTTGCGGGCCAGGATATCCCGCTCGAGAGCGAGTTCGTCGGCCTCGGCTTCCAGTCGAGACGCCTGGATGTTGAGCCGATCGGCCTGAGCGCGCACGAGCATTCCACGGTCGCGCCAACGTTTGGCCTCTGCCTCCGCCGCTTGGGCCGCCTCGCCTCGCGATCGAGCAAGGCGATCCGATTGCTCGGCCGCCGCCCTCTGCGCGGCGATCAAGGCCGCGTACTTCGCGACAATCCTGGGCGTCGGATCTTCCGGCGGACGTGGTGGCGAAACGTCCGGCGTTTCCACCTTGGCCGGAGGAGGTGGAGCAGGGGACGCCGCCACCACGACCGGCTTCGGCTTGACCGAATTTGAGACCGCGAACCGACGATGCACCGTCACGATCAGCGCCAGCGAGCCGCCCAGGCACGTGAGTACCAGCAAGACCGGGATCAGCTCCGTACCGATCCGGACCGCCGCCGAACGCGTCATGACCGCCAGCCTCCCTGCCGCTCGGTCCTCCGTGGCCATCCGACGATCGCCAGATCGCCATGGGGACTGCGCTAGTATCGGAAGCCCCACGCGTGGCCTTGAGCCCCGATCCGCGACAAGTCAATCTGGGGGATTCAGGGGACTTTCTGCCCGCGCAGACGTGGAGAACGCGCTGCGGAGGAACTCCCCGATTCCTGAAATCCCATCGAAATCGACCGGGTTCCTCCGCCAGAACCGAAGCGCGAAACGCCGTCCGGCAGGTGGGATTCCAGCGGCAAGGCGACGGGTCTCGCGCGGGTCGTTATACTCGATTTCAGGAGGTTTGGCAGGTCCGAAACGTACACGGGGCGGGTAGAGAACAGCGTGATCGTGCTCGACGAGGGGCCCCGGCCTCTCGCCGAAGGGACCAAGGTCCGGGTCGAGCCGGTCGATGTCGAAAAGGCTGTTCAGGATCTTTCCGGCCGATTGCTCTCGGTCGCCGGGATCGCAACGGGCTTGCCGAAAGACATGGCCTCGCAGCACGCCCATTACAATCACGGCACACCGAAGCCATGATCACTCGGTTTGCCGATACGTTTTCTTACTTCCTTGCGTTATTGAATGAGGCGGACGAGGCCCATCTAAGCGGGTGGACCGGGTTGATGTGAGTTTTT
>CAZRGV010000235.1:6111-6568 GCA_964599655.1 uncultured Isosphaeraceae bacterium | reverse complement strand
TCACTGGTGGTCAAGCCACCAGGGCCACCCGTTGAGGAGTGGTCAAGCCACCAGGGCCACCCGTTGAGGAGTGGTCAAGCCACCAGGGCCACCCGTTGAGGAGTGGTCAAGCCACCAGGGCCACCCGTCCGGCTTTACGCGTTCGGAAGAAACCATTACAAGAAGCGGTCCGGAGGGGGGACGCCACGGCGAGGCGACGGGAAGAGAAAGGGGCCGTGTGTGTGATGGAGCGCTCGGCCGAGGTGGGGACGGAGGCGCATCCGTTCGATGGGTTCCTGGTCGGGCCCGAGAACGCGCTGGCGCATGCCAGCGTGTTGGCCCTGGCCAGGGGGGAGGAGCCGGGGCTGTCTCCGCTGGTGGTGCATGGGCCTTCGGGAGTGGGGAAGTCGCGTTTGCTGGCGGGCCTGGTCGCCGAGCGGCTTTCACGGCGGCCGGAGTCGGCGGTGGCGCATCTCGA
>CAZRGV010000235.1:0-6051 GCA_964599655.1 uncultured Isosphaeraceae bacterium | reverse complement strand
GGATGGGCCGAGCTTCGAGGGCGTTTTCGCCAGGTCGAGCTGTTCGTGCTCGACGACTTGCACGCCCTGGAGCGGGCGCCTCTGGCACTCGGGGAGCTGACGCACACGCTCGATGCCCTCGATGAGGCCGGGGCGGCGGTGGTCGTCTCGGCGAGGGTTGGGCCGGGGCAGTGGTCGGGCTGGCCGTCGAGGCTGGTCAACCGCCTGGTCGGCGGGCTTTCGGTGCGGGTCGAGCCGCCCGGCCCGGCCTTGCGACGCCGCTTCGTGCTCGACCGGGCCAGGAGCCGAAACCTGGCGCTGGCGGCCGAGGCCGTCGATGCCCTCGCCGATTCGGCCGACGGCTTTCGCACGCTCGACGGCTGGCTGGCAAGACTCGCGCGGGGACCGCTCGATCGTCAACAGGTCGAGGCGATCCTGGCCGAGGACGTGGCCTCGACCGGCTCAACGATCGAGCGCATCGCCCGCGCCGTGGCGGCCCGGTTCGGCCTTCGGCTGCGCGACCTTCGGTCGAGCACGAGACGGGCGGCCGTCGTCGGGCCGAGGCACCTGGCGATCTACCTGGCGAGAGAGCAGACCGGCCAGAGCTTCGCGGCCATCGGGGCCTACTTCGGCGGTCGCGACTCGAAGACGGTCCGCCACGCCTGCCAGATGGCCCGCCAGCGCCTCGCCGCCGACCCATCGCTGGCGGCGGCCGTCGCCTCGCTGAGACGGCCGGAAGGACCGGACGCATCGTGAGGTCTCGACCCGGTTCGATCCGGCGTCGTTGAGCGCCGAACGCCCAGGCCGTACAATGTCTTACGAGACGTTTGGCGAGTCTCACCTTGCCGCCTCATTGGCCTCCCGGGATCCTCGAGAGGAACTCCGACCGTGAGCACCTCCGTTCCCCAACGCTCCCCGGCCGCCGAACCCATTCCGCCGCTGGAATCGGGCGATCGGCTCACGCGCGACGAGTTCGAACGGCGCTATCATGCCATGCCGCATGTCAAGAGGGCCGAACTGATCGAGGGAGTCGTTTACATGCCTTCGCCTGTTCGTCTACGGCGGCATGGTCAGCCGCACAATCATGTCAACACGTGGCTTGGAACCTATGAGGCCGGTACGCCGGGCGTGATCGCCGCCGATAACGCCAGCGCCCGGCTCGACCTGGACAACGAGCCGCAGCCCGACGCCCTCTTGATGATCGACCCGTCGCGCGGGGGACAGGCACGGATTAGCAAGGACGATTACGTCGAGGGGGCTCCCGAGCTGGTGGTCGAGGTCGCCTCCAGCAGCGTCAGCTACGACCTGCACAACAAGCTCCAGGTGTACCGCCGCAACGGCGTGCGCGAGTACGTCGTCTGGCGGGTCCTGGACTGTCAGATCGACTGGTTCCTGCTCCGCGAAGGGCGGTTCGTGCCGCAAGCGATCGACGCGCAAGGACTGTACCGGAGCGAGGTCTTTCCCGGGCTCTGGCTCGATCCCAACGCCCTGCTGCGAGGCGAGCTCGGCACGGTGCTGGAGGTCGTCCGCCGGGGCCTGGAGAGCGCCGAGCACGAGGCGTTCGTCCACCGGCATCGAGACTGAACCGCGATGGCGGCGGCGGGCGCGAAGACGCAACTGCTAGTCTTTGTCATCGCACGACTTACGAACAGCCGATCCGGCCTGTTCCCGTTGTGTGAAGGCGGCCGATTCGGTACAATTGAATTCTAAGATTCGTTTGCGACAGGACCGTCGATCGAACGGCCGTCCGGCGCATTCCGTCCGCCGAAGGATCGAAGACACGTGAGCACCGCCGTCCCACCTCCCGCCGAGCCGTTGCCGCCCCAGCCGCTGAATATCGAGGAAGAGCTCAAGGAGAGCTACCTCAACTACGCGATGTCGGTCATCATCAGCCGGGCCTTGCCCGACGTGCGTGATGGCCTGAAGCCCTCGCAGCGCCGCATCCTGGTGGCCATGCGAGACCTCGGGCTCAATCCCGGCGGCTCGACCAGCAAGTGCGCCGGCATCGTCGGCGAGACGATGAAGCGGTATCACCCGCACGGCGACAACTCCATCTACCCGACCCTCGTCCGCATGGCCCAGTGGTGGAACATGCGGCATCCGTTGATTACCGGCCAGGGGAACTTCGGCTCGATCCACGGCCTGCCGCCGGCCGCCATGCGTTACACCGAGGCCAAGCTCAGCCCGGTCGCCGCCGAGATGCTCGAGGACATCACCCTCGACACCGTCGATTTCCAGCCGAATTACGACGAGAAATATCAAGAACCCCGGGTCCTGCCCGGCAAGTTTCCCAACCTCCTGGTCAACGGCTCGGGCGGCATCGCCGTCGGCATGGCGACCTCGATCCCGCCGCACAACCTCGGCGAGGTCTGCGACGCCGTCATCGCCCTGATCGACAACCCGCAGATCGAGCTCGACGAGCTGATGGAGATCCTCCCCGGCCCCGACTTCCCCACCGGCGCCACCATCTGCGGCCGTTACGGCATCATGGAGGCCTACCGCACCGGCCGAGGCAAGGTGATGGTCCGCGCCAAGTACGACATGGAGGAACAACGCGACGGCCGCACCCAGATCATCTTCACCGAGATCCCCTACCAGCTCACCAAGGAAACCCTGCTCAAAAAGCTCGCCGACCTGGTCAACAGCGGGCGAATCAACGGCGTGACCGACGTCGTCGACGAGAGCGACCGCAAACAGCCGGTCCGCGTCGTCGTCAAGGTCAAAAAGGGGGAAGACCCAAACGTCGTTTTGAACCAGCTCTTCCAGTACTCGCCGCTGCAAGACTCCTTCAGCGTGATCATGCTGGCCCTCGTCGACGGCCGGCCCAAAACGTTGCCGCTCAAAGAACTCCTCCGGCTGTTCGTCGAGCACCGGGTCAACGTCATCCGCCGCCGCACCCAGTATCAGCTCCGCCAGGCCAAGGCCCGCGCCCACATCGTCGAGGGCCTACTCATCGCCCTGGCCTACATCGACGAAATCATCCGCGTCATCCGCTCGTCGGCCAACCCGCCCGAGGCCAGGGCCCGCCTGATGGGCATGGAAGTCTCGGCCGAAATCCTCCAGCGCGCCCTGGGCGACCCCGAGGCCAGGGCGACCAGCAGCCTCACCCGCATGCAGGCCGACGCCATCCTCGCCATGCGGCTCCAGCAACTGACCGGCCTGGAAGCCGACAAGCTCGTCGAGGAATACCGCAAGCTCCGCGAGGATATCGCCCACTACGAGGCGATCCTCGGCGACGAACGCCTGATCCTCGAGCTGATCCGCGCCGATATGCTCGAGCTCAAGCAGAAATACGCCAACCCCCGCCGCAGCGTCCTCTCCGACGAAGAACTCGGCGAATTCGACAAGGAAGCCCTGATCCGCGAAGAGTACATGGTCGTCACCATCACCCACGACGGCTACATCAAACGCCTGCCCCCCAGCACCTACCGGGCCCAGGGCCGCGGCGGCCGTGGCATCGCGGCGACCAACACCCGTGAGGGCGACTTCCTTGAACATATGTTCGTAGCTCTCACGCACGACTATATTCTCTTCTTCAGCGACCACGGCAAGGTTTACTGGCTCAAGGTCTACGACATCCCGATGGCCAGCCGCACCGCGGCCGGCCGGGCGATCGTCAACCTCATCCAGCTTGGCGAGGGGGAGAAGATCACCGGCATGATCCCGGTTCGCGAGTTCCACGAGGATGAATATCTGATGATGGTCACCCGTCAGGGGACCGTCAAGAAGACCGAGTTGACGGCCTACTCGCGACCGCTCCGGGGAGGGATCATCGCCCTGGGGCTCGACGAGGGAGACACCTTGATCGGCGTCGCCCGCACCAGGGCCGGCGATCACGTGATCCTCTCGACCCGAGACGGCATGGCGATCCGGTTCGACGAGTCGGACGTCCGGCCGATGGGACGCCCCGCGCACGGGGTCAAGGGCATCAAGCTGTCGGAGGGGGACGAGGTCGTCGGCATGGTCGTCGCCAACGGCGAGGACGATCCGGCCAGCCTGTTGACCGTCTGCGCGCACGGCTACGGCAAGCGCACGGCGCTGACCGAGTATCGCTCGCAATCCCGCGCCGGCAAGGGACTGATCGACATCAAAACCACCGAGCGAAACGGCCCGGTCGTGGCGATCGCCAAGGTCAGCGACGACGACGAGGTCATGCTCACGACCGTCGGCGGCAACATCATCCGCACCCGAGTGGCCGACATCAACCTGATCGGCCGGAACACCCAGGGCGTGCGGCTCATCCGCATCGACGAGGGGGACTCGGTCGGCTCGCTCGCCAAGCTGCCCGAGGAAGAGCTGGCCGGCAACGGCGACGACCTCGACACGATCGACACCAAGGCCGCCACCAATCTTCCGACCACCGGCGACGGCCATCCGCCCCACCTGCTCGACGACGGCGTCGGAGGCGCCGAGGCCAGCGACCACATCGACGACCTCAACCACGACGGCGAACCGGACGCCTGAGCGGCGTCCGTTCCCTTCACCAATGCAGACGCCGCGACCTCCGGCGAGGGGAGGCACGGCGTTCGCGCCGAGTCAGGGATCGGAAGCGGGACCCCTGGCGGATCCGCGAACCGCCTCGTTGATTGGGCGTGCCGGCGTGAACGATCCGCCAGGATCCGAACCGCCTCGCCCCAAGGGCCTCGGACCGTCGTGGTCTCCGGCCCTGTCATTTCCCCATCGGGCGGGCGCGGGCGGATGACGAACGCAACGAGGCGAGCCTTCCGCTAGCTTTTCGGCTTCGACGTGCCCGATTCCGACAGCGCGTTGAGGGTCTTGGTGCCGTCGAGCACCCACATGTCGTTCGAGAGCGACCAGAACGTCGGCAGGTCGAACGAGCCGTCGGCGTTGTACCCCAGCGCGGTCTTGGGCTTCCTCTGGTTGGGCTTGGCCTTCTCCTGGGCGACCACCTCGGGTGGCTTCTCGGGTTTGGGGGGAGGCAGGAGGTGGATGATCACCTCGGCCTCGCCCGAGGTCCGGTCTTCCTTGGCCACCGTGGCCGTCATCATCACGACATTGCCCGGTCCCTGCGGCCCGGTGAACTTGAAGCTCGGCCTGGCCTTCTCGTACCACTGGGCGATGTCCCCCTCGGTCCCCGGCGCAGCGATCTTGTTGAGCAAGGAGGTCTGTTCGTCCGCGAAAGCATCGCCCACGAACTGCGCCCGGCCGAGAAGCTCCTTCGGAATCGAAGTCCCGAACTTCGGCAGTCGCAGACCCATGGCGTACGCGACGACCAGCAGCGCGACCACCACGATGGTCCCCTGCACCGGCTTGGGAATCTTCTTCACCAGGTCGCCAAAGCCCAGATCGAGCACGTCCGTCGACTGCTTCTTGGCCTGCTTGGGTTGCTTCTTCCTCTTGAGGTCGTCCGGGTCGCCCAGAACGATCTTTCCGGACTGATCCATGTAGAAGACCGCATCGCACTTCTTGCAGTGCATGCGGGTATGGAGTCGGTCGGGAGGAACGGTCCCCCGTCGCCCGCAACTCGGGCAGGACATTGGGATCATGGATGAACTCCCGCGATGCGAAAACCATGTCGGCGCCCTGAGGGGCGCCGGCCAGAAGACAGGTGGACCGCGAATCGTCACGAGCGAGGGATCGGCGGCCGCTTCGCTTCAGGAGCGGGGGGATGTGTGTCGTGACGACACTCGCGACGACCGAAGCTCCACCGACGAAGCTCCACCGAACGTTTCTCTATTCTGCCATCTCGGCCGTGCCGGATCGAGACCCTGGTGGCCGTGATGGAGAACGTCTGTTGATTATTCATAATAGGGAATTCGATCGGGCAAGTCGAGACCAGGGGAGGAGCAGAGCAGGCCAGGGCGGCTTCCTTCTCATCTTGGAGTTGACCGGACGGGTGGCCCTGGTGGCTTGACCACCCGTGTTGGTCCGATCGACGGGTGGCACTGGTGGCTTGACCACCCGTGTTGGTCCGATCGACGGGTGGGAGCACTGGTGGACAAGCCACCAGTGCCACCCAGCCCTCGGGTGGCCACAGGTGGCTTGCCCACTCAACAACGGGTGGCACTGGTGGCTTGACCACCCGTGATTGTTCGATCACAGCCATCGACG
>CAZRGV010000234.1:3509-6591 GCA_964599655.1 uncultured Isosphaeraceae bacterium | reverse complement strand
CCCCAGACGCCGGGTGCCACCGCTGGCTTGGCCAGCAGGGCGCCCAACTGCTCGCGCGCGGTCGAACGGCCGGGGTGGAGGAGGCGTCCTCGGAGGGGAGGGGGGAGAGGACCGATCAGGGCTCGCCGACCAGGGTGAACCGGCCGACGCCTTGGCGGCAGATGATGCGGAAGGTGAACGGGCCGGTCCACATCGGCGTGACCTGGCAACCGGCGACCGCGCCGATGACCGGGCTGGTGTCGACCTTGTTGGCGTTCTCATCGAAGAGGTCGAGGTCGAAGGCGGCCGCATCCGGCGTCTGGACGGCGATGAAGTACGTCATGCCCGCCTGAAGCATGTAAACGACGTCCTGGTACTGGCCCGCCGCGAGATAACCCTGGCCGAGGAAAGTCATGAGGTCGCTCCTGGTTGCGAGTTCAAGGCCGATGCGCGATCGGGTCAGACGTTCGACCGTCCCCCCCGCGCTCTCACGAATCGGTTCCCGACTCCGCCCCGTCCACGGCACGAGGGACGAGGGCTGTCGGTGGGTAGGGCCGCGTAGGGCCGCGTAGGGCAGGGCAGGGCAAGGCCGAGGATGTCCCGTGCCCCCCAAAGCCCAAAGCGGTCGCCGGGCCGAGGCTGTCACCAGTGCCAGGGGTTGGGGAACCGCCCCTTCTCGAGGCAAGGATCGCAGGTCCGGCCGTACCGGGTCAGGCTCACGAGGTTTCGGCGGCACTGCTCGCAGGGCTGGACGAGGTGGTAGCACGCCTGGCACTGATAAACAGGAAACGTCTTGCCCGCGCTCGTTTCGCCGACGTCGTGATGCATGATGGAAACCAGCGGGTCGTCGTCCGAGGCTCGGGTGTACGGTCCCTTCTCACCGCAGACCGGACAGAGAGGAGTACCGAAACCGAAACCGAAACCAAACATGGCGTAGCCTCCCGAGGTTGGGACGGAAGGTCGGGCGCGGCCCGAACCAGTGTTGGGCGAAGGGGCTCGACCGCCTTGGCCGGTTCGAGCAAGCAAGTGCCGGCGTTCGGAAGACCGGAGCGGGGGGCTCCCCTCCGGTCGGTCCGCCTCCGTTTCGTTAGGTTAGTAGTGGTCGGAGTAGGCGTGCCCGCACCCGCTGTTCGCGCAGCAGGAGGAATTGCCCTCGTAGTGGCGGCAGTTGCACTTGCAGCAGGCGCCGTAACCGCAACGAGCCGGGGCGGGTTCGGGGCGAGACGGACGGGAGACCCGCGCCTCCTCCGTGCCGAACGCGCGCTTCGACCCGATGGGCGACGTTCGCCGACGTCGGGCGATCGTTCCGAGACTCATCAGAGACACCTCCTCATCCGGGGTTTTGGTAACGACCAGCAGCCGGCCCGGCCGCGCGGGGCACGAACCACCCTCGAGCGGCCTCACGACTTCGACGGCGGGCTGTAGACCAGACGCGAGTTGCCCCCTTCCCCCGTTTCCTTGTTGAAGCAGGTCACGCAACGCGAGTCACCGGTCAGGCCCGCGGCCGCGATTTGGAACATCGAACTCCAAAAACCAGACCCCTCCTTGACGGGAGACGAGCCGCATCGCACGCAATGGACGCGACCGCAGTCCTTGCACTGGTAATAGGCGAGCGTCGGAGCCGAGGCTCCACAATCGGCGCAAGCGATACTCGGCATGGTTCCTCCTCCCGACTCTCCGACATCCCCGCCGTTGGCCGGAAGGCCGTTGCGTTGCCACAACAGACGAACACGCGGCCACCACCCGACCACCACGGGGGGCAACTTGCGGATCGGTCTCAACGTGAATCCGAATTCGCGGCGGATCTGGTCATCAAAATCAAAAAAAACGTCGGAACCCGCCTCCGAACCCGCGCCAGGATCGCACCAGCCAATCCCATCGAGCCGAGCGGCGGAACTCCCGGCCCGTTCCCTGGTCCATCCATCCAAAAGGAAGAACCTCCAGCCAAAAAAACGCCCGGAAAACCCGAATTCGCCCCGCCGAACTTCGGATGATTTCTAAGACGGGCGCGCGATCCCATCCCTCGCCCGTCCCGTCCCGTTCCTTGACAACACAATCGCATCATGGTTGGCACCGAGCACAGATTCACGCATCATCGCGTGGCGGAAACATCCGGAGCCCGATCCGACCGCGCTCGACGGAATCGGCGCTCCGCGCGGCGACGAAAAAAAAACGAACCCACTCGCGGGGCCAGACGCGATCGCCGACGGTGCGCTCGGCGCGCCGAACGAACTCCCCTGGTTCGCTATAAACCGCGAATCAATCAAATCTTACGGCGTTTCACCGTTCTCGAAAACCGCGCACCGGACGCGCACCAGGGACGTTCTCGAGGCGGACTCCGGGCGAATCCGAGGGGCGAACCGGCGCGACGGCCCGCGACGAATCGAACCGAAATCCAGCGGGCGAGGCCGGTGCGCACCGCGCGCCGAACGAACTCCCCCTCGATCTTGGAAAAGCCGTTGAAATCAGGACTTACGAGAATCGCTCGTCGCCAAGAACCGCGCACCGGAGGCGCACCGAGGGGGTGCGGCCGGCGTGTCGGGGACGGTCGAACCGTCGCGACGCCCCTGGCCGATCACCAGCCGAAGCCGGGGGCGGTGGGGGCGAGGGCCTGGCCGTGCTCGAGGATCGGGCGGGGGTTGGGGCCGGAGGGAATGCCCGTTTCGAGCCAGGCGGCGCTCGGGGCGCACATCAAGAGGCTGAGGGCCTCGGGGCCGCCGCCGTGCGAGGCGTAGGGGACGTGGAAGGCGGCCGCCAGGGCGGCGATTTGCCGGATCTCGGTCGGGCCGCCGGCGCGTCGCAGGTCGGGCTGGATGAAGTGGCAGGCCCGCCTCGACAGGAACGCGGCGAACGGCTCGCGGCCGTAGAGGTTCTCGCCTGTCGCCAGCGGGACAGCCAGGTTCGAGGCCAGCTCGGCGTAGCCGTCGAGGTCGTGCGCCGGGATCGGCTCCTCGAACCAGTAGACGTTCCACTCGGCCAGGGCCCGGCCGCGCCTCAGCGCCTCGGCGACCGTCAAGACCTGGTTGGCGTCGGTCATCAGGGCGACGCCCGGACCCACCTCCTTGCGGACGGCCTCGACCCGCGCGAGGTCTTCCTCCAGGGT
>CAZRGV010000234.1:0-3499 GCA_964599655.1 uncultured Isosphaeraceae bacterium | reverse complement strand
CGGAGCGCCGACCTTCATCTTCACGCCGTTGAAGCCGAGCCGCACAGCGTCGCCGCACTTCCTGCGGAGGGCATCGAGGTCGTCGCTCAGCCAACCGACCATGGCGTAGGCCGGCAGTCGGTCGCGATAGGCGCCCCAGAGCCGCCAACAAGGCTCGCCGCAGGCCTTGCCGACGAGGTCCCAGAGGGCGACATCGATCGCGCTCAGGCCGAAGGTCGCCAGGCCGAAGGTCCCGTGATACTCGGTTTCCCGCTTCAGATCGTCGAGAATCTGGCCGACCAAAAACGGGTCTCGACCGATCAAAAGAGGAGCAAGCTCCGTATCAATCAGCGTGGCCAGGGTTTTCGGCGCTCCGTCGATCCGGCCGAAATGGGTGCTCGACCGGCCAACCAGCCCGTCGTCGGCCACGATTTCGACCTCGACCGCCCCGCCGCCGGTCAACGTCTGCAAGGCGTCCCGGATCGGCCGCTCGGCGCGAGGACGAACCGAACTCTTTACCTGAACACGAGTTACGCGCATCGCTTGGTCCTCCTTGCGGGATGATGTCCCGAGGGGGTCATGTTGTCAAGAGGCGACACCCGAAATCAAGGAGGAAAACGATTGCTCCTGAATCCGTTCCCGCTTAGGATAATGGATGGATTCAACGTGGGATAATCCACGCCCCCCGCTCGACCGGGGATGAGGCTCGGCTCGCCAATACCAGATACTCTTGGGCGGCGGTCGGCACCTCGGCGATGACCGAGGCACCGGCGCGAGAGGAGCTCCGAACCGTGCTGCGCGACCTGATTCGCCAGATCGACCAACGGTATCCCTCCCTTCGGGAATGGTTTGGAGACCGCCTGGACCTGCAAGTGCGGGCCATCGGCGCCAGCGTGGTGACGCACCTGATCGCCCTCTTGACCCTGGGGATGATCGGCTACGCGGCCACGTCGAACCGGCCTCCGGAGTTCCGGACCGAGGTGGTCGACACCGCGCTGTCGGACTTCGCCAAGCTGGAGACGACCGAGCTGGCGCAGATCGAGGACGCCGGCATCAAGCCGGTGGGCGGCTCGTTCGCGCCGTCAACCTCGGCGATGGTCTTCGAGTCGCCGGTCCCGCCGGTCGAGCCGAAGGAGCCGCCCCAGCTCAAGGTCGACGCGGTGCAGGTCGCCAGCGTGATGCTGCCCAAGCCGAGCCACCTGGACACCTCGGTCTCGATCAAGGGCAGCGGGGCCGAGCACGTCGAGAACGTCGAAGGGGCGGTCGACCGCGTGGCGGTCGAAATTCTGCGGCGGCTGGAACAAGGGCCGACCCTGGTCGTCTGGGCCTTCGACGCCTCGGGCAGCCTGCTGGCCGAGCGGCAGCGGCTGGCCAAGTACATCGACGGGGTCTACTCCAACATCCTCAAGCTGGACAAGGACCAGCTCTCGGACGACAACGCCCTGCTGACGGCGGTGGTCAGCTTCGGCAAGGACCGCAAGATCCTGACCGATCAGCCCACGGCCGACCGCGAGGCGATCGTCAAGGCGATCCAGGCCGTGCCGCTGGACAAGACCGGCTTCGAGTCGACGTTCCAGACCGTGGCCGACATCGCCCGCAAGTTCGGCCGGTTCAACAAGGACGGACGCCCCTACAAGACGATGACCGTGGTCGTGACCGACGAGGTGGGGGACGACGAGGAAAAGCTGGAGTACGCGATCGCCGCGGCCAACAGCGTGAAGATGCCCGTCTACGTGCTGGGCTCGGCCGCCCTGTTCGGGCGCGTCGAAGGTTTCATGGACTACACCGACCCGGAAACCAAGCAGACGTTCCACAACCTGCCGGTCCGCCAGGGGCCGGAAAGCGCGGCCCTGGAAGGAATCCGGCTCCCGTTCTGGTATAACGGTCCCCAGTACGATATGCTCGACGCGGGGTTCGGACCCTACGCCCTGTCCCGGCTCTCGGGAGCGACCGGCGGCATCTACTTCATCACGAGAATGGGCGGTCACCGCATCACCTTCGACCCGGTCGGCATGCGGGAGTATCGCCCGGACTGGATCAGCAAGGAACAGTACATGGCGGCGATGGCCAAGCACCCGGTCCGTCGCGCCGTGATGCGGGCGGCGATCATCACCCAGCAAAGCCTGCCCGGCCAGCCCTCGCTGACCTTCCCATCAATCGACGCGCCCAACTTCAAGGATGTGATGACCCGTAACCAGGAGATCGTCGCCCGGGTGCAATACACGGTGGACGAAGCCCTGGGCCTCTCGGGCGCCGCACCCGGCGAGGCGACGATCATCTCCGTCACCAAGCAACGCGAGCACGAGCCCTCCCGCCGCTGGCAGGCGCACTATGATCTCCTTCGGGGCCGGCTGATGGTCATGAAGATCCGCTGCACCGAGTACAACGTGGCCTGCGCGCGGTTGAAGAAGGATATGCCCAAGTTCACCAAGCCCTCGTCGAACGCCTGGCGGCTCGTCCCGGATACCGAGATCCATATCAACGACAAGGCCTCCCAAGCGGCCAAGGATGCCCGGGAGCTGCTGGAAAAGGTCGTCAAGGAGCACCCCGGCACCCCCTGGGCCTTGCTCGCCCAGCGGGAGCTGAAAGACCCATTCGGCTTGAAGTGGGTCGAAACCACCGTCCCACCGCCTCCCAAGCGCGATGGCGGCGGGGGCAACAACAAACCAAATCCCAAGTCAGCAAAGCCGGCCAAGCCGGTGGAAGTCCCCAAACTCTGATCGGAGCCATTCGGCCCCCCCATTCGGAACTGATCTTCCCCTCGGCCTCTTCGGGATCGATCGCCATGGCACAGGACTACCCGACCATCCCGCCCCCGACCGACGACGGAACCTACGACCTCGTCGATCTCTCGTCCCCGGCCCCTCCGGCGGCGGCGGTGAACCCGGGCCAGGCCTCGTCGCCCGCGCCTGGACCCATGCCCTTCGTGGATACGTCGGCGCCCGCACCGCTCCGCGCTCCCGCGACCACCCCGAACGCCCCGGCCGAGGCCAAGGTCGATTCCACGAACCGTAGCCCCAAGGCGGCCAAGGCCAAGGCCAAGGCCAACGCGCTGCTGGGCTTCTTCCGTCGGCCCAAACCCGACGCCGCTCCGGCCGCGGCAAGCACCGCGGCTCCCCAGGAGGCCCAGGCCCAGGCCCAGGCCCAGGCCCAGGCCCAGACACCCGACGCGGCCGGCGCCTCGCCGAAGAAGGAGAAGGGGGTTCCGAAGCTGCGGACTCGACGCCGGAAGCGGTCGTGGCGGCACGAGGCCCCCGCGTGGGCCGTCTCGCTGCTGGTCCACCTGAGCGTCCTGAGCGTGCTGGCCGTCGCCACCGTCGCCCCCAAGATCAAGGACGCCATCGCCAACATCGACGCCGCCCCGTTCGACCCGACGGCCAGTAAGGATCAGGCCGAGGAGCTCGTGCACATCCTGGCCGAGCCGACCGCCTCGGAACGCGACCAGGCCGTGACCCCGCTTTCGACCCAGACCCCCGGCCCGGCCACCGGCCTACGACGGCCTGGCCGACCGCATTAGCGC
>CAZRGV010000233.1:0-6651 GCA_964599655.1 uncultured Isosphaeraceae bacterium | reverse complement strand
TGGTACTGGTGGCTTGTCCACCAGTGCTCTGAGTCGACGGAGTTCTTCACGAACGCCCGGCCCTGAGTGGACGAGCACTGGTGGACAAGCCACCAGTGCCACCCGACGATGGTGGACGAGCACTGGTGGACAAGCCACCAGTGCCACCCGACGAGGTGGACGAAGACTGGAGAAAGAGCCGCCAGTGGCACCCGACAATGGTGGACGAGCACTGGTGGACAAGCCACCAGTGCCACCCGACGGCCACCCGATGGGCATGAGTGGGGGAGCACTGGTGGGCAAGCCACCAGTGGCACCCGACCGGGAAAGGGGTGTTGGAGAGAAGGAGCTTGAGGGTTGGGGTGGGCGAGAGGTGGTCGTGAGGGAATTGACGAGGTGGGCTGGGGCAGCTTCGCGCGCCTGGACAGGCAGCTTCGCACGCCTGGACAACGGATCGGGCTTGCATTTAGAATGAGGTGTCCGCGTGCCGGTGTGCCGCGCCCCTCGTCGGCGGCCTTCCCCTCGCGATCGATTTCATGCCTCCACCAATGGTCAGCCGACCAGGGACCTGTCCAACATGGCGCGCCGCCAACCCTCTCGACCGTCTCCATCGAAGTCGCATTCCCAACGCTCCGCGAAACCCAGGGGTCGCCCGAGTGGAGGTTCCGCCGGGCCCAGGCGTTCGGGTTCCGGTACGGGGCCCTCGCCCACGAAAGGGGGCGGTCGTGCTCCGGCGAGGGATTGGGAGCACGGGACGGCCCCGTCGCGCGGCGAGCCGGAGCGGCTTCAGAAGGTGCTGGCGCACGCGGGAGTGGGGTCCCGGAGGTCGTGCGAGGAGTTGATCCTGCAAGGGCGGGTGAGCGTCGACGGCCAGGTCGTCCGCGAGCTGGGAACGCGGGTCGATCCGCGCGCGAAGATCGAGGTGGACGGTCAGCGCATCCGGCTGGAACGGCCGGTTTATTACGCGGTTCACAAGCCGAAGGGCTACGTTTCGACGAACAACGACCCCGCGGGGCGGCCCCGTGTGATCGACCTGTTGCCCGAGGTTCCCGAGCGGGTTTACGCGGTGGGCCGGCTCGACGAGGAAAGCACCGGCCTGATGCTTTTGACCAACGACGGCGAGCTGGCCAACAAGCTGGCGCACCCGAAGTATGGGGTCGAGAAGGTTTATCGGGCGATCGTGGCGGGGTCGCCGACGCGAGAGGTGCTCGACAAGCTGGTGGAAGGGGTCTGGCTCGCGGAGGGCAAGGCGAGAGCGAAGCGGGCGCGACCGGTTGGCCGGAAAGGGGAGGCGACGGTTCTCGAAATGGTTCTGGCCGAGGGAAAGAACCGCGAGGTGCGCCGGATGCTGGCCAAGCTGGGCCACAAAGTGATGTCGCTGACGCGGGTGGCGGTTGGTCCGATCAGCGTGAAGGGGTTGAAGGCGGGGGATTCCCGGCCGTTGACGGCCCACGAGGTCGATTTGCTGCGGAAGGTCGCCGCCGGTCAACCGGTGCCGACGGCCGGGTTCCGTGATCGGCCTTCGGACAACCGGCCGGCCCGTCCGCCCCGTCGAGGTCCGGCGAAATACCAGGCGGCCCGGAACCGCGAGAGCGCCGGAACCGGCGAGATCGAGGTTTATTCGGGGTCGGAGCCGGGTCGTCCGTTGCCACCTTCCCGGAGGCCGAGGCCCGGTCGCGAGCGGATGCCCGTTTCGGGCGAGCCCGCCGCCAGGCGTCCTCCGACGGGTCCGGCGGCTCGTCGACGGGCGACGACGCCTCCTCCGGTTCCTCCGACGGGTCCGGCGGCTCGTCGACGGGCGACGACGCCTCCTCCGGTTCCTCCGACAGGACCGGCGGCTCGGCGCGGGGCGTCGCCGCCGCCTCCGAGCGGTCCTCGGGGTGCCGGTCGACCACCGCGATCGGAGCCGCCTCGGCGGAAGATCATTGGTTTGAACCTGGGCGAGGAGGGGCGTGAGCCGACGTCGGGTCCTCGACGGCCAAGGCCCAAGCAACGATCGATTCCGCCTCGAGCGGCTCGCCCGATGCCCAAGCCGAGACGGGCGAGGCCGTCGACCGGGGAGGGGGAATCCTCCGAGTGACTCGACGCGGGAGGGAATCGGGTTGAACCGGGACCTTTCGATGGGCCGATGATTGGTCTTGGCCGGAGAATCCTGGCCCTGTTGGGAGGATTCGGTTGGTCTCGAGCCGTTGGGAGTTGAGGCTCGTGGCTGGCCGGACCGGTTTTGATTGCTTCGCGGTGAGGTACCGTCCTTGGATGCAAGTGCCCCGTGCCACGCGATGCAACGCGACGTGGCGATCGTCGAGAACCGGCGGATCGCTCGAGAGACGTACCTGCTTCGACTCGAGGCGCCGGAAATCGCCCGGCTGATCCGTCCTGGGCAGTTTCTCATGATCCGTCCGGGGTGGGGAACCGACCCGCTGCTGGGACGGCCCTTCGCGCTTTACGACGTGGAACGCGACGACCGGGGAGAGCCGACCGGGCTCCGCGTGGTTTACCTGGTGCTGGGTCGAGGAACGAGGGCGCTGGCCGATCGAAAGCCGGGGGAGCGGCTGACGATCTGGGGGCCTTTGGGCAACGGATTCGGAGCGCCGCCGGCGGGTCCTGTGGCGTTCGTGGCGGGCGGAATCGGCCAGACGCCGTTTCTCGCGCTGGCGCGATGGTGGCTGGGCACGGCGGAGTACGGCGAAGGTCCGTCGCGTCCGGGTCCCTTCGCGCCCCGGGCGGTGATGTTTTACGGGGTTCGGTCGGCCGATTTGCTCGCGGGGCTCGAGGACTTCCGGGAGGCGGGCGTGGAGGTTCGGATCGCCACGGATGACGGGTCGGCGGGCCACCGTGGATGGGTCACCGACCTGTTTGAGCAAAGTCTTTCGAATGGCGAACGGCCGGCGAAGGTCGTCGGTTGCGGGCCGCCGCCGATGTTGGCGTCGCTGTCGAAGGTGATCGAGCGTCATGCGCTCGACGCGGATTTCTCGCTGGAAAACCACATGGCGTGCGGCTTCGGGGCGTGCTTTAGCTGTGTCGCGCCGATTCGGCAGTCGGACGGGTCGGCCGATCTGCGCCGGATCTGCGTGGAGGGTCCGATCTTCGCGGCGCGCGACGTGGTCTGGTGAACCGGCACGCATCGAGAGCCGGTCAGCGACGGCCTCGGGCGCGGATCTGGTCGCGAAGCCTCGCGGCCTTTTCGTAGTCTTCGGAGGCGACGGCCTCATCGAGCTGTTCGCGGAGGGTTTTCTCGACGGCGAAGCTCTTGCGGATCTCGCCTTCGAGGAGGCGGAGCTGTTCGATCAGGGCCTCGTCGGGGGTCTCGATCTCCTCGTTCTGTTCCATCCACATTTGTTGATGTGACCGGAGGCGTTCGACGCCCTCGCGGACGACGTCGATGGCCTCGTCGGGTTTACGGCGTTCGAGTGAGAGGGCGGCGGCGGCCTGGGTTCGGTGGAAGAGGACGCCGCCTCGGAACCGTTCGTGGGAGGCGACGTACTCGGGATCGGGCGCGTGGCGTCGGACGAGGTCCATGAGGGCCAGGGTGTGTTCCGCGTCGGCGAGCATGCGATCAAAGCGTTGCAGCGCCAGCCAGGCCATGCGCCGGTGGTAATACTGGACAAATTCGCGGTCGGCCTCGTAGCAATGCTCGCGAGACATGCGCCAGGGCGGGGATTTTCCGCTGGGGTCGAGGCCCCGGCTGGCGGCGCGATGGCGAAGGTATTCGAGATAGGAGCGGAAGCCGTGAGGGCGGAGGCCGTCGGGGCGTCCCTCGACTTCCATCTGGAGGATTCCCAACTCCTGGCGGACCTGAACGACGATACGGCCATCCCTGGCCCGCACCTCGCGAACGACGGTTTCGCCGGGTTCCGGTTCGTAGGGCCATCCCTTCAGGGCCTCGTCGATGTCCCGTCGCATGGTTCGTTGTCTCCCGGACGGGGAAATGCTACCGCGCCGCTGGGTCTGAATGAATTATAGCAAAGCGATTCCGGGAGGCAGGCATGGACTGCCCCGAAAGGTTCGCGACGGGCACGGGAACCGTGGAATCGGCTCGATTGACAGGACGGGGGATCGGCTCCAAGATGGGCCGGTCGAGCAACCGCGCCCCGTCGGTTTGGTCGATCGGATCGAGTCGAACCGAACAGAACGGAACCGAACGGGCCGAAACTTTCTCTCACCAGCCTGGACCACGCTGCCGATGTTCACCACGGAACCCCCACTGGCCCAGCGAATCGAACGGATGATCGAGCGAACGCCGATCATCGACCCACATACACATCTTCGGTGCGACCAGCCGAACGCCCCGAGCCTGGCCGACCTGATGAGCTATCACTGGGTCCAGACCGAGCTTCGAGCGGTTGGGATGTCTCCGGCGGACCTCGACGCGGGCCTACCGGCCGACGAGCGAGTGCGTCGGGCGATTCCGTATCTCAAGAGGATGCGGAATACCGCGATGGCCTGGTGCTTTTACCGCATTCTCCGCGACCTGTACGACTTCCAGGATTACGAGCTGACGGAGACGAACTACCTCGACCTTTGTGACAAGGTGGCCGCCACGGGGCGCGATCGGAGCTGGGCGGGACGGGTGTTGCGGGATCGTTGCAACATTCGGAAGGTCGTCACCAGTCTGGGCAACAAGAGCGACGAACCGTCACGGAATCCCGACGATCGCGATTACATGTACATGCTCGATGTGCATTACCTGTTCTGTCCGGGCGTCGCGACGGATTTGACGCCGTTTTTCGCGGGTCGAACGACGAAGGCGCCGTACTACGACGCGATTTGCGCGCTCTTCGGCGGAGAGCGGCCGGCGAGCGCGGAGCGGCTGGGGCGGCTGCTGAACGACTGGCTCGACGCGACCGTTTCGGGCCGGGTTCGCTTTTCGAACACATTCCTTCCGATTGAGCAGCGGTTTCTGCCGCCCGATCTTTCGGCGACGGACCGCGCACTCGGACGGGGAGCGAGCGGCCAAGCGCTTTCCGACGCGGAGATCGATGATCTCGTTCGCTTTGTCACGTGGACGGTCCTCGGCTGGCATCACGAGAATCGCAAGGCGTTTCAGATCGCCGTCGGCGCCGAATACTTCATTTGCGATGGCAAAAGCATTCCGAGATATCAGTCGACCTGGACGTCCGAGATGGTTCGCGCGTTCCATCACTTTGGGAATGCGCGTTTCGACCTGATGATGGCCTCCGACGTCATGTCTCACGAGGTGAGTGTCGTCGCGAGGCAGTTCCCAAATGTGTACACGTCGGGTTACTGGTGGCACAACTTCTTCCCGTCGACCATCGAGCGGATCGTCGGACTTCGGCTTCAGATCGCCCCGATGACCAAGTTCGGGGCGTTCCTGTGCGACGCCTACTACGCCGAGTGGAGCTACGGCAAGCTCCAGGTCGTGAAGAAGGCGATGGCCTCGGCCATCGCGAGGCTGGTCGCGTCGGGCTTCTATGAAGAGGAAGACATTCCACCGCTCCTTTACCAGATCCTGCACGAGACGCCTCGGGTCCTCTACGACCTCGGACCCGAAGACTCCGTGAGTACGTCCTTGAGAACCTCGGGGACGGAGACCGAATGAAGGTTTCCGTGGTGATTCCGACCTTGCTCGAAGCGGCGACGATCGACTCCTGCCTCGACCGCCTGGCGCGACAGGGGGCCGACGAGATCATCGTCGCCGACGCGTCGAGCCCGGACGGGACCGCGGAGCGGGCCAGGGCGTTTGGAGCGCTCGTCGTCGAGAGCCCGAGAGGCCGAGGGGTTCAGCAAAACCGGGGCGCGCGGCTCGCCAAGGGGGACCTCTTCGTGTTCCTGCACGCCGACTGCCGTCTCGAAGCGGGGGCGATCCAGGAGCTCCGTCGGTTCGTCCGGCGGAATCCGCGAGTCCCCGGCGGCTGCTTCCGGATGCGGGTCGATTCGGCCGAGCGATTGTTCCGGGCGATTGATGCCGCGGCCCATCTTCGAGCCGGCGTTCTCGGGATTCCCTACGGCGATCAGGGCCTGTTCGTGCCGCGCTGGGCGTTCGAACGAGTCGGCGGATTCCCCGAGATTCCGCTCATGGAGGACGTGTTTCTCGCGCTCCGGCTTCGCCGTCTGGGTCGCCTAGCGCTCTTGAAATCGACGATTCAGGTCTCTCCCCGGCGATGGCACCAGGCGGGCATCCTGTCGCAAACGGCCAGGAACTGGACGCTGACGGCGATGGCCGCGCTGGGTGTTCGGATGGACGTCCTGGCCCGCTTTTATCCGATCGTTCGCTGATCGAATTGTGCGAGAGCCTGTTGCCCTGGCGCTCCGGTCTGGCGAGAATCAGCGCGTGATCGAACCTGGGAAGGACTCGGGTTCGTACGCAACCGCCTTGCTCATGGAACCGCGGCGGCCCCGTCGTGACCGGCCTGGGCCGGCGGCGGTGTCCCGGGCGCCTTGGCCCTGATGGAGGGTTCGCATGCGACCCAACTCCGAGACCGCGAAGCGACGAGGAATCAGCCGTCGATCGTTCGTGGGGGCGACGACCGCCGCACTCACCGCATCGAGCTGGCGGCGCGTGCTCGGGGCGAACGATCGGGTCGGGGTCGGCTTTATTGGTTATGGCTTGATCGGTAAGCGGCACGTCCTCGACTTTCAGGCACAACCGGATGCCGACCTCTTGGGCGTGGCCGAGGCACATCGCGGTCGACGTGACGAGGCGGTCGGGTT
>CAZRGV010000232.1:4824-6701 GCA_964599655.1 uncultured Isosphaeraceae bacterium | reverse complement strand
CCAAATGCAGGGTTATGCCCTGGGGATCATTTCCGATCCGGGCGGTTTCTTCCACGATCTCCCGAGGAGGATCACGCTCTTGTTCTCTCCGGCAATCCCCCACCGTCAGGCCGTCTCGAACCGCCGGTCCGTGTTGGTTTTCGCCAGCCTCAGCGTCCTGGCACTGCTTCCGGCCTGTGGCTCCTCAGGCCCCGAGATGGCCCGGGTTTCGGGCAAGGTGACCTACCAGGGCAAACCGGTCACCGAGGGGATCGTCTCGTTCGTACCGGTCGATCCCAACGGCACCATCGCGACCAGTCGCATCGACGAGCAAGGCAACTACTCGCTCCAGACGCACGAACTGGGCGAGGGCGCGCTGCTCGGCCAATATCGGGTTTCGATCTCGGGTCGAGACGAGGACAAGGTGCTCGACTACATCCCGGCCAAGCCGGTCAAGATCGAGACTCAGGTTCCCTTGAAGTACGAGAATCCCGACACGTCCGAGCTGACGCGCGAGGTCAAGTCGGGTTCGAACACCTACGACTTCGACCTCAAGTAAGTGAAGTCAGAACGCTTGGATCCGGCGAGGGCGGAGAGGCCGGAAACGGCCTCGCGGCTCTCGCTCAGAGCAGCAGGGCCAGGCCCTCCACACCTTGAATCCGGGCGTAGATGGCGCGGATCTGCTCCGCGGTCTGAACGGTAATGTCGAGCGTCACGGAGACGTGCCGGCCGCCCGGCGTTTGCCGGATCGTGTGCTCGATCTCGCTCGGGGTCGCCAGCTCCATCGACGCCGCGGCGATCACCCGGCCCTCGAAGTCGTTCTCGGCGACGCCGATGGCCTTGATCTGGTAGGTTCCTGGGAACATGTGAACCGATTCAAGCAGCTCGCGCGAGGGGCGGTTGTCCATGGACGGTCTCCGGCGGTCGGTCGGGTTCGAGGCAAGCGTCAATCCTCATTATTCGACCCGACCGGCCCCACGTCCAACGGCCCTCGCGATCAGAAATCCCGATCGGCTCCCTCGCCGCTCCATCAATTCAATAATGAGGCGCGGGCTGGCCGACGACGATCTGCTTCAGCTCGCCAAAGACGCCGACCGGAATGCCAACGAAGGCCGCCGCGGCGGTCTTGACCACCTTGTTGTTGCCCGACGTCTCGTAGATGTCGCGCGGCTTGTAAAACAAGGGATGCCGATCGACGAACGTGACGGCCCGGGTTTCGGGCGCCCCGGCAACAACCGTCGAGCCATCGGGCCCGACGGCGAGTGGCGGCTCGGTCGCCGCGATCGATCCGCGAGGCTGATTCCAGTGGCAGCCCGTGACCAGCAGGCCCAGACCCAGAACACCCAGCATCAGCCGTTGTCGTCCACGCATGTTGAAATCCATCCTTTCCGGCTCTCGACGCACGGTTACCGCCGTCCCGGAGCCGCGTTCAATCCAGCCTAACCGATGATCCGCCGACGCGCCGGGATCGACCGGCCCGATTCAGTGGCGGCCGCAACGGCTCGATCGGCTGGAGAAACTCGCCGGGAAATAGGGGCGAACCGATCGGCGGAGGCCGTGCCGAAAGTCGTGGTTCTCCGGAGCCTCGAATGGCCGGCACACTCGCGGCTCAGCGGGATCGAACGGCGTCGGATCGCGAGAGGGTCGAGGCGGCCCGCGGAGACTCCGGCCGCTCCAACGGTCGGCCGAAGGTCACGCACCAGTAGGACCGGCCGTCGGAACCCGTGGCCATCGCCGCGCCGATCTCGTCGTAATCACCGAGGATGTTCCGCCGATGGCCCCGGCTATGCATCCATGCGTCGAGCACCTCCGGGACACTTTGCTGGCCCATCGCGACGTTCTCGGCGCAGGCCAGGAACCGATAGTCCTTTCGCTCGATCCGACGAGCCGGCCCGGAC
>CAZRGV010000232.1:0-4809 GCA_964599655.1 uncultured Isosphaeraceae bacterium | reverse complement strand
ATCTTATGACGTAAGGCCATGTCCTGAGCGTGCTCCCAGGCGGCGGCCCGCAGCTTGGCGCTCAGCCGCAACGGCGGCAGGCCGGCGCGAGCCCGTTCCCGGTTGTGCGCCTCGATCAGGTCGAGGACCACACGATCGACGTTCCCTTCGGAACCGGCCGGTTCCTCGCGGGCGGATTCCGGCGCGCGATTCGCCTGATCCGGCGCAAGGGCTGTTCTTCGCTCGGCTTCGGGCAAGAGCAGGGGGGGCTCGGCCCGCGATGAGCGGATCGGCGGCGACCAGGCGAACGGTCGCGAAGACGCCGGCGCGCAGGCCGGAACGGCCAGAGCCAGGAGGGCCCAAAGGGATCGGCCACGACGTCGCCGCATGGCCGGATCATTTCCGTCCGTCGGACACAGGTCAAGGCGGATCACGGAACCTCCTCGAGACTCCGAGGCTTCGAGACACGACACGACACCCCGAGCCACCGTCCCGAAGCGACCGGAGCCAACCTTGTGGTGACATGGAGCAACATTGCCGAACAAGAATCGGGTCCGCAGGCGTCGAGAGGTGGGTTCGGGGATGGGATTGGCGGACGCCCCCGCATACAATACTACCATGGAACGTCAGGACGCGAGTCGAGGGCAAGGCTCTTGCGCCTGTCGGAGAATTTCTTCAAGGTCTCTTTTCAAGGTCAAGCGACAGACAGGATTGTCTTCCGATGTCATATGATCCCGCCCAGGATCCCCCCTTCGATCCGAAACCGAACAAATCCACCACCTCCCATCCGAACGGCAAGCCGCACCGGAAGATCTTCCGGCCCACCTCGCCCGGCAGCAAGCTCCCGACGGAGGACGAGCAGCTCTTTGAGCGGCGGTTGCCGGCGCACCCCAGGCCACGTGCCCCCGAATTGGGCCGTTTCACCCATACCGACCCGTGGCGCGTCTTGCGAATCCAGGGGGAGTTCGTCCACGCGATCAACGCGCTGGCGGAGGTCGGAGCCGCGATCGCCATCTTCGGCTCCGCAAGGCTCGGCGAGGACGATCCCAACTACAAGGCCGCCCGGGAGCTGGCTCGCTTGCTCTCCGAAGCCGGATTCGCCGTGATCACCGGCGGCGGACCGGGCATCATGGAGGCGGCCAACCGGGGAGCCCGCGATGCCAAGGGGCTTTCGATCGGCTGTAACATCGAACTGCCTTTCGAGCAGTTCACGAATCCTTACGTCGATCTCCCCATCAACTTCCGCTACTTCTTCGTGCGGAAGACCATGTTCGTGAAGTACGCCGACGGCTTCGTGATCTTTCCCGGCGGATTCGGTACGCTCGATGAGCTGTTTGAAGCGTTGACCCTGGTCCAGACCGGCAAGATTCACCGGTTCCCGATCGTCCTGTACAACTCGGCCTACTGGCGAGGTCTCATCGACTGGATCCGGAACCACATGCTGACCGGTGGCATGATCTCGCCCGAGGACCTGAACCTGCTCACCGTGACCGACTCCCTCGAAGACATCTGCGATATCATGGTCCACAGCTACAATGAGCACTGCGCCGACCGGCAGGCCAGGACGCCCAAGACCCGCTCCGAACCCTAGCCCTGGTTCGCGAGCGATCCGAACCGAACCGATTCCTGCCCCGAGGACCCCCACGCATGACCGATGACCAGGGAACGGTGACCCAGGCCGATCCGGACGCCGCCTTCGACGCGCTCGACCAGTCGCTTCAGGACGAAGGCCCCGCCGCGACGATTGACCGCCTCATTCAGACGCTCTCCGAACGCGACGAGCCCCGCGCTCTGCTCGATGCCCTGCTGCTGAAGGCCCGGCACGAACTTGGCCTGCCCTTGATTCAGGTGGGATCGCTGGCCAATCTTCCCGAGCCGCGGCGGACCCAGTACGAGGACCGCTACGTCGAGGCGATTCGACACGTCGGACAGCGTTTGCTCGATGCCGGCGACATTCCGGCCGCCTGGCTCTACTTCCGGGCCATCGGCGAGAAGGAGCCGGTCGCCGAGGCCCTTGAGAATTACCGGGCCGTCGAGGGGGACGAGCGGATCGGCCAAATCGTCGAGGTCGCCTTCAATGGCGGCGCCCATCCCCGACGCGGCTTCGAGCTGATCCTGGAACATTACGGCGCCTGCTCGGCCATCACGGCGTTCGAGCACTTGCCGAATGAGGAACCCGTCCGGATCGCCTGCGCCGGCATGCTGGTGCGGCACCTCCACGCGCAGCTTGTGGCCAGCCTCCGAGCCGACATCAGCCGGCGGGGCCAGCCCTTGCCCCCCGAGGGAAGCTCGATTCCCGAGCTGCTCGCCGGCCGCGACTGGCTCTTCGCCGACGAGGCTTACCATCTCGACATCTCGCACCTGGCCGCCGTCGTCCGAATGTCGATCCTCCTGACCGATCCCGAGCTGCTCGGCCTGGCCGTCGAGCTGACCGACTACGGCCGACGGCTTTCCGACCGCCACCGCTTCGAGGGGGACCCCCCGTTCGAGCGGGTTTATGAAGACCACGCCGTTTACCTGCGGGCGTTGCTCGGCCAGAACGTCGACGAGGCCATCGCCCACTTCCGGGCCAAGCTCTCTCCGACCGATCCGGAAGGCTCGTCCGACAGCCTGCCGGCGCAGGTCCTCGTGCAGCTTTTGACCCGACTGAATCGGCTCGACGAGGCGATCGACGTGGCCGCCGAGCATCTGGCCGGCGTGCCCGAGTCGACCCTGTTCTGCCCGAGCCTCCCCCAGCTTTGCCAGCGCGCCGGGCGGGTCGATCGGCTCGCCCAGACCGCCCGGGAGCAGGGCGACCTGGTCCACTACGCCGCCGCGATCTTGCAGCAACGAGGAACCTGACCCCGACCCTTCGTGTCGTATTCGACGCCTCTGCGTCGGGTGGGCTTCCCCCACCGATCTTCTGACGCGACAGAGGGATCGGCGAGGGAAGCCCACCCGACGAGAAACGGGGTTTCCGGGCGACTCCGCACCACGAAGGACAGGATGCCATGCCCCCTAGCCGCCTGATGCCGGATTCACGAGAGGTCGATCGGGTCGAGGCCCTGATGACGGTCGTCGACGCCGACAAGGTGGACGCGTTTCTGGCCCGGTGCGTGGTCGGCTCGACCTGGCGGGCTCGCATCCGGACAGCCGAGGTCTCGGCGAAGGTCCTCTCGCGCTCGCCGCTGGGGACCTTCGACGAGCGGATCTGCACCTGTTTGCGGCTCGGCCTGGAACTGCCGGTGCCGATCGAGCCCGGCCTTCGGTTCCAGATTGCCGCGGGGGATGACCCGTCGCTCTCAGCCACCGGCGTCGTCCGGCCCTGGAACGCCTGAGAAGGCCGTCGTCAGGGCGAGGTTGACGGTCGGATTCCTCAATATCCGGCCGTTGACGACGAACACCTCAGCGTCCAAGGCGAAACCGCCGGGCCCTCAAGCCCGTGAGACCGAGATCGGAGGGCACGCCCGTGATCCAGGTCCGTGACCTTCGGGTCGACTACGACGACGTGTGCGCTGTGCGAGATCTGTCGCTGGAAGTGCACTCCGGAGAGGTTTGCGGCCTGATCGGCCCGAACGGAGCGGGCAAGACGACGACGATGCGGGCCATGCTCGGCCTGATCGAGCCGACCTACGGCGAGATCGAGCTGGCGGGCGTCGACATGCGCGAGCATCCCCGAGACGCCAGCCGGCTGGTCGGTTTCATGCCCGACTTCCCGCCGATGTACGACGACCTGCTGTGCTGGGAGTTCCTCGACCTGTTCGCGGCCAGCTACGGTCTGGCTCGCAGCGCGCGGCCCAGGGCGATCGACCGGGCCCTGGAGCAGGTCGGCCTGACGGTCAAGCGAAACGCCCTGATCGTCGAGCTTTCGCGGGGGATGCGGCAGCGGTTGATGCTGGCCAAAACGTTGATTCCCGACCCGAGCGTCCTGATCCTCGACGAGCCGGCCAGTGGCGTCGATCCTCAGGGGCGGATCGACCTTCGGAACGTGCTGCGCGACCTCGCGAGCCGGGGGAAGACCGTGCTCATCTCGTCGCACATCCTGACCGAGATGACCGAGTTCTGCACCTCCGTGGCGATCATGCAGAAGGGGGAAATGGTCGTCAACGGCCGGATCAATGAAGTCCGCGAGCGGGTCATGGGGGGCGGCGTGCTGGCGGTCGAGGTGCTCGGTTCGGCCGAGACGTTCTCGAGGATCGTCGAGGCCGACGATCGGGCCGGACCGATCGAGCGGCGCGGCGATCATTTCGAGTTCCGTTTCCACGCCGACGACGAGGCGGCTGCCGATCTGCTGGCCCTGCTGGTGCGCGAGGGGGTTCGCGTCGCCTCATTCTCCCGTCGCAAGGAAGGGCTCGAAGAACTGTTCCTCAAGGTGGGCGCCCGGGAGCTTTCGTGATGAACCGGCTCTCTCAATGGCTCGACAACCCGATCTTCGTGAAGCACCTCCGGTCGAGGTTCCGCAAGGCACAGCTCTTGCCCTCCGTCACGATCGTCTTTGTGCTCTGCCTGCTGATCGCCTGGATGGGCTGGCTGACCGGCGGGTTCAACTCGGGCGCGACGTTCGGGCTGACCCTGGGCTTGCAGGCGATCATCCTCCTGATCGTCGGCTCGGCGCAGATCACGACCTCGGTGGGCGGGGCAAGGGAGTCGGGCATTCTCGACTACCACCGGATTTCCCCCTTGCCGCCGTCGTCGGTGGCGCTCGGGTTCTTCCTGGGGGCTCCGAGCCGGGAATACGTCCTGTACGCGCTGACCCTGCCGATGTCGCTGGCCTGCGTCATCATGGGAATTCCCACGTTCTCGCAGTTCCTCCAGATCCTCGCGCTGTCGTTCCTGACAGCCTGGGCGTTT
>CAZRGV010000231.1:5154-6745 GCA_964599655.1 uncultured Isosphaeraceae bacterium | reverse complement strand
CGCAAGGCGATGCTTGAGGACATCGCCATCCTCAGCGGCGGCAAGCCGATTTTCGAGGCCCTCGGCATCGAGCTCGAGAACGTCGGTCTCAATGACCTCGGCCAGGCCAAGAAGATCGTCATCGACAAGGACAACACGACGATCATCGAGGGCAAGGGCTCGACCGACGCGATCAAGGGCCGGATCGAGGCCATCCGTCGCGAGATCGCCGAGACCAAGAGCGACTACGACCGCGAGAAGCTCGAGGAACGCCTCGCCAAGCTCGCCGGTGGCGTCGCCAAGATCAACGTCGGCGCCGCGACCGAGAGCGAGATGAAGGAGAAGAAGGCCCGCGTCGAGGACGCCCTGCACGCCACCCGGGCCGCCCTTGAGGAAGGCATCCTCCCCGGCGGCGGCGTCGCCCTGCTCCGAGCGGCCACGCAGGCCAAGCCCGATGACAGCCTCACCGAGGACGAGAAGACCGGCTACCACATCATCGTCCGGGCCTGCTCGGCCCCCATCGCTCAGATCGCCGAGAATGCCGGACAGGACGGCGGCGTCGTCGTCGCCAAGGTCGCCGAGGGCAAGGGCAACTTCGGCTACGACGCCCTCAACGACAAGTACTGCGACCTCGTCGAGGCCGGCATCATCGACCCGACCAAGGTCACCCGCTCGGCCTTGCAAAACGCCGCCAGCGTCGCGACCCTCCTGCTGACCAGCGACGCCCTGATCGCCGACATGCCCAAGGAAGAAAAGCCCGCCGCGGGCGGCCATGGCGGCTACGACGACATGTATTGATCGACCAGGCCGCGGCGCCATCGGTCGCGGTCGGTCTCATCGAGCATCTCGGAAAGAGGGGCAGGTCCAACCTGCCCCCTTTCTGTTCGCGTTCGGCCAACCGCGCGGCTCTCGGAAGGAACGCGCCTGACGGACATCCTCGTGGTCGACCCTCAACGACCCATCCGCGCCGGTTCGACGCCGAGACGGGAACGCGAAGGCTCGCGCCGCCGAATCAACTCCACAGGCTCAGCACGTTCATCTTGAACATCTCGAGAACAAACGCCATCAGGCAGCCGGTCATCACCACGTAAGGGCGGCTCACCGTGTATTCCTGAAACTGGAACAGGTCCAGGTCGAAGTTCTCGGCCTCGGGGGCGCTGGCCGCCTCTTCCTCCAGCAAGCTGAGCACCATCCCCGCGTCGAAGTAGTGCATCAGGATCATCAGATCGGTCTGGTCCACGTCGATTCCGAGCGACTTCATCGTATAGCGGACGCGATTCTCGGTCGCGTTCGACCAGATCGCCTTGTCGACGTGGAACGAGCGTTCCCGGACGAGGCGAGACTCGACCCACGCAAGGCCGTCTCCCGCGTAAATCAGCGGAACCCATTGCCGGAACCGCGTCCCGGCGTCCACCCGTTCGCCTCCGTCGGGGTTGAGACCGTACTTGTACCTCAGGAAGAGGTAACCGCAGAGCACATGGTCCCGAATCGCCAGCCGGAGGTGCATCAGCGACTCCTCCTTGAGCCGGCGGAAAACCGGGCGATGGTACGCCGCCAGCCTGGGAATCGCCGAGGTCACCCGGCCCAGGCCCCGCTCGCCTGGCGAGGCGTA
>CAZRGV010000231.1:0-5090 GCA_964599655.1 uncultured Isosphaeraceae bacterium | reverse complement strand
CGATCGGTCGTACCACGATTCGATCTCGCCCCGGCGTTGGTCGGTCAACTCCCAGTCGAGTTCCGAGGTCACCGTGAGGTTGCGATACTCCCGGCAAACCACATCAAAGGCTTCCTGGAATTCTTTCAACAAAATCAACATCGTCATCCCCTGGCCCTGGGCCCTGTCCCTGTGACACTCCCTGCCCCATCAAACTCCCAGGGAAAACCTAGGCCAAATCGGGCCGGACACAACCCGTCGATGTGGCGGCGACGCAACACGCGCCATCGCTTCCACAAATGCGGCGACTCCGTTTCGTCGATTCCAGGAACCGCCGTCAAGCCTCGGCCGCGACGCGGTATGGCTCGCAAGCCCGGCTCAAGGCGTCGAGGCGTTCGGCGACGTTCCCGAGGACCCCTCCGCGCCGGACGAAACGTCCGGCCCCGAAGGACGGAAGGCCACCTCGCTCGGCGACGAGATTCCAAACGAGATCACGGCCTGCATGGTCTGGTTCACGTCCCAGCTCAGATCGACGACCTCGTCTTCCGGCACCATCAAGATCAGACCCGTGGTAGGAAGGGGGCAGTAAGGAACATACACGCAAAGAATGGTCCGACCGCTGGCGGTGTCCGTCATCGATCGGGTGACGAAGGCCGGCGATCGCACGTTCGCGCTCGGAAACGGAATCAGCACCACGCGCTTGAACTTCCCGCTGGTGCGTTGCTCGGCCAGCGACTGGAAGACGCTCCGAACCGCCTTGTAGATGGTCGTCACGATCGGCACGCGAAGCAGCAGCCAGTCGAAGGCCCTCGAAACCCGGGTCCGGACGAAGTATCCCAGAACGTAAAGCAGCACGACGACCAGGAGCACCGCGATGAGCGGCGAGGCGATCTGCTGCCACCAAAACGGCAAGGTGTCGAGCCGCTTCTGCCCAATCATCCGCTTGACCAGACGGGCGCCCGGGTCCAGCAAGATCGCTTGAAAGGTCGAGTAAAGCCAGTAAACGATCCAGAAGGTGATGGCGATCGGTAGCGCGAAGACCAGGCCGCTGACAATGCGACCGCGGATCTCGGCCAGAAACGAAGCGCGGCGTGGTTCCGGCCCCCCCTTGGGAGCCTCGTTCCCGAATTCGGCGGCTGGGATGGGCACGTCTTCCTGCTCCGAGGGACGAAGGGGCCGATCGACGCAAAAACCAACGTGTTATACCAGGCCCCTGGCCAGGGGCAATTCTCTGGCTCGGCGCTCGCCGGGCCGCGGGGTGGCCGTTACACTGGATCGAGGTCGCGCCGGTCGGGGGCCGCTCACGCTTGCCGGGCCTTTGGAACCCCGTTTTCGTCCAGGTGAAAAACATCCCATGCCATCAGGTGCCACGCCGAAGACCGTCGAGATTGGCGGCATCACGCTCCACCTCAGCGCTGCCGATTCCTCCGAGCAAGGCTGGATCGGCCAGGACGCCATTCTCAAGCAACTGCTCGCCTGCTGGCTGGTGGTCGACCCGAGCGACCGCCCCCTCTCGCCTCGACTGATCGGTGCGCCCGGCATCGGCAAGACCACCCTCGCGATGGCCGCCGCTCGGCTCCGCAAGCAACCGCTCTATATCAACCAGTGCACCGCCGACACCCGGCCCGAGGACCTGCTGGTGACCCCCGTGCTGGCCGAGTCGGGCAAGATCGCCTACCACGCCTCCCCCCTGGTCTCGGCCATGATCCAGGGCGGCGTCTGCGTGCTCGACGAGGGAAACCGGATGAACGAGAAGTCGTGGGCCAGCCTCGCGCCCCTGCTCGATCACCGCCGCTACGTCGAAAGCGTCGTCGCCGGCATCACCATCCCCGCGCATCCCGACTTCCGCTGCTGCGTCACCATGAACGAGGACGAGTCGACCTACGAGGTCCCCGACTACATCCTCTCTCGTCTCCAGCCAACCTTGACCCTCGGCTTCCCCGACCGCGACGATGAGATGGCCATCCTTCGCTATCACCTCCCCTTCGCCGAGGACGACCTCCTGGCCCTCACCGTCGAATTCCTCCAGCAGGCCCATGAGCTGAAGCTCGACTTCTCGCCCAGAGACGGCATCAGCATCCTCCGCTACACCATCAAGCGCATGGCCCAGGACCCGAAACACCCGCTCTCCCGCGACGAGGCCTGGAGGGAAGCCCTCTTTTGCGTGCTCGGCGAGGAGGCCCTCGACCTCGAGGAACTCGCCCGACGCAAGCGAAGGGCCCTGGGCGGTCAGCACTCCCCCCTCGGCCTCGGCGACCTCTTCTTCAGCCCCGACGACCCGCTCCACCCCGACGCCGACGAGGACGACGACACGGAAGTCTAATCACGTCGAGAGAAAACCGAACAGAGAGCCCGTTCGCTCCATGCCACGCCCCAACGCCGACGACTTCCTGACCATCTCCCCCCGAATCCGGGTCTTGCCCATCATTCACGGATCGGGCGACTTCGCCATCCGCGTTCGAGAGGAGCTGCTCTCCAGGCCCTACGACTGCCTGGCGGTGCCCCTGCCCCCCTCGTTCCAGCAGGACGTCGAGGAGGCCGTCGAACGCCTTCCCTCGATCTCCGCCGTCCTGCAACGAGACGCCGACGGCGACGATGGTTTCAGCTACGTGCCGATCGACCCCTGCCAGGGCGTGATCGCCGGCCTCCGCACCGCCATCGGCGAGCGGATTCCCCGCGCCTTCGTCGATCGCGAAACCCCATCGTTCCAGGCCATCCACGCCACGTTTCCCGACCCCTACGCCCTGAAACGCGCCCGGCCCGAAGCGTTCGCCGCGGCCCTCCTGCCCGCCATTCCCCCCCCTCAACCCGGTCAGCACGCCGATCGAATCGTCTGGATGGCCCACCGGCTCCGTCAGCTCGAACGCACATCGCAGCGCATCCTCTTTGTTTGCTCGATCCTCGACTGGCCCTGGGTCCGCGACGCCTACGCCCGTCGACTCGAGGTCGACGAGCCCGAGCCGTTCGATACGACCCTCCAGACCTTCGGCGTCGACCCGAAAACCCTCATCTTCCTGCTCGGCGAGCTGCCGTTTCTCACCGGCCTCTACGAGCGAGGGCGGATCGAGCTCACCGACGACGACAACCTCTCCGTCGACGGCGTCAAGGAAATGGTCCTGGTCGCCCGCGACCAGCTCAAGACCACGCATCCTCGGGTCGCCCAGCGCCTCACACCGCAGCTCCTGTCAATTTACTTCCGATACGTCCGCAACCTCAGCCTGATCGAACGCCGGCTCACGCCCGACCTGTACTCGCTCGTCGTGGCCGCGCAACAAACCGCCGGCGATGACTTCGCCCTCACCCTGGCCGACACCGCGAGAACCTATCCCTACGCCGCCCAGGAGGAACTCTCCGACCGGCCGAGGCTCCGGATGAGCGTCGAACGGGCCGACGTCCCCGGCTGGGGCCCGTCGTCCATGATCAGCCGCTTGCCGGGGCAGGCCATCTCCTGGCGCTCTTGCGAGTTGCATCCAAGGCCGCCCAAGCCCCAGCAAACTCAGTGGAAACAGCGCTGGAACCCGTTCGGTAACTGCTCCTGGCCGCCCGAGGACGACCGCATCGAGAGCTTCCAACGCCACGTCCGAGACCAGGCCAAGGCGATCCTCGGTGCCGACCTCGCTCGCTCCGAAAAATTCACGTGCAGCGTCATGGACGGGCTCGACATCCGCGAAACCCTCCGAAACTGGCACACCGGCGACCTCTACGTGAAGATCATCCCCCCAAGCCGGGGCTCGATCGAGGCCGTCGTCTTCCTGTTCGACACGCCGGCCGATCCGCGGATCTACACGAACCGGTCCACCTGGTACGCCGAGCACGCGGAGGAATCCACCCTGGCCTTCTTCGCCACCGACCCGATGCGCAACCTCGTCGGACCCGGCATCGCCCAGGCCGAGTACGGCGGCGCCTTCTTCCTCTTCCCGCCCAAGCCCATTCCCGACATCTGGCTCGACCCCCGCCTCGACTTCGCCGACACCCTCGAGGAGCGCCTCCTCGCCGGCGCCCTGTTCCACTCGTCCGAGCGGCACGTGGCCGTCGTCAGCCCCAAGCCTCCGCCCGCCTCCTGGCGCCGGCTCGCCCGACGCTTCGGCCGGAAGATCGTCCACCTCCCCCTGAAGCGCTTCAGCGCCGCGCTGGTCGAGCGGCTCCGCACATTCCATGTCCTCAACGGCAAGCAGGTTCGATCCTACGCCGCCGACTTCATTCGCGACTCCTGACGACCACCGATCGTCGCGCTCTCCCGGCTCGATCACCCACGGACCCGGAACCCTCCCATGAAAACACTCCTCCCTTGGATCCTGACCCTCGCCGCCTCCGTTCCTGCCCTCGCCGACGAAACGCCCACGACCCCCTTCCAGTCCCTGCGGTTCGGCCTCTCGGCCAAGATCCCCAAAGCCTGGCCGCTCATCGTTCGCGAGGAGGAAGACAAGGTCTTCGTCGCCGTCGTCCCTCGCGACGACCCCGACCGCCCCGGCGTCGTGCTCTGCGAGCTCGGACTCGCCCCCGAAACCCTCGACGAGTACCGCACACGCATCGACGGCAACGCCCAGCGCGGCAACCGCCCCGGCACCCTCGTCCGCAACGAGGTCGTCAAAACCAACACCGGCGAGCGGCTCGAAACCGTCTGGGAGTTCCGCCCCAAACCCGACACCGTCTGGATCGAGCGAAGTATCCGCCTTATCGCAAATCGTCAAATGTACACGTTCATCATCAATGTCGATGACGCCACCTACACCCGCATCCGGCGCGACTTCGAAACGCTTGTCGAATCCGCCAGGCTCACCCCTCCCAACACCGGCTCGGACACGCTCGACAAGCCCCGAAACCGCTGGCTCCAGCGCGAGTTCAAGTTCGCCATCGACCTTCCCAAAGGCTGGTCGCCCGTGCTCGCCCCGAGCGAGGTCGCTCTCTTCTACGCCAACGGCCCCGCGCACGGCATCTGGTCCGACAACTGCCTGGTCATCGCCCGACCCCACGGCGAGCTCGACCTCGAACAACTCGCCCGCACCGTCCCTGATGAGCTCCGCGCCGTCGAGCCGGGCTGCGAGGTCCTCTCCTGCAAGGTCGTCCCCCAGGGAAAAGTCCAGGCGCTCGAAACCCTCGTCCGCACCCAG
>CAZRGV010000230.1:0-6762 GCA_964599655.1 uncultured Isosphaeraceae bacterium | reverse complement strand
GAACACCTACTCCGGTGATCCGCGTCTGCGCCCGGTCAGGGCGACGGTCAGCGGCCGGCGTCGCGCCTCTTGCCGCGGCGTTACTGGGGATCTTGGCATCCCCGTTGCGGAACGGTTTGGGCGACTCCAGCGTTCGGCAAACGGCCGTTCGGAACGGCCCGCGATGCTTCGCGCACGATCGCTCCGGAGTCTCACCCGGAGTGGAATGCGACCTGAGGAGGAACACGTATGAACATCATGAACTGGATCAAAGGATTCACCGCGCTGGGCCTCGGCCTGGTGGCGGCGTCGAGCATGGCACGAGCCCAGACACGGCCCGCGGTGCCGATTCCGAGACAGGACCCCGCCACGACGCCACCCGCCGCGATCGCCCCCGATCCGGCGGCCCCCGCCGCGGAGCCGACGACCGCGCTCCAGCCGGCGGCTCGCATGCCCCTGCCGGCTCGCAACGATCAAGGAATCGAAATCTCTCGCCTGCCCGGCGATCTTCCCGGTCCGATCGACACGTTGCAAGACGTGCAGGACACTGGCAAGCTGCTCTTCATGCTGGCCGATGAAGACCACGACGGCCTGATCTCCAAGCGAGAGGCGGTGGACGCCGGCAACCTGATGGTCGGCGGCTTCTTCTTCCGGGCCGACGCCAACGGCGACGGCGTGCTCTCTCGCGACGAGGCTCAACAGGCTCGCGAAGGCACCCTGCGGCGCAACCCGATCCTGAAGTTTGTCCTGCAACGAGCCAGGGATCCGAAGCAGGCGAACCTCGCTGGAACCCAGGCCGTGAACACGCTCGGCCAGTTGCTGGACGGCAACAATGACAAGCAGATTCAGGCCAGCGAGTTGCGGCAGGCCGTCAACACGGCGGTTGATGGGGTTTACGCCGTCGCGGATACCAATCGTGATGACCGGATGAGCCCCACCGAGATCAACGCCGCCATGTACGGCCTGGTTCGCGCCGCGGCTCAGGCGGCGTTCCAGCAAGCGGACGCCGACAACAGCGGCGCCCTGAGCAAGGACGAATTCGCCAAGGCGATGGTCGAGCCGGCCAACACGGTTTTCGACGTGCTCGATGCCAACCTTGACGGTCAGCTCACGCCCCAGGAGCTCCGGAGGGCCGCGCGGGTGATCGTTTCCCAGGTCCGGGCGCTCGAGGTGCCCGACGCATCCAATTCTATTGATAAACTGATTGAATCGGGTCGGCTGCCGAGCGAAGTCTCGCCGGTTCCCAACATCAATGCGACCCCGACCCCCAGCTCGACCGCGCCCTCACAACCCGCCGCGACACGACGGCCCTGACGAACCACGGAGCTGGATCGAGGCTCGCTCCGTGGAAGGATACGAGTCGGGAGCGAGTCGACGTCGTGAAGTCGTCTGGTATCGGCGTCCTGGCGTGTCTCCGTTCGCGGAGCGCGTCAGGGCGTCGGCCCTTTTATCGGTTTCTGCAGCGCGGGTATGTGCTACCGACGAGATCCAGATCGCAACGCACGAGTTTTCAACGAGCGAGATCCACCGTTTCGAGAAAACCCACCGGACGCGCGATGCGCGACAAAGAATGCCATCGCCGACACCGCGCGCCCGAGGAGCCACCCTGAAGACGCCTCAAGAACGTGACTCGTGAGAGTCTGGTCGGGTCCGCCGTGCGGACCATCCTCCTCGATCGGGCCAGAGCGGTCCGCACGGCGGACCCGACCAGACTATCGAGGAATCAGGCCGACGCGATCGAACAAAATGGGCGGCCACGGAAAAACCTCCGCCGGTGATGAAACAGGCCGGAACGTCGTCAATCGCGCAATGGCCGGGCGGCCCGTCGAATCACGTCGAGCACGCGCATCTGGGCCATTCCGTCCTCGGACGGATCGGTCAGCCGCCCTTCGGCAACGGCCCGGCCGAAGGCATCGACCATCGCGGCGTACTGGTCTCGGCCGTCGAAGTCGAGCGTGCGGTCGGAGTCGGCCGAACGAATCCTCGCGGTGGGTCGGGCTGGCGGCAGGTAGGCGTCGGGAACCTCGATGGCGCCTCGAGTGCCGACCAGCTCATACGAGCAGCGGAACGGCTGCTCGAAGCTGCAATCAATCAGACCGATCAGACCGTTGGGGAACGCGAGTTCGGCGGTGAGGGTCATGTCAACGCCGGTCGGCCCGATGTGGGCCATGCCCTGAATGGTCTCGGGCTCGGTTCCCGCGAATAGACGCGCGGTGCTCACGCCGTAGCAGCCGACATCCCAGAGGGCGCCGCCGCCTCGGCCGGGATCGAGCCGCCAGTCGCCCGGCTCGATCGGGAACGAGAAGGACGAGCGGATCAGCCGCAACGGGCCGATGGCCCCGTCGTCGACGAGCGATCGGATCGCGGCGGTCCGCGGCTGGTGCCGCCACATGAAGGCTTCCATCAGGAGGACGCCGCGGACCCGGCAGTGCTCGACCATGGCCAGGGCCTCGTCGGCGTCGAGCGCCAGCGGCTTCTCGCAGAGGATGTGCTTGCCGGCGTCGGCCGCCGCGAAGACCCAGGGCCGGTGTAGCTCGTTGGGCAGCGGGATGTAGACGGCCTCGATCTCGGGGTCCTGGATCAGCTCGTGATACGAGCCGAAGGCCCGAGGGATGCCGAACTCGGCGGCCCAGGCGCGGGCGGCCGCGAGGTCGCGGCTGGCCAGTCCGACGAGCCGCCCGCTCTCGGAGCCGAGGATGCCGGGGATCAGACCCCGGCGGCTGATCCGGGCACAGCCGAGGATGCCCCAGTTCAAGGTGGGTTCCGCCATGAGAATCAGTTCGCCTTCGCGTTCGGATTACGGTTCGGGCTCCGTCGGCCCTCGAGCCGTGATTGTTCCCGCCCCTGGCCTGTCGTGCAAGGGATCGAACGCCGGGGTCAGGATCTCGGCCAGCGGTAGGTCGGCGTGCCAAATCTCGAAGGCGCCGATGCGGCGATCGAGCCCGACGCGATCGGGATACAGCCGGGCCAGGGCGTGAAGCTGGCCGACGAGATCCTCGGTGGTCGGCGGGCCGTGGAGGTTCGTGTCGACCACGCAAACGACCGGCTCGCCCGGCTTGAACCGATCGGCGTAGCGGTCCCGAAGTCTCGGCCAGGTGGAGTGGTACTCCACCGCGCCGACCTGTCCGCTCGTCAGCTCGGCGACAAGCAAGGCGACGGGCGTCGGGGCGACGATCCCCCGCACGCCGCGCTGGCGGAGGTCCTCGGCCAGGGGACGAACCGGGCTCGGCCGGTCCATGTCGGCCCAGAGATTCACCTGCGAGGTCCCCCAGAGCCCGACCAGCAGGGCCAGGGCGCCCACTCTCGCCCGAACCGGCCAGATCAACAATCCCGAGGCGACCAATCCGGGCAGGACAATCCAGACCGGCACTAGATAGCGGACCGACGAGCAGTCGACGCTCGACGCCTGGAGCAGGTAGAGGCCGGTCGCGACGGCCAGGCCGGTCAAGGCGAGCACGGTCGGCGGGGTCGGGCGATCGCCTCGGAGCGACCAGACCGCGCGCCAGGCCCCACGGTCTCGCCAGGCGACCGTCGCCACCAGCGAAAGGACCAGCGCGACGACCAAAGGCGAGACGACCGCGAGGAACCGGGCCAGGCCGGGCATCGCGGCCGGCGGCATGACGATCCCCTGGCCAACCAGCGACGTATCCAGTCCCCGCGCGTTGGAACCGATCAGAGGTCCGAGCGCCTGGGCGCCGTCTCGGAGGTTGACCCCGATGGCCCAGGGCGCTCGGATCCAGATCGGCAAGGACAGGTCGGGCGGGGCCAGTCCAAGCCGGACTCGCAAGCCGTGCAAGGGGAAGGGAGACAGGGCCGACATCGCCCCGAGCATGAACCAGATCCGGCTCGACGCCAGGGCAAACAGTCGGCCCGCCGCGCCGGTCCACCAGGCCGACAGCCCCAGGGCCATCGCCACAACCGCCAGCCCCATCCCGACCTTCAAGGATGTCGGATCAGGGTCGAGCAGGAAGAGGAACCGCACCCGGTCGTTGTGAAAGGGGTCGGGCCCCACATGGCAGCCCAATGCCAGAACGACCACAAGGATCAAGCCGAACCCCAGCTCAATCAGCGGGGCCCAAGGCGAGTCGAGCCAGCGCCGCGATCGCCCTCGGAGTCGTCGCAGGTCCGCCCCATGCCGGCCGAAGGTCCAGTCGAGGGCCAAGGTTGCGTAGACGATCAGCGAAAGCGGGTTCAGGAAGTACCCGAGCGCCAGCAGGAATCCCCAGCCGAACTGACCGGCCTTGGATAGCGGTGCCGCGCCCGGACGGGTCAGGTCACGGTAGAGTCCAAGAACCGGGATGGCCCAGGTCAGGCACTCGACATAACCCCCCCGTGGGATCACCGTCCAGAAGGCCGCCATCGGAGCCGAGACCACGGTCAGCAAGGCGGCGAGGTGCCCGGTCGCTCGGCCTGACCAGCGGCTCCAGAGCAAGTACTGACCCGCCACGAAGAGCCCGAAATAGAACACCGGAGCCATCGCCACGACCGTTGGCGAGTGGCCGAAGAAGGCCACAAAGACGGCCGCTGTATAGGCTTCCAGGGCCCCCATGTATCGTTGTCCATCAAAGAAAATGGGCCAGCGTTGCATTCTGGAAACATCAAGGGCCATCAGGCCGACGACGGCCTGGTCGTGGTCGAGCAGCCCCTCGATCCGCGCGGCCAGGGCGGCTCTCGCGGCCAACGCCACGGCCATCCAGGTCAGGGCACGACCGGTTTCGGATGCCGACCGGGAACGAGTCCTTTCAGGATCAGATTCCGTTCTGGATTCCTTGTGGATCGGTCGTTGGTTCCGGGTTGCGTCCGCGACCGTCATCGATCGTCCCCCTCGTTCACCCATCCCTTGAATCGCGGCGGTGTTCCGCCGACCACGCGCAACGCGCACCCCGGGACAGTCTAGGACCCATTCCCGGGCAGTGGCCAATCGAGGGGGTAAAAGGGGCTGACGCGGCCGCATTTCCTGGGCTATAGTTTCTCGTTCATCCTTCCTCTTGGCGGCCAAACATCACAACATGGAAAAGGGCAACCAATGACGCATGGTCGCGCCAGAGTTTCGTTTCGCGCGAGCTTGGAAGCGCTGGAACCGAGAACGTTGCTGAGTACGCCGGGGACGAGCTGGATACGACCGATCGACGGCGTTGGCGACAACCTGGCACATCCTGAGTGGGGGGCGGCCGGAGCGCAGCTTCGACGGGCGGCTCCACCGGCCTACGCCGATGGCGTCTCGGCCCCCTCTGGAGTGAACCGCCCCAGCGCCCGGCTGATCAGTCAGACCGTGGTCGCGCAGAACGGTCCCATCTACAACAACCGCGGCTTGAGCGACTTCGTCTGGCAGTGGGGTCAGTTCGTCGACCATGACATCGCGCTGAACCTGGATGCTGTTCCGCCCGAGCCCGATCCGGTTCCCGTGCCCAAGGGGGACCCGATGTTCGACCCCAACGGCACCGGCACCCAGACGATCCCGATGTTCCGCTCGTCGTATGACCCGACCACCGGAACCGGGCCCGGCAACCCGCGACAGCAAGTCAACAGTCTCACATCCTACCTGGATGGATCGGGCGTTTATGGATCGAACCCCACGCTGGCCGCGGCCCTGCGGACCTTCCAGGGCGGCCGGCTCAAGACCAGCCCAGGCGACATGCTGCCGTACGACACCGTGGGCCAGCCGGTCCTCAACGAAAGCCCACTGCCCGACAGCCAGCTCTACCTGGCCGGTGATATCCGGGCCAACGAGCAAGTCGGCCTGACCGCGATGCACACCCTGTTCGTCCGGGAGCACAACTGGTGGGCCGACCGCATCGCCCGCATGCACCCGAGGTGGAGCGACGAGCAGATCTACCAGATGGCCCGCAAGATTGTCGGCGCCGAGATCGAGGCGATCACCTTCAACGAGTTCCTGCCCGCCCTGCTCGGCCCGTACGCCCCCAGCCCGGTCGGCCACTACGACCCCAACCTCAACGCCACGCTGGCCAACAGCTTCGCGGCGGCCCTCTACCGGGTCGGCCACACCATGCTCTCGCCCCAGATTCTTCGGATCAACAACGACGGCACGCCCGATCCGAGAGGGCCGCTGATGCTGGCCGGCATGTTCTTCCGGCCCGACCTGATGGCCAACTCCCATGACCTGAACGTCGTGCTCAAGGGGCTGGCCTCCCAGCCAATGCAGGAGATCGATCAACACGTAGTCGACGCCTTGCGCAACTTCCTGTTCGGACCTCCGGGCACCGGCGGCCTCGACCTCACCTCGCTGAACATCCAGCGAGCTCGCGACCACGGCCTGCCCGATTACAACACCCTCCGCGCCGCCTACGGCCTGCCCAGGGTCCAGTCGTTCGACCAGATCACCTCCAATCCCACGCTCCAGGCCCAGCTCAAGGGCCTCTACGGCAGCGTCGACAACATCGACCCCTGGGTCGGTGCCATCTCCGAGGATCACCTGCCGGGGGCCAGCGTCGGACCCTTGCTCGCCGCCGGACTGCGGGACCAATTCACCCGCCTCCGCGACGGCGACCGCTTCTTCTACCAGTTCGACCCGACCTTCTCCCGCGCCGAGGTCCAGGCCCTCTCCCGCACGACGCTGGCCGACGTCATCCGCCGGAATACCGGGATCACGAACATCCAGCGGAATGTGTTCATGATCTCGCGCAACGACGCCTACGCCCCGCCGGGCTACATCGAGTCGATCCAGCGGGTTCCGCCCCGACCCCGACCTCGGGCGATGATGTCCGCGTCCGCCGGCTTGAGCATCGGGACGGCGACGTTGTTGTACGGCGTGGCGAACGCGGA
>CAZRGV010000229.1:0-6948 GCA_964599655.1 uncultured Isosphaeraceae bacterium | reverse complement strand
TCGACCAATCCTTCCGGCCGGCGTGGTGGCTCCCCGGGCCACACGCGCAGACCGTGTGGGGACAGATCACGCGCTCCCGCCGCGTCGTTCCGCTGGGGGTTTTCAACGGGCAACTCTACGCGGGGTCGTACGACTCCTGCTCCGTCTGCCGGTTCGACGGCGAGTCCTGGAAGGCGTTTCCCAATTTGGAGGAGTCCGGCCAGACCTATTCGTTCGAGGTTTACGAGGGCGAGCTGTACGTTGGCACCTGGCCGAACGGGCGGGTCTTCCGGCTCGATCGCGGCGAGCGCTGGGTCGAGGCCGGCCGGCTGGGGGACGAGAAGGAGGTCATGGGGATGGCCGTCCACAACGGCAAGCTCTACGCCGGCACGCTCCCGTTGGCGGAGGTCTATCGCCTCGACAACGGCCCGCGCTGGACCTCGACCGGCCGGCTCGACCAGACCCCCGACGTGCGCTACCGCCGGGCGTGGTCGATGGCCGTCTTCGACGGCCGCCTCTTCTGCGGCACGCTCCCCTCCGGACACGTTCACGCGATGGAGGCCGGGCAGAGCGTGACCCTCGACCGCCCGTTGGCTCCGGGATGGCGCCACCTGGCGGCCGTCCGCGAGGGGGGGCGGCTTTCCCTCTTCGTCGATGGGGCTCAGGCCGCGTCGTCGACTTCGGCCCCGGAGTCGCCGCCGCTCGACCTGACCAATCGGGCCCCATTCCGAATCGGGTTCGGCGCGTACGACCATTTCCTTGGCCGCCTGAGCGACCTTCGCCTGTACAACCGGGCGATCTCGGCCGAGGAGATCGCCGACCTGGCGAGGCGCGACGGAGCCGCGCCGAGGCCGTGAGGGCGATCGGATCGCGAAGCCTCGGATCGATCCGAACGGCGGCGGAATTCCTTGGCCCTGTCCCTCAGTTGCCGAATCGGAAACCATCAGCGGCTGGAAAGCGACACTCTGGGACGGGACCATCGGCGCCGCATGACCCACCAATCCTGAGGCTTCATCGGATTCTTGGTGGATCATGAAAAAGAACGCCTCGATCCCCCGACGTGAGCTCCTTGAAGGCGCGACGGCGGTCCCACTCGCCCTTCGGTGGAGTCGGGTCGCGGCCGGCGACGGAAGGCCCCCAACAGGCGACGGTCGTGCGCGTCGGCGAGGTCACCGAGACAACGGCCCTGGTCGGGCCACGGCTTGCCCACGGAGGAGCATCGAGGCCAGGCATCGCGGTCAACGGGAGACCGGGGCATGGCCCACGATTCGGCGTTGCGCTTCCACGGGGCTTTTGAGACGGGCGATGTCTCCAACCGTCGGGATACCCGAGCCTGGATTCTGTCTCCACCAGCCCGTTAGACTCAAGATCCAAAGGCGGCCTGTCGCGCGATATCCCGCCGAAGGAGGACCCGCATGTTCCGTGAACGCACCGGTTCGAGCTGGATCCTGATCGCCGCGTTGCTGGGCAACGCGTCCTGGGCTCGCGCCGATGAGCCTGACGCGCGACGGACCTCGCCGCCCCGTTACGACCGCCCGCCGCGCAAGGTGATCGTCGGGACCACGATGACCCGATGGTACGGCGATTACCCCGGACTCCACGGGCGGCTCGATCAGATGCGAGGGCTGATCGACCAGATGGCGGCGGAATCGCGCGCTCGGTATGGCCGGTCGATCGACCTGGCGCTGTTCACCGAGTACGCGGTCACCGCCGGCAAGCCGGGACCGGCCGCCGAGACGGCCGTCCCGCTCGATGAGACGATCCTCGAGGCCCTGGGCGCCAAGGCGCGCGAGCATCAGACCTATATTGTTTTCGGAGGCGTGTTCCGTGATATGCCGGCCCCCGGCGACCGTGCGAACGCCGCGGTCGTGATCGACCGCCAGGGCCGGCTGGTTGGCCGCTACGTCAAGGTTCACCCCGTGCTGGATCGCGTCGGTCCTGACGGGACGATCGTGCTGGAAGGCGGCGTGACGCCCGGCGCCGAGTACAACGTCTTTGACCTCGACTTCGGCCGCGTGGGCGTGCAGATCTGTTACGACGTGGAATATCCCGAGGGCTGGCGCCGCCTGGCCGAGCAAGGCGCCGAGCTGGTGCTCTTCCCCACGCAATCGCCGCAGTTCACCCGCCCCGGGATGTACGCCGCCACCCACGAATACTGGGTCGTCTCCTCGACGTTCCGGAACAACGCATCGGTCTTCGAGCCGGGAACGGGCCTCGTCGCCGCCCGGATCGCCGAGCCCAAGCAGACCCTCGTCCACGAGCTCGACCTCAGCTACTTGATCCTTCCCTGGTCATCCCGGCTGCGGAACGGCCAGGCCGTCCGTGAGGCGTTCGGCGACCGCGTCGGATACCGTTACTCCGAGTCGGAAGATCGGGGCGTTTTCTGGTCCAACGACCCCAACCGGTCCATCGGCGAGATGGCCCGATCGCTGGACCTGCTCGAAACGGCGACCGAGCAGCAGGCTCGCGCCCGCGAGGCCCAGGATCGGCTTCGCGGCGGCCCGCCGCGCTAAGTCGCGACTCGCAACGGCCCCACGTCCCTGTCCAGGCGAGGGAGGAAACCATGAACGATCAGGGCGATGCACGGCGGCGGCTCGAGCGGCGGAGCTTCGTCAAGGAATCGGTGGGAACGGCGGCCCTGGCGATCGCAGCACGTCGGGTCGAGCGCGCGGTACGAGGCGCCGAGTCGTCCCAGGAAGAGGCTCCCACCGGACCCGAGATCGTTGACAGTAATGTGCACCTGTTCTCTTGGCCCTTCCGCCGCCTGAAGTATGACCGCACCGAGGCGCTCGTGCGGAAGCTGCGACGGCACCGGATCACTGAGGCCTGGGCGGGCAGCTTCGAGGCCGTGCAGCACAAGCAACTCGACGCGGCCAACCGGCGGCTGGCCGACGAATGCCGCGAGCGAGGCGGTGGGCTGCTCGTTCCGATCGGCAGCGTCAACCCGGTCTGGCCGGACTGGGAGGAAGACCTGAGACGCTGTCACGAGCAATACCGGATGCCCGGCATCCGGCTCTATCCGGCGTACCACGGCTATGAACTGAACCACCCCGAGGTGCTCCGGCTCCTGGTCGAGGCGGCCCGTCGCGGGCTGCTCGTCCAGATCGCCATTCGGATGGAGGACGAGCGTGTGCACCACCCGAGCCTCGTGGCGCCCGTGGTCAGCGCATCGCCGCTGCCCGAGGTCCTGGTCAAGGTGCCGGACGCCCGGGTCCAACTGCTCAACGCCGACACCGTCTTCCGTAGCGGCCGCGTCCGTGCCTTGATCGATCAGACGCGGACCACGTTTGACATCGCCGCCGTGGAGGGGGACGGCGGGATCGGCCGGCTGATCGCCGACGCGCATCCGACCTACCGGGGGGCCGTCCCCGTGGAGCGGCTTCTGTTCGGCACGCATGCGCCATTCTTCCCGTGCGAGAGCGCGCTCTGGAAGTTGTTCGAGTCGCCGCTGGATCGCCCGCAACTCGAGACGATCATGTTCGCCAACGCCCGGAGGCTGCTGGGATGACGCCGACGCGTTCCCGCGCCCGATCACGAGGGATTCGACCATGAAGACCAGCCCCGGCCCGCGCGACTTCGCTCTGAATCCGGCCCAGTACGGCCTTCCGACCCGCGACGACCTGGTTGCGATGCGAATCTGGGACATCCACTACCACGGCCTGTCGGGGGGAGATCTCCGCCGGCACGAGGAGACGATGTTCTACGTCGAGCGGATGGGGATCGAGCGCGTCCTCTCGCTGGACATCGCCGGCTCGCAGGCCGACCCGCTGGGCCGCTCCGTTCCGGCCGAGTCTCAGCGGGCCATTCGGCGGTTCCTTGAGGAGCACGCCGACCGGGTGTCCGGACTGATCCCCATCGATCCCGGACAACCTCGGGAGAGCTGCCGGAAGATGCAAGAGTGGATCCAGGACGGCCCTTGCGTGGGAATCAAGTATTACGGCGGGAACCCGACCGGGGTGACCTGTAGCCACCCGAACAATGACCCGATCATCGAGCTGGCGGCGAAGCTGCGGGCGATCATCTATATTCACACCTGGATGATCGTGGGAGGCAATCCGCGGCGGCCCGGGGGCGGGAACAACGCGGGGGAGTCGACGCCTTCGGACGTGGCGCGGCTGGCCGAGCGGTTCCCGGAGGTGCCGCTCATCTGCGGCCACTCCGGCGGCGACTGGGAACTGGGTGTTCGGGCGGTTCGAAGATGGCCCAACGTCTTTATCGAGTTCAGCGGCTCGGACCCGCACTCGGGCCAGGTCGACTACACGGTGGCCCAACTGGGCGCCGACCGGCTTATCTGGGGCGGTCACGGCCCGACGCGCTCGTACTCGACCGAGCTGTCAAAGGTCCTCGACGCCGACCTCAATGAGGCCCAGCGGCGGCAGATCTTCGGCGGGAACCTGCGGCGAATCGCCGCGCCGATCTTCCGACAGAAGGGTTATCCGCTGGACCCGTGATCGGTGGATCTTCAAAACCACCCCAATTCCCGCGAAACGGGCCCAACCATCCGTGCCGGAACGCGACGCATGGAAGGCGACCCAGCGGAATGTTCGGGCGTTCCGGTCGTCGTAAGCCCAGAACGGTCAAGTGGAGCGGAAGGGGATCGAACCCTCAACCTCAGCATTGCGAACGCTGCGCTCTCCCAATTGAGCTACCGCCCCGCTGTCGGGTACGAGATCAGATTACCGACTTACGCGGCGTGAAGCAAGGTGCCGCTGTCGGAACTGGGCGGGGGTGGGGACCTCTTGTGCGGAGGCAGTTCGTGCGCTAACCTGGCGGTCGCGGAAGGGGATGTCGCGATCGTTGGGGAAGCTCATCATGACTCGACGGATCTACCGAGCGTTTCTGGGTTTCGTTCTCGCAACCGTTGCCTGGTCGATCGCCACGGCGAGGGGAGACGAGTTTCCGGAGGCGATTACCGGCTGGGTGGTCTCGCCCGCCAGTCCCGTCTTTCAGGGGGCTGGTGACAACGCCTGGGATCAGAAGATCCGAGAGCGCGGCTGGATCCTTTTCGAGGATGGAACCTTTCACCTCTGGTACACGGGCTACAACGACGGTCGCTCGCCCAACAAGTTTCTCGGTCATGCGACCTCGCCGGACGGCATCCACTGGCGACGGGACCCGGCCAACCCGATTCATGACACGTCCTGGGTGGAAGACATGTGCGTGGTCCACCAGGGGGACACGTACTACATGTTCGCGGAGGGGAAGAACGACGTTGCGCACCTGCTGACGTCGACCGATCGCGTGCACTGGACCGAGCAGGGGCCGCTCGACGTGCGACTGACCAGCGGCAAGCCGATTCCGCCCGGTCCCTACGGTACGCCGACGGTCTGGGTCGAGGACGGGACCTGGTACCTCTTCTACGAGCGGGGGGATCGCGGGGTCTGGCTGGCGACCTCGAAGGATCACAAGGTCTGGACCAACGTGCGGGATGAGCCGGTGCTGGCGATGGGACCCGAGCCGTACGACCAGCAGGCCGTGGCGTTGAATCAGGTGATCAAGCGAGACGGCGTTTATTACGCCATTTACCACGCCAACGCCCATCGTCCCTGGAAAGACTGGACCACCTGCGTGGCGCGCTCGAAGGATCTGATCCACTGGGAAAAATACAAGGGGAACCCAATCGTGGAGAACAACGCGTCCAGCGGCATCTTCGTCGACGGTCCGACGGGAACGCGGCTCTTCACGATGCATCCCGAGGTGCGCGTCTACCAGCAACGCGAACCAACCGCCAACGGCCGGTAGCGAGCCGGGTCGGAAAACGCAAACGGACCTCCGGAATCCGTTCCGTGAGGCCGTTGCCGGTTTCGGGAGGCTCGATCCGTGCGGGGTGACTCTTACCAGTAGCGGTAACGATAGCCCGGCCGGATTCGGTAGAAGTTGTAGTTCACGCCGTAAGGGCCGACGCGGTATCCGCCATAGGGCACATAGCCGTAACGCTGGACCGTGTAGCCGTACGTTCCGCCCGGCCAGGCGTAGCCGCCATAAGGACGGTAGCCATAGCCGAAACCCCCGTAGGAACCGTAGCTCGAGTAGCCGTAGCTCGAGTAGCCGTAGCTCGGCAGACGGTAACCGTAATAGCCGCCGTAGCCGTAGATCGGCGTGCCGAAGATGCCGCCGTAGGACGGGTACGGGACCGTGCCGGTGTTGATCGAGAGGCTGAATCCCTGGCCTCCAAGCCCGCCGATTCCGAAGCCCTGGGCCCGCGCCGGAGCGGCGCCCCAGACGCCCAGTCCACCCAGGGCCAGCGTTGCCGCCAGCATGGCCGTTCTCAGGGATGACACCATGACTTGTCCGACCTTTCTCGAGGGCTCGGTTTCCGAGGAAGCTCTCGTTGCGTTGGGGAGCCCAACCTCACCGCATGTCAATGTCGATCCGTTTCGTTGTTCTCGTCCATGCCTAAGTTGGTTGAATCGGAAATCGTTTCCGCTCGCGACACGGCCGGCTTCGTGCCCGTGCCTCTGGATGTTTGGATTCCTCCTCCGATGGCCTGGAGGCTTCCGGGAACGTGTGGGACGTCTGGCTGGCGTTGCGAGCCAGCCTCACCAGGGCATGTAGGTATACGGTGTCGAGGGGTAAAAACTCTCCGTGACTCCGTACGGGCCGACGCTGTAGCCTCGATAGCCGCCATACGCCGAACGGGTGTGCTCGTGCGGTTGGAAGTCGTGAGCTCCGTTGCCGTACCAGGAAAAGGCCCCGTAAGGACCCCGGGTCACGTGCCAGTGCGGTGAGGCGTCGTGGCCGCCGTTGCCGTAGTACTGGTACGTGGGCGTCCAGGCGCTGCCCCAGCCGTAGCCGTAGCTCGACACTCCGTAGCCGTAAGAACCGCCGTAGCCCGGCGCGCCGTAGAGACCACCATAAGAATAATACGGCGAGACACCCGTGTTGATCGACAGACTGAATCCGCGACCCCCGAACCCGCCGATTCCGAAGCCCTGGGCCCGCGCCGGAGCGGCGCCCCAGACGCCCAGT
>CAZRGV010000228.1:0-6982 GCA_964599655.1 uncultured Isosphaeraceae bacterium | reverse complement strand
GGCCGTGGCCGCCCCTGCGGGCGCGGCCTGTGAGGCGACCGGATGACCGAGAACCCGTTCGAGCATCTCGGACCAGGCCCGTTCGGCGGCCTTGCGATCGCCGCGGCCGAGCGCGTCTTGCCCTTGCTCGCGAAGCATGGCGAGGATCCAGGACGGGTCACTCTGCCGTCGAGCGGCTTCGAGGGCGCGGGAGGCCAGGGTATTGCCGATGGGCCGGAGGCCGTCACGCTTCAGGCACTCGCGGGCGACCAGCCAGAGGCCGAGCCATCGCGCGGCCTCGGCGCGCTGTCGGGCGTTGGCGCGAGCCCCTTCGGAAAGCTCTTCCAGCGGGGCTTTCTCGGCCAACTCCACCAGGTGACTGGCGGCCGCTTCGACGTTCTCGGGATGCTTGCCGGCAATGTCCACGAGGGCCATCGCGACCTGCGTGGCGACATCATCGGGATTCGTTTCCAGCCGTTTCGCGAGGTCGTCTCGCGTCTCGCGAAGCAAGTCGGGCTGATCGGCGGCCGCCTCGATGGCGTGGCCGAGCAGGCTCGTAACCGTCGCCTTGTCGAGTTCCTCGGGGTGGATGAAGAGGATCAGGTCGAGCGGTTCGGGCCTGGCGTCATCGGCGGCTTGCCGGGGCCGGACGAGGGTTCGAATCGACGAAGTGAGAGCGGGCCCCTCAACGGCCTCGAGCGACTGGCTCAGGCCGGTCTTGGCCATCTTGAGGAATCGCTCCGGCTCGCTGTAGACCCGGCCGGCGGCGTCGATGGCGTCGTGGTCGTGGAGCATGCGAATGTAGAACTGAGAGGCGTCGGCCGGGTATCCGAGCTCGCTCAGGTAGCGAGCCATTTCGCCCCATTCGTTGATTTTTTGATAGGCGGCATACTGTGGGTCGTATGCATCGAATCGGCTTTCGCTACCGCGAGCGAACTCGAAAACGAGGTCGCGGGCCTTTTCCGTCTGGCCGGCTTGCTGGTAGATGGCCAGCAGGCGACGAACAGGATGAAACTGAAAGTCTATGTTGGAGGGTTCATCGTTACTGGCCGCTGCCTCGTAGAGTTTCAGGACGAGTGGTCGAAGCTCGGGGATGTTCTCGAGTTCCTGGCCGATCATGATTCGCGTGGGTCGCGGAGGCTGATCGTCCTTGGGGGCGTCGAGCAGGGCTTGCAACGCCTCACGGGCCTCGGTGATGCGGCCCCTTTTGGCCCGGACCACGGCGAGGACAGCGCGCCCGCCCTTCCATTCGGGAACCTTCTTTTGCGCTGACTCGACGCGATCGGCCAGCGCGACGAGCTTGTTCTGCCGAGCGGCGACCTCGATGAGGCGGGTCAAGAGGCCGTTGACCCGGCCATCGCCACTGTAATAGATGATCTGGTCGAGGCCCGACCAGGGGGGAACATTACCCTTGGCGGGATCGGGCAGCATGGCCTCTTCCAGATATTCGTACATTTCTGGAAGTTGCCCGAGGCTGTTGTCGTTGATGTTCGAGAGCAAGTAGGTGCGCTGAGTGGAGTAGGCCGCCCAGGCCTTTCGAAACAGTTTCAGGCCGCGATCTCGGGTCTTCTCGTTGCGGAGCATGTTGCCGAGCATCGACGAGAATGCCCAGGGATCGCCGAGCTTCTTGACATCGACATCCTCGAGATACTTGTAGAGATCCTCGATCTTGCCTGCCTGCTGGAAGGTGTTTTGGATCTCCCAGTACTGGTAGCGAAAGAGGGATGGGTCAAGCTTTAGCGCGGCCAGGTAGTGGTCGGCCGCGGCGTTCGCGTCGCCCGAGCGCTGGAGTTCCTGAGCGATTTGGTAGCGGAACCCGGCGTCGTTGGGCTGAACCTCGGCAAGCCGCTTGTAGGTGGCCTTCACCTTGTCGGGCTGGCCGGCGGCCTTGTAATAATCGGCCAGCGACTGAAGGAGCTGGGTCGACGTGGGAGAGGCTTCGAGCTGCGCCTCGGTCCGTTCGATCAGCTCCTTGAGCTTGCCGGAGCGCGCCAGCAGGCGAATGGCCTCAAGATGGGCGGCGTCTGTGCTGGTGGTCGAGTACGGGGAGAACGACCGCTGGCCCCCTCGACGGAGGATCTGGTAGGCCACCTGGACGGCGACGTCCATCTTGTCCTGTCGCTGATATTGCTGCATCAAGGAGAGCATGGTGCTGACGTTACCACCCGCGCGACGGCGGGCGCGGCCGAGCACGGCCTCGGCCATCGTGTGCATGCCGAGCTGATGCATCTGCTCGGCGAGTCGAATCTGGGTCTGGGAATCGAGCCGAAGGCCGAAGAGACGTTCGGTCGCCTTGCGGGCGCGCTCGACGTCGCCGTTGAGGACGGAGAGCCGCAGGGCGAGCATTTCGCGACGCTGCATCATCTTTTGATCGAGCGGCTCGAACGAGTCGGCCACCGCCATCGCCTCGGCCGGCTCGTTCCGCTGCGCCCGGAGTTCGGCAAGCTCCAGCACGAGCTCGGGATCCGATTGCGACAGCGTGCTGGCCTCGGTCAGATGCTTCAATGATTCGTCTTTCTCGCCATTCCACCACTGGACATATGAAAGCGCAAGCTGACGATAAACCTGTTCCGACTCCGGAGCCCCTTCCAGTGCCTTGAGGAGATGCGCCTCCAGATCGCTGACGAGATCGGCCGCGTGGTAGACCTCGAACGCGTTTCGGAGGAGCTGAATGGTCGGCGCGTCGAAATAAACATTCGGCGGCGGGAAATCGATGGATACGTACTTGGAGGTTTTTGGATTGGCCCAGACTTGGACCCGAGGGGTGACCGGAGTGAAGGAAGGGTGTGAGCGTGCCCGACGCGAAGCAAGTTCCGGACGGCGTATGACGTCGAGGACGTGGTCGAGGATTCGGAGCGTATCCGCGAACGCCTTGTCACTCGCGCGAACGGCCATGGCCTTCCCGAGAGATTCGATCGGCTGAGCGGTTCGGAAGAAGAGTCCACCATAGTTGAAATAGGTGCTCGAAGACGGGTTCGACTTGCCGCCCGTGAGCCGTTCGTACTTGTCGTAGAGGCCGAGCAGGGCGTCCACGTCCCCACGTTCGGCGGCCAGTTGCATGACGTTGGCCACGCCCTCCGGGTCGGAGGCGGCGTCGACGGCCTCGTGATAGAACTGTTCTTGCCGCTCAGGTTGTTTGGCCCGCTTCCATTCGGCATCCACGGCCATGAGCACAGGGGCCTGGACCCACTCCGGCTTTCGTGTTCGGAGAATGCGAAAGCTGGAAAGCATCTGTTCCAGCTGGTCGGCCGTCAGGGCGGGGGTGGTATCCACGCTCCCAGTGCCAGGGGCGTTGTAAACCCGATTGCCGCCCAGATTGGTGGCACGGGCGGGAAGCGACATGAGCAGCGCCCACTGAGCGGACGGGTCGTTGGGCAAGGCGCGGGCGAGAGCCTGGGCCGCCTCGAAGACGTCGCGGCCATCCTGCCGCACCGTCTGGAGATAGTAGAGATCCCAGAGGTCTCGGGCCCTGGGGTCGGGGTTACTGAACGAACTTTTGTATTTGTAGATCAGATCATTTTGTGATTTTTCATCGTTGGAGGCCACGTAAGTCCAGGCGAGCGCCCCGATGCGGGCTTGACCGAAGTCGGAGGGGGACCAACTGTATGGGCGATAGCCGGAATACTGCTCGTCGAGCCCGACCTCGCGACGGATGTTGGCGACGGCCGTGATCCGTTCCATCAAGGGGAAGCGTGCTTGCTTGGGGCCGAGGGCCGCTCCGATGGTCCGGCTGGAGGAGGATCGGCTGCGCACCTTGACCTGGGCCGCCTGGACGTCATCGTCCATGTCGAGATCGAGCAAGGCACGGAAACGTTTCACGGCTTCGTCGCGTTTGCCTAGGGCGTGAAGCGCGAGGCCTTCGCGATAGGTCGCTTCCCAGTCGTTGGGGTTTTTCAACAGGAGCCGCTCGGTGATCGGCAAGACCTGTTCGGCCTTGCCGCTGGACAGCAGGCTATCGATCGCCTGGAGGACCCGGTGTTGCTCGGCGTCGCCGCTCGCAAGGCGGGACCAGACCGCCTCGGCCTCGGCGATCTCACCGGCACGGACGTAAAGCTGGCCGAGCTTCGCCAGGGCCTCATCCGACGGGGCGATCGCGACGAGCTGGGACTGGTACTTCGCCGCCAGACCAGAATCCCCCTCGGTCTCGGCGAGGTTGGCGAGCTGTTCGAGCAACTGCGTGTCTCGGGGATTTTCGGCCAGCAGATGCTCGAGTTCCTGTCGGGCCATGCCGTGATCGCCGGCCGTGGCGTGGGCCTGGGCGAGGCAAATGGCGGTTTCTCTCGGGCGATTGGCCTCGTGCCCCTCACGCTCGAGACGGGCAATCAGGCGATCGAACTGGTTTTGCTGGAGGTACAAGGAGGCGAGGCGAGAGACGAGGTTGATCTTGCCTTCGAGGTTCTCCGCCTTGTCAAACGCGCGCCAGTACATCTCGATGGCTTCTTCCGTGCGGAACTGAGCGGCAAGCGTGTTGGCCAGGGTCAGGAGGGCACGGTTGTCGGACTCGTTCGCGCGGACCGCGCGGCGGAGCGCCTCGAGGCCGTCATCGACGAGACCGAGCTGGAAGCAGAGGTCGGCGAAGAACGCGTAGTGTTCGGGATTGCCGGGCGCCGCGGCCAGAAGCTCGCGACCGGCCTGCACGGCCTCGTCGCGACGGCCGAGGCGGGCCTCGAGTCTCGCGACGTTGGTTAGGTATTCGGTTCGATCGCGGCGGGCGAGCGTCGCGAGCTTCCGCTGGGCGTCGGCCGCCGCGCCGAGATTGCCCGAACTCTCGTAGACGCGGGCCAGGGCGACCCAGACGGGCACCGAGCTCCCGTCGCGCTCCAGGGCCAACTTGAGCGCGGCGAGCGATTCGGGCAACTGGCCGGCGGCTTCCAGGTAACGGGCGAGCCGCAGCCAGCGATCGGCCCCCGCGTTCGGCTCGGTTTGGAGCGTCGTCCGCAACTGGTCGATCCTCGCCAGGAGCTTGCCGGCGGCCTCATCATTGCGGATTTGCCGCGCGAGGACCGATTCGGACTGCTCCTCCCCTTCGGCCAGTTGGGCGGCAATTTCGAGCTGCTTCGCGGCCTCACCGTATTTTTCTCGTTGTTGGAGCAGGTCGGCGTAACGGAGGCGAAGGTCGAAGTCATCGTTTTCCAGCGCGCAGGCCTCGGCGACCGCGTCGAGGGCTTCCTTTTTGTAGCCGAAACCCGCGAGGACCTCGGAGAGCCGGCCAAGGTTCTTGGCGTTGCGGTTTTCTCCCTCGGCGAGCCGGTTCCAGGCGGCCAGGGCGTCCTTGGGCCGCTTGAGGACGTGGTAGTACTCGCCAAGGTACTCGTGGTACTGCGGCGATCCCGGGGCCAGCTCGATCGCTTTCTTGTAAAGCGCGAGGGCCTCGTCGGACATCCCGGCCTGGCGGAAAAGGTCGGCGACGAGCGTGGCCATCGCCGGGTCGTTGGGCTTGGCCTCGACGAGCCGCCGCCAGACCTTCACGGCGGCCTGTTTACGTTCGGCCTCGGGCTTCGATGGGTCCTGCAAGAGCAGGCTGCCCCAGGCGCGGATCAAGTCGGGATTGTTCGGGTCGGCTTCGATCATCGCCTCGTACTGCTTCGAGGCGTCTTCATACTTCTTCTCATGGACCAGGTGGTCGATCAGCGTTTGCCTGAGCTCGCGGCGCGTGGGAGCGAGCTGGACGGCCTTTTCGATCCAGGTTCTTGCCTCGGCGGTTCGTCCTTGGGCGTCCAGAGCGTGTCCGAGACGCGCCATCGCGTCGACATCGTCGGGATTTTTCTTGATCCATTGTTCATAATACTTCACCAGGCCGGCCTGATCGTCGTTGCGGAGGAAGACGTCCTCGGTCTTGCGGCGAACCTCGCGGAAGAGCCAGCTCTCGGGATTGAGGCGGCCGAGCAGCGATTCGAAGTCGTTGAGGGCGTCGTCGACCTTGCCGAGTCGCACCTTCAGCTCGGCGGCCTCCATGCGATACTGAACCTGCCGGTAGGGGTCCTTGACCGTCTTCGCCAGCGACTCGTAGCGCGGGAGGGCCTGCGAGGGCTGGCCTTCCTCGGCCAGGGCCTCGGCGATCTGCTCCTGAACGCGCGGATCGTCAGGGAATTCGGCCTCGAGCCGGGTCCAGATTTCGAGGGCCTTGTCGGATCGCTGGGCTCGCTGATGGACGCGTCCGAGCGCCTGATAGATTTCGAGGAGGTCGGACGGGCCGGGTTTCCGCGCAATGGCCCGTTCGAAGGCCTCGGCGGCATCGTCGGGCTGGCCGACCAGAACGAGCGACTGGCCAAGGTAGAAGCCAGGCAGGGGATCGTCGGGCCGGGCGGCTTCGGCCTTTCGAAAGGCGGCCACCGCGGCGGCGTCCTGGCCGCGCTGGGCTTCGAACAAGCCGAGCAATAACCAGGCCGCGCCGTCGTTCTGGTCCTTCGCCACGCGGTCTCGATAGGTTTTGAGGAACTCGTCGAGGGAGCCCCGCTCGACGTGGTAGCCATAGACGCGGTCGAGGGCGGTGCCGCGTTTCGGGTTCTTCTCCAGGAGCGTGAGGAATCGTTCCATCACGCCGCGATCGCGGTCGTCCGCCGAGGACGTCGCCCGATCCGTCGAGGTCGAGTGGCGTGGCCGGGTTCCGCCTCGACTTGGTCGCGTTTGCGCCTGGGCGGACGTGATTCCGCTTAGCCCAAGGACCAACAGCAAAGCCGGAGCGAGGCGCCACGTCCAGGATCGTCGAATCATGGGTGTCTCGTCCTTCGAGGTGCGCGCGACAGGATTCGGCCACGGCAGACCTGCGTCCGAGCAGAGAGGTTCTCTCGCGCAAGATATCGCCCACGAATTCCTTCGTCAACGAAGATGTGCGTAAACGAGCGTGAAGCGCGGTCGATCGAGCATGCGTCTCGAGGGGAACGCTGGTCGGTCCCGTTCAAGGGTCGGTCGTCCGCGTCCCGGACCCGGGGACCGATCTCGCCTCTGAGAGCCGAGCGTCGAACGTGACGTTTTTGTGACGACGGCCCGAGCGCGCGATCCA
>CAZRGV010000227.1:6758-7014 GCA_964599655.1 uncultured Isosphaeraceae bacterium | reverse complement strand
CTTTGCGAGAACCCCCCTCCGGATTTGCTTTCTGGTCTCGGACGCCGCCCTGTCGTGTCGTTACTCGTGTTTCGGCCGCCTCGCCGAAATATTTTTCGTCGCCTCGCCGGCTTACTCGATGACCAGGTCTCGCAGCGTCGCGCGACCGTCGGGCGTCAGGGCCACGAGCGCCGAGAGCCGTCGAGACGCGACGGCCCGTTCGTAGTCGCGGGCCCGATCTTCCTGCACGAAGAACGACTCGATCCCGAACTCGATC
>CAZRGV010000227.1:3320-6728 GCA_964599655.1 uncultured Isosphaeraceae bacterium | reverse complement strand
GGGACGGATTGTTCCCTGGATGTACGGCCCGGATTCCGGCGGATCGAATTGCCCGGGACCGGCGGCCTTCCAGTGCCGGCCGTCGGGCTCGGTGGTCAATGGCATGTAAACCGTCTGGCCCTCCGAGAATCGCGGGTTGTCCAGGTCGACCCCCGCCACCTTCGTCCGGCTGATTCCGTAGCCAAGCGCGATGTACTGCCCGCGGAACAGGTCGCGAGGATCCACCGGCTCGACCCGCAGCAAGATCATCCTGCCGCCGAAGAACGGCATTCCTCGCAGCAAGGTCGTGCCGTGGAGCAGCAACATCAGCGTCAAAATCGCGAACTGCAACGCCGCCGCTCCGAGCACCCAGGCCCGATCTCGCGTCCGAACACCGCGCGCGACCGCCTCGAACCACGACGACCCTCGCGCCTCGACGCCTTCCTCAGCCGGCGACATGCTCGACCACCCGTTCCCTCTTGTGGACGTCGTAAAGGCTCAGGACCATCAAGGCCCCCGCCGCCAGCGCCGTGCCGTAGGCCCGGTAGGGCAAGGCCATCGAGCTTTGCTCGCGTTGAAGCTCGCCGACGACCAGCAGCAATCCTCCCACCGCCCCGACGAAATAGGCCGGGTTGACCAGTTGGTACCCCCACGCAAAAGGCTGAAGGATCGTCCACCAGGCCAGCAGCGGCACATCCAAGCCGAGAGCCATCCTCGAATGTTTTCGATACGCCCAGGCCAGCCCCGGACGCGTCCGCAACACCAGGCCCGCCCCATGCGTGATCCCCAGAACCGCGAAGACGATCGCCAGCTTCAAGGCCGACGGCATGAGTTCCCAGTTGTAGGCGATCAACAGCAGCGCCGCGAGCCCGACCAGAAACGCCGCTAGGCCCATCAAGGTCAGCAAGGCCCGCGACCTCGACCGCATCGCCATTTCGGCCGGCGTCTCGTACAGCTCGAGAATCCGCGTCTCCTGCGACGGCGAAATGATCCCGCTCCGCGACCAGTCCGCCAGCTCAGCGACCAGCCACGTCCGCCTCGCCCCCGAGATCGCTCGCCCAGCCATCGCCGCCACCTCCGTCCTTGACCCGACCCCATCCACCCCGCGACCGTCCTGGTCAATACGTCGATAAATTCCACAATCATCGGCGCGATCCCGCGCCGGCAACGAAGGCACTGTGCAGGAATCACCAGATTCCGTTCACGGGGAAAAACGCCGGTTTGGGTGGCTCGGGTCTCGGCACGAGACCCCAGGGCGTGAGCGTGGGGAACCGAGGTCTCGTACCAGGACCCCAGCCGTCATCCTCGGTTTCGCCAATCGCACGCAGGCTAGACAGCGTGCTTGTCATCGGATACCATCATGGCAGAATGATTCCTGAGAACACGGCCTGAACAGAGCCCGCCCCCCCAATTCCCGCCAGGTCAGGTCGCGGACACGCCACGCAACCCATTCCCAGACCTCGCGAGGCTTCTCATGCGGCGATCCACGCTGTTTCCGTTGCTGGCCGCAATCGTTTTGAGTCTCGGCGCCCAGAGCCGCGCCGACGACCCCGCCAGGCCCGAGGAATCCGACCCCGAGCAGGTGCTCAAGGCGGCGGGCCTTTCCCGCTCCGGACACTCCTACGTCCTCGACGGCGAGATCGAGGCCGGCAAGCTCGCCAGGGAAACCGGCGACGTCTCGGCCCAGATGGCCCTCGACCTCCAGCGCCAGGCGGCCGTGACCCTGAATCTCCAGCAGGGCCAGCAGATGGTCGGCCAGCTCCAGCAAGAAGCCATGATGGACCGCCAGGCCGCCATGATGTACCGCCGCAGCCGTTACCAGTCGCAATACCTCAACAATCAGGCCTCCGCCCTCAACAGCCAGGCCCAGAACATCCAACGGCAATTGAGCACCGCCGCCCAGCAGCAGCTCACCGCCCTCAACCGCAACCTCTCGGCCGAGCAGCAGAAGATCCAGCAAAATCAGTCACAATACGAAGCACTCGTTAAACAGACAATGAGTCAATATCGAGAGCTCGCCAGCCGCTCGGATGTCACCGCCGCGCTCCGATCCCTCAACAAGGGCGTCCATCCCAAGTTCGCCCTCGGCCCGGTCTTCGCCTACCGCGCCCGCGTCGACGAGGCGATGTTCGCCCAGCTCGCCGAGAAAGGGCTCGAACGCCACAAGACCGTCTTCCAGCTTCCCGACGAAACCGAGTTCAACACGCAGGCCCAGGCCGCGAACATCGCGCTCCGCGAGTGGAAGAAAGCCCCCACCGACTCCCGACGCAACGAACTTCTCGCGATGGCCCGGACCCTCCGCGCCCAGGCGGACGCCCTCGACCAGCAGCTCGCCACCCTCGCCGACGACGAGGACGTCCGCGACGCCATCCAGGAGCTGAACCTCCCCAAACGCCGCGAGAAATACCACGTCGGCCTGTCCTTCGAGGCCCAGCAAGCCCGAAAAATCGTCGTCGCGCTGGAAAAAGCCCTGAACCTCCCCAGCCCGGCCGCCTCCCGCGCCACGAACAAGCCCTCCACCCCGAAACACGCCCGCTGAGCGTCCGCTCGCGGGTGCTTCGACGGGTGGGCACCGCCCCCACCGAATCTTCCGCCAACGCAACGAATTCGACGGGCGATGCCCACCCGACGTCGAACGTGGCGTCCGGGCAATTCGGCACCACACGCGCTTGCGCCGGGCGACGGCCAGCCTCGTTCTCGTGAAGGCCCAAGAGTCGCCCAAAATAAGAACAATGTTATTATTTACCCTTTGCGACCTTCGCGTCTTTGCGAGAGGTTCTGAAGTTTCTTCCCTCCCTGACCGGCTCACTTCCGCCCCGCGCTCCGGGCGCCACTACGGCGCTTCCAGGACGCGCTTGAGGTTCTCCAGCCCCTCCCGCATATCCTGACCAATCTTGTCCTCCACGAAAGAACACAGCAAATTGGTTGGATCATTCATTTTACCAATATAAACCGACTTGACCCGGGTCTGATTCTCACCCACGGCCTCCGTCGTCGTGTACACCAGGCGGCGGCGATCGCGACACGCTTGACCATCTTCCGCATGCGATTCCTCTCCCAGAGAGAAGGGGTAGGCCACGGCCCGATCCGTACGATCCGCCCGTCGCCAGGAAGAGATGCGCCGAATTCCGATGAAGAGCCTCTCGCAAAGGCGCAAAGGCCGCAAAGAAATACACAGATATTCCGGATTATATTATTTCTTAGAATTCTTTGCGGTTTTGCGTCTTTGGGAGAGAGGGTATCCGAGGAATCTCGCAAAGGCGCAAAGGCCGCAAAGAAATACGAAGGGATTCCGGATTATATTCTTTCTTAGAATTCTTTGCGGTTTTGCGTCTTTGCGAGAGAGGGTATCCGAGGAATCTCGCAAAGGCGCGAAGGCCGCAAAGAAATACGAAGGGATTCCGGATTATATTCTTTCTTAGAATTCTT
>CAZRGV010000227.1:0-3220 GCA_964599655.1 uncultured Isosphaeraceae bacterium | reverse complement strand
TGCGGTTTTGCGTCTTTGCGAGAGAGGGTATCCGAGGAATCTCGCAAAGGCGAAAAGGCCGCGAAGCGAGTCGAGGAATTTGAATAGTATTCTTATTTTCTCTTTGCGGTTTTTGCGTCTTTGCGAGAGATCTCCTCTTATCTTCTCTTGATGACTTTGCGAGAGATCTCTCGGCGGCGGTCTCCGGCTCACGCGGGGTAGGGGAGACCATCCCGATCTGCGGCTCAGTGCTCCACACCCGGGAATTGCGCCTTCATCCACTGCTGCCAGGCCGGCTCCTCGCTCGCGGCGGCATCGGCGGCCCGTTCGCCATACAGATAAAAGCGAAAGATTACGAACACATGACCGCCCATGGCCATTGCGAAGACATGAACGATGCCGGGCGCCGGCTCATCCAGTCGCAGCAGAAGCTGATGCGGATGGCCGGCCGAGCCCACCCGCTCGACCATGCCGCTGAGCCGGGGCGCTCCTTCGGGGGTCGTCCGACGTTCGCCCGCCACCGCTCCCGCCAGTCCGAGCGATCCCGTCAGCGCCTCCCAGACGCCCGCCGCCGGCTCGGCAGCCATGCCCATGAGTTGAAATGGCGCGCAAGTCCAACCTCGGAAGTGCATGAGATACAGCCGAAGGATACGGAAATAATCGGGCCAGCCGGCTTCGATGCTTTCGAGCTGATCGTCCCAGTCGTCGGTGCTGGCGAACAGGCTATGCACGACGCGGACCACGCACGTCCCCCCGGCGCGCGCCTCGACGATCCATTCGGTCGCCATTTTGGGACCGCCCGGCCCCATTTCCCCCTCGGCCGCGAACCGGTGGGGCGGTTCCCACGCCGTCTCGGTGGCCACGGCATCCATCCCCGGACCGAAGTGCGAGACCACCGTGCCGTCCTCGCGCTTCTCGGTCGGCACGAACCACGACGACACCCCCGGCCCTGTCGCAATCGCCTCCCAGACCTCCTCCGGCGTGCCGGGAACCTCCACCTCGACCTGCACCCATCGCCGCCCGGAATCATCTTTTCTGAGACTCATGAGGATTCCTTCGCTTCAGGTTTCTGAGGAAGAGGATGCGCCACCAGCACCAGGCGATGCCATCGCCCGCCCGGTGCCGACTCATCGTGATAGCGCGCCACCAGTTGCTTCACGGCCTCGGCCAGGTCGTGGCTGAACGCCGCGCGATCGGCCGACGATCGGAACCGGATCTCGGTGTCGAGCGAGAGCGTCGCCAGCCGCTTGCCCGTTTCCCTCGACCGCCGCAAGAACGCGCCAACCTCGCGAATCAAACGCGCCGCCAGGGCAATCGCGTAACTCGCCGACAGCCGATCCTCGGTCCGACCCGGTTCCGACGCCAACGGACCCATCGCCCCCGGCGAAACGACGTACGACGACGCCGTCGCCACCAGTAAACGCTCCGTCAGACCGCCCCAGCGCCGACGCCCCGCCTCCTCGATCAACCCGTGCGCCTCGAGCGTCCGCAGATGATAGTTCACTTTCTGACGTGTCAACCCCACCCGCGAGGCCAGCGTCGCCGCCGACACCGGCTCCGCCAGCTCCGCCAGCAACCGGCAACGCACCGGGTCGAGCGCCACCGCCGCCGCCAACGGATCCTCAATCACCTCCACGTCGTTCATGACCGAATCTTGCGCTTGACAAAAAAACGTGTCAAGACCGGGCGGCGATTTCTTTCCTGGGGCCGACCGCAACGGGCGCGGGGGCTGGTGCCCGGCCGTCTCACGTCGCTACCATCATGAGGAGTGGAGCGGAGCAGAGCGGAGCAGAGCAGAGGGCCGGGCGCCCGGCCTCAGGGATCTCGAAGCCAAGGAGGTTGACATGGGGATCAACGCGGCTGGCATCCTGTCTCTTGCCCTGTTCGCCGCCGGCCCGGACCCGACGCCCGTTGTCCGCCCCGGCGAGTTCCAGGCCTGGTTCGAGCAGGCGTCCAGGGGCCGGCTCCGCATTCCCGACGAGGTTCAGGCGCGGGCCCGCCGGTTCCGCTACGTCTTCGTGGGCGGGCTGGGGAACGAGCGGATGCCCGGCTACTTCGCTCAGAATGTCGCCGCCCTGCGGGCCCTGGGGGTCCCGAACGAGGCCATCCACGAGATCCAGCCTAGCTCCCATTCCAGCTTCGTAGAGAACCTCGACGCGATCCGAGACGGATTCCTCCAAGCGGCCGACGCCGGGCCCGAGCGGCTCGTCATCATCGCGCACAGCCGAGGCGCCTGCGACGCCCTGGCCTTCGCTCTGCGAGAGCCGGCGTTCGTCCGCGACCACGTCGCCGCGCTGTTTCTGGTCCAGGGGCCGTTCGGGGGCTCCGGCCTGGCCGATTACGTCGTCGGCAACGGCGAGCCGATGGATCGGCGGATGCCCCCGCGCGCCCGGGTGGTAGCGAAGGCGGTCGGCACGCTGGAGCGGTCGTTGCTTCATCGAGGCTGGCACGCGGGCCTGGAAGAACTGACCCTGGACGCCGCACGCGCGTTCTGGCGCTGCGAGCTGGACGCGAACGCCGACGCGATCCCCGTCGTCGAGTCCCGCACCTTCTTCATCGAGGCATCGGTTTCGCCCTCTCGGCAACGCCTGCTGCGCAAGCCGCTCTCCCGCTACCTGCACGCCTACTACGGCCCGAACGACGGAGTCGTCCTCGAGTCGGACCAGTCGCTGGACGGCCTGGGCACCTGCCTCGGCCCGCTCGACGTCGGCCACACCGACCTGACCCACCGATTCCCCGCCGCCCGGGCGAACCGCAAGCTCCGTCGCGCCTTGATCCAGGCCATCGTCATGGCCGTCGGACGCGACGGGCAAAACGATCCGGATCGGCATTGAGCTCACGACCCGCGCGCCCAACGTCGCCGCTCGCCCATCGAATGCGATCACGCCCCCCTCGGCGGGGTGCGGGCACCGCTTGATTACGTTTCGAGGGAAGCAGCCTCTCCCACACGTTCGAAGGTGGAAGGACACCCGCGGAGAGCCATCCTGGGCATATCCGACGGACCGGAACCAACGCTCCTTGGTAAGGAATCTCGGCATATGTTAATATTCTTGAATGTGTGGCTGGGGTCTCGTCTTCGAGACCCCAGACGTAGGGCCGCCGAACCGGGGTCTCGAAGACGAGACTCCAGCCACCCCCACCCTCGCGGCGAGCTTCCGGCGGGTGCCACTGGTGGCTAGTCCACCAGTGTCTTCGTCGGGTGGCCCTGGTGGCTTGTCCACCAGTATCTTCCTGGACCACT
>CAZRGV010000226.1:6938-7057 GCA_964599655.1 uncultured Isosphaeraceae bacterium | reverse complement strand
TCATCGGCGTCCTGATCGCCCTGCTCTTGCCGGCCGTGCAGGCCGCTCGAGAGGCCGCCCGACGCACCAAATGCGTCAACAACCTCAAGCAGATCGGCCTGGCGATGCACAACTATCTC
>CAZRGV010000226.1:1967-6856 GCA_964599655.1 uncultured Isosphaeraceae bacterium | reverse complement strand
GCAGACGCCGTTGTTCTCGACCATCAACTTCGAGCTCAATATCGAGAAGCCCGAGAACCTGACCAGCCGGCTCACCCTGCTCGACTTCTTCCTCTGCCCGTCCGACGATGCTCCGCCCCTGATCTGGGCCACCTTCACGCCAGAAAAGTCCTTCCGGCTCCTGCCCGGCGACAGGATTTGTCAGGTCGCGTCATCCAACTATGTGGCCATGTTCGGCCTGGGCGAGCCGGGCGTCGAGGGCGAGGGACTCTTCTACCGCAACAGCAGCGTCCGACTGAACCATATCACCGACGGCACCGGGCAGACCATCGCCGCGGGAGAGCGGTCGTTCAACCTGGGGGAGGCGACCTGGGTCGGCTCGGTCACGGGGGCGACCCTGGCCCCTCCGGCGGGGGCGACCGTCGGCCGTCCCCGCGTCGAGCCTGGTCCCGGAATGACCCTCGGCCACGCGGGCGAAGGGCTCGGGCCCGGCGACTATCGCTCCGACGTGAACATGTTCTTCAGCAGGCACGGCCAGGGCGTCAACTACGTCTTCGCCGACGGCCACGTCTCGTTCCTCAAGACCACCATGGACCGGGAGACCTACTTCGCCCTGGCGACCCGGGCCGGCGGCGAGACCATCTCCGGCGAGTATTGACCCTTCCTCGATCGGATACCCTTCGATGCGACCAAACCTCCGATGGACGGCCCTGCTCCTCTCGGCCCTTTTGCTCGGCTGCGGCGACGGCTCGCCCGGCCCATTGCCCGAGGAGGAAACCGTGGCCCTCTCCGAGATCCCCGAGGGCGTCTTGAAGGTCGCCAAGGAGCGCCTGCCGGACGTCGAGTTTGAGCGGGCCTGGCTCGTCAAGGAAGAGGGAGGCGAGCTCGCCTACGAGATCCGAGGCCGCAACAACCAGGGCAAGACGCGGGAGGTCAAGGTCTCCGCCTCCGGGAAGGTCCTGGAGGAGGAGTGAGCCGGCCCGATGGCTCGACCGTCAGGAAGACCCGGCCGTAGCGGGTCAAGGGCGGCTGGCCGCGGTCCTCGACCATCAACAGGACGGGGATCGTCCGCCGGCGGTCGGCCTCTGGAACCTTGATATGAACCATCCCTGATTCCGGATCGTCGAGGACGACCTCCCGCGTCTCCTCCGACTTCGGGTAGAGGCTCCAGGAGACGCGGAGCGGCTTTCCTTCGGGGTCGCTCGAGCCGCGGGCGTCGAGGGTGACGACCGAGCCCGGACTCACGGTCCGCTCGCGAGGTCCGTCGATCCGGACCACGGGCGGGTGGTTGGCCTTCTCGGGCGGGAGCACGCACCAGTCGAGCCTGGCCTGAAAGTCGGCCTGGAACGCCGGCCGCCAGCGATAGACCGACGACATCCGGGGGTCGGGGTCGCTGGCGCTGGGCAGGTCGAGGTCGGGGACGTCGGTGAACCGGTTGTCGTGTCCTTCGAACCGCCCTCCCCAGCTTCCGGCCCAGAGACGCGAGGGATCGCCGAGGCCGTTGGGGACCAGCGACAGAAACGAGGGGGAATCCCCCTCCTTGATCCCTCGCACCGGCCCCAGGGTGCCCGACCAGATGTCGCCGCCGCGGTAGTTCGGATAGAGGGCCCCGAGCGGCCCATGGCCGTGCCGGATGTGGGTTTCCACCCAGTCGGAGGAGACCAGCGAGACGTCGCCGCCCCGGTACATGCCGCGGTAGGCCCGCTGACTGGTGATGTAGAACAGGCCGGGGAAGTGCTCCTTGATCCAGGGGCCGGTGGAATCCTGGTCGTGGATCGAATGAACCCGGATTTTTGATAGGAACGTGTTCAATTCTTCCTTGGATCGGGAGTGGCGGACCCGCCAGAGGGCCTGGGCCAGGTCGGCGGAGCCGCCCCAGATCGTCACCCAGACCGGCCTTGGGTCGGGCCGGTCGACGACCTGGATGATCCAGTTGGAGGCCTCGGTGTCCTGGTTGTCGCCGACGCTCTCGGTGACAGGGACCTCCGGGCCTGCGATGGGCTGGCCGGCCTTGATCGTCTTTTTCAAGACCTCGGCCGTCGGGTAGCGTGGGTCGTGCCGCGCCAGGTTCGGCTGGACCTGGCCGTAGGCCTCGACCACCGCCTCGATCAGGTCCGGGCGAACCGTCTGGCCGTGCCCCATGTTCGACGAAGCGACCAGCCCTTCGATGTCGACGTCGTTGGCGTAGAGCATCAGGCGGATCATCGACTGGCCGTCGTCGGGTTCGGCCATGCCGGCCGTCAGGCTGCTGATGTCGGTCAAGACGATCAGCCGGGGACGATCCGGGGCCTCGGGCGATTGGGCCAGGGCCGCCAGGATGGGGAGCAGAACGGGCCAGGCCATGGAAGGCCCTCCTCGGTCGGTTGCCGGAATCGCGCGGGGGGACTCTCAAGAGATCTATCATCAAGCCGGGTCCACATCAACCTGGCGGCACATTGAGAGCAGCGGGCAGGCCGGGCACTTCGGGGCCTTGCCCGTGCAGATAAACTTGCCGAAGGGGACCAGCCGCTCGTTGATCTCGACCCAGTACCGCTCCGGGAGCTTCGCCTCGAGCGCCTCCATCGTTTGCTCGGGTGTTTTTGTTTCGACGTATCCCCAGCGATTCACGACTCTGTGCACATGAACATCCACGCAGATGGCCGGCTTGTGGAAGCCCAGCGCCAGTGTCAGGGCGGCGACCTTGGGGCCGACCCCTCGAAAGGCGGTCAGGCCCCGCAGGGTGTCGGGGACCTGGCCGTTGTGTTCCTCGACGAGGCGCCTGGAGAGTTCGAGGAGGTTCGCGACCTTGGTCTCCCGGAGGCCGACGCCCCGCAGGAGCCGGCTCAGTTCGGCCTCGCCGAGCCGGGCCAACTGTTCGGGAGTCCTTGCCTTGGCGAAGAGCCGGAGGCAGGCCGGCAACGTGACCTCGTCTCGGGTTCGGACCGAGATCAGGGTGCCGACCAGGACCTCGAACGGTGAGGCGTGGCCGCGGTCTCGAAGCTCGAACATGGCGGCCTTCGGCAGGCCCTTGACCGCCTGGCGGAGCCTTCGGAAGACCTCGTCGATGTCGAAGGGTTCCTTGTTCTGGTCGGCGTCGGGCGCCGATCGACGGGGTCTTGCCATGGTCGGATCCTGTCGGTGCGGGAGGCGGGAGGCGTCCGGCGGCCTTGTCGCTGGCGAAGCCCCTGGACTATCATAAAGGCCCTCGTCGATGGAAGTACGAAACGTCCGTCCGTCCGCCCGCCTTTCCTGCCCTCCGAAGGAATCGGTTTCCATGCGATACCTCCTTGGGATTGCCGCTGTCCTGGCCAGCCTCTCGGCCCTGGATTCGAACCAGGCCGGCCGCGAGGCCCCTCGACCTCGAGCCGTCGCCACCTGGCCGACCGACCCGCTCGGGTTGAAGGTGGCCTTTGACCGGCCGGTTGACCCGTCCGTGGCGTCGAGCCTCGTGGGCCGCTCGATTTCCTTTGGCGACCCGTCCGAGGAGGCGGCGGCCTCGCGTCGGGGTTCGCTTCGGATCGCTTCGGCCCGGCTCGTTGACGACGGCCGCACGCTGGTGCTCGCGACCGACCCGCATCCCTGGGACGCCTCGTACGTTCTGACGGTTCCTGGCCTGAAGAGGGGCGAGTCGGCCGAGATCCGCTACGACCTTTCAGGCGTCGAGGTCTCCTGGAGCGAGGCGGGCCTGGAGGACGAATCGCCAACGTGGTCGGGCTGGTGGCCGCACGTCGATCCCGACGTGACCCGGACCTTGACGGCTGGCTCGGTCGAGCACGACCGAGGTCTGGCGTTGCTTTCCAGGCCGGGGCGATTGACGCTCCGGACGCTGATCGCGCTGCCGGAAGGGAGGGCCGTGGTGCGGGTCGCGTCGAGCGGGCCGATCGAGGAGGCGACGCTCAACTTCGAGGAGGGCCGGAAGGCCGTTGAGGACCGCGGCGTCGAGTTCACGACGGAGTCCACGGGCGAGCCCGTCGAGCTGGCGCTGACGATTCGCACGGAAGCGGGCAAGCCGTTGACCCTGAGCGCGACGACCCGGCATGGGGAGGACCCGATCGATCGACCGTTGCCGGCCGACGGCCTGCTCGTTCCTTGGGCTCCCGCTCGACCCCCTGCCCCAACCGGTCCCGCGCCCGAGCCGCCTTCGCTGGCCGGCGGCGATCCGAAGCGAGGCGAGGCGGTGTTTCTCGGCGAGGAGGCCAAGTGCGCCTCGTGCCACACGTTCCGCGGTCAGGGGGGCGAGATTGGCCCCGACCTGAGCAACCTGCACGAGCGGGACGTCGCGACGATTTACCGCGACATCGCCGAGCCGAGCGCGACGATCCACCCCGACTTCGTGCCGTACACCGTCGTGCTCAAGGATGGCCGGGTACTGGCCGGCGTGGTCCGCGCCGAGGGAGAAGACCGCATCCGAGTGCTCGACACCAGCGCCAAGACGACCGAGGTGAAGCGCTCGGAGATCGACGAGATGCGCCCGAGCGCCACGTCGATCATGCCCGTCGGATTGGCCGGCGCGCTCGGCGATCAGAAGGTGAAGGACCTGCTGTCGTACCTGACGTCGAAGCCGAAATGACTCCGGCGCGTTCGGCGGGTACGTCCTCCACCACGCGGGTTCCGTTCCGAGGATCGTTCGAGTTGCTAAAGAGCCGCACGCCGCGGGAGAACGCGGCCTGACTAACAATAGCATCGTGAAATCGGGCCGGTCCTATCGGGTTTTTTCCAGGAATTTCCGGGGCATGCGGGTCGACAGGCGTCAGGAACGGAACTTCCTACGGAAGCGTGGGTGGTCCCGATTGACGAGCCCCAGTGTCCACCCGTGGTTGGCGGCGGAGCCTCTTGCGGCTTCGCCGCCCCGGTTGACGAGCAACCGGGGCCACCCGCGTGGGTGGTCCCGATTGACGAGCCCCAGTGTCCACCCGTGGTTGGCGGCGGAG
>CAZRGV010000226.1:0-1867 GCA_964599655.1 uncultured Isosphaeraceae bacterium | reverse complement strand
CCTCTTGCGGCTTCGCCGCCCCGGTTGACGAGCAACCGGGGCCACCCGATGAAAGCCCCGGTCGACGGGACGCCGGGGCGACCCGCTTCGAGAGACCTGTTATCCGGGTAGTTCGGCTTCAGGCGAGGGTGGCCCCGGTTGCTCGCAACCGGGGTCGCGCAGCGACGAGAGACGATCGCAGCCGGGGGACGTGCTGCGGCGAGGATTTTTTCCGGACCTTGGTTGCCCGATGGCCTGGTAGCCATCAGACTTGAGCCATGTCAGAACGACGACGAATCGCGGACGACGAGCTCTTCGCCCATTTCCTCACCTTCTCGTGCGATCATCGGCGTCGGCTGCTCGACTCCGATCATCCCAAACGCATCGTGATGCGCATCCTAGGCGAGCAACTGGCGAGGCAGTCCGCAACCTGCCTCGGCTTCGTGATCATGCCCGACCATGTGCATGCCCTCGTCTGGTTCCCCCAGACGGGGCAGCTCGGCCGGTTCGTCCACGAGTGGAAACGGCAGTCGAGCTACCACATCCGAGCGTGGTACCGGGACAAGAATGCGGCCTACTTCCGGGAGATCGGGTTCGGAGACCGCTTCTGGCAGCCGAAGTATTACGCCTTCGAGGTGTTCACCCGCGCCAAGCTGGAGGAGAAGCTCACGTACATGCATCAGAATCCCGTCCGCGCGGGTCTCGTCGAACGCCCGGCGGACTGGCGATGGAGTTCAGCCCAGTGGTATGAGTCCGGCGGTTCGATCGGAGTTCCGATCGGCTGGGTGGAGTGAAGCGGCGGAGGCGGCGGAGCCTCTTGCGGCTTCGCCGCCCCGGTTGACGAGCAACCGGGGCGACCCGCGTTTTTCCAGGAATTTCCGGGGTATGCGGATCGACGGCCGTCCGTTCTTGTTGGGTACGCCATTGCGTACCTCGGGGCGATCGGGTTCGAAGAGGTACGCAATGGCGTACCCTCCACGAGCTTGGCCGGTGAACGCGGGGACGGGCCCGGCGCATCGCGACGTGCCCCCTCCCGCGTTCACCCCCGCGGAGCCCTCTCGTTCACCCGCTCAGGCGCCGAACTTCTGGAGCCGGCCGGCGTGGGCCATGGCCAGGGGCATGATGGTCTTGGCCAGGATCTGGCCGAGGCCGCCTTGCAGGCAGGGTCGCTCGCCGAACTCGGTGACAAGGTCGGGGCGCACGGTGGCCGGGGCCCAGAGGAGCAACGGGACCGGGTGCCAGCTATGCGACTTCAACCGGCTGGGGGTTGAGTGGTCGCCGGTGACGACCAGGACGTCGGGCTTGAGGCCGAGGATCTTGGGGATCTCGGCGTCGAGGGCCTCGATCACCTCGACCTTCTTGGCGAAGTTGCCGTCCTCGCCGGTGCTGTCGGTGTACTTGTAGTGGAGGAAGAAGAAGTCATATTGATCCCAGTTCGCCTTGAGGACCTCCATCTGGTCGGCGATGGTCTTGCCGGGGTCGACGACCGTCATGCCGACGAGGCGGGCCAGGCCGCGGTACATCGGATAAACCGCGATGGCGACCGGCTTCAGGCCGTAGACGTCCTCCATCGTGGCGATCTTCGGGAAGTTGGCGAAGCCTCGGAGCATCAGGAAGTTGGCCGGATGCTCGTCCTTGAGGATCTCCCGAGCCTGGCGGAGGAACTCGGCGGCGATCCGGGCGGTCTTCTCCGAGGCGGCGTCGCCGGCCTTGGGCTCCAGGGGGTGCAGGCCGGTCTGGAGCGGGTCGGTGTCGCAGACGTTGTCGCCGAGGCCGTCGCCGCGGAAGCGGACGACCAGGCGATACTCGCGGACCGGCTCGATGAGGGTCTCAACCCCCTCGATCCTCACGCCGGCTCGCAGCTTCTCGACGAGCTTGACGCAGGTCT
>CAZRGV010000225.1:0-7260 GCA_964599655.1 uncultured Isosphaeraceae bacterium | reverse complement strand
GGGGCCCCGAGCCGACCGAACCCTTCCGGCAACCCAGGCGGCTCCTCGATCTCGACCTGAGGACCCTGCGCCCGCACCGGACGGACGGCCAGCATCGGCAAGAGGGCGAACGCCAGGAAGACCGTGAAGCGTGCCATTCGCCGTGTGCTGCCTCGGATGATGGCCATCCTCTCCAACGCTCCTCGTTCGCTGAGGTGGGCACATGGGCCTCCGGCCCCCCTTGACAGGGGTATTGTATCGGTCATGCAGGCGGAATCGATGAGCCGAAGCGATCCGGAGAAACGGGGCCGTGGGCACGAGGTCGCAACCAGACGGGTTCCGAGCGTTCCCCGATCCGTCGGGGAGACACCGTGCGGTGGCTGGCTTACGTCGATGGAGAAACAAGCAAACCCTGGCACGAGCCCCCTCGATTCGGGGTGGCGATTCGCCGCCGACCGCCAGCAACGCACGACCGGATCATTCAGACCGGGGAAGGGATTCGAAGGATCGGTATTCACGGGATAACTCCTCGACCTGTGCGGTTCGAGGAGCTTGACGCCCCGAGGTCGGGCGTCGTATGGTGAAAAATAACGCATCCACGCTCTCGGTTCGGCGGCTCCGCCCCGTTCGGAGGCGGGCCGTCCACTCTGCCCAAGGGAGCCCCCGAATCATGCCGCGACGCGAGATTGTTTGGGCCTTGCTCGTGGCCGGTCTGACGCTGGGAGGCGTCGCAGCGGCCCAGGCGCCATCGAAGACCGGCTCGCCCGAAACCGACCTCGAGTTACGCTTTCTTCGCGGGCTCCGCGATCGCGGATACTATGACCTGGCGCTGGATTACATCGACCAGATGCTCCAGGCGAAGGATACGCCGGCGGCACTCAAGCCGGTTCTCAACTACGAGATCGGTCGCGGCAAGCTCGACGAGGCGACACAACTAGGCGACCTCGAACGGCGGACGGCATTGCTGGAGCAGGCGCGGGTCAAGCTTGACGAGTTCGCCAAGTCGTACCCGAATCACGCGCTGGCTCCCGAGGCCCTGGTGCAACTGGCGAGGCTCAATGTCGAGCGGGGGCACACGGCGATGCTCCAGGCCAACGAGGTCAAGACCGTGACCGAGGATGGCAAGCCGTCGGCGCAAGGGCAGGCGGAGCGAGAAACGAAGCTCGTCGCGGCCCGCGCGGCGTTTGACGAGGCCCGCAAGGCGTACGCCAAGGCGGAGGTCCGGCTCAAGGCCAACTTCGACGCGTTTCCGAAGTTCATCCCCGAGGGGGACCCGCGCAAGGAGGCTCGGGAACGGGCCCACACGGCCCTGATGGACGACCAGCTTCAACGGGCCGTGGTCGATTACGAGGAGGCCCAGACCTATCCGCTCGGCTCCAAGGAGCGCAACGCGCTGCTCGACCGGGGAATTGCCGCGTTCGAAGAGCTCTACAAGAACTACCGCACGCAGATGTCGGGGCTGCACGCCCAGATGCTCGAAGGGAAATGCTACGAGGAGAAAGGGGATCTTGGGGCCGCGATGGGTCTTTACGACCAGTTGATGGATCACGCCGATCCGCGGCTCCGCGATTTGCAGCGCCAGGTCGGGTTCTACCGGATCATTGTCATCGGCAAGCGCAAGGAGCACGCGCTGGCGGTCGACGAGGCGGTTCGCTGGCTCAACGCCAACCCCAACAACCGCGTCTCGGAGGAAGGCCTTGGGGTGCAGCTCGAACTGGCCAAGAACATCCTGGCCCAGTTGCCCACGATGCAGAGCGACGCCGAGCGTGACGAGGCGGTCCGCAAGGCCGTCGATCGGTTGACGGAGGTCGTCCGCTATTATTCGCCGTACAAGCCCGAGGCGCTGGAGTTGCTTCAGAAGTACAAGCCGCGGGCCGCGAGGAACGTCAATCAGATCGCCAATCTGACTTATGATGATGCCATGGCGCAGGCCGACACGGCGATCAGCACGCACGACTGGGGGCTGGCCGTCGCGCTGCTGAGTCAAGCGATCCGCAAAGCCGAAGCGGCGCGAGACATCGACAAGGTCAACCGGGCCCGTTACTTCCTGTCGTATGTTTATTACGCGTCGGAACGGTATTACGAGTCGGACGTGGTGGCCGAGCATCTGGCGCGGAGCTATCCGCAAGGGGGGCTTTCGGCCAAGGCGGCCGAAATTGGCATGGCCTCGCTCACCATGGCCTACAACACGTTCAGCGCGATCGATCGCGCCAGCGATCTGGACCGTCTGGTGGATCTGGCGACCTACACCGCGGAGACCTGGCCCGATTCGGACCAGGCCGACGCGGCTCGCGTGACCCTGGGCGAAATCGCCATGGGGCGCGGCCAATACCTCGACGCCGCTCGATGGCTCGAAGCCGTGCGGGAAAACTCGCCGAGGCGCCTCGATGCGCTGGTCAAAGCCGGCGACGCCCGCTGGCGAGAGGCCCAGGCGCTTCGCGAGGAAAACAAGACGGCGGAGGCCGACTCCGAGGCGAAGACGGCGCTCGACCTGATCGCCGGCGCCTTGAAGGCGCGCGACGACGCCCACGTGGCCGTGGCCGACCCGGGGCGGATCACCAACGCCAACGCCCTGGCCGAGATCCATCGATCCAGCGGCCGGCCCGCCGAGGCGATCAAGCTGCTCGAACCGATCGTCCAGGCCCTTTCGAGCACCAACCCGAGCGCCGAGGTCGTGCCGCTCTACTCCGCCACGCTCTCGATCCTGCTCCGCTCACACCTGGCGAACGGGCAGCCCGATCAGGCGATCCAGGATATGAAGACGCTCGAAGCGGTGAGCCCCTCGAAGGCCGCGCTCACGCAGCTGTACTTCGAGCTTGGCCGTTCGCTGAAAAACGAGATGGACCAACTCGAGGCCAAGAACGACCGCACGGCCCTCGAAAAGACGAAGGACGCGTACCGCCAGTTCCTCCAGGCGCTTGTCGGCAGCCAGGCCGGTCAGACCTACGATTCGCTGCAATGGGCCGGCGAGTCGATGCTCTCGCTCAAGATGCCCGAGGAGGCCGGGAAGGTCTTCCAGCGCGTGCTCGACACCTACAGCAAGGACCCGCAGTTCCAGAAGCTCGCCGACGCGAAAGCGCGCCTCTTGCGGACCAAGCTGAAGCTGGTGGCCTCGTTGCGGGACCAGGGGGAGTTCAACCAGGCCCGCGACATGCTCCAGCCGATCCTCGACGAGAACCCTCGCCTGATTGACCCCTTGATGGAAAAGGGCTACCTGCTCGAAGCCCAGGCGCAGGCGGAGAATAGCCGTGCCCGGTGGGAGGTCAGCCGCGACTACTGGAAGAACCTGGCACTCCGGCTTCGAGGCGGCCGGCCGCTCCGTCCCGAGTATTATGAAGCCTGGTATCACGTCGGAGTCGCCATGTTCGGCCTGGGCGACAAGAAACAGGCCATCAGCACCCTCAAGGGGGTGATGACCCTGACCCCCTCGGTGGGCGGTCCCGAAATGAAGGCGAAGTATCAGGCCCTGCTGGCACGGATGGGCTCGTGATCATGAAGACCGACCATCCGCCTTCCAACGACATGGAACCCACACGAGGGACGATCGCGATGTCTGCACGCCGCCTGTTGCGCGTCGGTCCGCTGCCGCTGGCCCTGGTTTTCGGCCTGGCCACGGTGGCAAGGTCCGACGTGATCAAGCTCATCCCGGATTCGACGGTCAAGGCGCCCGGCGGCCAAATCAGCGGCCAGATCACCGACGAGACCCCGACCCAGGTCCGCATTCGCGCGACGATCGGCGGCGAACAGGCGATTCCCGTCGATCAGATTGACTCGGTCTCCTACGACAGCCTCACGCCGAGCTTCACGCTGGCCGAGTCTCGCGAAAACGTCGGCTCGCTTGTGGAAGCGGCCGAGCTGTACCAGAAGGCGACGGGCGAGGCCCAGGGGAAACCGTTCGTCGAACGAGCCGCGCAGTTTGGCCGGGCGCGGGTCCTGACGCAGCTTGGCCTGGCCGATCCCAGCCGCGCCGACGAGGCGATCGGGGTCCTCGACGCCTTCGTTCGCGCCAACGGCAGCAGCCGGCAGCTCGGATCGGCCCTGGAAAACCTGATTCGCCTGTCGCTCCAGAAGGGAGACACGGCGCGCGCCGAGTCGGCCCTGACCGAGTTGTCGTCGAAGGTCCCGTGGGCGGCCGATCGCGCGGCGGTTTTCCAGGCGAGGATTCTCTCCCGCAAGGGCCAATATGATCAAGCGGTCGCCGCGCTCGACAAGCTGATCGCCGAGGCGCCCGAGGGCTCGGCCAAGGCCAGGGAGGCCATGCTCGCGAAGGCCGAGAGCTTGGCCGCGAGCAAGAAGTACAAGGAGGCCGAAGCGGTCGTCCGCGACGTGATCAAGGGGGCTCCCCCCGAGGACGCGACCATTCAGGCTGAAGCCCACAACACCCTGGGCGACTGCCGCCGCGTCGCCGGACGCCCCAAGGACGCCCTGATCGCCTACCTCAAGACCGACGTCCTTTACGATAGCGACAAGGCGCAGCACCCTCGGGCCTTGGCGCAGATCGCCCAGATCTGGCGCGAGCTGAAGCAGGATCGCCGCGCCGACGAGGTGCTCGAACGGCTCCGCCAGCAGTATCCCCAGAGCCCCTGGGCCTCGGCCAAGACGGCGGCGCCCCGTTGATGCGGATCCACGGTCTTCGGGAGGAATTGCGGATTCTTTGTCTGCGCCAACGCCTTCCGGGGCATTCGACCGACGCGCTTGCGGCCCTCTTACTCGACGCCCCGTTCCCGGCCCATCCCCGAGCCCGACGCGAGGGTGTGGCCTAAGCATGTGGACCGGGTTGATCCGAGTTTTTCGGGTGCCGCTGGTCGGGGACGACCAGCGGCACCCAAACGCGATCAGGAGAACCCTGGGATCTGCGTAAACAGCGTTGCCTTATGGCCCAAAAGTGACTGCAACGTCTGTTGAACTATAAACTGTCACACCTGTGGCGTCCGTGGCGAGGAAGCGGACAATGCCAGTTCCTCGAACCAGGGCACCGACTGATGCAGTGCCCGACGTGCTTGCCGTGCGCATTACTACATTAATGATATTCGATATTCGTAAGATTGTAGCCTGTGCAAATATTTCCAGTGATGATCTTTCCAGTGGAATCCGTCTGGTAGACCTCAATCTTGAACGTCCCCGGGGCGCTGTTGGCCGCACCCCAAGATCAGGTTTCGGCGACGTTGAACGTGCCAGCGGAGACGGTGGAGTTCTGCGCGGGTGTCGGAGTGCCTCAAGTGTATTGAGCACGCGCGAACGATGGGGCAGCGGCTATGACGATGCAGGCCACGAACAGAGTCTTGACGAAACGGAACGATTGCATGGCGGCAACTCCTGGTTGCTGGAGAGAAAAGGAACGCGCGACTCAAAACGAATCAGTTTGGACCACCTCGGCTCCGTTCCTGGTCCCTAGAGCCCGCCAGACGCGTAAATCAAGGCTCTGGCGGACGAATCTCACATGACCATCGGCCATCAGCACGTTCGCGCCGTTGGGATGGAGGCTGCCGGCGCTGCACGCTCCCAATACCGGGGAATGTGGAGTGTTGAGACAGCTCGGGTCGTTGATCGACAACGTGTGGTCATAGAGCGTCGAGACCCACTGGCCTCTGATCCACACGTTTCCCTTGAAGTTCCCGTTGTTTGTCGGAGTCGCACTGCCCTGTGCACGGCATTGGACGGTAAAGCTGGTCAGATCGAGTATGCCGCTTGTGCCTCCCAGGCTGAGCATGGCTCGCCGACTTTCCCGTGGCACCGGAATCTCTCCAATCAGCCACTCTGACATGGCGGCAGTATGGCTAAGGCCGTCCGGCGCATCGCTGACGTTCGTCGGTCGTATTCCAGACGAATTAAACATGCCATTGAATGAGTCGCTGTTGTATCCGACGCCTACGTTTCCAGCATAGCTTGTCCATGCCGGCTTCGGTTGCTCCGAATCCGACGGGCAGCAAAGCATAGATAATTGGGTGAGCGCGACGGTGGCGTTTGCGCTCGGGTAGGTCAGCCCCAGGTCAAGATTGAATGCGTTATAAACCGGCAGTTGGTCCGCGTAGGGCAGCAGCGTTACGTGCAGAGATTGGCCGGCGCCTCCTTGCCCTCCGGGAAAAACGTTGAATGCTCCTCGATACGCATGCATCGCCAGGCCGAGCTGCTTCAGATTGTTTGAGCATTGGGCCTTGAACGCCGCTTCGCGAGCGGACTGAACCGCCGGCAGAAGTAAAGCCACGAGCAGGGCGATGATCGCGTTGACCACCAGGAGTTCGACCAGTGTGAGCGCCTGTTGGTGCCGAGAACCTGGCGGGCGCACTTCGATCGTCCTTATCTTGAGAGTCACCTGATCGGGCGGGGCAAGCCCCGCGCAGGCGCATCGGTGTGCGCCACGAACGACGCAGTAACCTGTATCCGTCGTAGGTTATTCCGGCAAGTCGAAAGTCGGCTCCCGTCTCGCATTCCGGTAACCGCTTGCCTTCGAAGGCTGTCCGCCACGATGGGCTGGCGAGGTGGTCATCTTTAATCAAGCATCCTGTGCCAGTCAAAGAAGAATCTACTCACCCCACGTGTTTTTTGGGTGCAGGTGGGACAGGCCGCCGACAGCATCGGGATCGGTACGCCTACGGCCGGCACCCAGTTCGCTAGCGCGGCGCTGGGTGCCGGCGACTGCGTCCGATACGCCTGGTACACCGGCGATCACGACTTCCCTCCGGTCGCCCGCAAGGCCGCCATCGCCTGGTTCGGCTTGCCCGCAGGACGGCCTTCGGAGCCCGCCCGGCCCACCGGCACCCGGCCATAGAGAAGAGTCTCTAGCACCTGTCTCTCCGAGGACCGTTCCTCGGAACGCAGAGGGATCTGTGAGCATCTTACTATATTAATATTAACATAGTTTCGTATCATTTTATTTTACTCAACGGTGACGCTCTTGGCCAAGTTCCGGGGCTTGTCGATGTCGCAGCCGCGGAGGCGGGCGACGTGGTAGGCCAGGAGCTGGAGCGGGACGACGGCCACGAGCGGTTGGACGATCTCGGGGACGTCGGGGACCGGCAGGACGAGATCGGCCAGCGACGCGAGGGCGTCGTCGTCCTCGGTGCCGACGGCGATGACCGGGCCTCGGCGGGCGCGCACTTCCTCGATGTTGCTCAGGGTCTTGGCGTGCAACGGGCCTCGGGGGGCGACGAAGATGCTCGGCGTCTCGGGATCGATCAGGGCGATCGGGCCGTGCTTCATCTCGGCCGTCGGGTAGCCCTCGGCGTGCAGGTAGCTGATCTCCTTGAGCTTCAGCGCCCCCTCCAGGGCCACCGGGAAGTG
>CAZRGV010000224.1:0-7566 GCA_964599655.1 uncultured Isosphaeraceae bacterium | reverse complement strand
AGTTCGTCGGCTCGGCAGCGGAAACGGGTCGAGAGCTTTCGATAAAGGGCCGCGTGGGCCTCAACCTCTTCGAGCCGATTCGGGTCGTCGTCCCAGGTCTGGCTGAACCGACGGAGGCCGCGCGCGACTTCTCGGGTTTCCTCGCCGAGCCGTTCCAGATCGGCCGCGAGGCCGGCCAGCTCGGGAACCGCGTCGGCCAGCGGGCCGATCCGCCGGGCGACCCGCCCGATCAGTTCCTGGACCGAGCGGTCGGCGTCGTAGAGCAGTTCGTACCCCTCAGCGGTGGCCGCGCGGAGTTCCTCGGCATGCGCCAGGCGATGGGCTTCGCGCGTCAGTTCGTCGTGCTCGCCCGGCTGAGGGTCGGCGGCGGCCAGTTCGTCCCGCTCGAAGGCCAGCAGGTCGCGCTCGCGCTGCCGGCGCTCGGACGCCTCGAGCAATTCTTGCCGGCGGCGACGAAGCGCAACGTGCGAGGCGCGCGCCTCGCGATAACGGGCCAGCTTCGGCTCCAGTCCGCCGTGGGCGTCGAGCAGGGCGCGTTGCCGGTCGGGGTCGAGCAACGCCCGGGTTTCGTGCTGGCCGTGGACGTCGATCAGACGTTCCCCCAGCTTGCGGAGCGTTCCCACGGACACGGGCAGGCCGTTGGCGTGCGCCTGGCTTCGCCCTTGCGACGAGATGCGACGGGTGAGAATCAGTTGATCTTCGTCGAGCACGCCGCCGAGGATCGACTCGACGTCGGCCCGGAGCGAGGGCTCCGACACGTCGAAGACGGCCGCGGCGCGGGCGTCCTCCTTGCCGGACCGAACCAGCTCCGCCGACGCCTTGCCGCCGAGCACGAGGCCCAGGGCCGTCAGCAGGAGGCTCTTGCCCGCCCCGGTTTCGCCGGACCAGACGCAATAGCCCGACGCCAGCTCGACGCGGGCGTCCTCGATCAGGGCCAGGTTCTGCACCGAAAGTTCGCGGAGCACGGCTCGAAGACCTCCGGCCTTGGCCGATCTGCGGGGTGGGCGGCGAACGCTTGCCCAGCGGCAAGCACCGCCGATCCGGCTACTTCTTCAAACCCAGGTTTTTGACGTGGAACGCGATCGCTTCTTGAACATGCGTGTCCCAGTACGACCACTCATGATTTCCCGGGAATTCCTCATATTCGTGAGGGATTTTCATCGCGTCGAGATGCGAATGAAAGGCCCGGTTCTGATCGAGGAGGAAGTCGGACGTGCCGCAGTCGAGCCGCATCGCCGGAAGCCGGCCGTGGTCGATGGTTTCGACGATCGCGAACGGGTCTTCCGGGCCGCCCATCGGCGACTCGCCGAAGATCCGGGCGAACTCGGGGCTGAGTTGCTTGCTCGTGTCGGGATGGTGCAGGAACCCGACGGCCCCCGAGTGCGAGTTGACGCTCGCGAACATCTCGTGATGCTTCAACCCGTTCTTGATCGCGCCGTAGCCCCCCATCGAGAGACCGCCCAGACAGCGGCCCGATCGCTCGGCCTTGACGGGGAACGTTCGGTCGACGAGCCCAACGACGTCCTTGATCAGGTCGTCCTCGTAGGCGTACCCTTCCTTCGCGTTGGTGTACCAGCCCCGGCCGCCGTCGGGCATCACGACCACCAGCGGCAGGCCGGCGACGTACCGTTCGATGCTGGTGCGGCGCATCCAGATCGTGTGGTCGTCCGACAACCCATGCAGGAGGTAGAAGACCGCCCAAGGGCGGGGAATCTCGGCGGCGGCGGGAAAGACGACGTTGAACGAAGACGCCTTCTGGAGCGAGCGGCTGAAGTACTGGATTGTCGCGAAGGCCATCGTGGCTCCTTGAATTCAGGCGGTGCGTCAGGGTTGCGAGAGACGGAGAACCTCGGCGATCGGCGGGGCGGCCTTCGGATTGTCGGCCACGTAATCTTCCCCGAGCAGGGCGGCCACGGTCGCGGCGATCTGGCTCTGGGTGACGGCCTCGACCTCGGATCGCTCGCCCAGCGCGGGAGTGTCGGGTCCGATCACGGCGATCCAGATCTTCTCGGCGCCCGGCACCTTGGCGCCGTGGCTTCGCCAGCCGTCGGGCAGGCCGCCCCGGCCGTGGTCGGTCGAGACGACCAGCGACGTCGAGCCGCGATACTCGGGCATGTCTTGAAGCGTGGTCCAGAGCCGTTCGAGGAACGCGTCGACGCGGTGCGCGGCCTCGAGATAAAGGTCGTAACGCCCTTCATGCGCGAACTCGTCGGTCTCGCCCAGCGACACGTAGAGGACCCGGGGCTTCTCGCGCTTCAGGTGCTCGAGCATCGCCGCGAAGGTCAACGAATCGTAGCGGACGCCGTCCCACATGCGGGGCGTTTCGGCCATCAAACGGTTGAGCAACTCCTGGGTCGGCCAGAGGCCATCCGGTCCTGACGGCAGCGGTTCCCAGGCGGCGTTGACGAACAGGCCGCCGCGCTCCCGATTCAGGATGAACGGGAAGACATCCCACGACGTGAACGCGGCGACCCGCCCTTGAAACGCGGGCTTGCCGTTGAGCCATTCGAGGACGTTCACGTTGGGATTCGGTTTCTTGTCGTTGCTGTCGATACGGTCATCGGCGGCGCCGGTGAGGAGTTCGTTGTAGCCGGGATAGGAGAAGTTCCGGCCGTTGGTGACCTTCGCGGGGCTGCCCTTGTCGACGTTGCCGAAGATCTGTCCCTGGCGCGCCACGACCCGCCAGAGGAACGGCATGAGGACCTCCCGGCGCGCTTCGGGCGTGTCTCGCCAGTAGGTCGCTCGAAGCGCCTCGGGATGGGCCGCCCCGCCGGGTTTCTTGCTCAGGAGGGCCTCTTCGGCTCCTTGGAAAACCTCTTCGGGACGGAGCCCGTCGGTGGTGATCAGGACGAGGTTCCGCGTCTTCGAGGCCGGTTCCTCGGCCCGAAGCGCCGGGGCGACGGCAAACAGAACCGCGAACGAGACGGCGACAAGCCGTCGCCAGAAGCCATGGGTCATGATCGATTCTCAAGAGGACGGGCGGCATCGCCCCTGGGTTCACTTGATCTTCGCGCCGACGACGCAGTTCGGGTCGTCCGGTTGCAGGAGCACGACCTTTTCCCCCGACGTGGCCGCCAGCAGCATGCCGTTGGACGCCTCGCCCCGGAGCATCGCCGGCGCCAGGTTGTTGACCACGACGATCAGGCGGCCAACCAGTTGCTCGGGCGTGTAGTGCTGCCGGATGCCGGCGACGATCTGTTTTTGCTCGTCGCCGACGTCGATCTGGAGCAGCAGGAGCTTGTCGGCGTTGGGGTGCGGCCTCGCTTCGAGGACCTTGGCGACCCGCAGTTCCAGCTTGGCGAAATCGTCGTACGTGATCGGGTCGGCCATGTCTCGCATCAAACCTCAAGAGGATGGAAACGCGGGCAAGCTGTTCCGGCGTCCGGAATCGTAGCCGCGACGGCCTCGCGCTGTCAAGGCGTTCTGTATACGAACGTCCACGTTTTCCGTCGGTGCTCCCCCCGCGCTGGAGGGAGGAGCCGCGGAGGGGCCTCGTCGTCTCGAAGGGACCGATGAGCGAGCCGGCGAGCGATCGCGGAGTCGGCCTGGTCGAATCGGGTCAGGGGCATTCGACGGCCGTGGCCGTGGCAGGCCGGGCCGATCCTGGCTTTTGGGCCACGTTGGCGATTCGAGGACGGCCTCCGTTGGCATCGACGTCGTCGCGTTCGTTGGTTCCCGAGACGTCTAGCCTAGCGGCTTCGGGAGGGGGATGCCAGGCGCCGCACGCCGCCCCAGAGGTCGCGGATGACGGCCCAGGCCATGACGAACGGGGTGCTCGGATGTTTGAGGATCGTCGGCAGGTTCTTCTCGAACAGGAAGTGGCCGGAGAACATGATCGCGTAACCGCCCAGGAACAGGGCCAGGGACCACCAGGGGCGGAACGGCAAGAGCAAGAGCGACGCCGCCACCATCGGCCATCCGACGCCGACGTGCAGGACGTGATTGACCGGGTGCGTGTGGTCCCGGCGGTACTTCGCCACCAGGCCCTCAAACTTCGAGACCGGCGCGGACGACATCTCAGGGACTCCTTTCCGGTCGGAATCGGACCAGATCGTCGAGGGGACGATCGCTGGAAAACCGGATCGCCCGACAGGGTGGTCTCTTGGAGCGTGGGCAACGCCCAACGACCGGCGTGCGATGCCGAGGGCCTGTTGGGCGGTGTCCGCCCTGCGATCGATGGTTTCCAGCGATTTCGTATAGGCTACCAGCGGCGCGGGGAATCCCCAAGAGCAACCGCGAGGTCCCGCGTTCGATTGCTCAGAGACCGCCGTCGGCCCCCTCGGCCTTTGCCTTGGGGGGCTCGATTCCCTGGTGGACCTTGGGGTCGTCGTACGAGTCGAGCTTCTGATGCATGATCTTGGGCCAGTAGGTGCCGAAGTCGAAATTCGGGTCGTTGTCCTCGTCGTGACACTGGATGCAACGGTGGTTCCGGTCGAAGTCTTCCGACGACCGTGCGATGGCCTTGCGATAGGCTTCGTTGTCGGGCTCGGCGGCGTGCTTCGAGCCGGGTCCGTGGCAGTTTTCACACTGGTTCCCCTTGAGGTTCGGGGTCAGCGCCGTGTTCACGAACCCGCCAACATATTCGAAACCGGTGGTGTGACACGTGATGCAGGCGGCGTCATATTCGCGATTCCGGTCGGGGTCGTGCGGGTCGTGAACCAGGACCTCATAGGCCTGCGCGTGCTTGGTGGTCGACCACTTGGCGAAGGTACCGGGGTGGCAGGTCTTGCAGGTCTCGGCCCCGACGTAGGTCGCGTCGGAAGGGACGTTGTAGAGGGCATAGGGCCGCTTGGGATAGCTTTCGAGGATACCGGCCGACTTGAGCGTTTCCTGGAAGTCGGCGCCGATCCGCTTCTTCATGGCCTCGGCCAGGTCCTTGTGCGTGTCGTACCGGCTGTTGAGGACCAGCCGACGGTACCGCATCTTCCGCGCCGGGTCGTTGCTCTGCCAGAGCCCGACCACGCCGACGTACTGCCCCTTGGTGCCGACGGTGATCAGCCAGGTCTTGCCGTCGTTGAGTTCCTCGGGCTTGTCGGGCGGGTCGGGAAAGAGGGAGGTGGCGACCACGATGTCGAAGCCCGGATAGGTTTTCGCCAGCCGCCTGGCCAATTCGGGGGGGCCTTGAACCATGAGGACCTGAATATGCGTGTCTTTCTCCAGGTCGGCCAGGACCGAGGGCAGGGTTTCCTCCGGGGATTGCACGGTCAGGAGCTCCGCCTTGCCCGGGTCTTGAAGCTCTTGAAACCGGTCGGGGTCGAGCACGGCGGTGACGCCGATCTTGAACGGGCCGGCCTGGGTGCGGACGCTGGGGCGGAGCTTCTTCTCGAAGCCCAGGCCCGTCGCTGGCACGACGTTGGCGGCGACGGCCTTGAGCGTGTCGGGAGCTTCGGGGAGCGTGTTATCCAACTGCATCAGGGCCTCGGCCGTGCCGATCCGGAGGTCGTCGGCCGAGAGCGCCAGGGCATCGTATTGAAGGTCCAGCAAGGCTTTCAGGCTGGTGGCGAACTTGAGCTTGGTCTGTTCCGGACCGCCTCGGGCGCGGGCTGGGTCGGCGATCAGGCTGCCGAGGTCGATCAGGGCGACGGGCCAACCTTGCCTCTTCAACAACCCCGCCAGGACCGAGCGACGGACCAGGCCGCCCTTCTGGTTTGAGGTGCAGCCGCAAGGCTCGAGGTAGCCGATTTGTTGGCCCGTGATGAGTAAGACCCCCTGGGGGTCGGGGGTCCAGTCGGCCATGAGCTTGCCGTCGTCGGGCGGATCGGCCTTGGTGGGGGAGGGTGTGGGCTTGGTTGGCTCGCTCGGCTTGCCGGCGTTCGAGCTGCAACCGACGACGGCGAGGATCGCGGCCGAGAGCCCCACGGCGACAACCGCGGGCCAGGATCGGGTCTGTCTCATGGTCATCCTTTTCCTCGTCATGAGCGCGGAGCGGGTCGCCAGCCGACGGTTTTCGGACGCGGGTTTGGAGCGTCCGCGATCGGATCTGGCCAGCCTCCCTGAGGTCCCTTCAGGTGGTCGGAGACGAGGCCAAGGCTGAACCCGCCCGGTCCTCGCGACGTGGAGGCCCGCCCAGGCTTCGGCGCCTTGGGCGGGCCGTCCGGGTTCGGTTCCGGATTTCGGCAAGCGGGACCGATCACTGCCCTTCGACGGTAATGTTCACGGGGAGCTTCATTTCCCCCGCGTTGGGGTGGTCGGTCTTGAGCACGACGAAGCCGGTGATCACGCCGGGTGAGGTTCCCGGAGGGATCGTCGCGGTGAGTCGATACTTTCGTACCTTGGCATCCGTGGCCGTCTCCTCGGCCGGAGTGATCTCGACCTGAAGATTCTCGGGCTTGCTGGCGACCTCGAACCGGGTCGATTCCTGGCCTCGGACCCAGAGGATGGAGGAACGGGTGCCCCCGGTCTGGTTCGAGGCGGTCATTCGGATCGTTTCGGGCGTCGCGCTGATGGGCCCGACGCGACGGCCGCTCACCGGGACGCGAAGCTCCTTTTGCCTCGGGTGGTCGGTCACGATCAGGATTTCCTCGGAGAAGACGCCCAGGATCGGCGAGGGCTTGACTTCGATGTCAACCCGGTAGCCGTTGTCGTAGTTGAGCTGCGCCTTTTCCTCGTTGTTCAGGGGCCGGTAGGTGGCGTTGACCGACTCGGGCCTGGTGGAGGTGATCGAGAGGATCTGGAAGTCCGGCTTGTCGGGCGAGGAGATCGCGAGCCTGCCCTGGGTGGGTTCCTCGCTGGGGATGCTCGAGAAGTCGAACGTGGGATCGGCCGGCTGCGTGGTCAGTGCGGGCTGCACGACACCCGAGATGGTGAACCAGACCTCCTGCCGTTCCGGGTCGTTGGTGAGGATGCTGGCCGATTTCTCGAACGGTCCGTTGGTATCCTTGGTGTGCCAGGTCACCTTGATCGGGGTGCTCTGGCCGGGTTTCAGCACGAGGCTCTTCCGTTCCTCGTCGTTCGGTCCTTTTTCAAAGGTCGCGACCGTGCACATGCACGTCGAGGAGCCGCCGCTGAGTTCGAGATCGCCTTCACCAACATTCTTGATGACCCACTGATGGGAGCCATCGTCGCGTTGCGCCATCTTGCCGAAGTTATAGAGTGTCTCTCCCTCGACGTAGACCTTTCCCGTTGGTTTACCGTCCGACCGCACGGAGTGGAGCGTGACGCCATGCGATGTCGAGTCGGCCGGTAGCAAGGACAACGCCACGGGCACCGCAGCGGAAATCACGACAACGAGGACCGCCAGCAGGATCCAGCGAGTCATGGCGCGATGTCTCCTAGAACGTGAGGGGAATCGGCCGGTCGGAAGACGCGGGATCAACACTAGGAAGGGATCGAATTCCGCCGGTAACGCCTTGGATTTTATGCTGTTGAAGCGTCATGGGTCAAGGAATCCGGACGCCTGAAACCGCGTCGAATCTCGGTATGCTGTTGACATTCCCCGCGGGAACGAAACAATGGGCGATTGCATCCGGGGCCGTGACGACGGTGGACCGGCCCGCGGTGCGGGGGTCGGACATCGGCCTCGTCTCCGGCGACTGGTGGTGGAGAGCCTGTTCCAGGCGATTGCGA
>CAZRGV010000223.1:2912-7646 GCA_964599655.1 uncultured Isosphaeraceae bacterium | reverse complement strand
GTTCACGGAGGCGAGGGTCTTCGCGGTCGAGCTGGAAGGCCCGCGCGAAGGCCGGGTTGGCAAACAGGTCGAAGGCGCGCTGGTAGAGCGTCTCGACGTCGGTCGCGGTCCGGTCCTCGGCGTGCGAGGGATGCGACGCGATGGTCTCTCGCAGACGTCGGCGGTCTTCGAGTCGAGCGCGAGACAGGCCCTCATCGAGGTGAAGTTCCGGTGGCGCGAAGTCGAACGTCGCGGCCGGGGCCTCGACCCGGAACGGGTCGAACGACTGGCCGAGGAAGCCGCCGTCCTGGCCAGGCACAAGGTTCGTGCTGGTCGAGATCTTCCAGGGGAGCGAGACGTAAGGGGGCACCGAGCCTCGGGGCGGTCGGAGTTGGCCGAGAACCGAGCCGAAGGTCGGGAAATCCTCGGGCGTTGGTCCGACCTCACCGAGCGCGCGGGGGCGGCGGCCCGTCATCATGGTATGCGAGGCCGACCCGTGGGCGTTGTCGCCGTGCGTCATCGAGCGGACGATGGCCAGCTTGTCGGCCAGGCGGGCGAGCCTCGGCAGGTGCTCGGTGATCGTGATGCCCGGCACGGAGGTGGCGATCGGCTGGAACTCGCCGCGAATGCCGTCGGGGGCATTGGGCTTGAGGTCCCAGATATCGATGTGGCTCGGTCCTCCAAAAAGATAAATAAGAATGCAGGATTTTGCTCGTCCGAATCCGGGGGGCGAGCCCCCCTGCCCTGCCGGGGTCGCGGCCCTGGCGGCACGGCCCGCGCCGTTGAGCATCGCCGCGCCGAGGTTCACCTGAAGCCATTGCCGACGGGTCGGACCCGTCCGCAAGTTGGTCGGCAGAGGTCGGAGGCAGAGCATTGGCCACCCCGGTATTTCTTGGGATCATCGCCCGCCAGGAGTGTGGTTCAGCGGGTGGTATCCGGCCCTGATTGTCGGCCGATTTCGGTCGTGTTGCAATGGAGAAAGAGCCGGCGTCTCGATGAAGAGAGGCCGGCTCTGGATCGTGGCCTCGAGTTCGATCGAGGGCCACGCGTCGCGGGGTGTGTCAGGCGTTTTGCGTCGTTCGAGCCGGGTAACGGTGCGGACCTGGGGTACGATTCGGGGTCGCCACGGCCTTCTTCGCGCCCGAACCGCTCCGGGAGCGGGATTGCCAGCGAGCCCTTCGGCCAAGCCATCGGCTGATCGAGGTCCGCGACTGGATCACCAGGTAGGCGGCCAGGCCGATCTGGAAGGGGGACGCGAGTCCGGCCTGTTCGATGCGGCCCGAGTCGCCCTCCGATCGGTGGCCGGCCTCCGAGACCGTTCCGAGGGGCGGCGCCGCGTGCGGATCGGCCAGCGCGAGGGCCTCCGGGGCCTGGGATTCCAGGGGAACTTGCGAGCTGAGCCAGGCGGCCAGCCCGGATCGGAGGCGTTCCAAGATGTCCGCGTCGTCCTGAATCGGACCCGGCGCGATGCCCATGATGGGAACCTCGGCACCAGCGATCAGGGCCCCATCGGTCGGCGCGTCGCCCGGGCCGCCGTCGGGTTCGGGGTTGGCCCAGCTCTCCGTGCCATGGCCGGCGATGGGTGCGGGGCTCAGGTCGATCGACTGCGGCGGCATCGCCGCGGCCGAAGCCACGGCGACCGCGTTCGGACCAAGGCTCGGCCCAACGGGAGACACCGAGCCCGCGCCCGGGATCGCTCGCCCGACCGGCTGGCCGCCGAAGGTCAGCAGCAATCCCGTACGACTCGACGATTCCGCCGTGGAACCGCTACCTGATGTCGAACGGGGTGCCGAGACCGATCCCCCGTGGGATTGGCCCGGTCCAGATCCAGTTTCCGGTGTGGTCGATCCCGGTGATCCCGGCTGGGTTGGGCCCATCGGCGGCGACGGCGATGGCACGGGCCAAGGAGTCGGCGATGGCGAAGGGCTCGGCGTGACCGGTGAGGAGACGCTCGGCGCGATCAGTCGCAGGTTTAGCGCCGGGCCCTGGCCCACGCCATTGAGCAACACTTGCTCGTAATCTTGACCCAGTGAGGAAAGCACGAGGCTAACGACGACCGGCTGGTTGCCCGTCGCTTGGAAACGGATCAGATGCACGCCTCCCGAGATCATCGGGAACTGAGAGTTCGGCTGTCCCACAATCCCAGGGTCGAGCGGATTGGCCGCCCCCGTCGTCGGGTCGATCTCCGAGACCCCGAGCGATCCGCCGTTGTAGAGCCATTGCAGGCGATACCGCCCCGTGTCGAGCATCACGAAGCGGTAGGTGATCGACTCGCCCGGGTCGAGCGCGACCTGCTGGGTTACGCCGGCGTTCAAACGGTCGGGGAAGAGGGAGCCGAGGTCGGTGCTCGCGTGGTCGGGCCGGTTCGACACAACGTCGAAGCGACCCAGAACGCCCGCCGGTTGTCCGGGAGCCACGGGGGTTAGGCCCGCCAGGTCGGTCAACCCCCCTTGCGAGGGAATTCGCACCGTGTAGTGCCCCACCGGGAGCCGGCTGTTCAGAATGTAGGTGAGCCGGGCCTGCGACTCGTTGTATCCGATGACGAAAACGGACCAGACCTTCCCGTACTGATCCACGACCTGGACCCCGGAAGATGCGTATTTGCAGAAATACGGGTCGGATGTATTGAGAGAAAGTGGACCGGAGAACTGGATCGTGAATCCGGTCGGAGACGTGGGGTCGTTCGGATCCGCGTGATTGACCTGGAAGGATTCGACCGTCGTGGGATGGTCGGCCGGGTCGGCGACGACGTGCAAGGTGAACGGCCCGCTTGCCTGCGCGATCGGATCACTCTGAGCGATGCCCAGCGCCGGATCGTAGCCGCCGTTCTGGCCCGGAAGGTTGCCATGTCCCGAGACCCCGAGATAGTAGGTGCCCGCCGGCAGTCCCGTGAACAGATACGGATCGTTCGGGAAGTCTGGGCGCCCGATGTCGGTTGTGGCGATCACATGGCCTTGCGCATCAAACAGGGTGAGAGCCGAGTCGAGCGGGCTACCATTGCGCTGGGCGGTCACCTCGGCTCCAAGCCGCCAGAAATGGCCGGTCGATAGCTCGAACCGATAGAGTTTCACAGCGGCCGGATCGACTGTGAAGTCGAGCGTGCCGGGGACGGCCATCGGCGTCGGCCCCATCAGCCCCAGCGCGGTCGCGTCGTTGAGCGTGATGCCGGGCCTGGCCATGGTGAAGGCCGCCAGCAACGTGTCAGAGCCGTTGCTCGGCGGAAGGGACGAAAAGTCCTGACCGGCCAGCATCGAGTTCGCCGACAGGAAGATCTGGTAATGGCCCGGCGTCAGAGGCTGGCTTAGGGGGACAATCAGCTGCGTGTCGGTGGAGTCGAGTGATTCGGAGGGCGCACTGAAGTCGTCCCAGAGGTAAGTCAGGTTTCCGTTCGCGTCGACACGGGCCAGGTGAATGTCGTTCGTGAACAGAGAAAACGGATCAACAGGTCGGTCGAACGTGATGATCAGCGCGGTTGGTGACGTGGTCAGAATGGCCCCATCGGCCGGCGAGGTCGCGACGACCGTCAGGTTGGGGCCAAGAGGCTGGTTGGAGACGATCGCCCCACCACCGGGCGGCAGGGTCCCCGTCGTCGAGAGCGCGAGCCGGGACTCGAGCCGTTCCCAGTCGGGGCGCCAGACTCTCGGTCGTCGGTGCTGTGAACGAGTCTTGGTGAGGTTCATCCGAGCGAATCCAAAAAGCGGTGATTCGCAGTCTGCTTAAAGGCACTTGGTCTGCTCAATAAAACGATAGGTCGCATGATTGGGCATGTCGCGAAGATGCCACATCATTGGGGGCCGAAGAGTGTTTCGAAGTCGTGGGAACGCCAAGACGGTCGGCGCGCGAGTCTTCGAGGGTCTCGACCCCCGCGCGCGAAAACGCGGCCAGGATCGACCTGCCTCACCCTCGGCGATCGAGACGGTGCAGGCTGATGCCGATCCTGGCCGAACGCTCACGTACGCGAAGAGTTTGATACGGTCCGAGAGACCGGGATCTCCCCGTCAGCCGGGACGGTTGGCCCGCGACTTACCAACCGCCCGTCGGTCCTCGGCTCAGGAAAGGTTCCAGTTCGCGAGGACCGAATCGATGGCGCTGGTCACGCTGTTCGACGAGTTCGAGCGGCTCGTGCCCTGGGGCGACTGGAAAATGTTGCCCAGCGTGTTCGCCGCGTTGGAGTCGATGTAGAACGTGACGATATTCTGAAGCGGATTGACCGTCGGGCTCGCATCCACGGTCCTGGTGTTGGTGGTCCCTGTAGGCGGGGCGTCCTGGCCCGGGGCACTGCCGACCTCGAGCGCGTCACCCGCATACCAGGAACCACCGATCTTGACCATCTCGGTCGAAATCTGGCTACCGCCGTGCTGGTTCTGCCATCCCCAGGCCGGAGCCTGTCCAGGCTTCGAATTCCCGGGCCCGGAGCCGACCTGAAGTCCCGACGAGCCAAGAAGACCTGTGGAGTCCTGCCAGGGAACGACCGTGTTGGGAGGTTGGACCGGGCTCATGGTTCCCGATCCGAAATTGACCTGAAGTGCGTAGGCCCCGACTCCGGAGGGGCCGCCCACCCCGGCCATGGCTCGGAAGTAGTAGATCTGTCCGGGCGTCACCCCCGTGACGGTCGCGGTGACCGTGTCGCCATAATTCGCCGATCCCACCTGGACCAGGCCGCGGAGCGACGCGTCGTAAACCTGGATCTTGGGGCTCAGCAGGCTGAGCCCGGACGACTGCATCGTCACCGTCATCGTGCCGGTGGTGGTGGAG
>CAZRGV010000223.1:0-2896 GCA_964599655.1 uncultured Isosphaeraceae bacterium | reverse complement strand
GTGGTCGTGGAGGGAACGGTGATGGTATACCAGTCGGCGTCAACATTGCTGTAGATATCCAGACCCGTCAGAGTGAGCTGGCCGTTGCCGTCGATGTACGAGCTGATCGGGGTCGCGGAGGTGGCGTACTGGTTGCTCTGAACCGAGTCGAAGATATCTTGTTGGCGAGGGCCGTAGATCGACTGGATGCCCGCGATATCGTCGGAGGTCAGTTGCTGCTTGGTCGTGGTGTAATAGGCATACATCACGGCGGAGCTGATGGCCGAGTGGCTCATGCCCAGCGCGTGGCCGATCTCGTGCAGCGCCACGGTCAGAATATCGAAGCCCGTGCTATTGACTCCCCATTGCTGCGAGGAGTTCATGAAGATGTCGCCGGCCTCGGTGCCGCCGTTGATCGGTGGCGGCAGGGTGGCCACGGCCAGGTAGCCGACCCCCATGGATTCACCGCCGATCCGGATGTCTCCGAAGCGGGGGTCGTCCTGCTGGTTGCCGTAAGTCCCGAAGGGCGAGCCATCGTCCGGAACCTCGGAGAAGTTGATATTTGAGATCGTGGCCCAGGTGGCCGCGGCCTTGCGGAACTGGTCCTGCCAGGTCTTCGTCGAAATCCCCTCGGCGGCCATCGCCGCGTTCAGGTTGCTCAGGGAACCCCCACCGAGATTGGTGCCGTCGGGCATGAAGCTAAATGTGATGCGTTGGCCATAAGTCCACTGGCCACCACTGGTGGCGTAGAGGAGTAGCCGGTCTTCAAGACCCTCGATGGCGGGTCGGGCAGAGCGTCGGAACGTGGCGGACCGAGTGTCGCGGCGTCGGGACGAGACTCGAAACATGGGTGGCCTCCTCAATCGTTGTGCCTGGGGTGGTCGACTCCCCTCGGGCCATTCGTAACCGGAGTTGCGAGCATCCTCATCGACTTATGGCGGCTCGAACTCGCGGCAGTCTAGCCTAAGGGGCGATGGCGTAGTCGAGGTGTTGCCAATTTGAATCGGGGATGTTGCTTGAACCGGACGTTGCCGCTGGCAAGGTTTCCTTGAGGGCCTCCAGGCGTGGCGAAATCGCCCCCTCCCGGGGGCTGAAGCCCTCGCTCGCCATTCTCTTGATCAGGCTTGGTCGGCACGTGTCGCGGTGTCCGACCAATCGGCGCGTAAGAGCGTCATCTAGCTCCTAGGTCGGCGATGGGAGGCTGTCAAATTTTGGCCGAAAATTTTTGCTCCATGGCTCAGGTTGGCCAATCCTCGGGGGATCCACGGCTGGTGCCCGGCGATGGCTCGGAAGTTGGCACATCGATCCGACTCGTCTTCCGGAGCGAAGACAACGAGATCGAAGCGGGTGGAACGGGTGCTGCGTGTCGTCCCCAACAGGCAGCGTTCAAAATGAGAAACATAGAAGTGATTCGATTCAGGAGCTTGACAGTGGACTTGCCGTGCCACCTCTGCGAACATCAAGCTGAAGGTTCCCACGGCTGCGGAATCGCCGCCTTCTTCGACAGCGGCCAAGACCTCCGATCTCGTTTGCCGTTGTGAACCTTCCCACATCTCTGAGTTTTCGATCTCCGTGAAACTCGTTTTGACAAGGGATGGGGGGATGCCGTGTTGAATACATCGGGAGAAGCCGAATACTCGATCGCCGCGGTGTCCAAACTGACAGGCGTCAGTTGTCATGCCCTGCGGGTCTGGGAGCGACGATACGGGTTCCCCATCCCCAGGCGATCGGCCTCGGGACATCGTCGCTATGGCGCTGATCAGGTGGCCGTGCTCCGCCAGCTTGCCAGACTGTCACAAGCCGGCGAGCCGATCGGCGACTTGATCGACGCTCTGAAGGCAGGCCGACTGAGGATCGATCCGAACGAAGTTGTCGAGATGCTGGGCGAGCCCGGAGACTTGACACTCATCGATCGACTGCTCGAAGGGGACCTGGCCGGCGCGGAGACGGAGTACGCGGTGCTGACCGAGGGACTCGACCCCGTCCAGCGGATTGTCCGAGTGATCGAGCCGTTGCTGATCGAAACGGGCGAACGGTGGTTCCGAGGCGACTGCGACGTCTTCCAGGAACACCTCGCGAGCAGCTTCTTGAGACGCAAACTCCAGACGATGATCGAGGACGTCCAGCAACGCAATCGCGCGCCGAAGTACCGGGCCATCGTAGGCACCGTCCAGGGCGACCGACACGAGGGAGGCGCGCTGATTGTCGCGCTCTTGCTCGAGCTCAGCGGGTGGCGAGCGCTCTACCTGGGCGTCGATCTTCCGATTCGAGAGTATCGGAAGGCGGTCGAACTCTGGCGGCCGGACGCGCTTTGCGTCTCCTTTGTCCTGTCAAGAAACATCAACAAACGCTGCGAGGAACTTTCTCAACTGAACGGCGTTCCCGTGTTCGTGGGGGGGCGAAGCATTCTGAATTACCGCAGCCTGGTTCGTCGCCACGGATTGATCCCTCTGCCCGGTTCGGGGGTCATGGGGGTTGATCGTATGATCCACATGATCCAGAATCGGAACGGAAAAAGCGCAATCGTTTCGGATGAAGACATCCACGCAGAATAAAACCCAGTAGGTGGATATCCGCCATGGCCGGCTTTTTTCGTGACGCCATCTGGAAACAGGAGCGGCGGCACTCCCCGTATGGAGAGGGCCGCCGCCTGATTCAACCTCGGCATCTTCGCGAACACCGAGCTGGACTCAACCCAGAGATCCAGCCCGGTAAGCCGAGCCACTCACGACTGGGGCGCCGCCTTGACCGGAGCCTGAGGCGCCGCCTTGACCGGAGCCTGGGGAGCGGGCAGGACCTTCTGGGGCGCCGGCATCACCTTCTGGGGGGCCGGGAGGACCTTCTGGGGCGCCGGCATCACCTTTTGGGGGGCCGGGAGGACCTTCTGGGGCGCCGGCATCACCTTCTGGGGGGCCGG
>CAZRGV010000222.1:0-7687 GCA_964599655.1 uncultured Isosphaeraceae bacterium | reverse complement strand
TGATTCGAGGGGTGCGGCCGAACTCTCCCATGCAGACGACCAGCGTTTCGTCGAGCCGCCCTCGCTGGTCGAGATCCTCCAGTAGCGCCGACAGGCCCTCATCGAGCAGCGGCAGGAGCTCGTCCTTGAGGCATTCGTGGTTCTTTTGATGCGTGTCCCAGCCGTCGCACTTTGACATGAAGTTGAAGTGGACGGCGACCAGTGACACGCCCGACTCGACAAGCCGGCGCGCGAGCAGGAGGCTCTGGCCGAAGCGGTGCCGGCCGTAACGGTCGCGGAGGCGAGGGTCCTCGTGGTCGAGGAAGAAGGCCGAGGCCGATCGCGCGTCGCCCATCAGCCGGACGGCCGACTCGCGGACCTCGCCGTAGTCGTGCAAAGGGCCAGCGGAGGCCGGTCGGCCGTCGATGCTCGCCAGCAACATTTCCCGGCGTTCGAATCGATCGAGGTCCACCGATTCGGGTCGGATCACCGCGCGAAGCGACTCGGGCTGGGTCGGGTCTTCGTTGATCGCAAGAGGGTCGTATCTCGGTCCGAGGAAGCCCGCGTTGCCGCCCATCAGCGTCACGGGCGACATCCGGATGCTCAACGACGGCAACGCCACGAAGCCCGGCAGCCCCGAATCGTCGCGGCGGAACCTCGCCACGACCGAGCCGAGATGCGGGTGGTCGGCGCGCGACGGCGGAAACGGCACGTTGTCATTCGGATTCGGGCTGGTCATGTGCCGGCCGGTCAAGGTGTAGTAGATCATGTGCGTGTGGTTATGGTTCGGGTGTGAGACCGACCTCACCAACGCGTAGCGAGCCGCCGCCGAGGCGAGGCGCGGCATGTGTTCGCAGACGTGGAAGCCCGGCACGGCGGAGAGGATGGGTTTGAAGGGCCCTCGGATCTCGGCGGGCGCGTCGGGCTTGAGGTCCCACATATCCAGGTGGGGCGGCCCGCCGAGCAGGTAGACCAGGATGCACGAACGGGCCCGGCCGAAGCCCCTGGTCGAGGACGACGACTCGGACGATGCCGGGCCGGTTCCGCCCCAGGCTCGCGACGACGATCCCGCGAGAGACCCGATCAGGCCCGCCTTCAGCACGTCCCGTCTCTGGATTCCGCCTACGTTCAACCGGTTCATGGCGCGGATGCTCCCGTCGGCCGACGTCGATCGTGCCCCTTCCTCTCCTAACCCATCGTTGCGAGCAACACCAGGGGGCATTCCTCGGATTCTCGACGTGTCGCAAACGGGGGTTCGACCCGCCAGGGCATTGAGCCGACGATCGAGCGGCGTTAGCCTGGCGGACATCGCGTTGATTTCCTCTGACAAGTCTCTTTGGATGCAGCGGCGATGAACACATTCCGCGCCTTTCTGGGATTGATCGTCGGGGTCGTCCTGCTGTCCCCTGCCCGGGCTGTCGAGTTCGACAACGGCACACCATGGTCGGCGGGGGCGTCGAGCATCGACATCACCCCCGAGGCTCCGGTCTGGATGGCGGGTTACGCGGCGAGGAAGGCACCTTCGAATGGCGTGCTCCTGCCGATCCGTGCCAAGGCCCTGGCGATTCGAGATGGGCAGGGGCATACCCTCGTCTGGATTACGGCCGACCTGATCGGATTCGACCGCGCTCTGAGTGACCTGGTCAAGCGACGACTTCACGACGAGGACGGTATTCCCGAGGAGTCGATCGCGCTGTTCGCGTCGCACACGCACACCGGGCCGATCGCGAAGTATCTTGACAAGACGATGAACGCCTATGGCATCGATCCCAACTCCGACGAGGCGAAGAACAACGGCCGGTTCCGCCACGACCTGGAGGAGAAACTCGTTCGGGTCGCCCACGACGCGATCTCGGCGTTGAAGCCGGCGACGGCCTCGTTCGGCCTCGGTGAGGCAGGGTTCGCTATCAATCGTCGCGAGAAGACGGCCAATGGATTCAAGATCGGCCTCAATCCCGACGGCCCAACCGATCGCTCGTTGCCTGTCTTGCGGGTCGAGGACGCCAGGGGGAACCTGCTGGCGGTGGTCTTCGGTTACGCCTGTCACAACACGACGCTCGGCGCCGATATGCTCAAGCTCTCCGGTGATTATGCCGGCTTTGCCCAGGCCGAGATCGAGAAGGCCCATCCGGGGGCCGTGGCCCTGTTCATCACCGGATGCGCGGGGGATGCGAACCCGAATCCAAGAGGGACCGTCGACCTGGCCCGCGAGCATGGGCATGCGCTGGCGGAGGCCGTCGAGTCGACGCTGAACGGCCCGTTGACCGCGCTGAGCGGCACGATCCGCGCGGCGTCGGCCGAGCCGACGATCCGTTTTGCCGGGCCGACCGATCGGGCCTCGTACGAGCAGCGACTCCAGGAGCCCGGCTCGGGCCGGCAGGCCCACGCGAAGCGGATGCTCGCCGCCCTCGACGCTCACGAGCCGATTCGCTCGTCGTATCCCTATCCGATCCAGGCGTTCGCGATCGGCGACCAGCTCACGATGGTGGCCCTGGCCGGCGAGGTTGTGGCCGACTACGCCCTTCGGCTCAAGCGAGAACTCGGCGGCGACGATCGCCCCGCGCTCTGGGTCGCGGCGTATGCCAACGACGTCTTCGGCTATGTCGGCTCGGCGAGGGTCATTCGCGAGGGAGGCTACGAGGGGCTGGAAGCCTACTATTATTCGACCTTCCCGACGCCCCTGTCCGAGGAGGTGGAAACGACCATCGTGACGGCGGCCCACGAACTCGTGAATCGCGTCCGGCACCCTTGACGGGTCCGGGGCCTTCCAGGGAAAAACGGGTCGTGGGGACGCAGTTGAGCGCATCGAAGAAAAGTTTCCTGTTCAAGTGCTAGGATCGCGCGCGAAATTGCCGCCGATATGCCGTGGGCGTCATTCCGGTTTCCTGTCGAAAGACGACGGAGAGTTGTTTCGAGTCGGAGAAGCCGGCATGTGTGGCCACGTCGGACATCGGCAGATCGGTGCTGGAAAGCAGGGAACGGGCACGCTCCATATGAACCCGTCGGATTTCTTCCCAAACGCCGCGCCCGAGCACGGACCGGAATTTCCGCTCCAGTGAGCGACGCGAGATCGGAACGACATGGAGGACGTCGTTGACCTGAAGCGGACGGTGACCGTGCTCGCGGATGTAGCGAACCGCCGAGGCGAGTTCGGGGTCGTCGATGGCAAGGTAGTCGGACGATCGCCGGGAGACCACGGCCACGGGAGGAAGGAGGATCGCGCGGCGCTTCGCGTGGAAGGAGGGCCGCGCCATGAGCCGGTCGAGCAACCGGGCTGCCTCGAAGCCCATTCGCTCGGCGGGCAGGGCCACACTCGAGAGTGAGGGTCTCGCCAGGTCGCAGAGGAGGTCGTCATTGTCCACGCCGACGATCGCGACATCCTCTGGCACGCGGAGTCCGGACCGTCGGCAGACCTCCGACACTTGGACCCCCTGGAGATCGTGGCTGGCGAACAGCCCGACCGGTCTGGGAAGCGTGATCAACCACCGCTCCATTGCGTCGTTCCACCGCCAAAGTCCCTTGGATTCCCAACGGGTGGAGTCGCATTCGAGAAAACGCTCGACCGTGAAACCGGCCCTTGCGATCGTTCGGCGAAATCCTCGTTCCCGGCCGGTCGAGAAGGCGTGGTTGGGATAACCCACGAACGCGAAGTGGCGAAGGCCAAGGTCGAGCAGGTAGGACGCCGCGAGCGCGCCGACCTGAAGATGGTTCACGCCGATCCGAGGGATGGGCAGCTCGGGAAGTACACCCGAGACGTTGATCACGGGCTTTCCATACGCGAGCAAGGCATCGGCGAGCGCGTGATCGAAGATGTGAGCGATGAGCCCGTCGTGATCGAGCGCTCGCAGTGACGTCACGGCGCTGGGCGCGGGGTCGATCGGCGTGAAGATCCAGCTCGGCCTGGATTCCGCGAACGCCTTGATCCCGCGGAGGATGTCGCGGTAATACCCCAGCGAGTAAGCAAACACCAGACCGATACGTCTGGGTTGCCATCTCATGTTGTGTGACTCGACCATCGGACGTGATTCCGGGAACGCGACTCGCGACGGTGAACGCGGCCTAATCCTCCAGGAAAGGATAACACTCAATGGATTTGGGGGCGAAAAACCGAGTCGATCTTGCGATAGTGGCCAGAGCCTTCCCTGGGAAGGTGGAACCGCTTCGAGCCGAATTTCGGAGGTGATCATGAAGGTAATCGAGATCCAGGGGTCTTTCGGTCTGGATCGCTTGACGCTCGCCGAACGTCCCGACCCGAAGCCCGGTCCCGGGCAAGTGCTGTTGAAGATGCGCGCGGTGACCCTGAACTTTCGGGACCTGCTGGTGGTCAAGGGGCTCTATAACCCGAAAATGCCGTTGCCGCGCATTCCTTGCTCCGACGGCGTGGGTGAGGTGGTCGAGGTGGGCGAAGGCGTGACCCGGGTCCGCGTGGGAGACCGTGTCGCGGGCACCTTCTTCCAGGGCTGGATCAGCGGCCCGCCGACCGAGGCCAAGGTCCGGCCTGCTCTGGGCGGCGGGATCGACGGGATGCTCGCCGAGTACGTTGTGCTCGATGAGGACGGCGTCGTCGCGGTTCCCGCGTTTCTGCGGGACGAGCAAGCCGCCAGTCTGCCCTGCGCGGCCTTGACCGCCTGGAATGCGCTCTTCGGTGAGGTGCCGATTTCGCCGGGCGACACGGTGCTGACCCAGGGAACGGGTGGCGTTTCGATCTTCGCGATCCAGTTCGCGACCCTGGCGGGGGCCCGAGTCATCGCGACCTCCAGCAGTGACGAGAAGCTCGATCGGGTTCGGAGCCTGGGGGCCTCCGTCGTCATCAACTACAAGTCCCATCCTGACTGGGAGGAGCGTGCTCGAGCGGCAACCGGCGGCCTGGGAGTCGACCACATCGTCGAGGTCGGAGGCGCGGGCACGCTCGGGAAGTCGCTCCGAGCCGTTCGGGTGGGCGGAACGATCAGCCTGATCGGCGTGCTGACCGGCGGGGCGGGGGAGGTCAATCCGATCCCGATCCTGATGAAGTCGGTGCGCGTCCGGGGGATTTACGTGGGGTCCCGCGACCAGTTCGAGGCGATGAACCGGGCCATCCAACTGCACCACTTGCAGCCCGTGGTGGAGCTGGTGTTTCCCTTCACCGAAGCGCGTCAGGCCCTGGAATACATGGAGAGTGGCGCTCATTTTGGTAAGATCGCTCTTCGTTTCTGACGCGGACGGCCCTCTTGCCCGGGGTGCCAGGGCGCGGCAAACTCGCCCGGTGCCCCGAAGCCGAGAGGGGAATTCATCCGTCGGATCGAACAGCCGGCTCGCGTCGTCTGAGACGGCCGGCTCCTGGAGAGCATTGCGTTGAAAGCGAATCCGGTCAAACGGGCCTTGAAGGAAGGCAAACCGCAGGTCGGCACCTGGCTCTCGCTGGGCAGCCCCTTCGCCGCGAGGTTCATGGCACGGACGGGCCTGCCCTGGCTGACGGTCGACATCGAGCACACGCAGACCGATATCCAGACCGCCGCCCTGATGTTCGGCGCCATCGCCGATGCCGGTTGCGTGCCGCTGGCCCGCGTTTCCTGCGGGCGGCACGACCTGATCAAGTCGGTCCTCGATTGCGGGGCCATGGGCATCGTCGCGCCGATGGTCATGAACGCCGAAGAAGCCCGAACCATCGTGGCCGCGGCGAAGTATCCGCCGGCCGGCAACCGCTCGTTGGGCGGCGGCCTCCACGCCTTGAATTACGGGTGCACCGCCGCCGAGTACTTCCTCAAGGCCGACAACGAGATCCTCGTCGTGATCCAGACCGAGCATATCCGGGCCGTCGAGATCGCCGACGAGATCTACTCCGTCCCCGGCATCGACGCCGTGTTCGTCGGTCCCAACGACCTGGCCGCCTCGATGCGAAGCGCCGACGGCACCCCGCCGGGCAAGGAGGAGTTTGAGGCAACCCTGACCCGGATTCGAGAGGCCTGCGCCCGCCACGGCGTGCCCAGCGGCCTGCACGTGCAGTCGATCGCCGACGCCCAGAAGCGGATCGCCGAGGGCTGGCAGTTCATCGCGGTTGGCAGCGAACTGAAGTTCATGCTTCAAGGCGCCTCCGAGGTTGCACGGGCCATTCACCCCGACCTCGCCGCCGGAGAACTGGCCAAGTATTGACACACGACATCGGTCGAACGTCCAATGATGGGGATGTCTGGCCGACGAGACGAATTCGTTCGGGGTTGTTCCCCCCCGCTCGCCGGCCGCTCCGCCACGACCCGCGACCGAGCCGGTCGGGCCGGAGTACGTTTCCGGTCCTTCACGCGAGGTCGGGTCGGGCGGCGAGGCGTTCGCCGTGGCTCGCATCGCCCTGAGGACCCTTCGAGGAGGATAGGCATGCGTATCGACGCTTTGCGCGCCACCGCGTTCGGACTCTGCTTGTTCCTGAGCGCCGGCGTCGTCGTGGCCGACGACACCAAGACCGCTGAGAAGGCCAAGGCCAAGGAGAAGCCCGAGATCGCCTGGGCCAAGACCTACTCCGACGCCCTGGCCACCGCCAAGAAAACCAACAAGCTCCTTATGATTGATGTGTACACCGACTGGTGCGGCTGGTGCAAGAAGCTCGACACCGATACCTATTCGAATGAACAGGTTGTCAAGCTTTCCGAGAAGTTCGTCCCGGTCAAGATCAACGCGGAGAAGAAGGGTGAGGAGATGCTGGTCGCGCAGGCTTACGGCGTGCGCGGATTCCCGACCATTCTCTTCCTCGATCCGAAGGAAGCCGCCGCGCCGAAGCCCGACGACGAGGAGTTTGAGGGCAAGGGAGGCGGCCTCGTCGGCCAGATCGTCGGCTACATGCCGCCGGAGCCATTCTCCGAGAAGCTCGAGTCGATCTCAGCGTCGTACACCGAGTTCCCCAAGCTGCTCGAGGCCTACAAGGCGCACCCCGAGGACGCCAAGACCGCCAGCCGATTGATCGAGGTCTATCAGATGCGGGGTCAGGGCGAAAAGGCCCGCCAGGTTCTCGAGGACCTCGAAGGCCGCGGAGCGAAGGGAGACCTTGCCTCGGCGTATAACGCGGTGGGCGACACCTACCAGGAGAAGGGCCAGTTCGACGAGGCGATCGCTCTGTTCCGCAAGGCGCTTAAGAGCGGCCAGAAGCCGTCCGACCTGGCCTACGCCCAGTCGAGCATCGCCGTCTGCTACCTCCAGCAAGGTAAGCTGAAGGAAGCTCTGCCCGAGCTCGAGGCCGTCGGCAAGATTCACAACGTTCCCGAAGCCGAGAAGCAGCAGGCCGAGCAACTCCTCACGCTGGTCAAGAAGGCGATCGCCCAGCAGGAAGAGGCCGAGAAGAAGCAGGAGAAGAACGAGGACAAGTAACGGGTTCACTCCCGAACCGTTCGGGGTCCGCCTATCGACGGGGCCAGCGCGGGGACGACCTGCGCTGTCCCCGTTTGCTTTTTTCCGTCGCCGTCGGCTGCCCACTCGGGCTCGCGCTCGCTCATGGCGCGATCGGTGGCTTGACCGCGAGCCGGAGCGGTGCGTCAAGACGGAACCAATCACGGACCATGGGTTGCGTCGCGTTGATGGCTCGACACTGACGAACCGCGGAGAGAGTCTCACCGGACGAGGGTCTGGGATGGCTTCAGATTGTCAAAGAGCGGACGGTAAAGAGGCGGCCGTGATGGGTCGGACGTCTCCGGGCGCACGGGGGGCTCGGTTTGGGCCGTTGGGGGCCGGAGGGAGCCGCCGC
>CAZRGV010000221.1:0-7850 GCA_964599655.1 uncultured Isosphaeraceae bacterium | reverse complement strand
CTGAACGAGGCGGTCCCCAAAAAGACGCGATCCTCGGGCGAGCGATGGGGCAAGCAGCAGGCGACCATCGAGCGCCACCGCGAGGACCATATTCTTCACTTCCACAAGGAGCTCGCCAGTCGGTTGCAACGAGCGTGGAACGAGGCGAGCTATCACGGGATCATCCTCCTGGGCGAGCGAGAGGTCCTCGCTCAGATTCGCGGGCTTCTTCCAGACCAGTTGGCGCGACGGATCGTGCACGAGGCCCCGCACGCCTGGACCGAAGGACCGGCCCAGATCGAGGTCGCTGTCCGGGCGGCGATGGATGCCGACCAGACGGCCCGGGAGCAACGCGTCCTGAGCGACCTCGAGCGGCGCCTGCAGGAGGGATGCGCCGTGGCCGCCGGGCCGCGGGAAGTGATCGAGGCCCTCCGCAACGGCCAAGTCGCCGAACTGATCGTCGGCCCAGACCCAGGCGCCACTGCCTCGCGCTGCACCGGATGTCGCGCCCTCTTCGCGGCTGAGCAAGCGGCTTGCCCCTACTGCGCCTCGACCTGTCAGAAGGGGAACCTCTGGCAGGAGGTCCTGGACCAGGCGATGAGCCATGGCATCTGGGTCAATCTCGTCCGCCCCTCGCCCGAATTGGCCCGTCACGGCGGCCTGGCGGCTTTGCTGTTACGCGACGAACCTCAGTGGGCACCCTCGTCGGAATCCACCACCTCATAAGGGGACGGCGATGAGCGGCACGAGTCATCTCCCACGGGAGGCCGAGGGTGAGGAGATCCCATTGCCCTTGCCGGAGAGCCGTGGAGGCATGTCCCTGACCGAGGTTCTGGCCCATCGTCGTTCGCGGCGGGAGTTCGACGCTCATCGCCCGTCGACGGAGCAGATTGCGCGGTTGTGCTGGGCCGCCCAGGGGATCACACAGGGCGAAGAGGGGTTCCGTGCCGCGCCCTCGGCCGGGGCAACCTACCCGCTGGCCCTGTTCGTGGTCGATTCTGCCGGCGTTTACCGTTACGAGGCGTCGGGCCACCGCTTGCGCCGCCTCTTCATCGGCGACGTGCGGGCGCGGCTTCAAGCCGCCGCGCTCGACCAGCCGTGCGTCGGCGAGGCTCCGCTCTGTCTCGTCCTGGCCGTCGATCTGGCCGTCGTGGCCGCGCGGTACGGCCGTCACCGCGGCTGGCGCTACGGCCTGCTGGAGGCCGGGCACGCCGCGCAGAACGTCTTGCTCCAGGCGACGGCCCTGGGTCTGGCCGGCGTTCCGGTCGGTGCCTTCGACGACCGACAGGTCGCCCAGGTCCTGGGCCTGCCGCCTGGCCTTTACCCGGTTTATCTGCTCCCTCTTGGAGTACCCATCGGCTCGTGATGTGGCAGGAGAATCGTAATGAGCACCACGGGTTTGAAAGCATTCGACGCCACCGTACAGTTAACCAACACCTGGCTCCTTGAGTTGATGGAGGAGTTGGATTGGCCGCAGCGCGAACGTGCCTACCACGCGTTGCGCGCGGTCCTACACGCCCTTCGCGACCGGCTGCCCGTCGGCGAGGTCGCCGCCCTCGGAGCGCAGCTTCCCTTACTGGTTCGGGGCATGTACTACGAGGGTTGGCATCCAGCGGACAAACCCCTCAAGGGGCACCGGCGCGAGGAGCTCGTGGCCGAGGTCGCCGCAGGCTTTCGCGGGGATTCGGATGTCGACCCGGAGCAGGTGGCGCGGGCCGTCTTCCGCGTGCTCGGGAGGCATGTCTCCTCGGGCGAGGTGGAGGACGTCAAGCACCTCCTGCCCGACGAACTGCGCGTCCTTTGGCCCTGAACGAGCCTCGTGTGAGACCAGGACATGGCCATCGAGGACGTGACGCACGATCTCGCACCAAACTCGACATCACCGCGGGTCGGGAGCCGCCCGTCATCGACCGCCGCTTCCGCCGCCCGAGCCGGTCCCTTGAGCGAACCCCCTGGGCCGGCGGCCCAGGTCCGAGTCTCCGGAGAATCCTCCATGCCTGACTGGAACGTGGTGGTCAGCGTCCGCGAGGATGGCTATACCCGGGCCCGACAGCTTCTGCAACGGTTCGGGACCGTCTGTCACACCGACTACTACAATGTCCTGGTCTTGCGGGTCGACGACCCTCACCAGTTCCTCGACGACCTGAAGGAACGGATCGAGGAAGACCCCACCATCCTGACCGCCATCGCCCGTGTCGCGCCGGCCATGCGTTGCTTCGACTTCCAGTCACACGACGACTTCGAGTCAAAGGCTCGGGAGGCGGCCCTGGCCTGGGTGCCGAACCTGGCGCGCAAGACCTTCCATGTGCGACTCCACCGGCGCGGCCTCAAGGGACAGCTCCCCGGACTCGAAGAGGAGCGATTCCTCGACGACACCCTGCTCGAGGCCCTACAGCGCGCCGGAACTCCCGGGCGCATCTCCTTCGAAAACCCCGACATGGTTCTGGCCGTGGATACCGTGGGCCACCGTGCCGGGCTGGGGCTCTGGACCCGCGACGATCTGCGGCGCTACCCATTCCTCCGTCCAGACTGAATCGCCGCCATGGCACGGATGGGAATCGGATCGACACACGATCAGAATCATGTCTGATAAGATTTTCAAACATACGCGAGAGGAGAGACGCACGATGAGCCTGACCGCCATCGCACCCATCGAGCACGCCGTCCACACGACCAACGCCTGGCTCGAGGAGTTGAGGGACGAATTGAAACTCGAGAACCGCCAGCAGGCGTACCACATGCTCCGCGCGGTCCTGCACGCTCTCCGCGACCGACTGACCGTGGCGGAAGCCGTCGACCTCGGAGCCCAACTCCCGATGCTGATCCGCGGGCTGTATTACGAAGGCTGGACGTCGAGCGGCAAGCCCGTCAAGGAGCGGAAGCGAGAGGAATTCCTGGGGCACATCGCGGAGACCCTCAGGGAGAGCTCGATGATCGACCCGGAGGACGTGACGCGAGGGGTGTTTCGAATTCTCGAACGACACGTGTCGCCGGGTGAGATCAGGGACGTGAAGTCGATTCTCCCCGAGGCGGTCCGCACGCTCTGGCCCGGAAATGAGGGGCATCATGGCTCATAAGCAATTGCTATTCAACGCGGCGGCCCGCGAGAAGGTCCTCCGAGGCGCGACGGCCCTGGCCGATGCCGTCCGCGTGACGCTCGGCCCCAAGTCAAAGTGTGTTCTCATCGAGAAGCCCTGGGGCCGGCCACTGGTCTGCAATGACGGCGTGACCATTGCCAAGGAGGTCGAGCTTAAAGACCCCGAAGAGAACCTCGGCGCCCGAATGATGCGCGAGGCCGCCGAGCGGACGGGCGAGGCGGTCGGAGACGGAACGAGTACGGCGACGATCCTGGCCCATGCCCTGTTCGCCGAAGGAATGAAAAACGTCGCCGCCGGCGCCGGAGCCATCGACTTGAAGCATGGGCTCGATCGCGGGCTCAAAGCGGCGGTCGCCGCTCTGAAATCGCTGTCGCGCCCGGTCGCCAGTCGCAAGGAAAAGGCGCAGGTGGCCACGATCTCCGCGCACAATGATTCGACAATCGGTGAACTCGTGGCGGATGCCTTCGAGAAGGTTGGTGCCGAGGGCGTCATCACCGTTGAGGAAGCCAAGGCCACCGAGACGACGCTCGAGGTTGTCGAGGGGATGCAGCTCGACCACGGGTATCTCAGCCCCTACTTCATCACCGACATGGAAAAAATGGAGGCCGTGCTTGAAGACCCGTTGATCCTCCTCTCCGAGAAGAAGATCAGTTCCATGCAGGATCTGGTCCCCCTCCTAGAGCAGCTCGCCAGACAAGGCCGGCCGCTGTTGATCATCGCCGAGGACGTTGAGGGAGAGGCGCTGGCGACTCTCGTGGTGAACAAGCTCCGAGGCATCCTCCCCTCCGCCGCAGTGAAGGCGCCCGGCTACGGCGACCGCCGCAAGGCAATGCTCCAGGACATCGCCGTGCTGACCGGTGGTCAGGCGATCGTCGAAGAACTCGGGATCAAGCTCGAGAAGCTGACGCCCAACGAGCTGGGAAAGGCCAAGCGCGTGGTGATCGACCGCGATACCACAACCATCATCGAAGGAGGCGGATCGAAAGAGGCCATCGCGGGGCGTTGCCGCGAGCTTCGCAAGCAGATCGAGGAGACGACTTCGGACTACGACCGCGAGAAGCTCCAGGAGCGACTCGCGAAGCTGGCCGGCGGCGTGGCCGTGATCCGCGTCGGCGCTCCATCGGAGGCTGAGTTGAAGAGCCGCAAGGAGGCGTTCGAGGACGCCATCAGCGCTACCAAGGCGGCGATGGCCGAGGGGGTTGTGCCCGGCGGCGGCCTCGCGCTGCTGAAGGCGATCGACGCCGTGGCCCGAGAGGAGGCGAATTGCTCGGGCGACGAGCGAACCGGGCTGCTGATCCTCAAGCGGGCCCTGGAGGCACCCACCCGGCAAATCGCCCAGAACTCGGGGGCCGATGGGGGCGTCGTGGTGGAGCGAATGCGCCAGGGTCAGGGCAATCTCGGATTCGATGCGGCGCGAGGGGCCTACGTGGACCTGATCGAGGCGGGCATCATCGATGCGACGAAGGTGGTCCGTGTGGCCCTCGAGAATGCCGTGTCGGTCGCCGGCGTCCTCCTCCTGACCGAGGCGACTTTGACCCAGGTGCCGGAGCCGAAAGCGGGGCACGGAGAATTCGAGCCGCCAGAGGCTTGAGGCGTCGGAGTGCAATCCATGAAACCAAAATTTCCAGAAACACAAGAATGCGGTCAGATGCGTTACCCGCGAACCGTCGGGCTCAAGGAGCGCGACCGCGCTTTAAGGAACCGCGTCTCCGGAGGGTCGTACCGACCAAGCAACCTGTCATCAGGTCACGATCGGCGACCTGACACGCCGGCCCAGTTCCGACAATCCAGCTTCCGTTGAGGTCTCGGAGATGCGCCGTGCCGGTTTTCAGCGACGTGCGGAATTAAAAAATCAAGCCAACTTGATTCTCGGTTCCGCGAAAATTCTCTTCTCTGGACGTGTTCCGCGTCATCCCCATAAGCGAAGCGGCTCCGAGGGCCGCGAAACAGGCCTCGGCCGCGCCACCCGCGAGAGCAGGAGACCACCGTGCAACTCCCCTTGCAGATTGCGTTTCACAACATGCCCCCTTCAGAACAGATCGAGGCAAAAATTCGTGAGGAGGTGGAACGACTGGATGAATTCTACAACCGGATCATGAGCTGCCGCGTCGTCGTTGACGTCCCGCACCGCCACCACAAGGAGGGCAACCTCTACCAGGTTCGCATCGACCTGAAAGCGCCGGGCGCGGAGATCGTCGTGAAGCGCGATCCGGCCGAACATCGGGAGTATCGTGACCTCGACCTCGCCATCCGCGATGCCTTCGACGAGGCGAAGCGCCAGCTCGAGGACCTCGCCCGGATCGAGAGGCGACAGGTCAAGACCCTGGAATCCCTCCCGCACGCCCGGGTCGCTCGGCTATTCCCGGAGTCCGGCTACGGCTTTCTCGAGACGCCGGACGGACGGGAGATCTACTTTCATGAGCACAGCGTTTTAGATGGCAAGTTCCGTGAGCTGGAGGTCGGCACAGAGGTCCGGTTTGTGGAAGAGGAAGGTGAGAAAGGGCCGCAGGCCAGCACCGTGGATCCGGTCGGCCGCCACGGCGGCCTCTAACCCGATCGACATCGAGACCCCGAAATCCTGATGCCCGTGCACAACGCCGACGTCGCGGCGGTCTTCGACGAGATTGCCGACCTGCTCGAGCTGGAGGAGGCCAATCCGTTCCGGGTGCGTGCCTATCGCAATGCCGCCAGGATCGTGGGCGATCTCGGTCGCGACGTCGCGACCCTGGTTCAGGCCGGAGAGGATCTCACCGCGCTACCCGGCATCGGCGAGGATCTGGCCAGCAAGATTCGTGAGATCGTGACGACCGGCAGCTGCGCTCTGCTTCGCGATCTCCGAAAGCGCACACCGCCGGCACTCGTTCGCCTCTTGACGATTCCGGGCCTGGGCCCGAAACGCGTCCAGGTCCTGCATCGAGCTCTGGGGGTCCGCACAATCGACCAGCTCGCCCTCGCGGCTCGTGAGGGCCGGATTCGAGAAGTCCCGGGCTTCGGCGAGAAGACCGAGCGGAACATCCTCCAGGCCCTCACCGTCCTCTCGAAGGGCCGAGGTCGTCTCTCGCTGGCCATCGCCTCGCAATACGCCGAGCCGCTGGCGGCCTACCTTCGGGAAACGCCTGGGGTCGGCGCCGTGGTTGTCGCCGGCAGTTACCGCCGTTGCAAGGAGACCGTGGGAGACCTCGACATTCTTGTCACGGCCGGCCGTCGGAATCAGATCGTGGAACGCTTCGCCAACTACGACGAAGTCGCCCAGGTGCTGTCTCGGGGAACCACGCGAGCCACCGTTCGGCTCCGCTCCGGACTGCAAGTCGATCTGCGCGTCGTGCCGCCAGCGAGCTACGGCGCCGCTCTGCACTACTTCACCGGCAGTAAGCCGCACAACATCGCCGTTCGTCAACTCGGTCAAGAGGCCGGCCTGAAGATCAATGAGTACGGTGTCTTCCGTGAGGGAGTGAGGATCGCCGGAGAAACCGAAGAGGCGGTCTACTCCTGCGTGGGACTCCCCTGGATCCCACCCGAGCTGCGCGAGGACCGTGGCGAGATCGAGGCCGCCCGAGAAGGCCGCCTTCCCACGCTGGTCGAGCTGAGCGACCTTCGAGGCGATCTACACAGCCACACCAACGCCACCGACGGCCGAAACACCCTGCGCGAAATGGCCCTTGAGGCGCAGAGGCGGGGCTTCGAGTACCTGGCCGTCACCGACCACTCTCAGCGAGTCCGGATGGTTCATGGGATGGATCCCGAACGGCTCCTCGCTCAGATCGAGGAGATCGACCGGCTGAACCGAAAGCTGTCCAGCCTGACGCTGCTCAAGGGCATCGAAGTGGACATCCTCGAAGACGGCCGGCTCGACCTGCCCGACGAGGTTCTCGGACGGCTGGACATCGTGGTCGGCTCGGTTCACAGCCACTTCGATCTGCCGAAGGAGAAGCAGACCTCGCGACTACTCCGGGCGATGGACCACCCCCATTTCAACATCCTGGGCCATCCCACCAGCCGGCTGATCCCAAGGCGAGGGCCCATCGACCTCGACCTGCCTCAGATCCTGCGGCATGCGAGGAAACGTGGCTGCTTCGTGGAGCTGGACTCTCACCCCGAACGGCTCGACCTGGACGATCTCCATTGCCGGATGGCTCGGGACGAGGGCGTCCTGGTGAGCATCGCCTCCGATGCGCATCGCCTTCAGGACTTCGACAACCTGCGCTTCGGAATCGGTCAGGCCCGCCGGGGCTGGCTCGAGAAGGAGAATGTCTTGAACACCCGATCCCTCAGCGAGTTACGGCCGCTCTTGGCACGCTCGAAATCCGTGAGTCCGTGAACGGAAATCCCGATTCGAACGCCTCGCGGCCCAGAGACGCTCAGAGAATTTCGTCAAATTATCAATAACAACAAAACTTAATTAATTGAAGGAGCTTTCCGATGACGATGGCGGATCCAATCCTCGAACGAGGCGACGAGCTTGGTCCCTGCAAGGTGGTTCAACTGTACGATCCGCCAGGCGGTTGGCGTGGGGTCTTGGTCATCGACAATACCGCGTGCGGACCCGCGATCGGTGGTGTTCGCATGGCGCCGGATCTTACGGTGGCGGAAGTCGCTCGCCTCGCGCGGGCGATGACCCTGAAGAACGCCGCGGCCGGTCCGGTCAAGGCGCTCTCCGAGATCTACTTCCCCGAGATGTTCAAGGGCATCTACCAGCGGCCGGCCGAAGCCCGCAAGGCGTTCCAGGAGCGCGGCTGGAGCACGGTGGCGGCGCTTCAGCTCCGCAATCCGATG
>CAZRGV010000220.1:0-7873 GCA_964599655.1 uncultured Isosphaeraceae bacterium | reverse complement strand
CGATCGAATCACTTGGCTTCTTCCGCAGTCGGGGCAGCCGGGGCGGGCTCAGCGGCGCCGCCTTCCGCAGGCGCGGGCGCGGGCTCAGCGGCACCGCCGGCGGCGGGTTCTTCCTTCGGAGCGGCGCCTTCTTCCGAGCCGCAGCCGACGAATCCAGCGAACAGGCCCATCAGAAGGGCGAGAACGAAGAAACGCTTCATGTTGCAAGTCCTGATCTGTCTGTCGTTTTCGAGGACATCGGATTCTTCCGGGAACCAGCCGCACAAGTTGGCCGGCCCAGGCCGCAGGATAGTTATAGCGAGCGTTCGGCGTTTGTGCCAGTATCTTTGTCCTTCTGTCCCAAAGATCGAGAGATTCCTCGCCCTGTCCCGTCGTTAAGAAACACGCGTTACGGCTCGCGTGAGAATCCGATCGTTTCCCGGTTCCGCTGCATCCCTGGCGAGCAAGCGCTTGCTCAGGCCGGTTCGTTTTCGCGGCATAGCCATTGCAGGTGCGGGTTTTGAGAGACCATCGGGTCCTGCTCGGGACCTGCCCTTCCAATCGCCAGGAATTCCGGGAGAACCACAAGATGCCCAGCGACAGACGAAACCAAACGCGTGGCGGGAACAACGGTGGCTCGGGCGGTTCGAGCGAACATTGGACTCGACCCATCGGCCGGACCGTCAGGGAAGGCGCGAACCGCGTGGAGCAGGGGGTCGAGTCGGTGGGGGAGGCTCTGGCCCAAGGGTATCGTGGAACTCGACGCATGATCACGCGCCACCCTGGCTCATCGGTTCTGATCGGCTTCGGCGTCGGGTTCGGCCTGGGAATGCTCTTGAGCCAGTTACTCACCGAGGCGGAGCATGCGTCCTGGTTCGATCCGTACGTCCCCGAAGCCCTGCGGCGCTTGCCCGAGCGGGCTCGCCACCTGCCCGAGGCCCTCGCCCGATCCATGCCGGGCCATTGACCAGGTTCCATGCCTCGGACCTTTCGACCTCGCGTCCGCGACGTCGGACACCCGAAACCCGCAAGGCCGTTCCTGGAGAGATTCCGGGCGCGGCCTTTCGCGTTTCGATTAGACTGAGGAGGGGAAATGGCCGAACCGGCGAGAGACCGAGGAGGGCGGCCGTCCTATTCTTCGGGGTAAGTTGTTCAGGGTAAGCCGGTACGACGAACGCCACGTGAGAAGGGTTTCCAAACGTGCTCAGGAACTGGCGATTCTGGGTGCTTGCGATCCTGCTGATCGGGCCGCCGGCCGTTTACATCGGGCTGGGATCGCTCTGGTTGATGCAGCGGGGCTGGGGTCTCTACGCATTCATGATCTGGCTCGCCTCGGGCGTGATCTTCGGCCTGCTCTCGGCCCGGTGGACCAAGTCGGCCCGACCCGTCTTGCCGCCCATCGACTGGGACGCCCCTCGCACGTTCGGTCCTCAGGATCGCAAGGCCTGGGAACTCGTCCAGAACGAGGCCGAACTCGCCGACCAGGTCACGATGAGCCAGCTCACGACGGCCGACCTCTACATCGATACCGGCCGCCGGATGGCCGAGCGTCTGGCCAGGCACTATCATCCCAACACGACCGACCCGATCGAGCACGTGCCGGTCATCGAGATCCTCACCGCCCTGGAACTGGCCGCCGAGGATCTCGTGGGGCTCTGCCGGGAGGTCCCCGGTGGCGACATGGTGACACCGGCCCACTGGAAAAAGGCCGTCCAGGCGGCGGGCTATCTCTCTAAGGCCAATGAAATCTACGGCTACTTGCTGCCGTTCTTTCAGCCGACCGCTGGCCTCATGCGGCTGAGCACTCAGAAGCTCATGGTCGCGCCCGCCTGGAAGAGCATGCAGCAAAACGTGCTGCGATGGTTCTTCCGGGCGTACGTCAACCGGCTGGGAACCCACCTGATCGAGCTCTACAGCCACCGGCTCTCGATCGGAGCCGACCAGTATCGCCGCTTGACCCGGAAGGCGCATCTGCCGCCCGAAGTCGGAACCGAAGCGGCTCCGCTGGTCATCGCCGTGGCGGGAGCCCGCGACTCAGGCAAATCGGCCCTGATCGCCGCGCTCGAGCAGGCCCGCGCGGGCGATCTCGAACCGGTGCGAAAGCGGCTCGCGGAGGGAGGATTCGACGAGCAACTGGCCGACCTGCTCAACTCGGCGAAACTGGTCGAGGTCGAGAGCTACACCGTGCACGAGTCGGAAGTCGCTCGCGACCGCTACACCAGGCGCGATGCCGTCGCGCAGGCCGTCGAGGCCGATCTGCTGCTTCTGGTCGTCGACGGAACCCGCGTCGATTTCGCGGCCGACGCCCGGTTCGCCGAGGCCTGGCTCGAGTGGTTCGAGAAAACGCCCGAACGCGAGATTCCGCCCGCGTTGGCCGTGCTAACCAAGACCGACCGGCCGGAGATGACGGGCGAGGTCGAGGCACCCGGATCCGGTGGCCGGGCCTTCGTCTCGCGATCCGCCCGAGACGCGGCGGTGCAAGCCCGCATCAACGACCTGCGAGCCGTCCTGCCGCCGGGTTTCCACGACATCGTCCCCGTCGGACTGGGCTCGACCCCGCCCATCGGCGTGTCCGACCGGCTCTTGCCCGAGCTGGCTCCCTTGCTTCATCGAGCTGAGCGCGCGGGCTTGATCCGTCATTTCCACCGCCACGCGACGCGATCCAAGGCCGGCCGATTCTTCTCGCAGGTCGGCCGCCAGGGACGCCGCCTCTGGAGTTCCCTCGCCTCCTCGCGAACGCGAGGCCGTCCATGATGCCAATCCGACCCTTCCCACGCGTCGCTCGCCGTGCGGGTTTCCCAGTCGACGGCCCCTCGTCACGATTCCTCTTGAATCACGTGGTCACGTTTTCGATGCGCAACCTTGAGCATCCCCGTGCTCGATTCTCGTCTCGAAACACCGAACCGGCCGGTCCACGATCCGTGCGGTCCTCGGTGAAAAGACCTCAGAGCTCTTGGCACGTTGCTTGCTCGATCATGAGTGAAACGCACAGCAGCGCGTGGTACAGTCACGATCTCTCTTGAGGATGGGGCCTTGGCGACTTCAGCCACAGACGTCGACGAAATCCGGCGCCAGATGGCCCAGATTCGTCGCGAACTTCACGAAGACCTGCAAGGCGTTGTCGCGGGGGCCGAGGCGGCAACCGACTGGCGAAACTACGTCCGCCGCTACCCCTGGGCGGCCCTGGCCGCGGCCGTCACGGCCGGCTACCTGCTGGTCCCCCGGCGGAAGCGGCCCGCCACCGAGGTCATCGCCTACGTACCCGAAGCGGCGAGGCAGGCCGAGCCCTCGCGGAACGGTACGGCCGTTCCGCCATCGAAGACCGAATCGACGGCCAGGGCCGGCCTGATAGGCACCCTGTTCGGCTTGGTTGGCCCGCTGGCGGTTCGCGCGGCCCAGAGCTACGCATCGCATTACATTGAGAACTGGATCGCCCAGCAGCAGGCCGGCGTGTTCGGTCCTCCTCCGCAGCGTGGAGGCTCCGACCTGCCGCCAACCGGGGCGCCTCGAGCCGGTCAACGCCCCGGATCGCCCGAGACCTGATCGCCCATTCCCTTCGGTTCACGGTTCCTCTGGAGTCTGTTCTTATGATCAATCGCATTACCAGCCCGAGCGAGCCGTACGGCCCTCGGGTCGAGGATCTCAAGGAATCGGCGCTCGACGTGGCAGCCACTGTCCGCGAAACCGTGTCGCGGGCCGGCCAGTCGATCAAGGAATTCACGATTCGACAACCGGCGCAAGCCCTTGGCCTGGCGCTCGGCATGGGAGTGTTCCTGGGATGGATCATCAAGCGCCGTTGAATGGTGGCCCTCGGGTCCAGATCCACTCGCCGCTGGCCGAAGGGGTCGTCGGCAACCTGGCCGAGTTCGCCAGCGACTGCACAACCCTGGCCGAACTTCAGGTCCGGCTTGCCGTCAACGACCTGAAGGAAAGCGTGAGCCAGGCCGCCCGGCCGCTGGCCGGCCTCGTGACCGGCGCGGCCCTGTTGCTGGCCTGCCTGCCGGTCGCCCTGCTGGGCCTGGGAGAACTCCTCGCAAGCGGGGCCGGCTTGTCCCGAGGCGCGGCTCTCCTGGTCGTGGCAGGCACCGCCGCCGTCGTGGCGGGACTGTTGTTCTGGTCCTGCGCCTCAAGATTCGGCGCGTCGTTCCAGAGCTTCGCTCGCTCCAGGGAAGAACTGGAGCGCAACCTGGCCTGGCTCAAGACCGTGCTCGCCCACAGCGGGCGCCCGCCCGTCCACCACCGAAGACGCTGAGTCATCCCTGATTTCATCGAGTTGCTTGAAGGAACGAACACGCGTTCCCATCTGGCGATCGGAGATGGGAACGCGTGCCTTCGCCGTCAAGGCTGCTCGACAACGTCGGTCACGACCTCGCCAATCTCGCGGTCCGAGACGAACGGGGCGATGTCGGCCCAGGCCACAATGCCCAAGACGCGCTCGTCCTTGTCGACGACCACGATCCGCCGGATTCCGTGCTCGCCGAACAGGGCTTCCACGCGGTCGAGCGTGGTCTCGGGGGTCACCGAGATCACGTCCCGCGTCATCACATCGGCCACCGTTCGAGACGCGAGGTCGGGATAAACGGCCAGGGAAAGGGCCACGTCGCGGTCGGTCAGGATACCGACCGGCTTGCCGGTATCGACCACCGGAACGGCGCCGCAGTCCTCGTCGCGAAAGATCATGACCGCCTCAACCACCGTGCTGAACGGCGAGCAGGTGCGGGGGTTGGGCGTCATGACGTCGCTCGCCTTCACGGTGCTCTTGCAAGGCGTCGGCCCGATCGCTCGGGGGTGGGGTTCCGTCATGGATCAGCTCCGAATGTTTGGATGAGTCGGGGGCCGGCCGCAACGCTCGACCGGCCCTTCGACGTTTCACGGAGCAACTTTCGGGCCGCTTTCCGTCGTCAGGTGTTCATGAATCTTTGAATGGAAACTTATCGATCTCATACTGACTGATCTTGCTCGAGATGCTGCGACGAGACAGCCCGCAAAGCTCCGCGCACCGGCCGACGTTCCCCCTCGCCTTTTCCAGGGCCTTGAGGATGTAGTCCCGCTCGATATCCTCGGTGGCTTTCTTCAGGTAGTAAGGCAGAGGCCGCGCCAGGTCGATCTCGAAGCGGGGCTTGGTTTCGGGCCGGAAACCGCCGATGGTGGGCGGCAGGTTCTCCATGCCGATGGTGTCGCCGACGGTGGTCACGGCGGCGCGCTCGATGGCGTTCTCGAGCTCCCGGATGTTGCCCGGCCAGCGGTAGGCGAGCATCTTCTCCATGGCCTCGGGCGCGACCTTCTTGGGCGGCTCACCGGGCCTCGCGTACTTGGTCAGGAAGTGAGAGATCAACAGCGGGATATCCTCGGCCCGCTCCCGCAAGGGGGGCAGGTCGATCTTGATCACGTTGAGGCGATAGAACAAATCTTCACGAAACTTTGACTGCTTGACTTCCTGCTCCAGACTCTTGTTCGTGGCCGTGACCACGCGAATATCGACATCAATCGACTCGTGACCGCCGACGCGCTCGAACCGCTTTTCTTGCAGCACTCGCAGAAGCTTCGCCTGCATCGCGGGCGAGATGTCGCCGATTTCGTCGAGGAAGATCGTGCCCTTGTCGGCCAGCTCGAACCGCCCCTTGCGCCGGGTCTCGGCCGAGGTGAACGCCCCCTTTTCGTGGCCGAACAGCTCACTTTCGAGCAAGGTCTCGGGCAAGGCCGCGCAGTTGACCGCGACGAGGTTTCCGGAAAAGTCGCTGGAGTAGTGAACGGCCTTCGCGATGAGCTCCTTGCCGGTGCCGGTCTCCCCCTCGATCAGGACCGTGCTCTTGGTCCCCGCGATGTGCCGGATCAGCTCGAAAATCTTGTGCATCCGCGGGTTTTTGCTGATGATGTTGTGAAAGCTGTAGTTTTCCTTCAACTGCTGGCGGAGGGTGAGAACCTCATCCTGTAACGCTCGTTTCTTCAAGGCGCGGTCGATCACCAGGCGCAGGTAATTCGGGTCGTTGAAGGGCTTGGTCAGGAAGTCGTAGGCTCCGAGCCGCATCGCCTCCACCACGCGATCGATCGATCCGAAGGCGGTCGTCACGATGATCGTCACCGTCAGGCGCCGCTGATAGACCTCCCGAATCAGATCCATGCCCCCCATGCCGGGCATCCGCAGGTCGGTCATCAGGATGCTGTAATCCTTTTGGCTCAGCGACTGGAGGGCCTCCTGCCCGCTGGCCACGACGTCCACCTCCAGCTCGTCGGATTCGAGGAGCTTGCGAAGCTGGCCGCTGCTGTAGGCATCGTCGTCGACAATGAGAAGCTTCCGTCTCATAGGTCCGAGGTCTCTCGAGGTCTCACACGGAAGCGCCTGGATCGGTGGCGGTTCGAAGGGTGGGCTTTGCCCACCGAAACCTGCTGCGGTCTCGGAAGATCGGAGGGCGGTGCCCACCCGTCGAGCGTCGACTCTTCCAGGCGATTCGGTCTCAAATTCCACTGGCTGCGCGAACCGGCAGTCAACCTGCGCAGTCAACCCGCAAATCCCGCGCGGATCGATGCCCGATCGCGAGCAAATCCGGTTCCATCGCGAACCCCATTTCGCAAATTGTCCATAATCGGCCGATCCTCGCAAGGGATCCTTCCGGACCGGGAAGGAACCCGCCCGAGACGGGGCAAGGATTCTCACGGTGTCGAGGCAGCGTCCGATGGGAGCGGTCACGGTCGGCCACGAATCGGCATCAGAGTTGCAGAGTGTTATGCCCTGCTTCGTGCGCCCGGGATCAACCTGGCAGAACGACCCGATGGGATTTGGTTCCGTGGCCGGAAACGGAGGTGCTTATGACGGACTCGGCACATCACCAAGGGTCTGTCGCGATGTTGTCGGTCCTCGGGTCCCGAGCGGTCGAGTGGCTCGACGGGTTGCGTCGGCGGCTTCACGCGTTTCGGGGAACCACGTGTAGTATACCCTGGGAATGGCCCTGGTGCTGGGCGGTGGGAGAACCAGGACGCGGGCGATGGGGGTTTGGGTCGGCGCGAGCGTGGGCGCCGTGTCTTGTGTTGATGGCGGACGACTCGTTGCGGCGGCGTCGACTGGGAAACGAGCGTGGTCTCCGGCGGATTCCAACAGGTAAGGGCTAAACGAGTATGACAACGGATCTCTCGACGGTTCCGCTCAACACGCGATTTCTCGAGATCCTGGTGCACGACCTGCGAACTCCGCTGAACGTCATCAGCATGACGATCCATGTGCTGAAGCAACTCTCGACGCGGGGTGGGCTGGACCTCTCCGAAGACCTCTCCTTGATGGGGCAGAACCTTCAAGAGGTCGAGCGGATGCTCGCGTCGATGGTGGAGTACGCCCACCTGCCGGGCGACCCGTCCGAGCTGCGGGTCAGTCCGTTTCAGCCCGAGCGGCTGCTTCGCGACGTGATCGATGAGCAGTTGGAACTCACACCCGAGGCGTCGATCGTTCTGGAGAATCAAGGGGGGCCCTCGGAAGTGCAGCTCGACCCTGCGCTGGCCCGCCTGGCGGCGCGCCAGGCGATCGGGAATGCCCTGAGCGCGGCCGACGGGCACCCGATCCGGGTGGTGTTGAGCGGCGCGCCGGAGCATTGCCTGATCGAGGTGGTGGTCGAGGATCCGCCCCGGGACTGGATCGAGCCGGCGGTGCTGCGGTCTGAGTGCTTCCACCGCTTGCTCGGCACATCTTCGGAGCGTCGAGGGCTTGACCTCGCGACGGTCGCCAAGGTGTCGGAGCTCTTCGGCGGTTCGGCCCGGCTCGACGTGGAAAAGGGGAAATCCTCGGCCGTGGTGCTCGACTGGCCCGTCCGCCTGATCTGACCGGCTGGGTCGCGCGGAGCCGGCCTGACGGCGCCGGCCCCGGACGATTCCGCGAGCGGCCCCTTCGCGACGGCGGCGGGGCCCA
>CAZRGV010000219.1:0-7900 GCA_964599655.1 uncultured Isosphaeraceae bacterium | reverse complement strand
CAAAGACACGGGTGGACAAGCCACCAGTGCCACCCAACCACAAACCATCTTCTCATCACGGCTTCCGAACAGCCGCCGGGGTGCCACGGGTGGCTTGTCCACCAGTGCTCCCCGCGTGCCACCAGCAGCGTGTCCACCCGTGCTCCCTGGGTGCCACGGGTGGCTGGTCCACCCGTGCTCCGTCCGTCCACTCGAAGCCCTGGTCCATGGGTGCCACGGGTGGCTGGTCCAGCCGTGCTCCGTCCGTCCACTCGAAGCTCTGGTCGACGATTGGAAATCCAGGTCCAGCCGACCATCGATCGGTCGCTCGCCCAAGCACAACGACAAGTCTCCAAAAAAACCCGAATCCGCCGGCCCGTTTCCTCGATGATAAAGACGAGAGGACCGCCTTCGTGGCGCCGCGAGTGCGTCGAGGCGGTAGATCGTGTGCAGCACCTCGTCGTCGAGGAATTCCTCCATGATTGGCACCTTGGATCAAACAGAATCGAACGAAATCCCACGTTGCGAGACTCCGCCGGCCGACGACTGGCTCCAGGCCATCGACGCCGACCCCGAGACGCGAGAGCTCGAGCAACGGATCTCCTTGTGGACCCAGATTTTGCAACCGGCCGACGAGCTCGAGCGCTGGGTCGCGTCGAGGGCGGCGGTGGCCTCGTTTCGGATCGACCGTTGCGTGAAGATCGAGATGATCGAGCGGGCCGGAATGCGGCTCCGGGCCCGGCATTGCTGGGACGACGACCGCGATTCCGACGCGGAAGCCCTCGGTGAGTCGCTCTCGAAGAATCCGTCGCGAACTCGGAAACGGCTGCTCGCCACGCCGCACGGCTGCGACTGGCTCCTCGAGCGCTGGAACGGCCTGCTCGAGGCCCTGAAGGCTCGAGGCGACTGGAACGAATCGCAGCGCGCCTTGGCGTTCGAGCTCCTCGGCATCCCCGTTGAAATCCGAACCGGCGCTCCAGGCGGAACCGACTCGCCCGAGGGCTTCCAGGCCCTGGCCCTTCGAGAAATCGAACGGATTCAGGCCCGACGCGCGAAAAGCCAGCGGCTCGATCGCCACGAGCGCGAGCTCGCCTCGCGAGGGCACGGCTTCGAACGGACCGCCGAGGCCCGGGCGCTCCGCCGCGAAGAAGCCGCGTCTTCGAAAACCCTCACCTGGGCCCTGAAACTCCTCGAATTCCGTTCGCGAGAGCGATCCGCGTCACGAGCCCGATCGATCCTCGACTCGTTGCGCAACGGCCAGTCGACGGAACCCGACGTCTCGCCCCCAGGGACCTCCCCCGCGCCCCACCCCCCCCAGGCCCACGAACCACCGCTGCCCGCCCGCAATCCGGCGCCGGCCGATCTCCACGACCCCTTCGACGACCTCGACGACCGGATCGGCACCGAGTCGGAACCGTCCTGGGTCGCCGCCCTTTCCAGCGTGGTCCCCGTCTCGGTCTCGTCGTCCACCTCGTTCACCTCGATCCACAAGAAGCCGCCCGCCAACCGAAAAGCCCGACGCGCTCGCCTCGCTCGCGCTCGGGCCCGGCGACGCTCCTGAGCCGCGATCGAGTCCGAACGAAATGCACATTCCAGCAATCAACCAACCCACGCCCCACCGGGCCGTGCCGGGGTCGATTGCGCCCCAGCGTGACCGGAGAATCGCTCGCGACGACCGGAGCAATCGCCGCAAACCATTGTCGGGCAAGAAGTTGCATGCCAAAGCGAGGCGCACGTTCTCGAATGAGCGATCGCGTGCCCGACTCCATCCATGAAGAATCTCGGCTCGCAATCGCATGCCCGACGTTATGCAGGATGGAAGGTCAGAGACGCACCGTCGCCGAGCGGACATGCCACTGTGGCGAAACGAAGCCAATGGCAATTTGGGGAAACTTTATGGCCTGTAACGATCATGCCGCAAAGCGCGAGGGAGGGGCCATCTTGGACGGAGCCCGCGCCACCAGCAGCAGTCCGTTGCCGCCGAGCAGGCGTTCGAGGCCGTTGACCACCCTCAACCCTGCCGATCGGAGGCCGTCCCATTGGTGATAGGCCACCCGCTTCATCCGGGTCTTGCCCCGTCGACGGCGTTGACCGATGGCCAGGCTCGCCAGCAAGGGGCTGAGCGTGACCGGGTTCAGGGTGTACTCCCGACGCACCACGACCCGCTCCAGGCCGGCCCGCTCGGCCGAGGCCCGAAGGGTCTCGGGGGCGAAGTGGACGAGGTGCCTCGGCAGGTCCCAGCCCAGCCAGTCGGCGCCGCAGAGCCGGGCGATCCGGCCGGTCGCGTTGGGGACCTCGGCCAGCACCAGGCCGCCCGGTTTGAGCCATCGGGCCACGCGTTTCAGGCTCCCGACCGGGTCCGCGTCGTGCTCCAGGACATGCCAGAGAGTGATGATATCAAAGGCTGCGTGTGGAAGATCCGCCCCCGCGAGGTCGCCGCGCACCAGGCGGAGCCTCGGGGCCAGCCGCCCCAGCGCGTTCAGGGCCGGGCCCGCGATGTCGAGCCCCCAGCCCTCGATCTCGTGCCGTCGGGTCAGCTCCAGCAGGAAGGCCCCGTTGCCGCAGCCGATGTCCAGCACCTGGAGTCCGTCGGGGGCCCGCCCGAGCGCCTGTCGGACCAGCTCGATCCGACGGCTCGCCACCTGGCCGAACCGCCGGTCGATCGAGGCTTGCTCGGGGCTCGCCGACCCTCCGGCGCCGACCTTGAGCGCATGGGCCGGGTAGTCGGCCTCGTAGAACGCGGCCAGCTCGGCCGGCTCGGGCCGGGGCCAGAGGTAGCGGAACCGGCAGCCCTGGCACTCGACCACCCGGTACGCCTTGCCGGCGGCCCCCGTCAGATTGAAGCCCGACTCCACCACGGTCCGGGCATCGTCCGGACCCCGTCCGCACAGCGGACACGCCGCGTTCGCCATCTCAGGACCGCTCCTTCGTCTTGGGCTCGCTCAGGCCGAGCGTCGGCTGGCGTCCTCCGGCGCCGGGTCGCTGGACAGGACCTTCGGATAGGGAATCGTTTGCGACGGGTCCTGGCGCCATCGAGCGTTGATCGGTCGTCCCATCGCCGCCCGACGTCGAAAGAAGCTACCGATGCTCATGTAATCGCCCGCGTCGGGCTGGTGCTTGTAACGCACCGGGAAGGGCATGCCGATCAGTCCCTCCACGTGCCGCCGGCAGTCGGCGACGACCTCGGGATAGTCGGCCGCCAGGTCGAACGACTCGCTCGGGTCGGCCGCGTGGTCGAAGAGCCGTGGGCGGCCGTCGGCGACGGTCGGGTTGAGGATGCAGTTCCAGCGATGGTCGCGGACCGACGCCCAGGGGCCCCAGCCGGTGACGATCCGGGGCCGGATCTCGCGGGCCTTGCCCGTCGCCAGCGGCCAGGCGCTCTCGCCGTCCAGCAGCTCCGAGCCCGGCAGGTCGAGCAGGTCGAGCACCGTCGGCAGCAGGTCGTGAGCCTGGACCAGGGCCGGCACGTGACGGTCTCGAGGGCCGTCGGGATGCCGGATGAACCAGTTGATCTGGGTGTTGTACGGGTGCAGCTTCCCGTCGTTGTTGGCCCCTCGCTTGGTGAAGGCGCCGTGGTCGAACAGCTCCAGGCCGTGGTCGGTCAAGAACATGACGATGGTGTCATCCGCCAGGCCAAGCGCGTCGATCGTTTCCAGCAGGTAGCCGATCCACGTATCGACCAGCGTGCAGCAACCCGCGTAAAGGGCCTTTGTCCGCTCGATCAGCGCCGGCGAAAGCTCGGGCATCCGGGCCGTGACGCCGGGATGGATGAAGTCCTTGAGCGTGCCGTCGTTGGGAAAGTAGCGGTCGGCGTAGTGGGCGGGCGGGTCCCACAGCTCGTGCGGCATGAAGCTGTCGACCCAGAGGAAGAACGGGCTGTTGTCCCTCGCCGCCTGGAGCCAGTCCATCGCCGCCCGGAAGACCTGGGGCGCGAAGTAGTCGTCCTCGCCCTGGCGGTCCCTCGTGCTCATCAGGTGGTTGACGATCTGGGCGTTGGTCACCCAGTCGTGCTCCTCGCCATCGGGCACGTATCGGGAGATATCAATGCCGTCATAAGGACCGGCGCGGAAGTTGTCCCCCTGCTGACCGCGGATGAACTGCCAGCTCAGGAAGCCTCGGGTGAAGTTCTGCGTGGGCTTGAAGAGGTGGTAGCAGTCGGTGATCAACCCGGTGCAGTAGCCTCGGTAAAGCAGCAGCTCGGCCAGCGTGGTCTGCGAGCCTGGCACGCGGTGCCAGCCCAGAAAGCCGGGCGAGAGGCCCTGGCCATCGAGGTCATGGTGCCAGGGGAAGCCTCGCATGCCGGTGAAGAAGGACCGCCGCATCTGGACGGTCGGCATCGCCTCGCCAAAGGCCTGGTCGAAGACGACGCTCTGTCGCGAAAGGTCGGCCAGGGCCGGGGCCTGGATCCAACGGCAGGCCCCCTGCCCGCCCAGGATGTCGGCGCGCCAGCTATCGACGCAGATGACGATCAGGTTCATAAGACCGTCTCTCCCCCGCGAAGGACCGACCGTCCCGATGGGGCCCAGCCAACACGGCCGGGCTCGGTGTCGGCAAGGATTCGGAACCCGGACCCGAAGCCGCCGCTCGACCCTCGCCGTTGAGCGCGTAGGTCGTCCCCCGCCAGGTCAACCGCGCGCTTCGGCTCCGCCAGAGCGCCAGGACCAGCACATGACACGTGAACAGGAGAGCCGGCAAATGCCCCAGGACGTACAGCGGGTTGCTCCCGCTGATCCGGTAGAAACGCCCGAGCAAGGTAAGCTGGAGGGCCAAATGCATCAAGGCCATTGCCGCGAGCGCCACCCAGAACGCGCCGCCGCCCCCCGAAATCAGGCCGATCGCCGAGACCGCCAGCGCCAGATAGGCCGAGAGCCCCAGCACCGCGATCGCCACCAGCGTCGCCGACAGCCACGACGCACGGTTGTCGACCGTGATCCGCAAGAGCCGGGACCAGCCCGCGACCATCTCTCGGGCCGAGTCGTACATGTAGGTCGAGACCAGATCGGGCGCGTGCAGCAGCCGGACCCGATAGCCGGCCGCCTTGAACCGCTGGCTCAGGGCGATGTCGGCCGCGAACCGGTCGCGAACCGCCTCCAGGCCCCCGACCTCGTCGAGGGCCGCGCGCCTCATCATCAGAAACCCGCCCCAGCCCATCGCCACGTGCTTCCGCTTCCGAGAGTTCACCCAGGGCAAGGGCTTCCACAGGAAGATGACCGCCCCAACCAGCGGCTGGACCAGCTTGCTCAGAAAGTTCGGATGATCAAACCGGGGCAAGAGGGAAAGCAGGTCGATATGCTTTTCCCGCTGAAGCGCGACCGCCGATCGCAGGGTTTCGGGCCTGTGGCGGGTGTCGGCGTCCATGATGAGCACCAGTTCGCCTCGGGCCCGCGCCAGCCCCTGGCGAATCGCGTTCATCTTGCCGGTCCAGCCGTCGGGCAGGTGTTCCACGCGAATCAGGCGCACCCTCGGATCGCCGGCCGCCGCGGCCTCCACCTCCTCGGAGGTCCGGTCGGCGCTTCGGTCGTCGATGACGATCAGTTCGAACCGCTCGTAATCCGAGCCAAGAACCGACCGGACACAGGCCCCGATGTTGGCCTCCTCGTCCTTGGCCGCCAGCAACAGGCTGACCATCGGAGGCGGGCCGGAGCCCTTGTCGGCGTCTCGCGTTCGGAGGAAGTACCGCTTGGGCTTGTAAAAAAACAGCAGGACGTGGATGACTTTCCAAAGGGTGACGACCAAACCGTAAGCGATCAAGATCGCCAGCCCGGACCAAGCCACGTCGGCCGCTCCCTTCCCCCGCCCTGGACGGGGATCAACGCGACCAGGATAGGGGGTCGCTCAAGCGCCAACCGCCCAACCCATCGCCTGGTCGTGAGGAGACCTCATCGTTCCTTGTGGGGTCGACTCACCGCGGCCCTCCTTGGCCGCGGGCGTCACGTCGACCAAGCGCAGCAATCCGTGTCGGATGACCACCTGATAAAGCCATCGGTCAGGCGGTTCGACGACTTGAACCGATTTCCGAGGTTCCGATACGAGGGCGGAGACGTCGTCGGCTCCGGAAAATCAGACCAGATCGCAGAGCACGGTATCGGCCAGGAAAAGCCCCTCGCGGGTGAACCGGACCCGCTGCCCATCGTCCTCGAGGAGCCCCGAGGCCGTGTGTCGAGCCAGCGCGGGGCCGGCCAGCAGGTCGATGTCGAAGCCGGTTCGCCGGGCAAAGTCCACGCGGTCGAGCCCCTTCCTCGTCCGTCTCAGCATCAAGACGGCCGTTTCCCGCGCCCGGGCCTCGGGTTCGAGCACCTCGACCGGTCCCGTCGGGTCCTCTCCCGACTCCATCCGTCGCAAATACGCCAGCAGATCCCGGGTGTTCAACGCCCGGACTCCGTCCACAAAACGGGCCGCCCCAAGCCCAACGCCAAAATACGCCTCGTTGGCCCAGTACACCAGGTTGTGCCGCGACTCGTGACCTGGCCGCGCGAAGTTGGAAATCTCGTACTGGTCCAGACCTGCGGCGGCCAGCCGGTCGATCGTGTGGGCGAACATCGCCCGCTCGGTTTCCTCGTCAACTTCCCGGATTTGCCCCGATTGCCACTGTTTCCAGAGCGGGGTCCCCTTCTCATAGACGAGGCCATAGCACGACAGATGCGACGGCTCCAGGCTCAAGGCCGTCTCCAGGTCGGCGGTCCAGTCCTCCAGGGTGGAGCCGGGAACGCCGAAGATCAGGTCGATCGACCAGCTCGGGAACCTTGGTCGAACGAGTTCGAGGGCCCGGCCGACTTCCTCGGGAACATGGTTCCGCTCCAGGGCCCGCAGCAGCTCGACCCGGAACGACTGCGCCCCCAGGCTGATCCGGTTCACGCCTCCGTCCGCCAGGGCATCGGCTTTCTCGGCATCGAGCGTGCCGGGGTTGGCCTCGACGGTCCACTCGCCATCGGGGGCGAGGTGATACCAGTGGGCGATCATCGCCAGAAGGCGCTGGATCTGCGACGGTTCGAGGCGGGTGGGCGTGCCGCCGCCGACGAAGATCGTGTCGACCTCGGCTGGCTCGCCCATCCGGGCCATCTCACGCTCAAGGGCGTCCAGATAGCGATCGGCCAGGGCGTCGGCGCCGGCGACCGAGGCGAAGTCGCAGTAGCCGCACTTGTGGGCGCAGAACGGAATGTGCACGTAAGCGGCGCGGGGGCGCGGCCCAAGGGGCTCGGGTCCGGCCGCGAGAACCGAACGGTTTGTCATGGATGGGTCGGACTCGATCCGGCCCGCTTAGGGCACAGCCTCGACGAAGCGGATCTCGGGGATCTCGGCCTTCAGGACCGACTCGATGCCCATCGTCAGGGTGATGACCGAGGACGGGCAGCCCTGACAGGCGCCGAGCATGCGAACCTGGACGATGTTGTCGTCGTCGATGCCGACCACTTCCACCTGCCCGCCGTCGGCCAGGATGCCCGCTCGTACCTGACGGTCGAGCACCTGCTCGATCTTCTCGAGCAGGGCCTGCTTTCGGGAAAGCGGGTCGGTTGAGGTGTCGGACATCGGGAAGGCGATCCCGCGCTGGGGTTCCAAGAAAAAGGAGAGTCGAGCCTCGAGGACGGCCCCCGAACGGCTCTCGCAGTGATTCTACGCGGAAACCGCTTCCTTGAGGAGGGTCGCCCTTTGATCTCGCGACGAAACGTCACCCACGATCGAGCGGAGGCGTTGACTGTGGCAGGCGCGCGCCGTTCACCTCGTGAACCCGGAAGGGAGTCCTCGGTCCGCGAGAGGGAGCACGGCACCGGGGTCGTTGGTCGCCGGTGCCGCGCGAGAGATCGTTCGCGTCAGGTCAAGGCCGTGGCGTCGGGATACCGCGATTCAATATCCGCCGCCGTAGTCGCCACCGCCACCGTAGCCGCCGCCATAGCCGCCGCCACCACCGTAGCCGCCGCGATCC
>CAZRGV010000218.1:0-7906 GCA_964599655.1 uncultured Isosphaeraceae bacterium | reverse complement strand
TGGTGGGCAAGCCACCAGTGCCACCCGATCAGAGGATGGCCCTCGTGGCTTGAGACCAGAGCTTCCGGTTGGGTGCCACTGGTGGCTTGTCCACCAGTGTTCCGGTTCGAAGACACTGTCAGTTGGGTAGCCCTGGTGGCTGGCCCACCCGTGCTCCGGTCGGGTGGGCCTAGTGGACAAGCCATCCGTGTTCCGGTCGGGTGGCACTGGTGGCTTGTCCACCAGGGCTCTGGTTCGAAGACACTGGCAGTTGGGTAGCCCTGGTGGCTCGCCCACCTGTGCTTCGAGTAGTCGAGGAAGCCACTGGTGGACAAGCCAGCCGTGGCACCCGAGCGCGTCGACGCGGTCCGATACCGGACGCCTTGACCTTGGAACCTCGAAGCAGGCTCCAGCGAGGCAGTTCCAGACTCAGCTCGACGACGGTTTCACCTTCGGCGGCCGGGGTGGGTCGGATAGTCGGATCGCGCACTGGGGATGGATGCCCGCCTTCGAATAGACCGGTTCGTGACAGACCGGGCAGCGAACCCTTGGCGTCGAAGTCGTGGCCGGTGTGTGATAATGCCTGGTGTTCATCCAAGGAGTCCGTCCAGCGGAAGAGGGAGCACGCTCGGATGCTCCCGTTGAAGGGGAGGGGAAGGCGCATTGGGCCGAACGGGTTCCAGGGCCCGCGCCGCCTTCCCGATGACCTTGAGCGATCTCGAGGATCGATCAATAACGACCGCCACCGCCACCATAGCCGCCGCCGCCTCGGCCGCCACCGTAGCCGCCGCCTCGGCCGCCGCTGTAGCCGCCGCCGCCACCACGAGGTTCACGGGGCTTGGCCTCGTTCACGGTCAGGTTGCGGCCGTCGTAGTCGCGACCATCGAGCGCCTCGATCGCGGCCTGCGCCTCGGCGTCCGTGCTCATTTCCACAAAGCCGAACCCCTTCGAGCGGTTCGTGTCCCGATCCACGATGATCTGCGCGCTCTGGACACTGCCGAACTGGGCAAAGAGTGCCTCGAGGTTCGACTCATCGACGTTGTAGGTCAGGTTGCCTACGTACAGTTTCTTACCCACCACGAATCTCCGATCGAACGCAGGACGACCCGCATGCTGCTTTCCGGGTCGGGAAGAAAGGGGTTCCGGAGGAAACCCATGAGGCGGGAAAGGCGAGGGAGGGGAGCAACGACAGGTTCGAATTGAGCCAGCGAAGCCGCTCGGTCGTCAGACCAACCGAAGGAAGTGTAACAAAAAAAGCAAGCGAAGGACAGGATGATCCGCGAATCTTTTCAGACCCCTCGACGACGGCGAGAATGCCGACGAATTCAACGCGCCCGTGCGGGCCATCCATCCGGGCTCGCGCGAGTCGCGTTGCCGGCTCCCGGGAAAGGGAAGGATGTCAACGACCGGCAACGCCGGAGCCGGTCCCCACGCGCGACGAGCCGGCGCGGTCGAGCGTTGTCCGCGGCAACGCACGCGGCTCGGAATCGCGGGACGACCACGGATCGGCCCTTCCCCTCGACTCGCCTCAAGACGCGGGAGAAGGGCGATCCCGTTGGCTCACACCTGCCAGAACAACGACTCCCGAGGCGACTCGTAGCGCACCTCCATCTGAGGCGTCTTCACCTCGTCACCCTGACGATGCAGCGATTGCACCGCCGAAAGCGTCATTCCCGACGTCAAGAGCGTCCGCTCCACGCGATAAGGCGCCTTGCCGGTGACGATCATGCCCTCAATGTGATGGATCAACGGGTTAAAGAATTCCGCCGTGGAGGCCGCGCGGCCGGGCATCGGCAGGTACATCTGGCACGAGATGACCTTGCCCGACTCGGCGTCGAGCCCCGCGTAGTTGAAGTCCTGAATGATGGGCAACATGAACAGCGTGGTGCGGAACCCGTCGCGATGCTCGATGAAATACGCGAATCCATCCTTGAACGACCGCTTGGCCCACTCGAACGTGATCGGATCGGTCAGATAGCCCCCTTCCACCGGCAGGCTCTGACTCCGCGTCAACGCCGCCACGAGCAGCCGGCGAGTCGTCTCTCGTCCCTCGCCCTCGACGAACGACCACATCGGCTCGCCCCGAAGCGCCCGCACGCTCTGGATGCCGACCTCGCCCCCTTGACGCCGCTCCGACATGCATTGCGCCGTCTCGAGACCATGGAAGTCGTAGCTGTCGACACCGCCATAGCCCACGCAAACGCTCTCGGTCAGCCTCGTGCCGTAAGGCACGTCGACCGCCGGCAGCCGCCAGGTCACTGGCAGTGACGAACCCGCCAGGAACGGGAATCCCAGCCGCTTCGAGTCCGCAACCATCTCCACACATTCATCCCAGTTCGTGGAAAGATGCTTGTCATTGAAAACAGGTACGCTCCGCCCGCTGTCCTCGAAAACCTTCATCACCTGCTTGAAGAACTTGTATCGAGGATAGAGCGTCTGCCCGATCTCGTTGCGCGGGTAACGCCCGTGCTCGCCGATGATGACCACGCCGTCGACCGCCAGCTTCGACGTCCCCCGCGTCAACGCCTCGGCGATCGTCGGATAGATCGGCACCCCGTGCCGCTTCGCCGTCGCCTTGCCAAGGTCCCCCTCGGGAAACTGATCGATGTACAGCGAAACCAGCTCGACGTCCGGAACCCGCCACGCGCCGCCCCAGCTATAGCCCAGCAAAAACCGATCAACAAAATGTTGCGCATGCGAATGCCGACGAACCTCGGTGCCAATCAGCGCGATCGTCTTCCTCGCCCGAGGCGCTCCGAAGCTGAGGCGGGAAGCGGCGGCGGCCGCGGCCGCCGAGGAAATCAGGAACGAGCGGCGGGACAACGTCGAGGGTGTCATGGCGGGCGTCCTTTCGGCGGGAGAAGGGAGGAATTCCTCGTCCATCGCGGTCGCGAGCCAGCATAACCCTCGAACCGACCCGGTTCCAGAGACACGGCGTCCCGGAGCCGCCGGACCGCATTGGTCGCACCGGTGCCGCGGGGTTTGCCCGTGCCGGGCGGAACCGGGGCACTGGGAAACGCCCGCGGCAACCGCGTCCCGATCGGTTCAAGCCGGCTCGGCGATCAACGCCCGCACGTTGGATTCGTTGACGGGCTGGATCAGGCCGCGCTCGGTGATGATGCCGGCGATGAGCGAGGCGGGCGTCACGTCGAACGCGGGGTTGTAGACCGAGATTCCCTCGGGGGCCGTCACGCGGCCGAAACCCCGCGTGATCTCGTTCGGGTCGCGCTCCTCGATGGGGATCGCGGAGCCATCGGCCAGGGAGAGGTCGAAGGTGCTCGACGGCGCGGCGACGTAGAACGGAATGCCGTGGGCCTTCGCCAGCAGGGCCACGCCGTAGGTGCCGATCTTGTTGGCCGTGTCGCCGTTGGCCGCGATCCGGTCGGCGCCGACGACCACCAACTGGACCTTGCCCTCCTTCATGACCTGCGCGGCCATGTTGTCGCAGATGAGCGTCACGGGCACGCCACGCCGCTGAAGCTCCCAGGCCGTCAGCCGAGCCCCCTGAAGCAACGGCCGGGTTTCATCGGCAAATACATGAATGTTCTTGCCTTGCTCGTGGGCCGAGAAGAGCACCGCCAGCGCCGTGCCGTAATCGGCCGTGGCCAGTCCCCCGGCGTTGCAATGGGTCAAGATCCCCTGCCCTTCGCGAACCAGCTCGGCCCCGAACCGCCCGATCGAGCGGCACATCGCCTTGTCCTCGTCGGCGATGGCGCGCGCTTCCTCCAGCAGGCGTTCGAGCAGCGCCGGGCCGTCGAAATCCGTCGCCGACGCCGCCGCGCGCTCCATCCGATCGAGCGCCCAGAACAGATTGACCGCCGTCGGCCGGCTCGTCCGAAGGTGGGCGCTGGCCTCGGCGAGAGAACGTCGCACCGTCTCCGGATCGGCCAGCCCGTTCGATCGCGCGCCCAGCACCGCGCCATACGCCGCGGCCACGCCAATGGCCGGAGCCCCTCGAACCCGGAGCGACTTGATCGCCTCCCAGACCTCGGCAACCGCTCCGCAGTCGATCCGGACGAACTCGGTCGGCAATCGGGTCTGGTCGATCAGCCGGACGACGCCGGTTCGCGCGTCGCCGACCCAGCCGACCGTCTCCAACGCGTCGTCCATCGGCGATGGCGAGGGGCTCGGCGTCACCTCACTCCTCCTCGCCCTCGTCCGACTCCTCCGGATCGACCCACTCGTAGAACTCGGAGTAGATCTCCCAGATCCGCGCCATGGCCTGCCGGAGGTCGTCCCCCTTCAACGGGGCGTGGCTGCCCGAGAAGCCCGCGACCTCCGCGGCGATCTTCAACAGGTCGACGTTCTGCTGCCGCATCTGAAGGAAGATCTGGCTCTGCGTTTCGTATTCGAGCTCCATGGCCTCTTCCGCGCCATGTTCGTGCTCGTGTTCCTGTTCATGCTCATCGTGCATCGTCGCGACACTCCTTGGGGATGGTTCCGCCTCGGGAACCGGACGTTCGGATGTTCCTTCGAAAACGATTCAGAAGCGACTCAAGTCAAGAAGGTTCCAGCGGCGATTCTTCCGTGCGCTTCGATCTTATTCCCTGGTTTCCAGGGGGGCGTACGGCAATCCAAACGTCTCGGCGACCGCGTGGTTGATCACCTGTCCACGGTCGATGTTCACCCCTTCGGCCACCCCGCGTTGCGAGGCCGCCACCTTGCGCCACCCTTTATTGGCGAACTGAAGCACATACGGCAAGGTGACGTTGCAAAGGGCATACGTGCTCGTCCGGCCGACCGCCCCCGGCATGTTCGTGACGCAGTAATGAACCACGTCGTTCACCACGTACGTCGGCTTGTGGTGGGTGGTCGGCTTGCTCGTCTCGACGCAACCCCCCTGGTCGATCGCCACGTCGACGATCACCGCGCCCGGCTTCATCCGCTTCAAATCGTCGCGCCGCACCAGCCGAGGCGCCCTGGCGCCCGTGATCAGGATCGCGCCAATGACCAGGTCGGCCCGCTCGATCGACTCGAGAATCGTGTGCCGGTCCGAGTACAGCGTCGTCACGTTCGGCGGCATGATGTCGTCGAGGTAGCGGAGCCGGTCCAGGTTGATGTCCAGAATCCGGACGTTCGCCCCCAATCCCGCCGCCACCCTCGCGGCGTTCGAGCCCACCACCCCGCCGCCGAGAATCGCCACCTCCGCCGGCGCCACCCCCGGAACCCCCGCCAGCAAGATCCCTCGCCCCTCCTGCGGCCGTTCGAGGTACTTCGCCCCCTCCTGAATGCTCATCCGACCCGCGACCTCGCTCATCGGCGTCAAGAGCGGCAGCCGGCCGTTCCCGTCCCGGATCGTCTCATACGCAATCGCCGTGATCCCACTCTGAAGCACCGCGCGCGTCAGCGCCTCATCGGCGGCAAAATGAAAATATGTGAATAAAACTTGACCATTGCGAAGCCGCGGCCATTCCGAGGGCTGCGGCTCCTTGACCTTCACCACCAGATCGGCCCGGTCCCAGATCTCGGCGGCGTTGGCCACGATCTTGGCGCCGGCGGCTTCGTAGTGGGCGTCGCTCAGGCCGCTTCCGGTCCCCGCGCCGGCTTCCACCAGAACCTCATGCCCGGCGCTGGTGAGCTCCTCGGCCCCCACCGGCAGCATCGCCACGCGATACTCGTCCGCCTTGATCTCCTTTGGCACTCCGACAATCATCGCTGCGGCTCCTCGGGCGGACGGCAACCACGGATGCGCACCATTCGAGCAAACGCTACCCCTGGAATCAAGCCGAGTCGCGACTCTGGCTTACGACGCCTGCCCCGGTTATCGTGTTTCTCGGAATCGCCAGGCTCCCCGAGGAACCCCACCGATGCTCCAGACCACCCCGACGCCCCACGAGATCACCATCGAGACCCGCCGCATCCAGGCGAGCATCGCCACTCATGGCTACGTCTCGGGCGTGGCCGCCGGTTCGTTCCTCGACAAGAAGACGGGCGCCCGCGACCTCGGTTTCGGCCTCAGCATCGTCGACTTCCTCCTCGAGCCGGCCCCACGAGGGCCCGTTCTCCAAGGCCAGTACGAGTTCGGCAACCTCGTCCACGGCAACATCCCCAAGCGCTACGTCGAAGGCCCCCAGATCTGCACCCAGGCCCGCCGCCTGCCCTTTCGGCTCATCACCGGCGACGGCTTCGTGGCCGTCCAGCAGTGGTTCCAATGGAACGTGGCCTACCTCCCGCGCGCGAAGGCCGGCTCGGTCTGGGAGCAAACCCTCATCTTCCCCGAAAACGAACGCTTCTTCCTTAGCGCCGACCGCGTGACCACCGTCTCCGAATCCCCCGCCCTGTTCTTCCGCGTGGACATGCCCGGTCACATCAAGCACCAGCACGGCATGGGCTTCGAACACGTTTTCCTCAGCTACAACGAGCCGACCATCCTCCCCTCCACCGAGTTCCTCATGGACTTCCCCCCCGACGCGAAGTTCCTCTACGAGCGAGGCAAGTCCCCCCGGCCCGATCGGTTCATCCGCGCCTACCAGGTCGACCTCGGCGGAGACTCCGAGGGCCCCTGGCTCGCCGGCATGACCCTTAACCCCGACGACGTCTACCAGGCCTGGTGCCATCAAAGAGGTTACGTTTGCATGATCGAGGAGCTCGGCGGCCACCCCACCAAGCCCGGAGACACCTTCGGCGCCTGCTACCTCGTCGGCTGGTTCGACGACCTCGACGACATGGAAGCCACCTTCGACCGCCACAAGGGCTGGTCCGGACTCGCCTTCCACGGACCCGCCGACCACCCCTCCGGCTTCCACGGCCTCAAACAAGACGAACTAACCCCAGTCCAGCACTGAGCCAACCGGGGCCGATTCGCGTCGACCGCTCCATCCACTCCCGTTCGGTACGCCGTCGCGCACCCTGGCCGGTGTCGGGTGGGCACGGCCCACCGATCTTCAACGCCCGCAAGGAGTTCCGACGCCAACCCGAGGGTTGGACACTCGATCGAAGACCACACGTCGAACCGCCGTTGCGGGCGATTCCGTCTCAGGCCTTGGCCTTCGACACCTTCGCTCGGCTGGCCTTCCAATCGCCGTGCAGGCTCTTCAGCTCTTCGAGCGTCACGCCGCCGTGATCCTCGCCCGAATTCCATCGAGCCATCAAGGCCGCGTGCCGGTTGCGGAGTTCCCCCTTGGGAAGGAACCGCCCGGTGAGCTTCTTGACGACCTTGAGCCTCGGGTCCGCCGGAGGACGCGCCGCCGCCTCGGCCGCTTTCTGCTGCTCCTTGGCGGCCTTGGCCTCGTCCTTGGACACCTTGGGCGCCTTCTCCTTGTCGGTATCCTTCGACTTGTCCTTATCCTTGCCTTTGCCTTCGGACGCCATCTCGAATCACCTCAAAAAGGGCGGATTCCTCGGGGAGCCGTCTTCGAACGCGCCATGATCCCTGGCCCCTGCCGGACCACGCGCAAGGAGACCAAGATACCCGATCCGCCCGAGTCCTGACAAGCGTGGCAAACGCAATCGAGCCAATCCTCGCATTGCGCGTGGCCCCCCTGGCTCGTTCCGCATCGGGTGGCCCAGGTGGCTTGTCCTCCTCGGATGGTTCGTCGGCCTGGTGGCCCTGGTGGCTTGCCCACCAGTGTTCGTCCATGGTCGGGTGGTGGTGGCTTGTCCATCGTCGGGTGCCACCCGTGCCACCCGGTTGGGGTGGCTGGGGTCGTGTCGACCCCAGCCCCGTCGGAAGGGCCGAGCCCACCAGTGCTTCCCGATGGTCATGAGTAGGCGAGCACTGGTGGACAAGCCACCAGTGCCACCCCCGACGAAACTCACGAATCCCTGTGAAAATTCACCACATACGACGAGGTCAATCCCATGCCCCACTCCGAAGCCCAGCGTCAGGCGTCGATCGGCCTGGTGGCACGGGTGGCTTGTCCATCGTCGGGTGCCACCCGTGCCACCCGGTTGGGGTGGCTGGGGTCGTGTCGACCCCAGCCCCGTC
>CAZRGV010000217.1:0-8002 GCA_964599655.1 uncultured Isosphaeraceae bacterium | reverse complement strand
CGAACGTCCACCCAGATGGCCCAGGGCGGCGCGAATGGCGACCCGGCCTCGGCCAACCCCAACCCGCAGGGCGGCCCCGGCACGGCGGTCGCGCCTCACCTCGGGCCGCTCCAGGCCGCGCGTCGCGACGGCTCCACCCGGCATTGGGGCGAGTTGCCCGGCCACCTTCGGACCGAGATCCTCCAGATGTCCCAGGGCCGCTATCGCGACGATTACGCCCGCCTGATCCAGCTCTATTTCCGAGAGATCGCCGCCGGAGCCCCGGAATCCCAACGCTGAACCGGATGCACATTCCCCGACAGGAGACCTGTTCTCATGCGTACTCCTTCGCGACGATCACTCGCTGTTCTGGCTGTCGTTTTCGGTCTGGGGATCCTGGTCGGCCGGGGCCTTGGGCCGTCAAGCGCCGCCGTCGCTCGCGACGAACCGGCCGCGGCGCCCGACCCTTACGCGAAGATGCTTCATGTCGGCATTCTCGTGCGCGACCTCGACAAGGCCGTCGAAAAATGGCGGGCGATGGGCTTCAAGGACATCCGCGTCTCGCCGCCGAACAAGGGGGTCGACCGCATGTACCACGGCCAGCCGATCGACGTGACGCTCAAACAGGCGTTCATTCACGGAACGACCCCCATGATCGAGCTGATGGAGCCAGTGGGCGACAACCCGAGCCCCTGGGGCGACTACCTCAAGGAGCACGGCGAGTCGATCCACCACATCGCCTACCGCATTCCCGACACCGGGCCCGAACTCGAATCGTACCGCAAGCTCGGCCTCGAAGAGCTGGCGCAAGGCAAGTGGCCGGAAGGCGACCGCCACTGGGGCACGTTCCACTACGTGCAAGACCCCAAGGGGGGCGTCATCGTCGAGTTCATCTCGCGCATCAACCGGAAGTGAGTCTCTTTTTATGAAACGATCGAATATTTTGCTAATTCCTATCGGACTGCTTTTGGCAATCGCGAGGCCCGTTCGCGGGCAGGATCTGCCGGACGTTCGCGCGCTGACCGCGGCCGACCTGAAGGCCGATCGGGCCGTGCGCAAGGCACTCGAGTACCTCAAGGCGACCCAGCAAGCCAGCGGCGCCTGGCAGCTTGGCGACGGCCGGGAGGCGACCTCGATCACCTCGCTGGCGGTGATGGCCTACCTGGCCTGCGGCCATGTGCCGGGCCAGTCTGGGCCGTATCGCGAGACCATCGAGCGGGGCGTGCGCTACGTCACCAGCCACCAGCAGTCGAACGGCCTGCTGGCGACGAACACGATCAACGGCCCGATGTACTGCCACGGCATCAGCACCCTCATGCTGGCCGAGGTCGTGGGCATGCTTCCGGATTCGGAGCTGGCGTCCGAGGCCCGCGCGGCGTTGTCGAAAGCCGTTGAGGTGATCGTTCGGTCGCAGGCGGTCCCCAAGGACCCGAACAACGCCGGAGGCTGGCGCTATCAGCCCGACTCACGCGATAGCGACCTGAGCGTCACCGGCTGGCAGGTCATGGCCCTCCGCGCGGCCAAGGACACCGGCTGCGTCGTGCCGTCCGAGACGATCGACCAGGCGATTGCCTATATCAAGCGATGTTCCAGCAAGGAAGGCGGCTTCGGCTACCAGCCCGGCGGCGGCCCCAACAACCCCAGGACCGGCACCGGCACGCTGGCACTGGAGATCTGCGGCGCGCACCAGACCGAGGAGGCCATCGCCGGGGCCGAGTACCTGACCCGGAAGGAAAACGCCCCTCGTTGGTCGACACATTATTTTTTCTACGAAGTTTATTACGTCCCCCAGGCCCTGTTCCAGGTGGGCGACACCTACTTCCGGCCCTATTATCCCCGGCTCGTGGAGATCCTGCTCGAGCACCAGCAGAACGACGGAAGCTGGCTCTCGGGCGACGGCAACGACCGCACCGGCGGGCGGGGCTATTGCACGGCGATGGCCGTGCTGGCGCTGGCCGTCGAGTACCGATATCTGCCTATTTATCAGCGATGATGAGATTTCGAACCTCCGCGATCAGCCGCCGGGCGGGGGGCCCGAGGCCGGCCGGCCAATCTTGATCTGAAGGCCGATCTCGTTGGCGGCGTCATACGCGAGCACGGCATTGCGGTGCGGGGTCGCGAGGTCGGCCATGAGCAGCATCGCGGTCCGGCCGGTGGCGTCGCGGGCGGCGCGCAGCTTGGTGATGAGCACCTCGGGGCGGATCGGCTCGTGGTCGAGGTGGATCTGGCCCTTCGCGTCGATCTCCACCAGGATGTTGCTGTCTTCCAGGTCCTGGAGCGTCTGCACCTGCTGGGTGGCGATCTCGGGCTTGTCGGGGTCGGGCTTGGGAATCTCCAGGGTCTTGAAGTAGATGGTCGTCGCCGTGACCAGAAAGAAGAGGATGAGCTGAAAGGCCACGTCGACCATCGCCGTCAGGTCGATCTCTTCCCCCTTCTTTGCCCCTTCGGGGGCCAGGGTGAAACTGGCCGCCTCTTCGTCCTCCTGAAGCGGGTCGTACTCCGGCTCGATTTCGTCGGCCGCGACGGGAAGGGCCACGTGGCTGTCGTCGCCGTTGGCCGGAACCGGAGCCGCCTCGATGCTCTCATCGACGGCGGGAGGGCTGGACGGAACGGGCGGTTTCTCGAAGGCCGCGGTCGGTTCGCCGGCGGTGTTGAGATCCACGATCTCGAGTTCGTCGATGTCTCCCTCGTCGCTCAACGCGGTCGGCCCCCCCTCGACGGGGGGCTCGGAACCGGGCGAGGGCGCCGAGGCGGGCGTCTCGGGTTCGGCCTGAGCCGGCGCTGGCTTCTTGAGGCCCTTGGCGGGCAGGTCGCCCATGCGGGTCCACGGCGCGTCGGAACCGGCGGGGCGGATCAGGTCGTCCTCGCGAATCTCGCCGCGGAGCCACTTCTCGCGAACCGTCGAGGTGTTCAGGTCGCGCTCGACTTCCAGCCGATCGGAATGAAAGACGTCCCAGGACGGCACGAGCGAGACTCCTCCAGCACACGGACGGGACAGAACAGGACAGACAAGGACGTTCGCGGCTCGGTTCCAGACGGCCGACGCGACGGCCCACTCAGGGCGTCTAATCGGGCTCTTCGACGCCGACGTGGAGCGTCACCCCTTGCACCTCGGCCGCGGCGCCGGCCACGCGCAAGACCTCCCCATGCGGAACCGCGCCGTCGGCCTCGATGACCACCCGGCGCTTGCCTTGAACCAGCCCGCGCTCGACGGCCTGGCGAATGGCGTCGGCGTCGGCGAGCCGTCGCTCGGGGTCAATCGCCGGGCCATCGTAGACGATCGCCGGCCCTCCCGGCGCGGAGGGCTTTTCCAGGGTCAGGATGATCGAGTCCGTCTCCTCGACCCCGATGCCGTAACGGGCCTTGGGAATCTCGACCGGCGACTCGGCCGACGCCTGGTAGGTCAGCAGCAAGAAGGTCATGAGCTGAAAGACCACGTCGACCATGGGGGTCAGGTCGAGATGATCCTCGGTAATGTCGGCCAGGTCGCTCAGCTGACGTTGCAGGAGCATGGGTCAAGGGTCTCGGGTCGAGACGGGCAAGGTCGGTTTGGGTTCGGTCCGGTTCCGGGTCGAGTCGAGAGGGCGGAAACCAGTTCAGCGTGGCATCACGGCGCGAGACGAGCCCGTGCCCGATCGCGATGCGCGGGACGTGGCGTCGAGCTGTTCGAAGATTTCGAGGAACTCGGCCAGTTGCCGCTCGGTCCGGTCTCGAAGCCTTCGGAGCCTGGCCTGAATGTCGTTGCCCATGGTCATCAGCGGGGTGGCGATCAACAGGCCGGCCGCCGTGGTCCAGAGCCCGAGGCTGATGGCGCTGGCCAGCGCCGTGGGGTCGGCCTTCGAGCCGGCTCCCATCCGGGCGAAGGCCGCGATCATACTCATGACCGTCCCGAGCAGCCCCAGCAGCGGACCCATCCGCGAGGCGGTGGCGATCGACGCCAGGCGGTTCTCCATGCTGCTGATCACTTCGGTATGGAACTCCATCACGAGAAGCTGCTTGATCTTCGCCAGCCCCTTCTGCCGGTTCTTCAACGCCACGGCCATCAACTGCGAGAGCGCCGCGTGCCAGTGGGTTGGGTTCAGGCAGGCCTCGATCGCCGCCTTCGGGTTCCCCTTCTCGAGGGTCAACTGGCGAACCTGCTCGATCAGCCCATCGGCCTCGCTGTCCGGCAAGCCTTTCTTGGCGAGGGTCCGATAGAGCACGATCGCGTTGTACACACCCCAGATCCCCAGAATGGCAATCGCCAGATAGATGAGGATGCCGAAGTTCTCGATGATCGACGGGATGTCCCAGCCGCCACCACCGCTGACCTTCTTCGAAGGATCCATGCCGGGGCCCACGCTGTTCGAGGGATGGAACGCTCGGCCGGGTCCGATGGCTCCCGCTCGGATCGGCATCGGATCGGGCCGAAGGACGGAATGGCGGGCCGGCCGCCGCTCGGCCCGGCCCGCCCCCTTGACTCGCTGATCCTATGCCATTGTGCCGTGTCTGGGCCCCTCCATGCAAGGGGCCAGACCCGCCGGCTCGGCCCCCGCGCCGACCTCGCCCGGCCCTGTCTCCTGATCACAACGCGCGACCGGCGCCTTGCTTGACGAGCCCCGGCGCGTCACAATGCCAACAAGGCCATTCTCGCCCCGAACTCAGGGCCCATTCCCATGCCGCGCAACGTGCTAATCGTCGACGACGAGCGCGACACCAATGAAATCCTCGCCACCCTGGTTCAGGCGCGCGGCCTCAAGCCGATTCAACTCTATGAAGGCTCGGGCGTCGTCGATGCCGTCCGCCGCTACAAGCCCGACCTCGTCCTGCTCGACCTGATGCTGCCCGGCACCGACGGATTCGCCGTCTGCGAACAGCTCAAACGGAATCGTGAAACCAATCTTGTTCCTGTTCTTATGGTCACGGCCTTGAACGACCCCAATCACCATGCTCAGGGCGTCCGCGTCGGCGCCAACGGCTACGTCACCAAGCCGTTCACGCCCGACCAGCTCTTTTCCGCCATGGACAAGGCCCTCGCCTGGCGCAAGGAGCACGAGGACCACGGCATCACCGGCGAGATCCATTTCGACATCCGAAGCGAGTTGACCTACCTCCAGCAGGTCAACGACCTGCTGGCCGACCTCTTCGCCCACACCCCCTTGACCGAACGCCAGATCAAGGATCTTCGCCAGGCCGTCATGGAAATGGGCGGAAACGCCATCGAGTGGGGCCACAAGAAAAACGCCGACCTGCCGCTGCATATCACCTACCGCATCGACCCTCAGGCCGTCACCCTCGTCATCAAGGACCAGGGGCCCGGCTTCAACCCCAAGCACCTCCCCCACGCCGCCCAGGAAGAAGACCCGATCGGCCATCTCGACGTCCGTAGCGAGCTGGGCATTCGCGAGGGGGGATTCGGCATCATGCTCGCCAAGGGACTCGTCGACGAGTTCCGCTACAACGAGATCGGCAACGAGGTCACACTCGTCAAGCGGTTCGAGCACGCCGAATCCGGCAATGGGGACTGACCCGACCGTTCGTCCCGCGCCCTGACCCAAGGCGGCCGATCCGTTCCCTCCGCGCCGAAAGGCCGTTGCGAACCACGGGCCGACGGGATACGGTCGCTGGGAGCGGCTCGTGGCGTTGCGGACCACGGGATGTTCACGGACGATCCGTTCCAATCCTGTTTCGACTCCCGGCAATCGCCAACATCGAGAAGAGGAGAACGCCGTGAAAGGATGGAAATGGACGAGGCTCTCTCGGGCCGGGCTGGCCCTGTCCGTGCTCGGAATCGGACTCTTCGCCGCCAGCGGGCAAGGGGCGCAGCAGAAAGCTCTCCGGCAGTTCATGCGACAGAAGCTCTCGTATTCGCAGAGTCTCCTTGAAGGCATCGCGCTGGAGGACTACGCCCTGATCGCCAAGAACGCCAGGTCGCTCAAGGAGCTCAGCGAAGACGCCCAGTGGCGCGTCTCGCCCAACATCAACTACCTGCGGCTGAGCAACGAGTTCCAGGCCATCGCCGATGAGCTCGCCCAGAAGGCCAAGGACCGCAACCTCGACGGCGCGACCCTCGCCTTCTTCAAGTTGACGAACAACTGCGTCGCCTGCCACCGACTGGTCCGCGACGAGCGGCTCATCACCCTCGCCCCGAAGACCCGCCGCCCCTCCTTCTGACAGGGACGCGCGGGACGGGGATCGAAGGCCGGAACGGGGGCTCGCTCCCAGGGAGCCCGTCCCCGTTCCAGCCTCGACCAGATTCCTCCTGAATCGCGACGTTCGGAGAGTTGACGACCCACGCTGCCGCGACGTATCGTGAGGGCGACCCCCCTACGCGCCGAGCGTCTCCGGCACGGGGCCGTTGCGGTCCGGCGCGCCTCGATTCCGGGCCGTTCCCAATGCGACCGCCCGACTGGAGAATCCTCGCCATGCAACGCATCCGTAAACATTCATGGATCGCGATGGTGCTCGGCGGGTGTCTCGTCACCGCGACCGCGGTCCTCGCGGCCGACCGGTCGGCCGACGAGATCCTCAAGGAACTCGACGCCGTCCAGATGCCCACGTTCGACGCGAGCAAGAGTCGCGATCAGGATGCCGTCCGAGACTTCCTCACCCGGCGCCAGGAGGTCAGCGAAAAGCGGGCGGCCCTGATCCTCGAGCTCTACAAGGCCGCGCCTGACCACCCGCGCGTTCCCAAGCTGATGGCCGAGCGATGGTCGAGCATGCCGTCCTTCGGCCCCGCCGGCGACGCCTTGCGAAAGGAAATCGACGACGTCCTGGCCCACCCCCCGAACGATGCGACCAAAACCGAGGCCGCCTTCATGAAGGCCCGCCTCCTCGCCTTCCAGCGCGGCGGCGACACCGAGACGTCTCTCGACGCCGTTTCCGCCTTCACCAAGCTCGCACCCAAAGATCCCAGAGGCGCGCAGCTCCTCTACATGCTGGGCCGCTCGGTCCAGGGCGACGAGGCCAAGGCCAAGATCGAGGACCGCATCCTCGACGACTATCCGGAGACCCCCTACGCCGGCATGATCCGGGGGGCTCGTCGCCAGCGTGAGGCCATCGGCCAGCCCTTCGAGCTCGAATTCAATGACGCCATCAAGGGCTCGACCATCTCCATGGCCGACCTCAAGGGCAAGGTCGTCGTCATCGACTTCTGGGCCACCTGGTGCGGCCCTTGCATCGCCGAGATGCCCCACATGAAGAAGCTCTACGCCAAGTATCGCAACCAGGGCGTCGAGTTCATCGGCGTCAGCCTCGACGTCCCCAAGGAGCAAGGCGGACTCGAAAAGCTCAAGACCTACGTCGCCAAGAATGGAATCGAGTGGCCCCAGTACTACCAGGGCAACGGCTGGGATAGCGAATTCTCCAAGTCGTGGGGCATCAACGCCATCCCCAGCATGTTCGTCGTCGACCCCGACGGCAAGCTCTACTCGGTCGAGGCCCGAGGCCATCTCGAAACCATCATTCCCAACCTGCTCAAGAAGCGAGGCCCCAACGCCGGCGGCGAGTGAAACCCTGCCCTCGGGCGATGAGGGGGCCGCGTTCGTCGGGCTCCTGCCCGCGATGCGGCCCTGACCCTCGGTCGGGAACCAACACCAACAAACCAACGCCGGAAACGCCCGCCTCGCGAAGGCCGGCGCCCCCGGCGTTTCGATTCGAGCCGTCTCGAGCAACCCTTCGAGGAGGGCGCCGCCTACTCCGGGCTCGCCGACTTGTGTTCCAGGTCGTCCAACCGGTGCCGGACGTGCTCCAGCTCCAGCGTCAGGCTCTGGACCGCGTCGCGCAGTTCCTTGATCTCAATGGCCAGCTCGGCCAGCTCGATCTCCGGGGTCTCCTTGGGAATCTCTCCCGAGGCGCCGGCTGAAGCAGTGTTCGGATTCTCGGGCATGGCGGCTCGTCCTTTCTCGCGGACAAAAAAACCGGGACGCATCACGACGGAACACGCGAAACCGCGCCATTCGATCCATGCCGGCTCGGCGCGGCCGGCAACTCTCCGAACCTCCTCTGGCCTTGGCGCGCTCAAGGCCTGCGGCGCTTCGCCAAC
>CAZRGV010000216.1:3069-8003 GCA_964599655.1 uncultured Isosphaeraceae bacterium | reverse complement strand
GATGACGGACAAGCCCTGGTGGACCAGCCACCAGTGCCACCCGATGGCGACGGACGAGCCCTGGTGGACCAGCCACCCGTGGCACCCGACGCAGCACGCGACGAAGGCGCGCGATCTCGAGACGACCCAAGCGCATCTCAAACAAGTCGTGCGGAAGCACTTCGGTTGGGTGGCACTGGTGGCTTGTCCACCAGTGCTCCGGGCAAAAGGATCACGAAGGTTGGGTGGCACTGGTGGACCAGCCACCCATGGCACCCGATGGCGACGGACGAGCCCTGGTGGACCAGCCACCCGTGGCACCCGACGCAGCACGCGACGAAGGCGCGCGATCTCGAGACGACCCAAGCGCATCTCAAACAAGTCGTGCGGAAGCACTTCGGTTGGGTGGCACTGGTGGCTTGTCCACCAGTGCTCCGGGCAAAAGGATCACGAAGGTTGGGTGGCACTGGTGGACCAGCCACCCATGGCACCCGATGACGGACAAGCCCTGGTGGACCAGCCACCAGTGCCACCCGATGGCGACGGACAAGCACTGGTGGACCAGCCACCCGTGCCACCCGACGACGGACGAGCGCTGGTGGACCAGTCAGCCGTGGGACCCGGCGTGTCCCGGCAGGTTGTCGGTTCGACGCTTGTAATGCTCGTGGGACATGAGCATAATTCTGGTGTCCGCCTCTGGCCGCGAGCCAGGGGGGACGTTTCGGGGTATGGATGAGGACTTTGCCCAGGCCACCCGTCGATCAAGCTGTAGGAGGGCCTGATGCCCGAACTCCAGATCGAAGCGAGTACCGGCGATGCCTTGGTGAACGCCGCGCATTGCTTCCCCGACTTCGAGTCGCTCCGTCGCGACTTCGATATCATCGAGTTCCTGGACTTTTGCGTCGGGCTGGACGCGGCCGTCTTGCACGGGACGCTGATCACGGTCGGCGCGATGCCCGCGCCGGAGTCCAATCCCGTGCTGCCCGCCCTTCTGGGCGCGGGCGCACTGAAGCCCACCGAGCTTGTCACATCCGATCCGCTGAGTACGGCGTCGAAGATCATCCGTCAGCCCCGAGCGACGCGACTCCGAGAGATGCTGCCCAGCGCGATCCCGGTCTCGGACAATGAGGCGATCATCAAGGTCATGAGCACGGTGATCGCATCCCAGATGGACGTCGGGCTCGAGGAGATGACGGAGATTCCCCTCGTTGCCTCGGCGAGTTTGCTGCCGCTCTACCTCAAGTTGGACGACATCCAGGCCGAGGCTCGGGCGTTTCGTCGCTTCGAGGACGCGCTGGCGAGCAAATACGCCGACTTCCGCGAAGCCCTGATCGAGATCCGTCGGAAGACCGAGCGCGATGTTCTGCGGATCCCGCCCATCGCGCTGGAGGTCCTGGCCCACGCCCGGACGCTCGAGCATCTCGGGGAATCCCTTCTCAAGACCAGAAAGGATTACGCGACGGTCCGTCGCCACTTCGCCGAGGCCGAGGATTGCCTTCGGTCCGAGGATCGAACCCCCAGGCAAAAGCTCAAGGAATTGGCGAAGATCCGCAAGTCCATCAACGCTCTGTTCACGACGGACGAACTGGACGGGGTTACGGTGATGTCCACGTTTGCCAAGGGGCTCAACGATATCACGAAGATCGATCGATTCGCCGACGGCGTCGCGCCAAGCGACATCAACTGGACGAAGCTCGTTGGGTGGCTGCTCGAGCGGGCGGAGTCTGCGTACTGGAAGTTCCGCCTCCGGCCGCTGCACGCGACGAAGGCGCGTTATCTCGAGACGACCCAGGCGCATCTCAAACAAGTCGTGCGGAAGCACTTCGGCCATGACATCACGGCGGCCGACATCGCACGTGCCGATCGATACCTCAAGGAGATCGAGGCCCTGAAGAGGATCGCTCCCGAGCCGGCGGACTCAATTGAACCGTCACCGTCATTCGAGTAAGTTAGCGTAAGATTCTGAAACTATGAGAGATTGTTTGATTTGTTTGGGGGGGGGATCTCGTTCCCTGGGCTGGGGTCGCCACGACCCACCCCAGTTCTCGCTGGGATCGTCGCGGCGGGGTGGCGGTTCCGGAGCGTCCGATCGATCGACCGCGAGGCGGCGAGTCGCTCGCGGTCGATCGGAGGGATGTTCGTTCGCAGGGCGCGTGATGGAGGGATCAGTCGGTCAGATTGAAGTCGAAGGTGTTGGACTTGGCCTCGACCTTGGCGGTCAGGCCGGAGGTGCTGCTTTGTTCGTACTTTTTGGGGATTTTGCTTTGGGCCTTGCGCTCGGCCTTGAGGATGTCGTCCTGGCGGCCGGAGCCACCTTGCTGGTTGGCCTGGACGGCGGTCATGTCCACAACCTTGCTGATGATGATGACTTTATAGTCGCCGGGGATGGCGCCATCGCCACCTTCGCCGGAGGTTGTGAGGCGGTAACTTCCCTTCTCGATGGTCCCGTTCGCGAAGTGTCCCTTGGCGATATCGGCCGGTTCGAAGACGATGGTGCCGGACTCGAGCGGTTCGCCCTTGTAGGTGACGGTTCCGGTGACGGGGTAGCGTTTGGGCAAGCCGGTGTCGTCGCCGCAGCCGGCCACGATGACCACGGCGGTGGCGACGAGGATTGCGAGGCCGCCTTGGGCGCGGCTCAGGATGGTGCGTTTCACGGGCAGAGACTCCTCCACGGATTCGGACGGTGACGGGCGCCCCGGCCGTGAGGGCCGGGGCGTTGGAGATCGGGGCGAGCGACGGGACGGGAGCGAATGGTTGCTTAGTAGTCGCCGGCGCTGATGACCTCGTTGCCGTTTCGGCTGCCGAGGGCGCAGTAGGTGGTCAGGCTGATGGATTGTTTGAGGAACTTCACCGAGCCATCGCCCATGAGGAAGTTGGCACCGCCGGGGTGGGCGCTCTGGAAGCCCTTGGCCGCGGCGCTGTAGCGGCAGCCGAGTGGCGCGGTGCTGTTCTGCCACTGGTTGTAGCAGTTGGCGGCGCTGGCCGGGTAGGAGTTGGAGTTCCAGTTCAACGGGACGGTGGTGCCGGCCGTGGCGCCGTTGCCGTGCCAGAAGTTGCTGTCGGCGGCACGGTAGGGGAGGACCTCGCCGGCCATGATCGTGTTGCTGGTGCCGTCGGTGATGCCGGCGATGTTGACCGGGGGCTGGAGGCAACGGTACTCGAAGATTCCGCGGAGCTGGCCGCCGTTATTGTTGGTGCCCCAGAAGCCATCCCAGCCGATGCGAGGGCCGATGTAGCCGGCGGGGACGGGGTATGGCTTCTCCCAGGGGAGGCCGCCGTTGAGGGGGCCTCCGGCGTAGTTATCGCCGAAGCTGCCGGCGTAGTCGGAGACCGGCACGAGGGTGTCGGGCTGGCGGGTGGCCGGGTTCAGAGGGGGATTTCCGGCGGGCCACTGACCTTCGGGACCGCCCCAGGGGCGCAAGCCGCCCTCGTTCTTGGGGTCGGAGGGGCAGAGCCAGGTACTCAGCACGGTTCGCCAGGCCGTGAACATCGCCCCCTGGTCGGGTCCGGCGGCCCAGGTGTTGATATAGACGTTCACGGAGTTGTACACCGTGCCGCCTTCCATTTGCGGCAGGATCATGGCGCGCCAGCTCAGGTAGCTGGACTGGGTCGCCCAGGGGTTGCCGCCGAGGGTGACCGATCCGGTCGGGAAGGTCCCCATCTGGTCATGGTAGTTGTGCAGGCCAATGCCGATCTGTTTCAGGTTGTTGGTGCACTGGGCGCGTCGAGCCGCCTCCCGCGCCGACTGCACCGCCGGGAGCAACAGGGCGATCAGGACGCCAATGATTGCAATGACCACCAGGAGCTCAATCAGGGTGAAACCGCCTCTTCGTTGCCGCTTGCGATGTCGTGACCTCATCGACTCGGTCCCCCAGGGAATTGAGAACGTGCGGACCCACACGCCGAAAAACCCGAGACCAGGACGATCGGATGACTTGTCTGCTCGGGTGCGTGCTTGAGAGGACACTGTTCCGAGCCGATAGCGGGGGCGAGGCGCCCCCTGAGAGTTGTTGACGGCTCGGCAGACCGACGTTCGAGCGAGATCGACATTAACGCCACGCCGGCCCCTTTTGATTTAACACCGTCCTTTGTCGCAATTCAAGAAGAATGCTCAGGCACGTATTGCGATTCGGGATTTCCCGAATCCAAGGTCATGCAGACCTCAACGATTTCCATCGGCCCGTATGTCAGGGGTTCGCCTTGCCTCTGGATTCGAGGCGAGAGGATCGAAGGAGATCGTCGCCGTGTGAATCGCGAAGGTTCGCGTCGAACCGAGAGGAAACGTGCCGGGCCGGATGACGATTTCGACGAGAATTGGTATGCTGAATCGGTGCGAGTTCAGGGGCGGCGACCGAGGGAGGGAGGCTTGGGGGGATGTTCCGCTGGAAGCTTCGGGCAAGTCTCCTCTTCGTGGCGTATCTGGCCGTGGTGCTGGGGATCGTGGCGGAGGTCTGGCGGCGCGAGGAATCGAGACGGCGCCGCGGACTCTTTCAGGATCTCGCGTTGCGTTATACCCTCGAACTGTTCAAGGACCAACCGGCGCGGGAAGCGGATCGCGTGAACCGGTATTCCCGACTGGCGCGGGGCTTTCATGACGCGGCGGCGCATCCCGAGCGGCCCCTGGGCCAGGAGCTTCGGCGGGCGATGCGGGACACCGAGCGGGAACTCGCGATGGTCGGCGTCTGGCGCGCCGACGATCGCTCGGGGCCAGGTTCGACCGAGATCGATCTTCGAGACGGCCGGAGGGCCAGTCTCGTCGCGATCGTCAAGCCACGGAACGGCGAGGGCCCGCGCGTGTTCGTTTCATGGGAGGTTCGAGGCGACGAGCTCCTTGTGATCGATGACCTCCGGGGCGAGGTGATCGGCCGTTGGGCGATCGCGGACTTGCGTCGGGTTCGATGACGTGAGAACGGCACGTGGCCGTGGTCGGGGTTGGGGACCAGCCCGATCGGTCC
>CAZRGV010000216.1:0-3032 GCA_964599655.1 uncultured Isosphaeraceae bacterium | reverse complement strand
ACCCGACCAGCCTGGGGTCGACAGGACCCCAGGCACCCGCCGCAGGGGCGTATGGACGTCGGCCAACGTCCTCAGGAGTCTGGTCGGTTCCGCCGTGCGGACCAGCCTCCACGATCGGGCCAGAGCGGTCCGCGCGGCGGACCCGACCAGACTCGAGCGAGTCGCGCGGACGCATTTGGGGGAGCCCCGAGGCAAGGAGGGGTGCGATCTTGTGTGAATGCAGAGATTGGTCTGTAGAAACAGAGATTCTTGATTGATGAAAGGGGCGCTTGATAGACTCTTTTGGAGAGGAACGAAAGCGATCCCACCGCGGCCTTATGCCGCAAATTCAATGAATCTGTTAGGATTCGTAGTTGTGGATCAAGGGTTTTCCGCGGTCTCGGGGCGTCGCGATCCAGGGGGTGGCGGAATGGCGGCTCGAACGGTTCCCGAAGGATACCATCAGCTCACTCCGTACTTGGTCGTGCGAGATGCGGCCTGCGCCATCGAGTTTTACAAGGAGGTGTTCAACGCCGAGGTGCTGCTGCTCCTGGACGAGCCGGGCGGGAAGATCGCGCACTCGGAGCTTCGGATTGGCGACTCGCGCATCCTGCTGGCCGACGAGTTTCCGGAGCGAGGGGCGAGAAGTCCCCGGTCGCTCGGCGGCTCTCCGGTGTGCCTGCTGCTTTACGTCGAGGACGTGGATACCGTCGCCCGAAAGGCGATCTCCGCCGGCGCGGTGATGGTCGATCCGATCCAGGATCACTTCTACGGCGATCGTTCGGGGAACTTCGTCGACCCGTTCGGCCATCTCTGGACGATCGCGACGCACAAGGAAAACCTGGCGCCTGAGGAGATCCGGCAGCGTCTGGAACAAATGGTCGCGGCGACGGATGAGAAGGTCGACTCGTGATGAGCCGATGACGGGAACGGATCGCCGAGAGGCCGTGTTGGTCCGAGGGCTGGCGGGCGCTCGACGCCTCGTGGAACCAGGGGCGATCCCTTCGCCGCGAGCGGAAACGGAAGAGGGAATCGTGACGCGGCTGGCCACGGACATGCGTTGCCTTGCGGTCGCGCATGTCCGTGGATTCGGTTCAACCGATCAGGCGGCTGGAGTCTCGCGGCGCCTCCGATGGTGGCGAACCGCGACGGCGGAGAGGCCGCCCAGCAGGAGAATCAGGCTGGCCGGCTCGGGAATCGAGCGGACCGCGACGATGTTGTCGATGGCGAAGGTGGCCGGCGTGTTCATGCCGAACGGGCCGTTGTCGGTCGAGGTCATGTTGAAGGCGAGGCTGCGGGCCCCCGCGAGGCTGGTGAGGTCGATGGTCGTCCAGTCGTGGATGAGCAGGAGCGAGGAGCCGCGGTAGTCGGCCAGGTAGACGGTGATGTCGCCGAGCAGGGTGCCCTTGCCGTTGAGGTCGGAGAAGCCGAGGATGTCGAGCTTGAAGTAGTCGCCTTGCCGGAAGGCGCGGGCGAAGGCATCGCCCTGGGTGATCGACTGGGCGGTGTAGGTGGTGTTGGTGATGTCAATCGAGAACGGATTCGAATTCGATGGTAAATTGATATAGGCATCGCCCTGGCTGAAGTTGGTGGCGACGCCGTAGGTGGCGGAGCCGCCGGCGCCGGTGCCGCTGGGGGTGTAGGCGCCGTAGAGATGGTCGTAGTCGTTGCCGCCGAAGGTGTTGTCGATCTTGCTGGAAACGGCGAAGCCCGACCAGGCGTTGTAGGTGGCGTTGTAGTTGTTGTTGAGGAAGAAGCCGCCGGTGTTGAAGCCGTTGGTGCCGGAGAAGTCGGCCTTGTAGGTGTTGGCGCCTGGGTACTGGTCCTCGAAGGTCCCGGTGAGGTAGTCGGCCTGAGCGCGTGGGGAGCTGAATGTCAAAATCATGAGAAGGAAAATGACATTCAATTTGTGGATGCGAAACGCGAGACGATCGTACATCGGCGAACTCCTGTTGGATTAGAAAGCGTCGCTGGAAAGCACTTCGGCGCCGTTGCGGGTGCAGAGGGCGGCGGTGACGCGCCGGCTGGTCTGGTTTTTGAGGAAGTGGACCGAGCCGTCGGCGAAGAGGGCGTTGACCCCGCCGGGGTGCTGGCTGGTGAGCTCCTCGCCGTGTTCAAACGGTGGACGGGCGTTGATGGGGAACGCCTGGTCGAAGAGGTTGTGGCCGCTGGCCCAGAGGGCGTTGATGGCTTCGGGGGCCTCTCCGACCTGGAGGGTTTGCGAGGTGCCGTCGGTGATGCCGGCGATGGGGATCGGCTGGTTGAAGATGAACGCACCTCTGGGGGGATTGTTCGTGACGGTGGGACTGCTCAGGCCGCGCTCGCCGTACATGCCGCCGTAGTCGGCGTCGGCGTGGTCGAACTGATCGCCCGGCGCCCGGTTCCAGAAGGATTTTCGGGGCTCGGAGGGACAGAGGTAGACGCTCAGCACGGTCGAGGTGGCGGTGCGGTTGACGGCGTGGGCGTAGGGGACGCTGAGGTTGAGGCTGTCGAAGAGCGGGCGCTGGTCGAGGCCGGGCAGGATGACGGCCGACCATCCAATGTTCATATTTTGGGTTTGCGGCTGGCCGAAGAGGGGGATCCAGCCGCCGGCGGGGAAGGTGTTGCTGGCGTCGTGATAGTTGTGCAGGCCGATGCCGATTTGGCGGAGGTTGTTGATGCACTGGGCGCGTCGGGCGGCTTCGCGGGCCATCTGCACGGCCGGCAGCAACAGGGCGATCAGGACGCCGATGATGGCGATGACGACGAGCAGTTCGATGAGCGTGAAGGCCAATCGGCCGGGCGGGCGGAAAACGAACACGGCCACCTCCGTGAGGGTCGGGGTCCGGCATCCAGACGAGCCGGACCGACCCCCAAAGCCTTTTGGAGGTGGCCTTTGCTCACCGGATGCTTTAGTCCGAAGCATCGTGAGTTCTCGGGCGGTCAGCGGTCTTCCGGCTCTCGGCTGATCACGGTCCGGACGCCTTCCCACGACGTGCGGCGCTTGGGGGCCTTCATGAGGTCATCGAACGAAAAAACGTCGGGCTCACTCTTCATCAGCCAGTATCGGTCTT
>CAZRGV010000215.1:3276-8029 GCA_964599655.1 uncultured Isosphaeraceae bacterium | reverse complement strand
AGGGCTCTGAGTGGGTGGCACTGGTGGCTTGTCCACCAGTGCTCTGTGTGGTCGACGACGACACGGGTGGGCAAGCCACCAGTGCCACCCGACGTCAAAAAGTTTTCGTTTTACAAGAAAAGGCTGGAATAGTCCTGAAAGCACGTCGTATAAAACCATAACGTGGCTGATCGAAGCAAGAATGGGGGCAAATCGTCGTTCGTCTGGTTCGCATTTAAGACATGTTCTCTTTGCCGACCCCATCAACGGAGTCGTTCCACGAGCCACAAGCGGACCGGAGCGACCTCGGTTTCGGAGGAACGAGCGCGCAAGGCGTGGAGAGGACGCCCTCGGAGTGCCGTCAATGAATGGCCATGGTCGCGAGACCGACACATCGTATCCGGTTGGGGGAATCGGGTCCGCCTGGCACGAATTCGTCGAACCCTTTCGGAAGCATCCGTCGTCACCGTTTCGGTCGCTGTTCGGGTATGACATTGATGATTCGGCCGATTTTAACACGGAAAAGGATGGTTACAGTCCGTTCAATGCCCTCGCGACCTTTGCACTGGCACAAGGCGCGGCGTTGACGGCGGTCGCCAGAGGGGAAGGCCGCGACAAGATTGTCCTTTCGATCTATGCGATCGCCGTGGTGTTGACGATCTGCTGGATCCGGGCCATGCTCCGGGCGACAAAGACGGTGCCGGACGGTCAGCGTCCCCTTCGGGCGTATGACGCGCCCACGATCCGTTATGGCCGATGGGTCCAGCTCTGGACACTTATTCTGAGTGTGATCCTCTTTGTCTTGGGCACACTCGAATTGCTACCCAACCAAACTCCTCGGATTCCCTACGATCGAGGAACGATCTGGTGCGATGCGTGGGCGATCGCGGACCGGCCCAAGGTTTCCGGCGGGCGTCAAGGTCTCATGGATAAGTGGATCGAGTGGTTAAGCCGAAGCGCCTCGGGTGGCCGACGCCAGCAACTCCTCTGGATCGAGTCGAAGTCTCCCTTTCCGGCCTCGTACAAGCCTTTCGTCGTGACCTTGAGGTGCAACGCCGATTATGCGTTCGGCGAGCGCGTCGCGTTTCTTGTCAAGGACGAACCGGGCGAGTACCGGCCGACCTATCGCCAGATTTGGTTCCAGGAGGAAGGCGTATCGACGACCGATCACGCCGAGTTGGAAATCATCGACGCGGCCCGCGACGAACGCGTGGTGATTCTGACCTTTGCGGGGAATCCCAATCAAGACGCACAGCCGTCCGCGGACCTGTTCCGGTTTCGGTTGGTCCCTCACTTCGAGAATCGCCCAGCTTCCCCCTGACGTATCTGGCGCGAGTCGACCTCAACGCCCCAGATCGATTGGTCGAGGTCCTTTGTCTCGATGCCCGTTTTTTCGGGAGACAACGCCATGAGACGCGCCTTGGGTCGCCTGCTCTTCTCGGCCTTCCTCACGATTCTGCCGGGTTCGCTCGCGTGGGCCGGTGGAATTCGTGGCACGATGTACAATCTCCCCCAGAATGGAACGACTCCCATTGCTGGCGAGGATATTGACATCAAGTTGTTCGACACCGTTGACAACGGTGCGGTCATTCCGCTGGACAGTACCGGGGCGCCGTTCCCGGCGTCAAGGATCAAGGGGGATGGAGCCGTGACGGTTGCGGGACCGTCCTACGCGTTCACTGTGCCGAACCGCACTGACGGACGCCCCCGGGTTTTGAACGTTCAGTTTTTTCGCGCCAACCCTCCCAAAGGAATCGTGATTACTCAGCTGATGCAGGAACTGAGACAAGTTGTGATTGATCCTGCTCATATGCTGGTACTCGATGTGGTGGTTCCGGCGCCCCAACCACAAGTGATGAATCCGGGTTGCTACTGTTACCCATGCCCACACTATTGCTATCCGGTGAGTTCGTCTCGGTGTTTTCGGGGTCCCCTTCTGTTCCCTCGCCGGCGATGGTAAACCAAGAACTCGCGCATGAATCCGTTGACCAATTCGTGTGACCTGGGTGGCTGGGGTCTCGTGCGGAGACCCCAGTCAACCAATCATGCGTTGCTACGTGAGATCGATCAGGTTATTCTGGCGCAGCGTCTGAATCCGGAGCGTAGGCAGAGCCCGAGGCACCCGCGCGGAGCGTTTCGAGGTCGTCCCAGAAGTTGGGGTAGGTTTTGGCGACGCAGGAGGGGTCTTCGATGGTGATGCCTTCGGCCTTGAGGCCGAGGAGGGCGAACGACATGGCCATGCGGTGGTCGTCGTAGGTGGCGATGCGGGCGGGTTGGATGCGGGCGGGGGGGAAGAGGATGAGGCCGTCGGGTTGTTCCTCGACGTTGGCGCCGATTTTTCGGAGTTCGGTGGCGAGGGCGGAGATTCGGTCGGTTTCCTTGTGCCGGATGTGGCCGATGTTGCGGATGCGGGTCATGCCCTCGGCGAAGGTGGCGACGGCGGCGAGGGTCATCACCGTGTCGCTGATGGCGTTCATGTCGACATCGACGCCGCGGAGCGGACCGCCGGTGACGGTGGTCGAGTGATTGGACCGCTCGACGCGGCAGCCCATGTGTTCGAGGACATCGACGAAGCCCATGTCGCCCTGGACGCTGCGGGTGCCGAGCCCTTCGACGGTGACGGAGCCGCCGGTGACGGCGGCCGCGGCGAAGAAGTAGCTGGCGGCGGAGGCGTCGGGCTCGATGGCGTAGGTTCGGCCGCGGTATCGGGCGGGTTCGATGTTGAAGCGACGATATTTGTGGTTGGCGATCTGGACACCGAACGCCTCCATGACGGCGAGGGTCATGGCGACATAGGGCTGGGAGACGAGCGTGCCCTGGACCTCGATGCGGGTCGGTCCCTTGGCGTAGGGCAGGGCCATGAGCAGTCCGCTGAGGAACTGGCTGGAGGTGCCGCCCTGGACGTCGGCGTAGCCGCCGTCGAGTCCGTCGGCGCGGACGGTGACGGGTGGGCAGCCGGTTCCGAGGTCGCTCCGGGCGTCGGCTCCGAGGCGGTTGAGGGCGGTCAGGAGGTCGGAGACGGGCCTTTGCCGCATTCGGGGGGTGCCGTCAAGGGTATAGACGCCGTGGCCCAGGGCGACCATGGCGGTGAGGAATCGGAGGCTGGTGCCGGAGTTGGCGACATCGAGTTGCGCCGAGGTCGCGGGGATTCGTCCGCCCTGGCCGGTCAACTGGATCGTGGCCGTGGCCGGGTCGTGCTCGACGGGGATTCCGAGCCGAGCGAGCGAGTCGAGCATGACGCGCGTGTCGTCGCTGTCGAGCGCGCCGTTGAGCGTGGTGGGCCCTTCGGCCAGGGCGCCGACGATCAGGGCGCGGTTGGTGAGGCTCTTCGATCCGGGGACACGGACCCGAGCCACCGGCGGCTTGCTCAAGGGTTTGACGGTGATCTCGGGCGGGTACGTCTTGGTCATGGTCCAGGGTGATTCCGAAGACGAAAGAGAGTTCCAGGATCGCTTCGCGTGACGTGTTCAAACGTCGGGATCGGGCGGTTCGAAGAGGGTGGGCGTGAGCGCGGCGTCGATCCTTGCCAGGAGGTCGTCGGGGCGGATGCCTTCGATGAGGAATCGCTTGATTTTTGATGTTGGTCCGGTGAGAAGGGAGATTTGCGAGCGGCGGAGGTTGAGGTTTTCGGCGAGCACGGCGATGATGGCGTCGTTGGCCTTGCCCTGTTCGGGCGCGGCGGTGACCGAGACGCGAAGTGCTCCGGCGTGCTCGTCGAGGAGCTCGTTTCGCCTGGCTCCGGGCTTGGCCCGGACGGGAAGCACGGCGCCCTGGGGATGCTCGGTGACGTCGATCATGGCTCGACCCCCTCGAACAGGGCCGTCCCGACGCGAATCAGGGTCGCCCCTTCCTCGATCGCGACTTCGAAGTCATTGGACATCCCCATCGAGAGCTCGTTCAAGCGAAATCCGGTTCGTTCCTGAAGGGCGTCTCGCACCTCTCGCAGGCGGACGAAGGCGGGGCGGGCCTCCTCGGCGGTGGAGCTGAAGGCGGCCATGGTCATCACACCGACGATCGGGACGTGGCGGCAGGCGGCGATGGCCTCGGCGTCGGCCAGAATCGCCTCGGGCGACCAGCCGTGCTTGGCCTCCTCGCCCGAGCAGTTGATCTGGAGGCAGACCGGCGCGGGCTCGGGCGATCCGGCCGCGAGGTCGTCGAGGGCGTGGAGGAGCTTGAGAGAGTCGACGGCGTGGACGAGGTGAACGAGCGGATAAGTTCGTTTCGCCTTGTTGCCCTGGAGGTGGCCGATCAGGTGCCACCTCACGGGGAGGTCGGCGAGGGCCTCAGCCTTTCGCCAGAGTTCTTGGGGGTAGTTCTCGCCGAGGTCGAGCTGGCCGATCTCGACGAGCGCGCGGGCGAGCTCGGCGCGGACTTTCTTGGTGACGGCGACGAGCCGGACGTCCTCGGGGTGTCGGCCGGAGCGCCGGGCCGCGTCCGCGACCCGAGCCAGGACCTGGTTGTAGTTTTCCTGCAAGCGTCGCGGAGTCATGGCCCCAGTGTACTGATCTGGGCCTCGATTCTCCAGACGGGCGGTGGGGCGGTCGGGGGCCGAACCGGTCGATCGGATCGCGAGGGAACGGCGGGAGAGGCGAGTCGGAGAGGACAGCCCGGCGGCGACGGTCGTTGTCGGCGAAAGCGCGTCGTGAGCGGAGAGAATCTCTCGGAAGCATCCGATTCCCAATGTGAAGGTCCACATCTGGTTCTGATGCCGAGGCTTTTGAGAGGCTTCGTCGTTTCCTTCCTCGATCGCGACCCGCCAGCCGCTCGATCCGGC
>CAZRGV010000215.1:174-3155 GCA_964599655.1 uncultured Isosphaeraceae bacterium | reverse complement strand
GGCCGTGGCGCCCGACGGGCGGATCTTCGTCATGGAGCCGACGGAGAGAGCGAGGGGCCGGGTCGGATTCCGCGACCCGGCCCGTTCGCGACTTGCCTTGCTCAGGCGAACGGTCGGAGGATGTTGCCGTGGTCGAGGGGGCTGGGCAGGTCGGTCTGGCCCATCAGGAACTCGTCGATGGTGTGGGCGACCTGACGGCCCTCGGCGATCGCCCAGACGATCAGGCTCTGGCCGCGCGCCATGTCGCCGGCGGCGAAGACCTTCTCGACGCTGGTGCGACGGTCGGCGTCGGTCTTGACGTTGCCGGATTTGTCTAGCTCGACGCCGAATTGTTCGAGCATACCTTTGCGCTCGGGGCCGGTGAAGCCCATGGCCAGAAGGACGAGGTCGGCCTGGTAGGTTTTCTCGGTTCCTTCGATGTCGATGAACTTCCACTGGCCGTCGACCGGCTTCATCTCGACGCGGACCGTTTCCAGGGCGGTGACCCGGCCGTTCTCGCCGAGGAACCGCTTGGTGCTGATGGAGTACTCTCGCTCGCCTCCTTCCTCGTGAGCGCTCGACACCTTGAAGGTGTTCCACCACTGAGGCCAGGGGTTGTGCGGGGCACGTTCCATGGGGGGTCGGGGGACGATCTCGAACTGGACGACGCTGGCGCAGCCCTGGCGATGGGCTGTGCCGAGGCAGTCGGCCCCGGTATCGCCGCCGCCGATGATGACGACGTGCTTTCCCTCCGCCGAGATGAACTGGGAATCTGGGATGTGGTCGCCGGCACCGCGTTTGTTCTGGAGCGGAAGGAACTCCATGGCGAAGTGGATGCCGTCGAGCTCACGGCCGGGAATCGGCAGGTCACGGGCCTGGGTCGCGCCGCCGCAGAGGCAGATGGCGTCGAATTCGGCCATGAGCTGGTCGGCGGTCAGATCCACGCCGACGTTGACGCCCGGCTTGAAGACGACGCCCTCGGCCTCCATTTGCTGGAGCCGGCGGTCGAGCCGCCACTTCTCCATTTTGAAGTCGGGGATGCCGTAGCGGAGGAGGCCGCCGATGCGGTCGGCCCGTTCGAAGACGGTGACGTCGTGGCCGGCGCGGGCGAGCTGCTGGGCGGCGGCGAGTCCGGCGGGTCCGGAGCCGACGACGGCGACCTTTTTGCCGGTCTTGACCCTGGGCGGCTGGGGGGTGATCCAGCCTTCGGCCCAGGCGCGGTCGACGATGTTCTGCTCGATCTGCTTGATCGTGACCGGGTCGTTGTTGATGCCGAGCACGCAGGAGGCCTCGCAGGGGGCGGGGCAGAGCGTGCCGGTGAACTCGGGGAAGTTGTTGGTGGCGTGGAGGCGGTCGATGGCCGCGCGCCACTGGTCGCGATAGACCAGGTCGTTCCAGTCAGGAATGAGGTTCCCGAGGGGACAGCCTTGGTGGCAGAACGGGATGCCGCAGTCCATGCAGCGGGCCCCCTGCTCGCGCAGGGTGACGATCGGCAAAGGATTGTACACTTCGCGATAGTCGTGCACGCGCTCCGCCACCGGACGGCGGGTCGGCGTGACCCGCGGAAGCTCCATGAAACCGGTCGGCTTACCCACCTCTCACCTCCAGGGCAATCTCGGCCTTCTGACTCTCGGCGGCGCGCTTCTGCTCTTGCAGCACCCGGCGATAGTCCACGGGCATGACCTTGACGAATTTCGAGACGGCCCAGTCCCAGTCTCCCAGGATGCGGGCCGCGACGGTGCTGCCGGTGTACCCGGCGTGCCGGAGCAGGAGGTCTCGGACGAGTTCCAGGTCGTCGGGGTCCTGGAACGGTTCGAGGTCGACCATTTCGAGGTTGCAGTTGCGCGGGAACTCGCCATGCTCATCGAAGAGGAAGGCGAAGCCTCCGCTCATGCCGGCGGCGAAGTTCCGGCCGGTTGGGCCGATGACCAAGGCAACGCCGCCGGTCATGTACTCGCAACCGTGGTCGCCGACGCCTTCGACGACGGCCAGCGCGCCCGAGTTGCGGACGCAGAACCGCTCGCCCGCCCGGCCGCGGAAGAACGCTCGGCCGCCGGTCGCGCCGTAGAGGGCGACGTTGCCGATCAGGACGTTTTCTTCGGGAACGAAGGTGGAAACCTTCGGGGGATAGACGATGATCTTGCCGCCTGAAAGGCCCTTGCCGACGTAATCGTTGGCGTCGCCTTCGAGCGTTAGGGTAATCCCCTTCGGCAGGAAGGCGCCGAAGGACTGGCCGGCCGAGCCGTCGAACTTGATCTTGATGGTGTCGTCGGGCAGGCCGGCGCCGCCGTAACGTCGCGTCAGCTCGCTGCCGAGGATCGCCCCGACGGTGCGGTTGACGTTGCGGATCGGGTACTTCAGCGTGACGGGCTCGCCGCGTTCGAGGGCGGGTTCGCAGTCGCGAACCAGGGTGGTCCAGTCGAGCGACTGCTCGATGCCGTGGTCCTGCTCGACCACCTTGCGAACGGCCACGTCGGGCCCGACGTTCGGGCGGCGGAAGATCTTGCTGAAGTCGAGCCCCTTGGCCTTGTAGTGGTTGATGGCCCGCTTCATGTTGAGCAGGTCGCTCCGGCCGATCATCTCGTCCATGGTGCGGAAGCCGAGCCGGGCCATCAGCTCGCGAACCTCCTCGGCGATGAAGCAGAAGAAGTTGACCACATGCTCGGCCTTTCCGGCGAACTTCTCCCGCAGCTTGGGGTTCTGCGTGGCGATGCCGACCGGGCAGGTGTCGAGGTGACAGACCCGCATCATGATGCAGCCCATAACGACCAGAGGCGCGGTGGCGAAGCCGTACTCCTCGGCGCCGAGCAGGGCGGCCACCACGACATCACGGCCGGTCTTGAGTTGACCGTCGGTCTGGACGATGATGCGGTCCCGAAGCCGGTTGAGGACGAGGGTCTGCTGGGTCTCAGCCAGGCCAAGCTCCCAGGGGATGCCGGCGTGCTTGATGGAGGTCTGCGGGCTGGCGCCGGTGCCGCCGTCGTGGCCGCTGATCAGGACAA
>CAZRGV010000215.1:0-159 GCA_964599655.1 uncultured Isosphaeraceae bacterium | reverse complement strand
GGCGATGCCGGCGGCCACCGTGCCGACGCCGACCTCGGCCACGAGCTTGACGTTGATCCGGGCCCTCGGGTTCGCGTTTTTGAGGTCGTGGATCAACTGGGCGAGGTCTTCGATCGAGTAGATGTCGTGGTGCGGCGGCGGGCTGATCAGGCCGACGCC
>CAZRGV010000214.1:0-8031 GCA_964599655.1 uncultured Isosphaeraceae bacterium | reverse complement strand
CGTAGCCAAACCCGAGTCCGAGCCCGCCGAACATCCGGCCGAACAGCCCTCCCAGCAGCCCATACGTGCCGAAGCCCGGGTAGCCGTAGCCATAGCCGTAGTACGGATAACCATAGCCGAAGCCGTACCCGAGCCCGCCGATCCCGCAGCCCAGGCCGCCCAGGTACGAGTAGCCCAGGTTGTAGTACGAGTACGGCGACCCGTAGCCGTACGAGTACGCCGTCGTCAGGTACGGATAGCCGACGTACCCTGTGTACGGATAGTCGAGGTAGCCCGTGTAAAGCCCGATCGTGCCGTAGTTCGCATACCCGTAATACTGGCCGTAGGGATCGTAGTAGCAGCCGGGATAGCCGTCATAGTAGGGCGTCGGACGTCCGAGCGCGCCGTAAAGCCGGCCGTAGCTGCTGGGCGCGATCTGCGACAGCGGCTGATACACGAGGTTCTGCGTGTTCGACTTGTCGGCGACCTCGGCGGGTGTGAACAGGATGCCTCGATCCTCGAGCGTCCGATCCCAGTAGCCTTCCTGGAAGACCCAGCCTTCCGGCTGCTTCACCCATTGCGCGGGGACCCACGCCCAGCCCGGCTGGGCCTTCGCCCAGAAGCCCTTCTTCCAGACCACGCCATCGCCGTCGGGAACGTACTGGCCGGGCACGTAGAAATAATCTTTGCCGGGCGCGGGACCGGGCTCGTCGTCCGGATGATCGGTCGGCGGACCATTCTTGCGAAAGTCGATCCGATCCGTTCGACGCTCGCTCCAGAATCCGGCGACCCGATACCACCCCTTGTCGTCGCGCTTCCAGAAGCCGTTGACCCAGAACCGGCCAGGGGGCGGAACCCGCCAGGTGCCCGTGACCCAGATGAAGTCGTTGCGCGAGGGGTCCCAGTCCCAGTAGCCATCGATCCAACGCGCGTCGGGGCTCGGCGGATCGATTCCAGGGCGCTCCACGATCGGAGGGGGCGGCCCCTTCTCCAGATGGACCGGCTCCACGTCCCGAGCCGGCGAGAGAAACGCTTCGTGCAGCGGACCCTCGTGCACCGGCGTCACCGCCGACTCGTTGGAATTCGACTGGCCCGGAACGGCCTCGGCCGACGGACCCGGTTGCGGAGGCGGAAACGACGGCTCCTGGGCCCTCGCCGCGCCGATCGCGGCCAACCCGAAAAGCAATGCCAAGCCGAGCGAGCGTCGGCTGTCGCGGGTCGATCTCATGGCAGAACACTCCGCCGTTGGCGACCGCTCTTGGAGGGGGGAGGGCGGTTCGATGTGGTTTCGAAGGGGGATCACTCTATTGTACGGTACGAGCGAACGGTTGTCGGTCGTTGACTCGAATCCGAACGTCTCGTGCGCCGATTTCGAGTCCAACGAGCACGCATCGTTGGGAATTCGGTGGTCACGTACCCATCCTTCCCGCAAGTCCGAGACCGTTCCACGATCGACGAGCACGAATTCGCGGATTTCGAGTTGATCGAGCCTCCAGCACGCGAGGACCGTCCGATCCTCCGCGAGTCGTCGATCGTGTCGCGTGAGCAAACTGTTGAAATCGGCGGAGTTCTGGTCCGTCACGCTCAGGTCGAAGCGCCCGTCAACGCCGAACGGGCATCGACCTCCGATCGACTCGAAGGATCGATGCCCGGCGGCATGTCTCGGGATCGTCGAATCCTCGATCAGCCCGTCGACGGGCCGAACAACGGCAAGGGCTCGAACCCCTCGCCGACGATCGGCGACGCGGGCAAGCCGAGCCACGACTCCAGCAAGGCCGCGTAGATCCGTCGGAAGTCGGTGTGGAACTTCAGATCACCGTCGTCCAGGTCGTCAAAGCTCGGATGTTCGCCCACAAGCCCCTTCTTCGCCACAGGCCCGACCAGGAACACCGGAGCCGCCGCGCCGTGGTCGGTGCCCGCCGAGGCGTTCTCCGCGACCCGACGGCCGAACTCGCTGAAGCTAAGCACCGAAACCCGGTCCGCCTGCCCCGCATCGGCCAGGTCGGAATGGAATGCCGCGATCGAGTCGGACAGCTCGGTCAGCAAGGCCGCGTGCGCGCCGAGCTGGTTCGCGTGCGTGTCGAAGCCGTCGAGCGACGTGTAGAAAATCCGCGTTCCGAACCCCGCCTTGATGATCTTGGCGATCAGCTCCAGCCGCTTCGCCAGGCCGAAGTTCGGGTACTTCACCGCCCCCTCTTTCGGATTGGCCACCGACTCCAGCCGCTTGCTCGAGTCGTAGGCCGCCAGGGTGCTCCGCCGAACGAAGCCGAGAAGCGGATCGTCCGACCCTCGGTCGATCTGGGCCACGTCGCGGAGGACCTGCTGTTCGGCCCGCCGCGCCGCGTCGTCACCGGCGATCTGGAGACGATATTGCTCCAGCGACTCCAGGGAGGGCACCTGGGTTCGTTTCGACTTGAAGGCCAGCGGCAACCGCCTCGTGCCGACATGAAGCGCGGGGAGATCGCCGCCAGGGGGCGTTTCGGTCGCGTCGAGCGCCCGGCCCAGCCAACCGGTTTCCAGGGCCCCCGTTTCGGTCCGGGCCGTTTCCCAGATTTCCATCGAACGGAAGTGCGAGCGATCCGGGTTCGGATACCCGACCCCCTGCACCACCGAGAGCCTGCCGTCCTCGAGCAGCTTGGCCATCTGGCCCATACCCGGATGCAGCCCGATCTCGTCGTTGATCTTGTGAAGCTGCCCCTTGGGCAAGCGCAGCACGCGGCGCCCTCGAACGTAGCCGTCCATTCCGTGCGGAACGACCGTGTTCAACCCGTCGTTGCCGCCGAGCAATTGCACGACCACAAGAATCCGATCCTTCGTCGAGCCGGCGGCGGCGGCCCTCGCCGAACGGCTCAAAAACGTGGGAACGGTCGACGCCCCCAACGAGGCCAGGGTGCCCGCGGCCAGCGACGACCTGAGAAACGCTCGACGATGGGCAGGCATGGCGTGGTTCGTCCTCTCTCTGGAGCAAGACACGCCCCGAGGGCGTGTGCGTTGCCGCCTCAGGCCAGTTGGTATTCGGGAGCCGTCAAAACGAGTGTGGCCGCTTCCTTCGCCGCGGCCTTCAGGTCCGTCCCCTTCGCCTTCGCCGCCGTGGTCACGCGGCCCCGGACCGTCTCATCAAAGCCGTCTTGAACGAGCAGTTCCACATAGAACCGGGCAAACTCCTCGGCCGTCGACCCATCGTACCGCGCGGCAAGGGCCTTGGCGTCGAACCGGCCGCCGAGGTTTCCGCCCTCGTCGGACAGAAGCGCCAGGGCGAAATTGCTCCGGGCTAGGCTCGTCGTCGTGTTGATCCAGGCCGCCCCTCCATCCCAGCCCGCGACGCTCGGAGGCGCGTAAAGGCTCTGGCCCATCCGCGTGCACGCCTCGGCCAGCGCGTCGGCCGACACCGTCGGCTTGAGGATCTCCAGGGCCCGGATCGTCCCGACGGTCAGCTCCACCGGACTCTTGACCCGTCGGCGTCGCACCGAAGGATCATGAAACAGCCGCGATCGCAGAATCAATCGAACCGGAACCTTGATGTCGTAATTCGCCCCTCGGAACGCCTCGGCCAGCGGCGCGATCAACGCGTCGGACGGTTCGTCCACCTCGCTCACGAACAGTCCGTAGAGCTTGCGGCAGAGGAACTCCGCGCAGCTCGGTTGTTCGAGCAGGATGCGCGTCACATCCTCGCCACGGAACCGCCCGGTCTGACCGAGGATCGTCTTGTCCCCCTCGTCGTGCTCGGCCGCAACCTCCTGGTAGCGATCGCCTCGAATGAACGAGCCCGTAAACGCCCTCGCGGCCTCCTGAATGTCCTTCTCCGTGTAATGACCACGGCCCAGCGTGAACAGCTCCATGACCTCCCGCGCGTAGTTCTCGTTCGGGTGCGCCTTGCGGTTGGTCGCGGAATCGAGCCAGAGCAGCATGGCCGGGTCCCTGGCCATCGACGAGATCAAAATCTTGAAATCCCCCAGCGCGTTCGATCGAAGCAACGCATTCTGCCGTAACATCAATGCGGTGTTGTTCACCTTCGCATTCGACGTGGCGAAATGGTCGTGCCAGAACAGCGTCATCCGTTCCTTGAGCGGGTGCGGCGTGAAAATCATCCGGTAGAGCCAGAGCCCCTGGAGCCGGGTCAGGCCGCCGGAAGGACCGAGCCGGCCCGCCATCGCGTCCTGAAACGAATCGAACTCCGACGCCGAGAGGCCGTCGCCGCTGGTGGGCTCGCCCTCCAGAAGCCGGTCAACGCTCGCGTCGAGCCCGTCCTTCTGGTCGCGTTCCAGAACCGACCAGGGGGCCGAAAAACTCGCTCGACGGTGCAGGTGGGCCACCCGGGCCAGGTCCCAAGGGTCGGTCGACGTTGGCTCGAAGGGCTCCCAGGCCCGGTCGGGATGGTTCGAAAGTTGGGAGAGGTTCATGAGAAAAACCGTGGGTTCGGGCTGGTCGATCGGTGCTTGACGCGTGGAGGAGGAACCTGGGTGGTGATTCGCGACCCTCCCGGACTCACCCGCGATGTCTCGCTCGTGGCACCCATCGGGCGAGGCCGGGAGTTGGTCGCCATTACGGTCAGGGCGTGCCGAGGCGGAAGTCGATCGTCAGTCGAGACCCATCCGCGCGGTCCTGAAGCCGCAATTGTCCGTGGCCGAGGTAGCGGAGCAATCGCGGAATCAGGTCGATCTCGGCCGCGGCGCCCGCCTTGTCATTGCCCTTCTCGATCATGTTCTGCATCACCATCCGATCCCGATTGACCTCGACCAGCCGCGCCAGCGCTTGGCCGTCGGCCTCGGCGAAGAGGGTCGCGTCGCTCGGCTGGGCCGGGTTCTTCAGGGCCTTGACCAGCGACCGGGCCAGCGCCGCGTTCGAGCTCAGGACGAAATGATCGTCCAACTGAACGGCCGAGGGCGAGAAGTTGTAGCGCTGGGGGATCGGCTCGCCGGGCGTCCGGGCCGACTCCGTCGGCGGCAGGTATTTCGCCGTCGAGATCGTCACCCCTTCGAACGACTCCGAGCCGAGCATCAGCGGCGGCGCCTTGGTCTGGGCGGCTCCCAGGTTGGCCAGGCCAACGAACGACTGGAAGGCCGCTTTGAGCCGGACCGAGAACTCCTCGTCCTCGGGTTTCAACCCGACAATCAACGCGAATCCCGGCAGCTTCACGTCCGGGACCGGGTTCATCCCCTCGTAATCCTGGTTCACGATCACGAACCGCCAGTCGTTCCCGAGCGCTCCCAGCACGCCCGAGCCGAAGTCACGGCCCCCGAAGAACTGGCCGGCGAACGTGTCGAGCTGCGCCAGGCCCTGAAGCGCCTCCGGCGGCAGCAGTTGATCGCGAACGTCCCAGATCGCCGACAGGTTCCGCCAGAGGCTCACGCTCAGGATCGTGCCGGGCGGTTTGATCAGCCCCGAGGCCCCCTGCCCTTCGCCCGGCAGGTACTGCTTCAACGCGTCGGAAAGTCCATCCGGCGGAACCGGCAAATCGAGCGACGCCCCCAGCTTCGACTCGTTCCAAACCAGACCGAGCGAGACCCAGTTCGACTTGCGAGCCGCCTCGACCCACGGTCCGAAGAAGAACGTCAGGGCGGCGTTGGGCGTCCCCTCCGCGCGGAACCTTTTCGGGTCGATCGCCCGGAGCCGATCGAGCCGGGCGAACGCCCAGGCCGTCGTCTCGGGGTCGAGGGCCTCGTGGCGGGCCTTCCAGGTGTCGTCCGACGTGATCGGCGTCGTGAACGCCTCGGGGTCCTTCACCCGATCGATGATCGCCTGGAGCGCCTCCTTGCCATTGGCGATGACCAGCGTGTCCTCCACAATCGCGTGGGCTTCCTGCGGGCTCACCTGATAGCCCTTGATCCCTCGGTAGTCCCCTTCCTTCACCGGGTCGGGCTTCCCCTTGCCGGCCGCATCCTGACGGGCCAACTCGAGGATCTTGTCGTGCGTCTTCTGAAGAAGCTCCTTGTTCTTCGGGTTGAGGATCAGGTAGATCCGCTCCGGCTTGTCCTTCCCCTCGACGGCCAGCACGATCCCGCCACCGGTCAGCTCCCGAAGCCCCTCGTCCCAGGTCGTCCCGAGCGCGTCGGCCACAAGGTTGACCACGGCCAGGAATTGCCGGTAATTCGGCTGCTTCAGCGCCTTCGAATAGCCAGGAACGGCCTGGAGCAGATCCTGGACCTGATCGCTCCTGAGTTGATCGAGCAGCGCGCCCGGCTGGCGAATCTCGGCGTAGATCAGCGCCTCGTTCGATACCCAGCCGGCCGTCCGGGGCCCTTCGGCCCGAGCCGAAACCGCCGTGACCCCCCACAGCGCCAGGCCCATCCAGAACGATCGCCCCACGCGCCGCCATCTCCCCTCGCAATGCCCCATCACGGCCCCCTCCTTCTCGGAGCGATTCTCTGGGTCGGTCTTGCGTGTCGTCCCCGCGTGCACGCCTCGCCTCGCCTCGGACAGAGATACCCCTGGCACCCGTCCCAGAGTTTCATCCCCCGGTTTCTTGTAATCCATGCTTGCATTGAGGCCAATGGAGGGTGTACGATACGATGGGAGGCGTCCTAAGATGTGGAAGGCGGGCGGCTCTCGTTGACTTGCCCGATGGCCGTTCAAGCGATAGAGTTGCCGTGAGAGGCACGACGCATTGAGGTGACCGATGAAAGCCGAGCTGATCCCCTGGAATGGTGATCCGCCGATTCCGATCACTCAGGACGTGACGGTGGTGGGGCGTCGTGAGTTTTGCGACGTGGTGATCCACCATCCCAGTCTGTCGAAGCGGCATTGCGTCCTGGTCCGGACCGACGGCCTTCTCGTCGTGCGCGACCTGATCAGCACCAACGGCACGAAGGTCAACGGCCAGCGGGTGATGTGGGCGGCGCTGTTGCCGAACGACAAGCTGACACTTGGTCGGGTCAAGTTCAAGGTGTACCTCGGACCCGACGACGCGCCGAGCCCCTCGGAGCTTGGGCAGCGCGCGGCCTCGAAGGTGGCCGTTGGCGCCGAGCCGTTGGCCGCGGGGCTCGGGTCGCCGACGAAGGCCCCGACGGGGTTTCCCGCCCCCTCGCCGCTGGGCATGCCGGTCGTCGACACCTCCGAGCCGAAGTCGGCCGACGATGAGGACCCGACGCGGCTCGCGTCTCGACCCGCGGCCGCGATGCTCGACGACGAAGACCTCGAGATCCTCAACTCGGGCGAAGGCTTCGAGATCATCGACGACGACGAGCCCTACATCATCGACCTCGATTGATCGGCCGCGCCGCGATGACCGACGATTCGAGAGGCCGCCGATTCGTGGCGCGCTCGGGCGGAAGAAAAACCGTCCGGGCCAAGGGCCTCGGTTGTCAAGCGAGACCCTCGATCCGGACGGCTTCCGCGTTGCAAGTTCCGGGACGCGAGGGGTTTGGTGGGAATCGCGCCCCTCGGCCCCTCCGCGCGGCCTCAGGCCCCTTCCGATCTCGGTCGACGGACGTCGCGCCGGATGGGGGGACCAAGGTGCTCGATCTGACGGGCATCCTGGGGATCCAGGTGGCTCGCCTGACGATTCTCGCGCTGGATGGCCTCGTACACCTCCTGCCGGTGCACGGAGATCTCGATTGGGGCGGCAATCCCCAACCGGACCTTGTCGCCCCGGATATCCACCACGGTGATAATGATGTCGTCACCGATGATGATGCTTTCGTCGCGGTGTCGGGACAGGACCAGCATCTTTGGGCTCCTTCCTCCTGCTACGGTGCGAGACACCCGTGACCGTCCGTGATCACGCTGCCCGGGTTCTCGGTTACCACGACGGAATTCGGGATGGTGAGTTGCCGCCGGTGTCATCCCGGCCGGATCGCGAAGGCTGGCTGCTCGAAGCCGTCAGGCCGTGGCGCGAAGCACCGAGGCCGACGGACCGGGCAACAAGGTTGGGGCCGGGGCATGGCCTCCCAACGGATACCGGACCGCGTAACGGCTGGAGGTCAACACGAGCTGCCGGCCGAGCCGGCGGACCGGGTTGAACACCAGCGGCCCCTGGAGGTTGACCGTCAGGCCCCCCCCCTCGCCGCGGTTGAGGATCACCTCGACGACCGGTTGCCCGTAGGCCTCTTTGCG
>CAZRGV010000213.1:2933-8056 GCA_964599655.1 uncultured Isosphaeraceae bacterium | reverse complement strand
TTGCCGAGCCGGATCCGGTCTTCCTGTTTGAGCACGCGATGCTCTATCCCGAGGAGGGGGAGGTCGACGAGTCGGCCGGCCCTGCCGACATCACTCACGCCTCGGTTTGTCGACCGGGACGAGATGTCAGCGTCATCGCGTATGGCGGTTCGCTCGGCAAGGCACTCAAGGCCGCGGCGGAACTCGCCGGGGAGGGGATCGAGGCCGAGGTGATTGATCTTCGGGTTCTCCGACCGCTGGATACCGAGACGCTGATCGGCTCCGTGGCGAAGACACACCGGGTTGTGGTCGTCGATGAGGGCTGGCGTACGGGGAGCTTTTCGGCGGAGATCATGACCCAGATCATGGAACGAGCCTTCTTTGAACTCGACGGACCGATGGTCCGCGTGTGTAGTGTCGAGGTTCCTATGCCCTATCCGAAGCACCTCGAAGATGCCGCTCTGCCGCAGCCCGAGCGGATCGTCAACGCCGTCCGCGAGATGATGGTGCGCCATGGCTAAATTCGTTATGCCGAGACTCGGCGCGGATATGGAGGCGGGCACTCTCGTCGCCTGGCACAAACGACCCGGCGATGCGATTCGGCGTGGCGAGATCATCGCCGAGGTCGAGACGGAGAAAGGCGTCATCGACGTCGAGTCGTTTCACACCGGAGTCGTCGAAACCTTGCTCGTCGAACCTGGCACCAAGGTCCCGGTCGGTACTCCGCTGGCGGAGATCCATTGCGAAGGGGAGCCCATCTTGGCCGGGCCAGCGGTCACTCCGCCGCAGCCTTCGACTCCGATCACCCCTTCCCGGGAAGCGCCCCCCCTGCCCTCCGCGCCCGTGGCGGCTCCCACCGTCGGCGAAAGCCACGTTCGGATTTCGCCACTGGCCCGGCGAATCGCCTCGGACCTTGGCATCGATCCGGCCCTCGTGCCGGGAACCGGTCCGGGAGGGGCAATCCTCAAGGAAGACATTGAGCGGTTCGCCGCTCAGATCAAGACCGCCGCCCCCTCGACCGTGCCGAAGAAGCCCGAGGATCGCGCGGCCCGAATGCGGCAAGCCATCGCCGCCGCGATGTCTCGCTCCAAGCGGGAGATCCCTCATTACTATCTGGCGACCACCATCGACCTGCAACCGGCGATTGCCTGGCTCACCGAGGCGAACCTCACGCGATCCGTGGAAGACCGGCTGCTGCTCGGGGTTCTGTTCGTGAAGGCCGTGGCCCTCGCCTTGCGAAAGACGCCCGAGTTGAATTCCATCTGGGACGGTAATCGCCTGATCACATCGGAGAACATTCACGTTGGCGTGGCGATCTCGCTCCGACAGGGCGGTCTCGTGGCCCCTGCCTTGCACGACACGGATCGAGCGACACTCGACGAGCTCATGGCGCGGTTTCGCGACCTCGTCCAGCGCGCTCGATCCGGCTCGTTGCGCAGCTCCGAGTTATCCGACCCGACCATCACGGTGACCAGCCTGGGTGAACAGGGGGTCGAGGTCGCCTTCGGGATCATCTACCCCCCGCAAGTGGCCATTGTCGGCTTCGGCAAGGTCGTCGAACGTCCCTGGGTCGTCCAGGGCCAGGTTGTTCCGAGGCCCGTCGTGACCGCGACGCTCTCGGCCGATCATCGGGTGAGTGATGGACACCGAGGGGCCCTCTTCCTCTCCCGCATCGACCGACTGTTGCAGGAGCCAGACAAACTATGACACGCGACGAGATCCGCAGGACGGTCCTCGAAACGCTCTGCCAGATCGCTCCCGAGGTCGATCCCGAACAGATCGAGCCCAACGTCGACTTCCGCGATCAACTCGATCTCGATTCGATGGACTACCTGAACTTCATCATCGCCGTCCACAAAGCCTTGCAGGTCGAAATCCCGGAGTCAGACTATCCAAAGATGTCGAGTCTTGACCATAGTGTCGACTATTTGGAACAGGCGTTATCGAAGCGATCCGCCTGAGATCGCAGGCTCTGGGACGGCGTTCCGATTCGTCCGGACTCTCGATTGGCTCCGACCGGATGCTCCGTGTCGGTCCACCTGGACTTGCATGCGACACGATCAGGCGGCCTGGTCGTGGTCGGTTTCACGCGCTTCGGCCAAAACCTGCTTGGCCCCTTGCCGGAGCGCCGAGGCAATCGCTTCGGGACCGGCCGAGGCGGCTGGTCCGGTGAGGACGATGCGGCTTCCGTCCCGCAATCGAATCTCCACCCTGGCCGATTTCGAGGGGAGCTCTCGGCCCTCTTTCTTGGCGCGGACGGCCTCGACGACCTGGTCTCGCGTCATCTTTTCGGCCACGACTCGCTCGGCGATCTCGACCTGCAAGACCGGATCGTCGAGCTTTGCGACCTCGTGCGCGGCGCTTGGCGCGAGGGCCCCCTGCTCCACCTTCTCTTGCACGCCAGTCGGAAGGGCCAGAAGCGACAGGGCGCGCGAGACGGTTCCCTGCGCAATGGCCAGTTCCTTGGCGAGTTGGTTTCCCGACCAGCCGTGCAGATCCATCAGCCGCTTGTAGGCGCGGGCCTGTTCGATGGGCCGCAGATCTTCACGCAAGCAGTTCTCGATAAGCTGAATCGCCAGCCGCTCGCCCTGGTCGAGCTCTCCCTCGACGACGATGGCGGTCATGGTGGAAAGTCCCGCCATCTTCGCGGCGCGCCAACGGCGTTCCCCGGCGATCAAAATGTACGCGTTCGAGGACTCGTCCCAACGCACGCGGATCGGCTGCAAGAGTCCGCGGGTCCGAAGCGATTCGCTCAGTCTGGCGAGCGCCTCGGGCTCGAACTCCTCGCGGGGCTGGGTCGGGTCGCGCTCGATTTTGTCGAGCGGGATCTCCACGGCCGAGCGGCTTTTGACGACCCCTTGCCATCGGGCGGGAGTCGAGGAGGTCGCGACGGCCGAGGGTTGCGACGGCACCGCCGTACCGACCGACTCATCGATGTGCGATGCGGCGGACTTCAGCAGGGCATCTCGTTTCCCCATCAGGCGGCCCCCCTTTCCTCTCGGGCGTCCAGCCGTTCCGAAAGCCGACGATCGAGTTCCTCGACCAGGGCCTTGATCGCCTTGGCGCCGGCGCCTCGGGCCTTGTACTGGGCGACCGGCTGACGCCTGGCGATGGCCTCGACGAAGTCGACCGACTCGGGGATTCTCGTCTCGAAGACGTCCTCGCCGTAGGTCGCCCGGAGACGTTCCTCGTAGATCTGATGGACCGTGCGACGGGGGCTAATCATCGTGATCAGGTAACCGGCCAGGACGAGGCTCGGGTTCGGGCCGGCGAGCACGCGGGCGACCGACTCCTGCACGTCGGCCAGCCCCTGGGCGCCGAAGTCCTCGGGCATGACCGGAACAACCAGGGCATCGGCCGCGACCAGGGCGGTCCAGCTACAAAGGTGCAGATTCGGCGGGCAATCGATCAGGACAAGGTCGTAGCCGTCGCGGACTTCGGCCAGGAAGTCGCGCAAGGCGACCTGGGCCGGCCAGTCGGCGAGGTGCGGGTCGGGCACGTTCGCGCTGGCGGCCAATCGGCTCCCGGCGACGAGATCGACGCCCGCCAGACCGGTCGACCGGACCGCTTGACTGGGAAGCGCGTCGCCGGCCAGGACGCCGGCAATGGTCTCGACCGGGTCAAGCTGCCGGGTTTGCGATGGCCCCAGGAATCCCTGGGTCAGGGACGATTGCGGGTCGGCATCCACCAGGAGCACCCGACGTCCTAGCTGGGCCAGCGTGCCCGCAAGGTGGAAGCAGGTACTGGTTTTGCCGACACCGCCCTTTTGATTCAAGGCGGAGACGATGGGCACGGCGATTCCCTCCCGAAGAGTCGCGTTTCACGTCTTTGGTATCGGCACACCCATGCGCCGCGCATAAGCCGGAGTACCCCCCCTGCCCGACTCTCAAAACGCGCGGTGGAATGCGCGGCGCAACAGGGCCTGAGTCCCGAGGGATGGACCACGCCAAGACTCAACGGTAACGTTAGGACTCATGAGTTCGCGCCCGAGCAAGGACGCTGGGACGCACTTCAGGACGGAGTCGGACGGGTTGTTCAGACGTCGAGGAAACGGTCGATGAAAACGGCGAGTCTCCGTTCGAAATTCGTTGTCCGGCGATGGACCGTGGTCGCGGTCGTCGCTCTGCTCAGCCTGGCGTGGGGAAATTCGGTTTGGGCGCAGCCTGGCCGAATTCGAGGGCCGGTGTTCACGTCTCCGGAGGTGAAGGCGGACCGGCACGTGGTCTTTCGGCTTCACGCGCCCAAGGCGGAGTCGGTCGGCCTTTTCACGACGGACATACCCGGCGGTTTTGGGCCTCGTCCCATGACGAAGGGGGACGATGGCGTCTGGGAGTTGACCCTGGATCGCGTGGATCCGGGCACGTACCGCTACCTGTTCAACGTGGACGGAGTGCTCGTCGTTGACCCTCGAAACCAGGCCGTCAGCGAGTCGAACGGCAACGCCTGGAGCGTGATCCACGTCCCAGGGTCCGAGTTCATGGACACCGCCGACGTGCCCCATGGCGCGGTTTCGCGGGTTTACTACCGCTCGTCGGTGCTGGAAAAGCCAAGGCGAATGCACGTCTACACCCCGCCGGGCTACGAGTCGGGGTCGGAGAAGTACCCGGTGCTCTACCTGCTTCACGGCGCCGGAGACAGCGACGATTCATGGACCTCGGTGGGCCGGGCCAACTTCATCCTCGACAACCTCATCGCGGCCGGGAAGGTCAAGCCGATGATCGTCGTGATGCCGAACGGCCACACCGGGCCGTTTAGCTGGATCATGCCGACGGAGCCGCCCAAGGACGGCGACTTCGCCAGCAGCTCGAAGTTCGTGGACGACTTCCAGACGCACATCAAGCCCTTCGTTGAGAAGAATTACCGCGTGCTGACGGGCCAGCCAAACCAGGCGATTGCCGGGCTCTCGATGGGAGGCGCTCAGACGCTCGACATCGCGTTCTCCAAGCCGGGTGAGTTCGGTTTCATCGGCGTGTTCAGCTCGGGCGTGATCGCCGGCAACCCCGAGGACTGGGCCAGGTCGCACGAAGCCGCCCTCGATGACGCCCAAGCCCGGAACGGCCTGAAACTCTTCTGGTTCGCCACGGGCTCGGAGGACTTTCTTCTCAACCGAACCAAGGAGACGACCGAGCTCTTCAAGAAGCACG
>CAZRGV010000213.1:0-2908 GCA_964599655.1 uncultured Isosphaeraceae bacterium | reverse complement strand
AACGGCGGCCACACCTGGATCAACTGGCAAGCGTACCTGAACGAGTTCGCGCCGAAGCTGTTCCGCTGAGCGGCGGTTCGCAAATCGGAGACCGGCACCTCAAAGCCCCGGAGCCAGTCCCCGTTCGAACACGGCGGCCGAGGCTTCGCGGGAGCAATGTCGAGGCGGGTTGCCAGGTCGACCCGCCTCGGGGCGTCCCGACGGCTGGCCGCGTTCGTTGACGTGACCCGGCGGAGCACGCCCGTTATGCGCCGCGCATAAGACGCGGCGAGGGTTAAGTCGAAACCGCGGGGCAGGGGGGCTTAAAAGTCGCTCGGGAAGACGTTGACCAATTCGTCGGATCGGCGTGGCAGGGGGTTTCGGGCTGGGGTTGGGGCGTCTCGCCGAGACCCGAGCCCCCCAAGGGGGCGTCGATCCAAGGGAACAGGATCGGGGGGATTCCCGCGCAGGGCCGGACCTTACTCCGCGCCTCGGCCTCGAAGCAACTCACGGATGTACTGGTTTCGGACCGACCGGAGATAACCGCGGCGCAGCGGTGAATTCAAGACTTGTTCACTTGCTGGATAGGCTTCAAGGGCCCGAGCCTCAAGGGCGGCCTGATCGTCCTTGGAGAGGGAGGACCAGTAGCGTTCGATCGACGCCTGTTCGGCTTTTTCGAGGGCCTGGGCCTCGGCCTGACGTTGCCGCTCGATGTCGGCCGCGCGGCGCGCGTCTTCGGCGGCCTGGGCTTTGGCCTCGCGGTCGGCGGAGGACTCGAATCCGCTGGGCGCGGCGTAGTCGGAACGGATCGACTCGACGAGGTAGCCCGCGGGGCTCTTTTGGATGCGGCGATCGTTCCGGGCGCGGAGCCAGTCGTAGACCTCGATCTTGGAGGCGATGAGGGCGGGACGGTGCGTTTGCACGAGTTCGGCGGCGGTCGCGTCGGTCACGCCCCGGGCGGTCAGTTCCTGCCGGAGCGAAAGGGAAGGGGTGTCCGCGTCCGACACGACGGGCGACGGGGGCGGGGTGGGGCGGGCTTGTTTGCGGGCGACTCGGATGATCCAGTTCCGACCTTCCTTGCGGTAGCGTTCCTCGCGCGGCAAGGGTTCGAGAAAGCCGATTTCCTCAAGTTCCTCGATGCCCGGTCCGAGCTTCTCCTTGATTTTGCCGGCGTCGCGATAGGTGCGGCTCAGTCCGACGTGCTCGATGGCGAAATCGCGCAGCTCGAAGGTCCACTCGGGCTTGTGATAGAACCGCTTGTCGAGGAACCGGTACATCCGCTTCGAGGGGTGATACTTGAGCTTGATGTAGAGGTCGTAGTCGAGGCTCTTGAGAAACCCGGCCTGGCAGCTCTTGAAGAACTCGGTCCCCCAGACGACCTGCGAACGGAGGGAGTCGCGACGGCCTTTACCGGCGCGTCCATCGCGGATTTTGAAGCTGTCGATGATGTGGAAGCCGCCGCTGGTCCACTGGCGGCCCTCGTTGTCCCACCAGGCATTCTCGTATCTGAGGTAGGTGCTGGCCCATCGGTCGAGCGACATCTCGATGCGCTCATAGTTGCGGCCCTTGTCGACCCAGCCGAGCAGCTCGATCAACAACCGTCGCGTGAACACGACATCAGGACGCGTGAAATTATTTTGCTGCTTGGTAAGCTGGATCAGGGCCAGGATGATATCGTCGTCGATCGAGGTGGGCAGGCCGTACTCCTCGTGCGCGGTGATGATAAGCCGACGGGTGATTTCCTTGCCGGTGCGCGGGTCGAAGATCCGATCCTTGTGCTCGATCTTGGTCAGGCCCCTGGGAGCCCGGTCGGTGAGCAACGTGATGGGGAACTCGGCGATGTTCATCTCATCCCGGCCGGTCAGAAGAACGCTTGGGGCGCTCTCGGGCACCGACTCAGCCACGACGTCAGTCTTGAGATCGTGCGTCATGGGATCTGGACCAAAATCGAGGGAGCAACAACCGGGCATCGCGAGTTGTTGTTTCTGTTGAGTTACCAGGTTAAGAAGGTTACCAGGAAATAATATCCTACGGAACAAGGACTTAGGGAAAAAATCCTCCCTCAATGGTCGGATCGTGCTCCCTCAAGGGTCGGACCTGCCTCCCCGGTTGGTCGGAGGCTCCTCCCCCGTTGGTCGGAGATTCCTCCCGGAATGGTCGGATGGTGCTCCCCCAAGGGTCGGATTCTCGGGCGGGGACGGTCGGAGCGATTCCTCCCTCAAAGGTCGGACGTCGTCCTCCCCCATTGGTCGGATGTCACAGGGGTGCTTCGGGGCAATTCCTCCCCCGTTGGTCGGATTGCCAGGGTCGACTGGCCGATGTTGGCCACCTTGGGTTTTGCGTTGAAATCCTCCCTCGATGGTCGGATTGCCGGGGCCGACTGGCCGGCGTTCGCCAGCCGGGATTGGGTTTGAAATCCTCCCCCGATGGTCGGATCGGGTTCATGGGGGGTTCCGGTGCGAACGGCAAGCCCTCGGCGCCGTCCGGACGTTGATCGACAGCGGCCGAGAAATCCTCCCCCGATGGTCGGATCGAGGGCCGGCCAGGGCGGGCCGGGGCCCTGGTCGGCCCGAGTTCGTTTGTGATTTGCGGCGTTGGGGATGTCCACGGACGGATTTCCCAGGGCGATTTCCGATGGTTTTCGCGTGAACGAATCAAAGAAATAGAGATTGGCGTTTCGCGGCGCGCGCGGAGCGATCGCCAGAGGGGGTGGTGAGAGGTTGCGGCGTTGGTGGTGGCGAGGGAACCGTTGGGCGGGTCGGCTCAGCGGTTCGGGTTCGAGTTCGCGGGGTCTTTGGCGGCCAGTCGAGCGGCGCGTCGAGCGGCCTGACGGGCTTGTTTTTCGAGGGCGCGCCGGGCGCGTCGGCCGAGGGTTGGTAGGGGGGGCGTTGGCGGTTTCGGGGCCGCTGGCAGGGGTGTCGGCGGTGGG
>CAZRGV010000212.1:0-8143 GCA_964599655.1 uncultured Isosphaeraceae bacterium | reverse complement strand
GCTCGGTGACCACGACAACCCCTTCGTCGGTCTTCTCACCACCGCCGCAGCCCGCGAGCGTCAGAAGCACGCCGGCCGCCAGGCTGAGACCCGCCACGTATGTTGGCTGAATCCGAAACGTCATCGTCATTTCCCTCGGATGGTTCGTCACTGAGGCATTCGGGAACCGGACCCGGCTCGCGCCGGAACAGCGGTCCCGACCAATCGGGACAGATACGACATTCTAGGCGCCTGGCGATTACGAGTCAGGCGAGGGGATTGGAACGAGCCCATCCCCGCGCGTCTCGGGGAGCAGCAACCGGGTCGAACGGGAACGACCGTTCTGGGTGGACGATCCCGTCCGACCTGGTGCGCCAGCGAGGCGCGTCATTCGCTTGACGGATTGGTCTGGCTCGCCGTCGTGGGAGGCTTCGGGGCCTCGGGCGGCGGCGCGACGGTGGCCAGTTGCTGTTCGATGGCCGACACGTAGTTGAGCAAGGTGTCTCGCACCGTCTGGATCTGCTCGAGCGGTTTGCCCTCGAGCTCCTTGGGAATGCCCGGCAACGGCGGGGTTCCCGGAGGCGTGGTGGGTGGGAAGACCTGGGGCATGGCCGTGTAGGGAATGATCCGTGCCGGCTGAGAGATCCATTCGAACATGTACTCGGGCCGGATGCGGCTGGCCACCTGCCGGAGATTCGGCCCGTGCGACTTCTCCTCGCCGGTCGGCTTGTACTGGCCGATGGCGTGGCACTGGACGCATTGATTCTTGGTGATCAGGGTCCAGCCGGCGTTGAGATACTTGGCGGCTGCGGCCGCCGTCGACATGTCGGCCGAAGGGCCGAAGATCGACTCGCGAGAAGCCAGGTAGGCCTGCTCTCGCTGGGGGATCTCCTGGTAGGGGAAGACCGTGTCGTCCCGGGCGGCGAAGTAGTTGGCGAGATCGCGAGTCTCGGCCAGGATGCTTTCCTGGGTTCCACCGCTTGCCGATTCGGTGGCACTCTCGCTGGGCGAGTAGCCGTAGTGGAACCTTGGCATGCGGAGCTGCGCCGCTGGCCGGATCTTGTAGGGATCCTGGAGGAAGTTGGTCAGCCAGGGGGTCTGAACCTTCTTGCCTTCGCGGATCAAGGGCGGCGGCAGCTTGTTCCAGAGCGGCGGCATCGGCTCGCCGGTCTGCGCCGAGAGATAGGACGAGAACAGCCAGGCGAAGTCGCCCCCTTCGGCTGGGGTCGTTGTGACTTGGTCGGGGTCGAGCAGGACGATGTCGCCGACGTTGAAGGTGTAGCCTCGGACCTCGACCTTATGCCAGAGCTGGACGTAGAGGGTCTTAACCGGCCGGCCCTGATCGTCCTCCTGAACGTCGAGGAAGGTGGGCATGCCTTCGAGCGTGACCGGCTTCCCGTCGGCCTTGCCGATCAACGGCGGCTCACCCGCCTTGAAGGTCAAGCCGGGATAGAACGCGAGGTAGTCCTTGGCCCGGTTCTCGTACGAGAGATTCACGTTCGTCTTGAACGGGCTGGCGTCGGACGGGTCGCTCGACTTGAACACGCGGTCGAGGTTCGCATCGGCCGCGATTGTGTACCGCGGCATGGCCAGCGTGTGACAGCCACGGCAGTTGTAGCGTTCGAGCAAGCGTTCTCCCTTGGCCAGGGCAACCTTGGGAGGATCGTAGTTCGGCAGGTATTTGGCCGGGATTTTCTCGCCGGTCAGGCCGAGGACGAACGTCATCACTTCCTCGATCGCCACCGGATCGTCAGCCCAGGCGAACTGGGGCATCCGCAAACGGTCGTCCCAGGTCTTCAGGTCGTCCCGGTCCTTCTTGTAGTCGTAGCTCCGAGGCCGGTGCAACTTCTGGTACAGGAACCCGGCGCGGGTCTGTTCCAGCAGCTTCTCCTGGTAGTATTCGTCGGTGCCGTCACGAGAGCCGTCGGGGTCGACTCCCTGGTCCATGATGTACTCGGCGATGTGCCCGAAGTCGAGCCGCGATGGGGGTTTGAGGCCCCAGCCGTTGAGCGGCGTGCCGATCGGCTTGGCGTTCTCGAAGCCGCTGATGTTGTGGCAGCCGAAGCAGCCGAGGCGGCTGATCGTCTTCTCCCCCACGTACATCAGCTTCTCGTCGGGCGACATCTGCGCGACCACGCTGTCGATCTCGCTGAGCAGGACGGTCCGCTTGTTGTAGACCTTCGACTTCGTGAGGTAGAGCTTGACCAGCTCGTCGAGTCCTTCCTTGACCTCTTTCGAGTCGACGGGAGGAACCTCGACGTGAACCGGCCAGTAGTTGTCGGTGCCGGTGTCCCAGTCGGTCCGCGACGAGAGAATCCAGGAGGCGATATCGGCCGCCTCCTGCGCGGTGAGCTGGAGGTTGGGCATCAGGCTCTTGGCGTGGTAAGTCTCAGGGGCCTGAATCCAGTTGGTCAGCCACTTGTACCCTTGATCTCTCGACGGGAACTTCGCGGCCATGCTGGAGAGGTTGGGACCGAACTCGGCCTTGGCGTAGTCGCGAGCCTGCTCGGGGAACTGGTCGGGCCCGTACGTCTTGTCCGGGTCGATCGAGTACGCCGAGTTCCAGGCGTTGCCGAGCGCCTTCGGCAGATCCTTCGCCTCATAAGCCCGGTTCGAGTGGCAGGCCATGCAGCCCTTTTGGAGGAAAAGCTCCTTGCCCTTCGCCGGATCGCTCTTGGCCGGCGGATCGACGAAGCCGGTCGGCGCGGTGCTGGTGGCGAAGAGATAGTGGGTGATCGCGTGGACCTCGGCGTCGCTCTTCGGCTGGTCCTTGGGCGCGTCGTTGTTGGTCACGCCGTAGAACCGCGGCATTCTCGTGTCAGGTCGGAACGCGTGCGGGTTCTTGATCCACTTCAGGGTCCACTCCCTCGAAACCTTCGTACCGATGTGCTGAAGGTTCGGGCCGACCGGCCGGTTGTCGGTCAGGTCGGGGCCGAACGACCCCTCGCCGCCGATGGTGTGGCAGCCCGTGCAGCCGTACCGCGTAATCCGCTTGTAACCGGCGAGAACTTTGGGCGCCTGGTGCTCGTTCAGGTCGGTCACCATGTGGTGGCACTTCAGGCAACTGGCCTCGAGGAACCGCTTGGGGAGCATCGGCTCATCCCAGTGGTGCATCTCGTACCAGCCGTGCTCCTTCTCCCAGTCCTCGCGCTGTTTGAGGTCGTTGGGCGTGTGCGAGGCGAAGGTGAACGATGTGCCGGAACCCTGGCCGCCGTGACAGATCGTGCAGCCGAAGCTGTTGATCTTGTGCGGCCCGTTGCCGTCGAGGTAAAGCCCCGCCTGAACCACGTTCCCCTTCGGGTCGATCGCCGTCGCGCCATCGGTCAGGTGCGGGTGCGAGTGGAACACCAGCGGCATCGGCTTGCCGTCGGCGGTGGTGTCGTAGCCGATCCGATCGATCCCCTGGTGGCAGGTCGTGCAGCGATCGAACCGGGGGACATCCTTGAAATTGTAGTTGATCGTCAGCTCAGGCAAGGTGATCTGCTGGATCTTGGTCGGAGGCGCGGCTAGGTCGATGATCGGCAGGCCTCGCATCCAGGCCAAGGCCCCGTTGATAAAGCCGCCTTCGCCGTATTGCTTTTCTTTCTGCTCAAGTGTGTTGGCGATGCGGGCCGCCTCACGGTTCAGGTCGTCGAGCCGCTTGGTCAGGACCTCCCGGGTGATTGGCGTGGCCTTCATGCCGAAGAGGGTCCAGGCCGCCTCGGGGAACTCGGGACGGAGCGACTCGGCGAGCGGTTCGACGGCAACGCTCAACGGAACCTCTTTTCCTCGCCGTCGGACGACCACGCGAATCGACTGCGCGGGGGATTCTCCTTGAAGGGTGGCCATCACCTTGTCCCGCATGGCCCGGAAATCCTCGACGGTCAGTTCGTCGCCGGATCGGAAGCCGGCCTTGGCGGCGATCGTGTCGGGCGGCGGATCGTTTCCGACCTCGACGAAGTTGCTCCTCAGCAGTCCCTGGTTGAGAACCACCATGTCGAGCTCTTGCGAGACCTTTTCGAACTGCCGGCTCAGGGTGTTGTACTGCTGTTCGGAGGGTCGGATCGAGCCGACGAGGAACTCCATGGCCCGGCGTCGCTCGTCGCGGTCGATCATGCCGTCGTAGAAGCTCCGAAGGCTATCGAGCTCGGCCTTCTTGAACCGCTTGTCGGTATCGAGCTTCTGAAAGCGGCCGCGGGCTGTGTCGATCTTCGCCTGGAGGTCGCGAACCGCGCGGGCGTTTTCCCGCTCCCGGGCCTCGACGGTCTTGAGCTGTCGGTTGATCTCGTCGATTTTCGACTTGTTGGCTTCGAGCTCGGCCTGCTTCGCCTCCCGTTCCTGGGCGGAGAGCTTGGCCGTCTCGATCTTCTGAAACTCGCGCTGCACCTGCTTCCACGGCCGAAGGTGGTCGGCCATGATCATCCAGACGATGGTCACGGTCATCACCACGGACGTGATGGCGAAAACGATGTGCAGAGTCTTCTGACTGCGATACGTTTCTTCGGTCGCGGGCATGGGCGAGTGTCCTCGATGCCGGGCCGCCGGCGGAAGCGACAGGGCGGCGGAGCCCCGAAGGCCGGGCATCGCCCGGCCCGTGACGGGTGTTTGACCTTAGATATTGAAGAAGTATTCCGGAATCGCGACGATGTACTTCAGGTTCAACGTCCAGCGCAGGACCATCTTGATCGGCAGGCTGGCCATGAACAGCAAGAGGCCGGACAGAACCAGGTAGCGCACCATGCCGGCCTGCTTGATGTAATCGCGGAAGAAAAGCCGGCCCAGGATCGGCGGAACCAGGATAAAGTAGCCGAGGATCACGAGAATCCCGGGCGCCTCGCGCTGGAAGATGTTCTCGGGACGGCTCGTGCCGATTAGCTCGACCCAGAACAGGTCGGACAGATTGACGTTGTTCAATGGGATCAGCTTGTGCGGGTCCCAGTATTCATAGGGGCCGAAGAAGTTCCAGTTCGGTCCTCGCAGGAACGTTCCCAGCAAGATCAGAATGACCCAGAGCACCAGGAAGCCGAACTGGAAGGTAATGTACGCGAATTTGCGCTGCTCGATCGTGTAGTAGCCATTGCCCTTCTTGTTCGTGTCGATGTAGGGCATCGCCATCAGGCCCAGGATGATGAAGGTCGGAAGCACGACGCCCGCCATCCACGGGTCGAAGTAGACGAGCATTTCCTGCAACCCAAGGAAGTACCAGGGGGCCTTCGACGGGTTCGGGGCCGAGGTCGAGCTGGCCGGCTGTTCCAGTGGGGCTTGCAGCACGATCGCCCAGACGACCAGCACGATCGTGCCGACCACCATGGCGATCAGCTCGGTGTAGACCAGGTCGGGCCAGGTCAGGGTCTTCTCGGGTTCCAGCTCTTCGAGGTTGGGCAGTCCCTGCGCCATTCGGGCGTCGTTGATGACCGCCCGACGCATCGCGAGCCAGTTGAAGACGCCCACCAGGACGATCATGCCGACGATCGGCACGTTGTCCGGCTTGATGACGATGTCGCGGAAGTCGTAGTCAGTCAGGCTCAGGCCGAAGAAGAGCAACAGGGCGTTGACGATGCCCCAGGCCACCAAGCCGTTGGAGAGGACCCGGCGGTAGCGGTACATCGCGATGAAGCCGATCACCGCGCCCACGAAGAACGTCACCGGGCCCGCGACGTAATCGACCCAGTCTCGAATGAAAAGCGGCAGCGAAACCCGGCCTCCCAGGGCGTACACGATGCCGAAGGCCTGGAAGATCACCGCCGAGACCGCCCAGATCAGGGTCCAGAGGGTCCGGTTGATGCCGGGGCCCAGGCCCACCGCCGGAATGTGGTCATCGAGGCTCGGACCACCGTATTCCTGTTCCCGGCCGTGGCCAGCGGCATGCTCCTCGGCGTGATGCGCCGCGTCGGCCCCCGATTGGATCGCCAGCAAGGCGTTGGCCAGCGCGAACAGGGCGTAGGAGATCGTCGTTCCGTGCGGGCCGAACCAGTCGTGAACGACCAGCACGAACGTGGCCACGGTATACATTCCGCCGAAGGCGATGATCAGCCATTCGGGCATCTTGCGTGTTTTGGGTGCCAGGCCGGCCCGAGAGGCCCCCTCCGACACCATCTCCGCGTAGGCGACATAGGCCGCCGCCGCGGCGTTCATCAGGGCCGCCAGCAGGTAATACCAGGAGAGGCCGGCAACCACGCCAGGGGTCAGGTCGGGGTGATGCATGGCGTTCGAAGTGCCCAGTGGTCAGTGTGGCGTGGTCGGTCGTCGGTGCTCGCGAGATCGACTGTTCCGATCGCGTCGCGACGTCCGTCGTGTCCGCCACGAAGGAGAGATACCCTCGTACAACGTCCTGTTCAACGCTCACTCGAACGGCCCGAGGCCACGCGGCCCAAGGGCCTCCCACCGTTGTGATCCGGCCGGCGGCGACTCACATCGGGCCGCTGATGCCGCCGTCCTTTCGAACCCGCCAGAAATGGATCATGATCAAGAACGCCACAGCCAGCGGAATCGCCACGCAGTGCAGCACGTAAAACCGGTTCAGCGTCATCTCGCCCACCGAACGGCCGCCCAGCAGGGCGAACTTGGCGTCCGACCCCGACGTGATCAGGCTCACGCCGTTGACCTTCAACAACGAGGCGCCCGGCCCTTCCACACCGGCCAGCGGCGTCGCTCGCGCCATGTTCGAACCGACCGTGATGGCCCAGATCGCGAGCTGGTCCCACGGCAACAGGTAACCCGTGAACGACAGCAAGAGCGTCAAGACCAGCAGAATCACCCCGACCACCCAGTTGAACTCGCGAGGCGGTTTGTAGCTGCCGGTCAGGAACACACGGTACATGTGGAGCCAGACGGCGATGACCATCGCGTGAGCTCCCCAGCGGTGCAGCTCTCGCAAGATCCCCAACGTGGTCACGTCCCGAAGCGCGAGGATATCGTTGTAGGCGTGTTCCAGTGTTGGCCGGTAATAGAACATCAGGAGCACGCCGGTGACCACCTCGACCATGAACAGGAAGAAGGTGGTCCCGCCCATGCACCAGGTGTAGCTCAGGGCGATCCCCTGTTTGCGGACGCTGACCGGATGCAGGTGCAGGAAGAAGTTCGTCAGCATCACGACAACCCGGTTGCGCCGGTCTTTGGGCATCGGGTGCCGAAATACGCTCTTCCAGACCTGGGTCTCGGAGATCTTGTCGAGGATGGCCATGGTCGTCCCTTGAGGCGGACCCCGCGTCGGTGCGGGCGGAATCTCGTCGCCGAACGTGTCGCAACGATCGTCAGGCCCCGAGCGGGCGATCCGCTCGTCCCGACCTGAAAAAAACGAACGTGGAACTCATCAAGAGAGAGGATCAGACAATCAAACAACAGTCACGTCGTGCAACCGTCAAATCGTGTTCGGCGAGGGGGAGCCGGCAACCCGGCTCCGGAATCGCTCGCCGGCCTGGGTCGCTCAGACCTTGACGTAGCTTTGCGGGTCGTCCCACTGTCCCAGTTCTTGCTGGTATTTCTGGCTCTTGTCGACGACAATCTGGCCGTCGTCGCCGATCGAAACCTTGAACCGTTCCAGGGGCCGGGGCGCCGGGCCTTCGAAGTTCACCCCCGAGATGTAGAAACCGCTGCCGTGGCAGGGGCACTTGAACTTTTGCTCGCCACCCAGCCAGTTGGGCGGGCACCCCAGGTGAGTGCAGACCGACTGCAACGCGTAGATCTTGTCTTCGCCGTCGTAGAAGTCCGAGCGAACGATCCAGAAGCCCCACTCGGCCTTCCATCGCTCGTTGACCTCCCCCAGCTCGAAGTTCGAGGGCAGGCCAACCTTGATGGTGCTCGGCGGCTCGGCCAGCACATTGGGGAACATGAACCGCAACGAGATCGCCGTGAACGCGGCCATGCCCGCCGTGAAGGCCGTCCAGCCCGCCGCGATCCAGAAGCCAGCCCGGAAAAGTTGCCGCCGAGACGCGGCCGCCAGCGCAGCGACAGGCGATCGGCCTGAGGTCGCGGCCGCCGCCTCTTTTGACGGCCGAGGCGGCACGACTTTCGCCTCGGCTTTCTTCGCGGGTTTGGCCGCCGCCGGCTTGGCGGCCTCGGCCTTGACCTTCTTCTCCTTCTCGGCTCCGGCCCGACGAAGCGCCTCGGCCAGGTCCTTGGGATCGGTCATCTTTTCGAGAGGTGGCAACGCCCGGGTCGACGCGGACTTGGCCGCCGGAGCCCC
>CAZRGV010000211.1:1718-8236 GCA_964599655.1 uncultured Isosphaeraceae bacterium | reverse complement strand
GCGTTCGGGCCAGTCTGCCGGCACCGGCGCGGTCACGGTCACAGCTTCCTGGCGGGTCGGATGGCTGAACGTTAACCGCGATGCGTGAAGCGCGATTCGCGATCCTCCATCGAGCGCCCTGAGCGACGTTTTCGCCCCGTATTTTCGATCCCCCAGGATCGGCCACCCTCTCGACGCGAGTTGCACCCGGAGTTGATGTCCCCGCCCCGTGGTGGGCCGCAGCTCGACGGTGGTCGTTCGCGCGCTTCGGCTCAAAACGCGATACGACAACGTCGCGGTCTTCGCCCCGATCGTCCCGTCCGGCAACACCTCCACCACGTTTCGCCGCTCATCCTTGCGAAGCGCGTCGGTCCATTCCCCCGAATCCCTTTCGACGCACCCCTCAACAACCGCCAGGTACACCTTCGACACGCGCCCGTCCCGGAACTGCTCCGAGAGCCGGCTGGCCGCTTTGCTCGTTTTCGCCAGCAAGACCACGCCCGACACCGGCCGATCGAGCCGATGAAGCAATCCGACGTAGACATTTCCAGGTTTTTGATAACGAATGCGCAAATCGTCCTTCACGAGATCGACGAGCGAGGGTTCACCGGTCAGATCCCCCTGCGTCAACAGTCCGGCGGGCTTGTTCACGGCCAGGCAGTGGTTGTCTTCGAAAAGGATTTCCAGCAAAGACGATTCCCTCACGACGTTTCGGTCAGCCGCTTGACGACAAGCGTCGCGTAGGCCCCCTTGGGAAGCTCGAAGCCCAGTCGAAGCTTTTCGCGACCTGGATAGAGATCGTCGGCCCCGCGCTCGAAGCTCCAGTGTTCGGGAAAGAAGAGGGCCGGTCGCGTTCCCTTGGAGAAAAAGACATCCTTGAGGTGTTTGACCCGAAGGTCTTCCCAGGCCAGGCCGAGATCGTTCAGGACGTCGAGCGCGAGATCACGAGCGGGCCCTTCGGGGAGTGGAGTCCTCGAGGCCGGAAGCGGAATCCGCCAGGAGGCGAGGGTCGCGGCCTGATCGGGCTCGAGATGGCCGTGGAGGGGGAGCCTCGCGACCTTGAAGTCGATCCAGACGCGCTGGTCGGGCCGGGTGGTCCGCTCGATCAGACGGGCGAGCATGAGGTTCCAGAGATGGCTCTGGAACGCGGAGAAATAGAGGGATCGCAGCTCTTTCTTGAGCCGGGCGAAGGCGCCTCGGAAGTCGTCGGGGTGGTCGACGAGGTAGGTCACCAGGCTCCTCGCGTGCGACCGGTCGAGCCGGGCCTTGGCCTCGGACCAGCGGCCCCAGCACGCTCGAAGGACCTCCTTCTCCTCGCGGACTCGAGGCCGGTCCGAGGGATTCGCCTCGGCGATCGCCAGCCGGAGCGCCCTCTCGTGGTCGCCGCGGAGCCAGGCCTCGGCGATGAAGCCACCGCCGAAGCCGACCGACCCGAAGCGCTGGTCATCGAAGTAATTCGGCAGGCCGTCCCTCGGCAGTTCGCGAGCGGCCGATTCCGCCCGCTCGGCGTCCTCGGCGGAGAGGTCGCGAAGCACCAGCTCGAACCGATTGCCTCGGAAGTGCGACGGACCGTACGGATGCGCCAGTCGCCCGACCGGTTCCAGGTCCAGGTTCGATTCGTGGATCGGCCGTTGGGGACCACCCAGGATGGTCAGGTACTGGACTGTCAAGGCGTGTCGATCCTTGAGTCCGCCATAGTGGATCTGCCCACCAGAGAGATTCCAGCGCCTGCGGATCGCCTCGAGCGCTTCGAGCGTTCCGAGCCCTCGCTTGGTCAGGCGGTAGAGCGTGTAACGGCCCTGACCACCGAGCGCGACGCTCGGCAGTTCCTCGACCCGGAAGTCTTCCGGCTGACGTTTGAGCTTCATCGACCCCCCACCCCAACCGAGCGATCTCTCGCCCGCGGCATCTCCAGGAATTCTACCAGCCTAACGCACTCGATCGCCCTTCGACGAGACCCGCCCGGACCAAACGTCGAGTCTCCCTGTTCCAGCCCGGCATCCGCGCAAGGGGCCCGGACTTGCTACGATGGAAACGCGATCCGAGATCACGAGGCGAAGCGTCTCGCGACGTCGCCCGGGGAGTCTGGCCCGATGTCCTTCGTGCAATCCGACCTGCCAATCCTTCCTTCGGACTCGACACCACGCTCGACGTCCGAGCGATACGGGGCCCTGTTTTATCTCGGTGTCGCGGGGCTGGCGGTCCTCCTCGTGCTCATCCTGGTGTTCGCCTCCGGGGTCTGGAGCCTTCGACATGTTTGGTCGAACATTTATACGTTGAACGATCCCAGGCGGCCCGAGGCGGATCGCATCGAGGCGGCGTTCGCGCTCAGCCAGAACCCCAACGTCACGCAGCGCCAGCTCTGGGACCTGAGCCTCAGCCGGATTCCGCCGCCACTGGCACGGTACCTCCTGGCCGAGGCCCTCACCGCCGAGGCCACCGAGGCCGATCCCCGAGGCTACGCCCTGGCGGTGGCCCGGAGCGAAGGATGGCCCAACTGGCTCCGCTTGTTGCTTTTGCGCCCGCTGGCCTATGCCGCGTCCGGCGGGGCGAACGTGCCCTATGAACCGTTGGCCGACCTTCGGTCTCACGACGACCCGATGCTGGCGATCTGGGCGACCTACACCCTGGCCGCGTCGCGGGGCGATCACGACGCCATTGCCGAACTACGGCGGACATCGGTGGAAAACACGCCCAGTGGCGAACTCGCGAGGATGCTCCGAAGCGCGCTGGAATCGCGCGATTCCGAACAGCGAGCCGCGACACTGGATCGAGCCACCCTTTGGCTCCGCGATCATCATCCCGAGGCGATCCGGATCTGGCGAGGATGGAAGGTTCGCGACGGTCGGATCGAGCGCGGCGATTGACCCATCCGGCCCGGTGGGGTGACCCTCAGCCTTTCAACAATTCGAGCCGGGCCCAGTTCATGGCGTGCTTGGCCGATCGGCTCCGGATCACGTCTCGAGGTTGTTCGGGTCCGAGGTTCAGGCGCCTGGACGCCACACCGTCGACCGTGGCGAGACCGAGATAGACTAGGCCCACCGGCTTCTCGGGAGTGCCACCCGTGGGACCGGCGATTCCTGTGACGCTCAGGCCGAGATCGGCTCCGAAGCGTCGGCGCACACCGTCGGCCATCGCCTCGGCGACCTCCGAGCTGACCGCGCCCCGCGTTTCGATCAAGGCGCGGGGAACACCCAGGATCTCAATTTTCGCCTCGTTGGAGTACGAGACCACTCCACCCGGAAAGTACGGGCTGACGCCGGCGATCGCCGTGATCCGCTGGGCAATCAGGCCGCCAGTGCACGACTCGGCCGTCGCGAGGCGCGCCTGGCGACGGATCAGCTGCTTGACCAGCGCGTCGGGAACGTCCTCCTGATCCTCGCCGACGATCAGGTCGCCAAATCGCTCACGGATCAGGGCCAGTGTGGGCTCCATCTCCCGGAGCGCCTCGTCCACGGTGGCCCCGTCGCACGAGACGCGGAAGCTGATCGTGGCGTCGCTGGCCGTAATGCCGACCTCGGGCCGTCGGCCTCTCGCGGTCAGGTCGAGCGCATCGGCTTCGATCTCCGATTCGCCTTTGCCAAACATGTTGATAACACGATGAACGATCACCCGGCCGATCCGGCCGGACTGTCGGAGCCTGGGCACAACCTGCTCGTCGAACATCGTCTTGAGCTCGGACGGAACGCCCGGCAGGCAAACGACGATCGACTGGCCGATCGGCATCCAGATTCCGGGGGCCGTGCCGATCGAGTTTGGCAGGGCCTCGGCCCCCTCCGGCAGAAGGGCCTGCACGCGATTCCGGTCGGGCATCGGCCGGCCGCGTCGAGCGAAGAGGGCCCGGATCGCCTCCAACGACGCGAGGTCCTCGATCAGCGGGACGCCGGCAAGACGGGCCAGCGCCTCCCGGGTCAGGTCATCCTGGGTGGGACCGAGCCCCCCGCTGATCACGACGAGCCGCGCCCGCTCGGTGGCGATGCGGAAGGCCGAGACATTCTGCGCCAGGTCGTCGGCCAGGCTCGTGTGATAGCGAACCTCGACACCGACCTCCCCGAGCCTCCGGCTGAGCCACTGGCTGTTGGTGTCGAGCTTCTGACCGCTGACCAGTTCGCTCCCGACGGCGATGATCTCCGCGTACATGCGGATCGTGTCCTTTTGCTTCGAAGTACGAATTCAAGGGCAAACGCCCGACCAACGATACCAGCTTACCAGCGCGGCCCAAAGTCCTCTCAACGGCCGGCCGCATCCCATCGTGCGTTCGTTCGGACCGCGCAAAGGTCCTCCGAAGCAACGGCGTTTCTTGAGGCTTTGATGAACCTTACGACGAGCGGACCGGTCGGGCCTCACATTAGGGCGGCGATTATGGTTTAATGTGGAAGCACGAGAGGGGTTCGATTCCCCCGGTCGCCCGGTTTCTCTCGGGAGGCTTCAATGTCCGCTGCGATCTCGATCTTGCAACGCCCCACCCTGGTGCTCAACCGGAACTGGCAACCGGTCAACATCGCGACCGTCGCCAGGTCGTTGACCATGCTCTGGAACGAGTCGGCCCGCGTGGTCGATCCGGACACCTTTCAACTTTACACCTGGGCCGACTGGTCTCGACTGATCCCGCACGATGGGGAACCGTTCATCAAGGCCGTCACCTTCCGCATGCGAGTGCCCGAGGTCCTGACCCTGACCCGCTACGACCGCCCTCGCGAGTCCGCGGTCACCTTCAGCCGTCGAAACCTCTTCAAACGAGATCACTCCACCTGTCAGTACTGTGGGGCGAAGCCGGGCAGTTCCGAGCTGACGATCGACCACGTCAAGCCTCGGTCGCAGGGCGGAACCTCCACCTGGGACAATTGCGTTCTCGCTTGTGTGAGTTGCAACGCCCGGAAGGCGAATCGCACGCCCGACGAAGCGGGCATGAAACTGCGCAAGCCGCCCGTCCGACCCGCCTGGAAGCCGTTGTACGCGTACCATACCGTCCGGATCGAGAGCTGGTCGAAGTTTCTCAGCGAGGCTTACTGGAACGTCACCCTCGACGAGTAAGGTCGGAACGTCCCGCCCGGCCCTGAATCGACTGGTCAACCGTTTCCCTCCCTTCGATGACGCGCATGAAATACCTGGTGACCGGCGGCTCCGGCTTCATCGGCAGCCACCTTGCCGAGCGACTGCTTGATGATGGCCACGCGGTCCTGGCGCTCGACGACCTGAGCACGGGCCGCTACGAGAACGTCGCTCACCTGGAGCGTCGCGACGGTTTCGAGCTTCGAGTCGCCAGTGTGACGGACCCCGAAGTCGTCGAGCGTTGCGTGATCGAGTGCCAGGCGGTGTTTCACCTGGCCAGCGCCGTCGGCGTGCGACTGGTCGTGGACGAACCGGTGAAGACGATCGAGACGATCGTCAACGGCACGGATGTCGTGCTTCGCTCGTGCGCCCGTTACCGTCGGCCGATTCTGTTGACATCCACGAGCGAGGTCTACGGCAAAAGCAGCAAGATCCCCTTCGCCGAAGGGGACGACTGCGTCATGGGCCCCACCACGACCCGCCGATGGGCCTATGCCTGCGCCAAGGCGCTCGACGAGTTCCTCGCGCTGGCGCACTGGCACGAAACGCGACTGCCGGTCATCGTCGCCCGGCTGTTCAACACCGTCGGCCCTCGGCAGACCGGCCGCTACGGGATGGTGATCCCACGATTCGTCGCGCAGGGTCGGGCCGGCGAGCCCCTGACCGTTTACGGCGACGGCACGCAAACCCGCTGCTTCGCCCACGTCGCCGACGTGACGGGTGCCCTCGTGGCCTTGATGAGCCACCCCGAGGCCCGTGGGGAGGTCTTCAACATCGGCAACGACGAAGAGGTTTCGATCCTCCAGCTTGCCGAGCGTGTCCGTGCCCTGACCGGCTCCAAAAGCCCGATCCGCCTCGTCCCTTACAGCGAAGCCTACACCGCCGGCTTCGAGGACATGGGACGTCGCGTCCCCGACCTGAGCAAGATCAAGCGGCTGATCGGCTACCGTCCGACCCGCAACCTCGACCAGATCCTCTGCGACGTCCTGGCGGAACAGTCGAGGACGAAGGCGGAATTCTGAATCCCATCCGAATCGGCGCGATTCGCCCCGGACACGAGGACGTGTCCGTGCCATCCCGCGCGCGTTTGAACAATTGTCGCCTTCGCTTCCGGATCAAGCCTCGTTCTTCGACGGGCTGGCCACCGGGCATCGGATGAAGCCCGAGTCGGCCGGCGCCTCGTAGTCGATCGACGCCAGGTCAGGGGTCTCGATCCGCTTGTGACCTTGAACGCGGCTTTCGAGCGCGGCGTCGAGGATTCCGCCGGTGAGCTGGGTGCGCTCGACGGGGTAGGGGGGCTTGCCGGTGCGGAAGAAGTCTTCGATTCGGAGGACCAGGGGGGTGAAGAAGTTCGCGCCGGGCGGGGCGGGGAGGTAGAAGAGCGTCGAAACGACCGTGCCGTCGCTGAGCCGGGCTCCGATGGTGGTGTCGTCGACGTGGCCGTTGAGAATCAGGGCGGCGGCCTGGAAGCCGTCGACATACTCGAC
>CAZRGV010000211.1:0-1708 GCA_964599655.1 uncultured Isosphaeraceae bacterium | reverse complement strand
GATCGGGTGGTCGAGGAAGGTCGGGCGGCCGGGCGGCGGGACGAAGTCCTTCGTGTTCTGGCGGATGTCTCCGGGGTTCAAGGTGTGGCTCCGGCTCAGGGCGGCGTTGGCCAGCTCCCAGGACCAGAGCCCCTTGTCGCCGGCCTCCCAGACGGCATCGCCTTCGAGGCAGGTCACCGCCTTGACGCCCTGCGGCTTCCCCTTGCGGTCGCGACGCTCGACCATGCACTGGAGCGACTCGAGCGCGTGGAAGCCAAAGATCTCGATCTCGCCGCGAGAGGCCACGACGGCGCTTTCCCAGGTCTTGCCGAGCGGGACTTCCAGCTCCGGCAATCGCCACGTGACCGGCAGGCTCGAACCCGCCATGAAGGGCACGTTCAGCTCGCGAGCCGACTCGACCATCGCCTTCGCCTCATCGCGGCGGTACGACAGATGCTTGTCGAGGAAGACCGGCACGCTTCGATCCGAGGCGCGGAAGACGTCGAGCACCTCGCGGAAGAATTGGCCCCTTGGATAACGCTTCTGGAGCTTCTCGTTGAACGGGTAGTCGCCGTGCTCGGCAATGAGCAAGACGCCATCGACGGCGAGTTTTCCCGTGCCCAGCGTCAAGGCATCGGCGATCGTCGGGCTGAGCCGGACGCCGTGCCGTTTGGCCTTGGCCTGGCCGAGGTCGTTGTCTGGGGTTTGTTCGATGAACAGGCTGGCGATCTCGAAATCGGGCCGGTGGAAGCCTCGCCCGTCGTGAACCACGAATCCATCGAGAAATCGGCCCACGATGTGGTAGGCGTGCGAGAGGTAATGGTAGGCGCTCGTCACCGCGGCGATCTTTGGGCGGGAGGGATTCGGCATGGGGGACGGACCTCCGAGGGCATAGGGAAGCCGAGGCTGGGGCGTGTCGCCGGCCAGGGACCATGGAGCGAGGCCGACCATCATTCCGGCGGTTCCCAGAAACGTTCGCCTTGTCGTGCGCGATCCCATTCGGATTCCCCTTCTTGACCGATCAACGGAGAACGACGGCCAGGGCCCCTTGACGATCGACGACCCGGCCCACAATGGCTGAGGCCCGAGCCCCCCGATTCCGAAGCTCGGCGACGAGCCGCTCGACATGGGCCGGATCGACGGCGATCAGCAGTCCGCCCGAGGTCTGGGCGTCGAAGGCATACTCCACGCCGAGCGGGTCGGCGTCTGGCTCGATGCGATGCCGCCCTTCGAGGAATTCACGGTTGGTCTTACTGGCTCTCGTGTAGTAGCGAGGGATCGCCAGGGGATCGGAGCCCTCGATTCGAGGGATCGCTCTCGTGTCGATCTCGAAGGTCAGCCCCGCGCCATCGGCCATCTCCGAGGCGTGGCCGGCCAGGCCGAAGCCGGTGATGTCGGTCACGGCGTGCGCCCCGCCGGCCGCCTGGAGCGCGTCGCGACCGACCGCGTTGAGCTGGATCATGCTCGACACCGCGCGTTCGAGAATCTCCGGAGGGCATTCTTCCTTCTTGTTGGCGGTGGTAATGAAGCCCGTCCCGAGCGGCTTGGTGAGCACCAGTCGATCGCCGGGTTGGGCCGTGGCATTGGTTAGCAATTCGGCCGGATCGACCAGGCCGGTCACGCTCAGGCCGTACTTGATCTCGCTATCGCGGACGGAATGCCCGCCGACGATGACCGCGCCGGCCTCCGCGACGCGCTCGGCGCCTCCTTGAAGAATCTCGGCCAGGAT
>CAZRGV010000210.1:0-8311 GCA_964599655.1 uncultured Isosphaeraceae bacterium | reverse complement strand
GCCGGTCGAGACCATGACGACGAACCCCGGCAGGTTCTCGGCCTCGCTTCCCAGGCCATAGGTGACCCAGGCGCCCATGCTCGGCCGGCCCGCGATCTGCGATCCAGTATTCATGAACATGTGCGCTGGATCGTGGTTAATCGCCTCGGTCGTCATCGAGCGTATCAGGCAAATCTCGTCGATCACCGACCCGATGTGCGGAAACAGCTCGCTGATCTCGGTGCCGTTTTTGCCGTACGTCCGGAACGGAAACATCGGCGCCAGGCAGACGAGCTTTTGCCCCTGAAGCTGGGCGAGCTGCTGTCCTCGCGTGAACGACTCGGGCATGGGCTGGCCGTCGACGCTGGCCAGGCCGGGCTTGGGGTCGAACGTTTCGAACTGCGACGGTCCGCCCGCCATCGTCAGCCAGATGACCCGCTTCGCCTTCTGGGGTAACGTCGCGGCGGGCAACGCTCCCCGGGGCGGCTGGGCCTGGGCGCGGAGCAGCGATGGGTCAAGCAGCGAGGCCAGCGCGACCGTGCCGACGCCCTGTGCCGCGCGGCCGAGGAAGGCCCGGCGGTGAATCGAAAGTGCCGTTGAATCGAGGCGCGTTTTCATGGGTTCACGACCTCGTGATCGTTTCGTGGAGGTTGAGCAGCACTCGGGCGACGTGGGTCCAGGCCGCGAGCTCGGCGACATCAAACCCTTCGGGCGTCGGGGCGATCCCGGTCGAGATCAACGCGCGGGCCGCGTCCGGGTCCGCGCGGTAATGCGTCAAATGCGTCTCGAGCAACGTGCGGACGGTCTCGGCCTCCGAGGGCAGGGGATCGCGCTGGAGCGCGAGTTGCCAGGCCCGGTTCAGCCGCTCCTCGGGCCGATCCGAGCACTCGCGAAGCACCCGAGACGCCAGGGCGCGGGCGGCTTCGACGTAGGTCGGATCATTTAAAAGAACGAGCGCCTGTTGTGGAATGTCCGAGCGGTTCCGCTCGGCGCAGCACTCCTCGCGGCTGGGGGCGTCGAAGGCCAGCAGACTTGGGTGCAGGAACGTTCGCTGCCACCAGGTGTAGAGTCCCCGGCGGTGCTGGGCGTCCCCCTGGTCCGCGACGTACTCGCGCTGGGGGAAGTTCAGGTTTTCCCAGTACCCTTCGGGCTGATACGGCTTCACGCTGGGCCCGCCGATCTTCGCCACGAGCAGGCCGGAGACCGCCAGCGCGTTGTCGCGGATGAGCTCGGCATCGACGCGGTAGGCGTTCTGCCGGGCCAGCTCGCGGTTGAGCGGGTCGGCGGCGAGAAGCTCGGGCGTCGCCACCGAGGTCTGCCGGTACGTCTTGCTGGTGACGATCGTACGGACCATGTGCTTCACGTCCCAGCCGCTGTCCATGAACTCGCAGGCCAGCCAGTCGAGCAGCGCGGGGTTCGACGGGGGCTCGCCCTGCGCGCCGAGGTCGTCGAGCCGCCGGCTCAGCCCCTCGCCGAAAAACTGCTTCCAGAGCCGGTTCATGACCGTGCGGGCGGTCAGCGGGTTCTCGCGCCAGACGAGCCAAGCGGCCAGGTCGAGCCGCGTCAGGTCGCGCCCGGTGGCCTCCGGCTGGGGCAGGTCATGCGGCAGGGCCGGTTTGACAACCTCGCCGGACTCATCCATCCAGTTGCCACGCGGCAGGATGCGCACCGTGCGAGGCGTGGCGCTGTGGACGCTCACCAGGCACTTGGGCAGGCCGTCGACGAACGCCTGAAGCGCGCGCTCGGCACGAGCGACGGCCTCGCGCTCGGCCGGGAACAGCGGCGTGGCGCGCGTCCGGAAATAGGTCTGAACCGCCTGACGCTCCTTCGAGGTTCGCGACTCCGCGTCCTTCTTCAGCGCCTCCTGAACGGCCCTCGCGGCCGACTTCTCCGCGGGCGTGGCCTTCGAGTCGCGGGCCAGCTCCGGCAGCGTGACGGCGTAGCGAGACAGGTCCGCCTCCCACTGCGACTGCGCGAGGTCCAACTGGGGGGCCACGGCCTCGAGGCGCGTTCTCGCCTCGGCAACGCCGGCCTCGAGCGTCGCGAGGGTTTGCTCCTCCTCGGCCGAGGGGACGGCCATGCCCTCCTCGCGGCGTCCGACGATCGGCTCCTCGATGTCGGCGAAGAACGCCCCCAGCGCGTAAAAGTCCCGCATCGTGAACGGGTCGAACTTGTGGTCGTGGCACTGCGCGCAGCCGGTGGTCTGGCCGAGCCACGCCGCCCCGATCGCCCGGACGCGGTCGGTCAGCATGCGGGCCTCATAGTCCTTCGGCTGCGCGCCCCCTTCCTCGGTGCTGAGCAGGAGCCGGTTGAACGCCGAGCCGACACGGGTCTCGGTATTCGCGTCCGGCAGAAGGTCGCCCGCGATCTGCTCGATGGTAAACCGATCAAAAGGCTTATTGTCGTTGAAGCTCTTGATGACCCAGTCGCGGTAGGGCCAGACGTTGCGGGGGTTGTCGCTGTGGTAGCCGATCGTGTCGGCGAACCGCACCACGTCGAGCCAGCCGATCGCCATGCGCTCGCCGAAGTGCGGGCTGGCCAGCAGGCGGTCGACCAGCCGCTCGTAGGCGTCGGGCGAGGTGTCCTCGACGAAGGCCTTGACCTCCTCGGGCGTGGGTGGCAGGCCGGTCAGGTCAAAACCGAGCCGGCGGATCAGGGTCCGGCGGTCGGCCTCGGGCGAGGGTTTCAGCCCAACCTCCGCGAGCCGTCGCCCGACCAGCACGTCGATCGCGTTCTGGCCGTTGGGAATCGGTGCCTTGACCGGCTTCTCGTACGACCAGTGTTTCTGATATTCGGCCCCCTGTTCGACCCATCGCTTGAGGACCTCCTTCTGCCGGGCGTCGAGCCGCTTGGTCGACTTCGGCGGGGGCATCATTTCGTCCGGATCGGTGCTGAGAATCCGCGCGACCAGCTCGCTCTCGTCCGGCTTGCCCGGGACGATGACTTCCGCTCTGAGCGCCTCATCGCGGAGGTCGAGCCGCAGGTCGGCCTTGCGGCGGTCCTTGTCGGGCCCGTGGCAGAGGAAGCAGTTGTCGGAGAGAATCGGGCGGACGTCGCGGTTGAATTCCACCCGGTCGGGCACCACCACGGCGGCATTCTGTTCCAACGCCGACACTCCGGCGGTCGAGCCCAAGAGCCAAAGTGCCAGGGACGCGGCGAGCCGGGTCATCCACCGGGTTCGTGGAGTGTTTCGGAACCTCATGGCGGGGTCCTGCGTCGGCGGGGCGGTCGGTTCGTACCGGGGCAGAGCGGGCAGGGCGAGGCCGGATCAGGTTGAGCCGGATCGCGCCGGGGTTGGCCGCGCCGGGGGCCGTACCGTCATCGTAAACCATCCAGGCCCGGGCGGGAAGCGCCGACAATCGGGCCCGCCCCTCGGCGCTTCGTGATACCACGAGCCTCGCCCCGCGGTTACGATACACGTCCTTCGATCCGCGAAAAGGCCGTGGTCGCTCGGCACGCACGACAAGGCTTCGGAGCCCAGCCATGAGACGTGTTCTCGAACCAACCCTGTCCTTCCTGGCCGCGTTCACCGCCATCGGCATTCTCGGCCTCAGCCGCGCGGACGAGCCGACGCCCCCCAAGGGCTTCCGCGCCCTCTTCAACGGACGGGACCTCACCGGCTGGCACGGCCTGAACCCGCACTCCGTCGCCAGGCTCAACGGCGAAAAGAAGGAGGCGGCACTCGCACAGCAACGCGCCGATTTTCCCAAGAACTGGACCGTCGAGAACGGAGAGCTCGTCAACGACGGCAACGGGCCCTATGCCACCACCGACGAGGAGTTCGGCGACATCGAGTTGTTGATTGAATACAAAACCGTGCCCAAGGCCGACAGCGGCATTTATCTCCGAGGCGCGCCCCAGGTGCAAATCTGGGACTGGCATCAAGTCTTCGATCCAAAGGTGCCCACACGTAGACCCCATCTCGGTTCCGGCGGGCTGTTCAACAACACGCCGGGCACAACCGGGCGCGATCCGCTGGTTCTGGCCGACCGCCCGTTTGGCGAGTGGAACCAGTTCCGCATCCGACAGATCGGCGACCGCACCTGGGTCTGGCTCAACGACAAGCTCGTCGTCGACGACGCCGTCATGGAAAACTACTACGACCGGAGCAAGCCGCTGCCCGCAAAAGGCCCGATCCTGTTGCAGACGCACGGCGGCGAAATCCGCTGGCGAAACATCTTCGTCCGCGAGATCGGCCCCGACGAGGCGAAACAGATCCTCGACGCGGCGGAGTCGGAAACGAAAGCCAGCCTCGCGCGAGCCCTGACCCTCCACGCCTCCTTCGACACCGGGTTGGACGCCGATTTCGCGCGCGGCGACAAAACGTGTTACGTCGTGCAGGGCAACGATCTCGTCAACGCCTCGCCCACCAACGAGGTGCGGCTCGCGCCCAACGCCGGTCGCTTCGGCGGCGCGCTCCAATTCACGAAGAAAAACAACGTCCGCCCGGTTTACAAGGACGCGGGCGTGCTCGGCTATAACGACAAGAACTGGACCGCGTCCGTTTCCGTCTGGTTGCGCCTGAACCCCGACAAGGACCTGGAGCCCGGCTACTGCGACCCCGTGCAAATCGTCGGCGACGACTCCAAGAAGGGCTATATCTTCCTGGAATGGTCGAAGGACGAAACGCCGCGCTACTTCCGCTACGCGATCCGTCCCCTCTTTCACATCTGGAACCCGGACAACGTTCAGTGGGCCGACATCCCGTTCGATAAGCGGCCGATGGTGCAGGTGGAACACGCCCCCTTCTCGCGCGAGACCTGGACGCACGTCGTTTTTTCACTAGATCATATCAACAATAAAAGCAAATCTCCGATCGGCCGGCTGCATCTGAACGGCAAGCTCCAGGGCACGATCGAGAACTGGGACCTCACCTTCGGCTGGGACCCCGCTCGCGTTCTCCTGGTTCTGGGCGCTGCCTATGTCGGCGAGATGGACGATCTCGCCGTCTTCAACCGGGCACTCACGGATCGCGAAGTGAAGCAGCTCTATGAATTGAAGCAAGGCGTGCGTGAACTGCGATGAGCGGGCGGCCGTGGCCCAGGCGAGCGCCGCGGGACGCGACCCGGAATCCTCCGCATCCCTGCCCCGAGGCTCGCCTTCGGCTTCGGCCCCGGCAGTCCCGCCGTTCGCTCCTTCAAGGCATGAGAGGACTCCTCTTGATCGAGAAGACGATGGGATCCTGCCCTCCAGAAATGACCATGCCATTCAGACCGATTGCCTCGGCGTCCATCCGATCGAAGGATGAATAAGTGAAGAAACTAAGCGGGCCAGCAATCGACCGCAACGTCGGATGTCCTGTCACGTTAGGTCCGAGAGCACTTCCCCACCGTTACGAGAGCCAATGGCCCGCCAGGCTTGCTGGCTGATTCTGTCGGAGGAAAACCTTACGCAGGGCTGTCGCATAACTTCCTTCAATTCATTAGAATAATTTCTTATTTATGTTGATTCGTGCACATCGGAGATGGCTACCGTTTGGCTCAGTCCGTTGGGGAACGAAGCCGCCGTGAACGAGCCGGATTCAGGCCGTCGACGAACGAGATCCCCGGGAAAGCCCCCTCGTTTGAGAACGGGCGATACCCAGGCGACCAGTTGCCGGCAGAATTCGTCCCGCCTGGCATGCGGATTGCGCGTGACACGGCGACACCACGGCCACACCGTCGTTCCCTCGCCAACGGGTGACGCCATCCTCAGTTCACCGCGTTCTTCACCAGCGCGCCGATCCTTGCCTCTTCGGCCGCGGTCAACGCCTTCAGCGCGAAGGCGACCGGCCACATGGCGCCGTCGTCGAGGTTCGCCTCGTGCTGGAAGCCGAGCGTGGCGTACCGCGTCTTGAATTTGGCCGCGCTCTGGAAGAAGCAGACGACCTTGCCGTCCCTGGCATACGCGGGCATCCCGTACCAGAGTCTCGGCGAGAGGCCGGGCGCGTTGGCCTTGATAATCGCATGGAGCCGCTCGCCCAGAACGCGATCCGCGTCCGGCATCGCGGCGATGTTCGCGAGCACGGCGCGTTCCCCGTCCTCCTTGTCCGCGCGCGAACGGGGACGCCCGTCCGCATTCTGCACGGCCGCCCGCTTCGTGGGGCCCTTGCCGCCCTGAGTACGTTTCGCCATGTTGGAATTCCCTTCCGTGAGAATCTCCGGCGGGGTGGCTGGGAACGGGACGCCCCCAGCCACCCCGCCGTCCCAGGCCACGCGACGGCGGGCCGAGTTCACCATGGCCGGCCGCGGTCGCGGGTCCGATCAACAATTCGACGTAAGCCGGTTCCGCGGCTCAGAGGCCGGGCGTCCCGTAGCCTTCGCGATAGTGTTTTCGGACGTAATGGTTGGCCTTCTCCACGTTCGTGATCCGCAAGGAATCGGCCTCCCAGGCCAGAGGTGTCTCGTGGAAGCGGGTCGCGAGGCAGCCGAGCAGGACCATCTCGGTCAGCGGGCCGGCGTACGAGAACGGCGTGGACGTCTTGCCGTTGCCCCGGCAGGCCTCGACGAACTGGAGGTAGTGGTTGTCTCCATCGGGCCGGGGCGCCTTGTAGTCGGCGTACGACTCGGCGGGCAGAAGAACCGGGGGCGCGATGTAAGGCGAGTAGAGGACGCCCTTCGTGCCGATGTAAATGGAGCCCTGGTCGCTGAGGTTCCGGTCGCCGATCAGCGACGTGACCTCGGCGGGCGGGCGGCGATCGCCGTCATACCAGGTCAGGGTCAAGGTCTCGGTCGTCTGCGGCGTGGCCGGGAACGTGTAGCGGACGACCGAGTCGAGGCCCCAGCTATGTTCGTTCGGATCGCCGCCGGTGGAAAGCACCTCGGTGGGGGCGGTCAACTGGAGCGAGCCGAAAACGGGGTCGAGAATGTGGCAGCCCATGTCGCCGAAGGTGCCCGTGCCGAAGTCGAGCCGCTTGCGCCAGACGCCAGGATGATACCAGCCGGAGATGAACGGGCGCTCGGCGGCGACGCCGAGCCAGCCGTTCCAGTCGAGTCCGTCGGGGACCGGGTCCGTGCGATCGGGCTTGGGTGAGGTGTCGCCCCACTTCTTGCCGCTCCAGCTATGCACTTCCTTGACCTTGCCAATCGCGCCGTCCTGAATGGTGGCCACGACCGCCTTGTGCACGGGGTGCGAATGAATCTGAATGCCCATCTGCGTCACCAGCCCCTTTTCCTGGGCGACGCGCGTGAGCTGTCGGGCCTCGTAAACGGTCTGGGTGAGCGGCTTCTGAGTGTAAACGTTCAGCCCGCGCTGCATGGCACTCATGGTGATGGGCGCGTGCATGTGGTCGGGTGTCGACACGTTGACCGAGTCGAGGTCTTTTTCCTTGTCGAGCAGCTCGCGATAGTCCTGATAGACGCGGACCTCGGGGAAAAGTTTCTTGACCTCGGCGGTGCGGTTGAGGTCGACATCGGCCACCGCGACGAGCTTCAGGTGGGGACTCTCGGTCAGCGATCGGATGTCGGCCATCGCCATCCCCGAGGCGCCAAAGCTGGCATGGTGGACCGTCTCGGCCGGTGACGCGGCGTAGCCCCTGGAGATGTAGGGGAACGCCAGTCCGCCAGCCAGGACCTTGAGGGCGGAGCGGCGGTTCATGGAGGAAGGACGCATGGCGGGGTATCCCGAAGACAAACGGATGGGACAGGGCCTTGCGGAAAGGTTAAACGTCGAGCGCGGGGATCGCAACGCTCTGGCGAAGAATCCGTCGCCGCTCGGCGGGACCCCCTCCGCGAGGATCGGATCGGCCGCTTTCGGCGGAGGAGGGTGGCGTCGGGCTCGCCGAGGTCCTATCTTCAAGGGAAAGGGTAGGCCAGGTCGGCGCGAGCCCTGGGTTCCCGGGGCCGCTCCGGCCCGGCGTCCAGGATCGACAGAGGGCGTCATTGATGATCGTCGGAGTCCCTCGAGAGATCTATCCGGGCGAACGGCGGGTCGCCCTGGTTCCCAGCGTCATCCCCGGACTTTTGAAAGCGGGCCTCGAAGTCGTCGTGGAGGCCGGCGCCGGCGTCGAGGCCGGTTACCCGGACGCCGAGTACAAGAGCCGGGGCGCCTCGATCCTTCCCGAACGGGCCGCGGTCTTCCAGACGGCCGACATCCTCGTTCAGGTCCTCTGCTACGGGTCGAACGACCTGACCGGCGAGCGCGACCTCGAACTCCTCCGACGTGATCAGGTCCTCATCGGCTTTTCCAGGCCCCTGGGAACCCTCAAAACCAGCCGGGAAATCGCGGCCAAGGGAGTCACCTTGTTCGCGATCGAGCTGATGCCTCGGACCACGCGCGCCCAGAACATGGACGCCCTCTCCTCGATGGCGACCATCTGCGGCTACAAGGCGGTGCTCATCGCCGCCGACACGCT
>CAZRGV010000209.1:0-8420 GCA_964599655.1 uncultured Isosphaeraceae bacterium | reverse complement strand
CGGGTCGGTCATGGCCTGTCCTTTCGTGATTGAGGAGGGTGGTCCCACGGCGCCTCTACGTGAGCTACTGGCTGATCTCTCAAAGTGAATCGAAGCGATGGATGGCGTTCCTGAAGCGACAGGCGCAGCAAGGCGCGGCGATCGGCGGCTTTTTCACCCTGGGGCTGACGGCGTTTCTGGCGGTCTATCGTGAAGGGGCGGAGACCGCCTTGATGTACCAGGCGATGCTCGCCGGTCAGCCGCCCCAAGGCGTGGCGGGCGTGGTGACCGGCCTGGCGGTTGGGGTCGTGTTGCTGGCGATCATCGCCGTCATTCTGCGAGTGACCAGCTTGAAACTTCCCTTGCGAGCCTTCTTCCAGGTCACGGGCATTCTGCTCTTCGCCATGGCCGTCGTGTTCGCTGGGCATGGCATTCTGGAGCTTCAGGTCGCTGGACTGCTCAAGTCCACCCCTGTGACCTGGCTCGGGCGGGGTCTGCCGGTTCTCGGGCTTCACCCCTCGGCGCAAGGGCTTGCGGTGCAAGGCTTGTTGTTGCTGGGTGCCGTCCTGGCCCTTGTCCTGATGGTGGCTGGTCGCGACGCGCTTCCTGCCACCTCCGGCGACCAAAGCGCGGCCGGTTCGCCCCAGGTTGTTCAGGCCAACGCTCCGTCTTCCGAACCGTTGAACGTGGGAGCCTGAGCTGGGCCGAACAGCCTTGCCCGAAAAACGACTTCGCTGAGGAGCAACGGATGAATCGCTGGACCGGCCTCTTGATCACCGGCCTCATTGTCGGTGGCGTGGCCCTGATCCTCTTCCTGAACCTGGAATCTCGTCCCTTGCCAGCGCCGCGAGGGAATGAGGTTTCGGCCATCGCGAACAAATCGACCAAGGCCGAGTCGCCCACGACGGCGGCTCCTTCGCCGGCTCCCTCAGGGAGTTTTCGGGAATACCTCGTGGGAGAGGTCGATCGGGACAAGGAGCACTTGCGGATCGGCGCTGTCTGGTTCCCCGCCGTCGCGATGGACGGCATGCCGGCTCCCTCCGGAGGCGACATTCTTCATCTCGAGGCCGACATCCGGGCCACTGAGGCGAATCCCAACGGCTTTGCCCTGGGCGAGTTCGTTCCGTACCTGAAAATCGATTACGAGATCATTCCGGCCAGCGGCGGGACGCCGCTCTCGGGGGAACTCTCGCCGATGGTCGCCCGGGACGGGCTCCACTACGGCGCCAACGTGGCGATGCCCCACCCTGGCTCGTACCGGCTGATCTATCGGGTTCGCCCACCTTCGGCGGGTGGCCTGGGCCGCCATGACGATCCGGAAACCGGTGTCGCCCCTTGGTGGGAACCCTTCGAGGTCGCCTTCGACTGGGAGTACGAGCCGCCCCATCGGGAGACCGGAAGGGCGGAATGACCCGTCGCCTCGACGTTTCCCGTGATTTGCTCGGTTGTTCGGTCACGGAACAACACGGTTGCGCTCTGGCTTCGGTATTCTTGGAGATCGTCTCGAGAAATGATTTGACAGGCCGAGCCTGCACGGTACGATAAACTTGGTTGTCCCACCCGCGTCGTCCCTGTCGAGACGCATGGCCTCGGTCGGTGCCGAACTGTCGGCCCCTCCGTCGAGGTTCCTTCCTCCCGTGATCCTACCGATCGTCTCGTTCCATCCGGCGAGAGTCCGCTCTTGCGATGCGCTCGTGTCGCATAACAACGAGCGCCGGGCGTTCGTGTACGGTCGCCGAACCGGGGCATTAAGTCACCATGTCGGAGAGTATCACGGTCGGAACGTGGACCTGGGCGTTTCCCCCGATCTGGGGATTCTTCGGCCTGTTCGCGGGAATCTGGAAACTGGCCGTTCTCGCGGCGGTCGCGGCGATGTTCCTCTTACGAAGGGGGTTGTGGCGCCACCCGCTCTTGCGGTTACTCCGCCCATGGCCGAGTCATTCGCATTCCCAAACAACGAAACCGACCTGGCTCGCCCGCATCCTTGGCGATCGCTGGTGGCGTCTTCTGTTTCTCACGGTGCTCGCTGCCGTGGTAGTCTGGGTCATCGCTCGAATGACGATCAGGGGGTCGCTCCATCCGTCGGGCTGACCGACCATTACTCTCGAACGTTTCCGGGCCCGGTCCGCTCCGAATTCCGCGCGTTTCTTTTTCGTCGTGAAGGAGTCTGCCGATGATGCCGTTCGCCTTTCTGCCAAGCCTGCATGGCCCCGAACTCCTGATCGTGGGCTTCGTGGCGTTGCTGATCTTCGGCAATCGCCTGCCCGGCGTGATGCGTTCGCTCGGCAAGAGCGTCACCGAGTTCAAGAAGGGGGTCGCGGGGATCGAGGAGGAGATCGACCAGGCCTCCGCCAACACGCCTGAGAAGAAACCGACGACGACGCCTCCGAGCGAGTAATCGACTCTGATTTTGTTGGAACCTCGTTCGTCAACGAGACATCGGTTCTCTTTCAGTTTCCTGCCCATTCTTCAGGGGTTGGGCTGGCTTCATTCGACTAGACCAAGTGGAAAGGAAGGAGTCACGGCATGTTTCCCAGCCTCGGTCCAGGGGAGATGATCGTCGTGATGTTGGTGGCGGTGCTCCTGTTCGGCAAGCGATTGCCGGAAGTGGGGCGTTCCCTGGGTAAGGGAATCGTCGAGTTCAAGAAAGGCTTGCACGGAATCGAGGATGAGATCGACGCGGTATCGAACGTGCCCGCGCGCCGCTCGGAAACGTCCTACGAACCCGTGACGTCCGAAACCACTGTTCCGAAATTCGAGCCCCCATCCTCGGGAGCGACGATCGAAACGACCTACGAGCCACAACCCTACCAGGATTAAGGCCTCAATCGCGACTTGCCGACGACACGGTCGATATGCTAACGTCGTGCAGTCGAACGGCCTTGGACACACCCTGAGCATCGAAGCGCGTCTTGAACGTCGAAGGGAAGACTCGCCTCGGATGCCCAGAATGTGCCACGCAACGACGGGCGCTTAGCTCAGCTGGTTAGAGCACTATCTTCACACGGTAGGGGTCACTGGTTCGAGTCCAGTAGCGCCCATTTGACCCAAGTCCAGCCCAAAGGCGAATTTGGCGCGTTCTCCGACAGTCGCAGCCGCGGCCGAAATCTCCGGTGCCAAGGTTGTCTCGCGCGACCTTTGGCCCGATTTCGGTGCGAACGTCGCGAACTCCGACGGACGCCCTTCGTTCCGCGACTCCAAAGCCGACCATCCAGAGTGATTCTCGATCGCGTGTCCCAAGGCGGGAAAGCGGGTCCGGCTCCGGCGCGGACTGTCCCCCGATTCCGCCGTCGTCCGCCCCAAACGAGTGCAACTCCCGTGGTTCCAGGAGGTTCCTGCCGGACTTCGTGGTCACCTCCCCGGCGAACTAGGTCGTGGTGCCGACGATCTTGATGCCTTGCGCGGGCAGCGGGATGATGGTCGTGATCGAGTCGTGGAAGCAACTCCGCCATCCGCGGGTCGTCGAGCCTCATTGGACCCTCTGGAACAGGGGAATCATCCATGCCGGACGAGGGAAAACTGAACGCGCCCTGGCTGCTCGCGGTTTGGCCGGGGATGGGGCATGTGGCTGTCAGCGCCGGCTACTACCTGATCGCCAAGCTCGGCATGCACCTGCTCGCGGAACTCCCGGCGGAAGAGCTCTTCGATGTCGAGCGCGTCGAGGTTAAGGGCGGGATCATTCATGCCGGCCGCCTGCCGAGGAGCCGATTGTTCGCCTGGCGAGACCCCGGCGGTCAACGTGACCTGGTGGTCTTCATCGGCGAGGCGCAGCCACCAATGGGCAAGTACGCGTTTTGCCGCAAACTGATCGACTACGCGCAAGATCTCGGCGTGGAACGCATTTTCACGTTCGCGGCCATGGGCACCCAGATGCACCCCTCCCACGACGCTCGGGTCTTCGTGGCCGCCACTGAGGAAGAAGGGCTCGCCGAGTTCAGTCACCTGGGTCTGGAGATCCTCGAGGACGGCCAGATTGGCGGGCTCAACGGCGTACTGCTCGGAGCGGCGGCCGAGCGCGGCTTGCGCGGGGCGTGCTTGCTGGGGGAGATGCCGCACATCTTCGCCCAGCTTCCGTTCCCGAAGGCTTCGCTGGCCGTGCTCGAAGCCTTCGCCAAGTTCAGTAGGATCGAGGTGGATCGGGGCGAGTTGGCCCAGCAGGCCGAGCAGATGGAACAGCACCTCGGCGAACTGCTCTCGCAGATGGAGCAGGCGCTCGGCCCTCAGGCCGCGACCCAGGAGGAGGCCGTTGAGCACGAACCAGCCGAGGTCGAGCGTCTCAATCCCGAGGACGAGAGGCACCTCGAGCAGCTCTTCGAGCGCGCCAAGAGCGACCGCGCCGTCGCGTACGAGCTGAAGCGCGAGCTGGATCGCCTCGGTGTCTATCAGGAATACGAGGACCGGTTCCTGGATCTCTTCAAAAAAACGGAATAACGATCAGACAGAACACTTTGATTTATTTAAATCTAGATAATCTAATAGTCATTGGTCCCGGAGCATTGGCATGGCCGTAACGCGGGAGATCACGATCTTCCTGTGCGGGGACGTCATGACGGGTCGCGGGATCGATCAAATCCTGCCACATCCCGGGGATCCGACCCTGTTCGAGCCCTGCGTGCGGGACGCTCGGGACTACGTCCGGCTGGCTGAGCAAGCAACTGGCCGCATTGGGATCCCCGTCGGCTTCGATTACGTGTGGGGCGATGCCCTGGACGTACTCCGCCACGTCGGGCCGGCCATGCGATTGATCAACCTGGAGACGAGCGTTACCACCAGCGACGAGTTCTGGGAGAACAAGGCGATTCACTATCGGATGCACCCGTCGAATATCCGCTGCCTTACGAGCGCGGGCATCGACGTCTGCGCTCTGGCGAACAACCACGTCATGGACTGGGGCTATACCGGACTTCTCGAGACCCTCAGGACGCTCGAGGAAGCCGGCATCAAGGCGGCGGGGGCCGGACGCGACGCCTCGCGGGCGGAGGCGCCGGTACGACTCGATCTCGACCAACAGGGCCGGGTCCTGGTTTTCGCGTTCGGGTCGCCGACGGCCGGTGTTCCGGCTGAATGGGAGGCGACGTCCGAGAGACCTGGCATCAATGTGATCCCGGATCTCTCGGACGAGGCCGCGCGGAATGTCGCGGACACCGTCGAGCGCCACGCCCGGGACGGTGACATCGTCCTTGTCTCGATTCACTGGGGCTCCAACTGGGGCTACGCCATTCCCTCGGAGCAGATCGGCTTTGCCCACCGCCTGATCGACGAAGCCCGCGTCAATCTCATTCACGGTCACTCGTCGCATCATGTCAAAGGTCTAGAAATTTATAATGGCCGGTTGATCCTTTACGGTTGCGGCGACTTCCTGAACGACTACGAAGGCATTGGAGGCTATGAATGGTATCGGCCTGACTTGACGTTCATGTATTTTCCAACCTTCGAGCCGTCCACGAGAACAATGATCAGGCTGCGGTTGGCTCCGATGCGGATCCGGCATTTCCGCTTGAATCGTGCCAGCCCAGAGGACGCTGACTGGCTTCAAGACATGCTCAATCGCGAGAGCATTGGCTTTGGCGCGCATGTCGCATTAGAGGATGACGGCATGCTAGCCGTCCGCTGGGACTGATCGTGCCCATGGGCACCGCCACGCACCTCGCCGACGTCATCGTGGGAGGCGTGGATTCGAGGCGCGGTTTGAGGGGAAGCACTTTGGCGGGAGGGGAACGGCCCGTCTGACACTCACAGGAGATTCCTCCCTTTTACGCGACCCGATTGCCCGTGTCCCTGTCGCGAATCGAGAGATATCCCACTTGTCGATCCATTTGCCGCGCGATACGCTAACGCGTGGGTTGTGCCGCTCGTGAGAGGCGGCGCGACGTTGGCGATGGTGGCCCCGACGCGCGACTTCCCGCGCGGACGGGGCCTTGTCGTTGGGAGAAACATAACTCGACGTGTCCAGACCACGTGAGATGGAGACGCTGGTGGTAAGGACTCAGTCGGAGCACCGATCACGCGTTTTCCCACACTGGGGTAACAACTCCGGGTTGGAAAGGAGGGTCTGATGTCGGTCGGTCGCATCTGCACCCGCGTCGTGGACCTCGCGGACCCCGAGGAGACCGTCCAGGCCGCCGCCCAGCGAATGTGGGAGCGGAAGGTCGGGACCCTGGTCATCCTCAACCCGGCCAAGGAGCCGGTCGGCCTGCTCACCGATCGGGACCTGGTGGTGCGGGTTCTGGCTCAGGGCAAGGATCCCCGTCAGACCTTCGTCGCCGAGGTCATGACGAGAGATCCAAGAACAGTCACGGAGGAAACGCCGATCGAACATGCGTTATCCCTGATGCGGTCCGGGGCGTTCCGGCGCGTGCCGGTCGTCCGCGCCGACGGGACCCTCGCGGGCCTGGTCAGCCTGGATGACATTCTCAGCCTTCTGGCCGAGGAGTTCCGGGAGGTTGGGGCTCTCGTGGAGAAGGAGATGCCATCGGGTGTCGAGAGGGCCAACGACTCATAGCCCCCCTCGCGTGCCTGGACCATGGGCGAAACACGTCTTGATCGAGTGTGATGTGTATCATATCATGTTTTTTTAATTTTTATTCTTAACTCCAGCCGAAGGAGACGACCATGGCGAGAACCGGCAAGCCCAAGCGCTCGGATGCGGCTCCAGAAAAGCCCTTGGCGGAAGGCGGCAAGGGCGGCCGGCCGGAGCGTCCCCAGAACGTTGAGGCCGAGCAGTGCCGAGAAGCCGCCGAGAGCCAGCGAGCGCGAGACGCCAACGCCTCGAAATCCGTGAAGAAGTCGCATACCGGGGGGCGTTGAAATCCGAAGACCCGTGGCAGGTCCGCAAGGGGGATCAGGGACGGGCCATGAATCCCGAACGCTGAGGAGAATGAGGCCGCTGACGCCATCCTGTGCAAGTCTGCGGCGGGTGCCAGGAGCAGGCTTGGTCCAGCGACCGGTCTGATGCGGTGTTTCCCCATCCCCTGGAGCAACACGCTGTTCCGCGATCATGGCCCCAGCCTTGAGGGCGCCTCCGAGCGGGACGTGGGTTCCTCGGTGCGATCCGGAACCGTCGGGCATCAGCGAGTTGTTGAGCCCGAAGATCCTTGTGTTCCGTGGCAGGGGAATCACGCGTCGGCTCACTCTGAAGTGAGCCAATCAAGACGTCGAGTCTTTTTTCCGATCCATGGATTCTTGACGAGAAACGGTGAGGTCGCTACTCTTCAAGGTGGTTATTGCCCGTCGCGAGCAATAACTCATCTGGCTAGGGCGGCCCCGCCGTGCGATTGAACGCATGGTCGGGGTTTTTTCTTTGTCTTTCTGTCTCACGAGCGGACAGCGCGGATCGTTCGGAAGCGATCCCATCACGCGGTAATGGCTGCTGCACCCGGGATCCGGGTCTGGGATTCGACCCAGACAGTCCTCAGGGAGTTCGGCGGCATGGCGACAACACACCGCTTGCCCTTTCGCTCCGCACGAGTTGGCTCCGGCGCTCGACCGGGATCGGCCGCGGGGCGTCCGAACCGGTTGCGCGACTCGGGTGAAACCCGCGATAACCGCGGGCCAGGTCTGCGCGTCCGTCCCGCCCAACCCACGCTTCCGACCACTTCGGTCGAGAGCGGGAGGATCGTCCGTTCCTGAACTGGTGGAGAGTGAAGGGAACCGTTTGAGGTCATTGTCGGAACGAGCGAGGGTACCCGCCCGAATTCCGGCCCATTCATTTCACCTGGAAGGAGGATCGCGATGAGTCTCGCCGCCGAGAAGCAAATGGAGCACCTGGGAGAAACCTGCGGGTGCGCCGACCACGACCACGACCTGATCCACGAGCTGAGCAAGCGGCTCGATGCCCTCTGGCGATACGACCAGAGGATTGCCAACGCGGAAGGACGTGCGGACTTGCAAGCGTTCTGGCGCGATCTCAAACGCCAGGACCAGGACAACGTCCGGCGTCTCAAACAGATGATCGGGGAGGAGATTCAGAGGGGCTGCTTCTGAATCGCCTTCAACCGGCCTCGCGCCGGCAGTACGGACAACATCACGAGTTCCCACAACAAGGAGAGAGCCATGGCGGAAGTCAAAGAGGCCCCAAGGCCGAAGGCGAATGTCACCCAAGGACAGGAGACGCCGACCACGAGTTTGGAGGAGGGCGACGGGCGGCGTGCCGGGCGACTGGCTCGCCGTGCGTCCTCCCTGGCGTTGCGGTCTGGCAGCCCCTTCGCCTTCATTCGGCGGTTCGCCGAGGAGATGGACCGGCTGTTCGAGGACTTCGGCATCGAGCGAGGCCTGCACATGCCGGCCTTCCTCACTCGCGGGCACGAACTGTTGCGGCGCGAGACCGGGCTCATCGAGGCTGAGTGGTCGCCCCACGTCGTGCGCATGATGCCGGGCCACGCCGACTTGATGCAGAGCTTGCCCGACACCCCGCGCGGGCACTCGCGGCCCTGATCGTCGAG
>CAZRGV010000208.1:1109-8462 GCA_964599655.1 uncultured Isosphaeraceae bacterium | reverse complement strand
TGAGCCGCGGGACACTGGTCGAGGACGACCAGTGGCACCCGAAAAACTCACATCAACCCGGTCCACCCGCTTAGGGATGCCGCGGTCTGGACAAGCTCGCGGAAACGACGGATAATCCGGCTGGAGTGGACCGGTCCAGGACCGGACACACCAGAGGAAGGATTCCCCCGGCCGAGAGGCTGGAACGCTCGACGCTCATCAACCATGGACGCGCGATGATCCGACAAAGCGTCAAGGATGCGTATTTCGCCCTGTCACGCTACGCCTCGATGCCCAGCACCTGGGCCGCTGGGGTGAAATACCGGTTGCACACGCCGGCCGAGGGGCTTTACGTCCACCTCGGCTGCGGCTTCAAGTACATCGACGGCATGATCAACGCCGACGGCAACCGGTTCCGCAAGATCGACCTCTGGCTCGACCTTCGCAACCGCCTGCCGTTTCCCGACAAAAGTTGTCGATTCGTTTACTCGTCGCACACGCTCGAGCACCTCTTTCCCGACGAGGCCCTCAGCCTGCTGCGAGAGATCCGCCGCGTGCTGGCCGACGACGGCGAGGCCCGGATCGCCGTGCCCAGCATGGAGCACGCCTTGCGGGTCGCCCAGGGCGTTCACCCCGAGGACTGGCCCCGACCCTTCCACGACTCGGTGGCCCAGGCCATCAACTATCTTTTCTGCGACGGCCAGCACAAGTACGCCTATAACTTTGCCGTGCTGGCCGAATTTGCCCGCCAGGCCGGGTTCGGGCGCGTCTCGGACTATTCCAAAGAACACGGCGTGGCACCCAAGCGTTATGGAAAGGTCACGGTCGGCAACGAGCCGGTCGGGTCGCTGGTCGTCGAGCTCTCGGCCTGAGCGGCCGGCTCGACGCGCCCAAACCCCTCGGCTGGGATTGACCTCGGTCGGTCCGTCGGTCTAACCTGTTATTAGGTCGTGCGATCCGCGCCCAAGGCGAACACCCGAACCCCCCTCTGATCCCTCCTCTCCGGGATGAGGATCCAACGTGATGCCACCGCCGCTGGAAACCTTTCCGAACCAGTTCCCCGACCGTGAGTACGAGATCGAAATCACGTGCCCGGAGTTCACCGCCGTTTGCCCCAAAACCGGACAGCCGGATTTCGGCACGATCACGATCACGTATATCCCGGCCGCCACGTGCATCGAGCTCAAGAGCTTGAAGCTGTACCTGTTCGGTTACCGGAACCGGGGGATCTTCTACGAGCACTCGATCAACACGATCCTCGACGACCTGGTGGCCGTCTGCCAGCCAAGACGGATGACGGTCGTCGGCCAGTTCACCCCTCGAGGAGGCATCTCCTCGCGCATCACCGCGCGGTTCGCGGCCACGAAGTCAAGCACCGAAATGGGCGAGACCTTGAGGATTACCTGAGCCGAATGGAGGCGTCCCATGCGAAGCGGTATCCTGACGCTGACAACCGACTTCGGGGCGGACGGGCCGTACGTGGCCGCCATGAAGGGCGTCGTGCTCGGTCTGGCGCCAAAAACCCAGCTGATTGACGTGAGCCACCGGATCGCGCCTCAGAATATCCTCGAAGGGGCGTTCGTTCTGGCCGCCATCGTCGACGCCTTTCCGGCGGGGACCGTCCATCTGGGCGTGGTTGATCCCGGCGTGGGAACCGACCGCCGCCTCGTCGTCGTCCAGGTGGCCGGACAGTGGGTCGTGGCGCCGGATAACGGACTCCTCGGGGGCGTGGTCCGCGGTCGGGACGTCGAAGGGATCTGGGAAATCGCCAACCCCAAGCTGTGCCGGCCCGTAGTCTCGAAAACGTTTCATGGCCGCGACATCCTCGCGCCGGCCGCCGCGCACCTGGTCCTGGGGCTCGACCCGGACGAGCTGGGACCCCGACGGTCCAAGGTCATCACGTTGGCCAACTTCGAGCCTCGAAAGGACGAGCACGGCCTGGTCGGCGAGATCATCTTCCGCGACGCGTTCGGCAACCTGATCACCAACGTCCCGTCCAGCCGGCTCGGACCCGAGCCCCATCACGACTGGACCGTCGAGATTTCGGGCGAACGGATCGAGGGCCTGTGCCAGACCTACGGCGACCGGCCCTCGGGCAGCCTGATCGCCCTGGTCGGTAGCTCGGGATGGGTCGAGGTGGCCGTCGTCAACGGCGACGCCGGCCGGTTCCTCGCGGCCGGGTCGGGAACCACCGTCTGGTTTCGCAAAAAGGAACCGCACGCCAGTCGATCCCTGAACGCGCTGGTGGCCCAGAATTGATCAGCCCAGCGCATGATTTCATCCTCACATCATCCTTCGACACCTCGCCGACGCGAGGTTTGTGACCGGCTCATGCCCTTCTCGGTCGAGACGTTGCGGGCCTGGGACAGGGCCCACCTCTGGCACCCGTTCACCCCTCAGGCCGACTGGGCGGCGAGCGATCCGCTCCTCATTGAACGTGGTGAGGGGAACGTCCTCATCGACACCGAGGGCAACCGGTATCTCGACGGCGTCAGCTCGCTCTGGTGCAACGTTCACGGCCATCGCCACCCCAGGCTCGACGAGGCGATTCGCGATCAGCTCGACCGGATCGCCCATTCCACCCTGCTGGGGGTCAGCCACCCGCCGGCCATCGAGCTGGCCCGCCAGCTTGTCGAGCGGGCCCCCGAGGGCCTGACCCGGGTCTTCTTCTCCGATGACGGGGCCACGGCCGTCGAGGTCGCCCTCAAGATGGCCTTCCAGTACTGGCGGCAGACCGACCCGCCCGAGCCCGCTCGAACCCGGTTCCTGGCCCTCGACGCCGCCTACCACGGCGACACGATCGGCGACGTGAGCCTCGGCGGCGTCGGCCGGTTCCACGCCATGTTCGCCCCGCTTTTGTTCCCGGTCCTGAGGGCCCCCGCGCCGTATTGCTACCGCTGCCCGCTCGGCCTGGAAAGGCCCGAGTGCGGCATCGCCTGCCTCGACGAGGTGGATCGCCTGCTGGAGGCCCACCCCGGCGAGGTCGCGGCCGTCGTCGTCGAACCCCTGGTGCAAGGGGCCGCCGGCATGATCGTCCATCCCGAGGGCTACTTGAGACGGCTGAGAGACATCACGCAAACGCATAAGACGCTTCTGATCGCCGACGAGGTCGCCGTCGGCTTCGGCCGCACCGGAACCCTGTTCGCCTGCGAGCGGGAAGGGGTCACGCCTGACTTCCTCTGCCTGGCCAAAGGTTTGACCGGCGGCTATCTCCCCTTGGCCGCGACCCTGACGACCGAGCAGGTCTACTCGGCGTTCTTCGCCACCGCCGCCGAAGGCAAAACCTTCATGCATGGCCACACTTATGGCGGCAATCCGCTCGGAGCGGCCGTGGCGCTGGCCAGCTTGCGGGTCTTCGACGAGGAGCGTACTCTGGACGCGATGCCGCCCAAGGTCGAGCGGCTGAGGCAGCGGCTGGCCGACCTGGCCCGGCGGCCGCACGTGGGAGACGTCCGACAGAGCGGCCTGATCGCCGGCATCGAGCTGGTCGCCGACCGGACCACGAAGGCCGCGTATCCCTGGTCGGAACAAATGGGTGCAAAAGTGTGTGCTCGTGCACGCAAACTCGGCCTCCTGATCCGGCCGCTGGCCGATGTGATTGTGATCATGCCACCCTTGTCGATCACGCTGCCGGAGCTCGACCGGATGCTCGACGTGATCGACCGTTGCGTGGCCGAAGTGACGGAAGGGTCAGCGCCTTGAGCCTGCCGGGTTTGTTCGTGGTGGGGACCGACACCGGCGTCGGCAAGACCGCGGTGGCGTCGGCCATCGCCCGGGTTTTGACGGGCCAGGGGCGTCGGGTCGGCGTGCTCAAGCCCGTGGCCACCGGCGCAGTCCGCGAGGCCGCCGGCTGGCGATCCGAGGACGCCGAGGCCTTGATCGCGGCCGTCGGTGGGAACGTGCCTCGGGAGCGAGTGGCCCCTTTGATCTTCGAGCCGCCGCTGGCCCCGCCGGTCGCGGCTCGGATCGAGGAAGGCCGGCCCTTGGAGATGTCGCGGGTGCTCGACACGGTCCGAGAGGCCCTGGCCTGGTGGTCGGATCGGGCCGAGCTGATGGTCGTGGAGGGAGTCGGCGGCCTGCTCTGCCCGCTGGCCGAGCGAACGACGGTCGCCGACCTGGCCGTGGCGCTGGACTATCCGCTGCTCGTGGTGGCCCGCCGTGGCCTGGGAACGCTCAATCATACCGATTGAAGCGGCGCGGCGACGGGGCCTGAGGCTGGCCGGCATCGTGCTGAATGGCGCCGAGCCGACGCTGGACCCGAGAGCCGAGGCGACCAATCCGATCGAGCTGGCCCGGCGGCTGGATGGAGTGGCCATTCTTGCCGTTTTGGAGCATCGGATGGATGTGACCATGTTGTACGAGGGGCTCGATAACGTAGACTGGTATGAAAGGGCCTGCTCACCTCGGCTCGCGGTGCTTTGAGCCGGGGAACCCTCTCGACTCTGGAGTACGACCTCGATGCCCCGAGAAGTCGTCTGCCCGCATTGTGGCTCCGCCGTACCGCTGGAGGGGACGAACGAGGTGATCGAGCCCGAGCTGGCGGGGGGCTCGGTGGAGGTCTCGCCCACGCTCGAGACGGTCCTTCCCGCGACCCTGGCCCAGGACAGCCCCGAGCCAGAGCCCGCGCTGCCCACGGGAGACTCGGCCAACGTGCTGTTCGCCAGCCCCACGTCGGACGAGGTGGTCGAGGTCTTCGTGGCCGGTGACGCGTTGTTTACCTCGTCGTCGACGGAGCGGGCCGTGCTGGTCGAAGAGGCCTCGACTCCGCCCGACGCCGCGGGGGACAAACCCGGTCGCGACCCGTTCCTGGCCGCGCTGGTCGGCTCGAACGGTTCGCATGTTCGAGACGAAGGCGCCACGGCCGCGATCCCGGCGGCCGAACGTCGAGAGCCCGCCCCAGACGCCGCATTGGAACCTGTACCGGAACGCCTGCCCGGACGGGACCTTCCGCCGGACGCCACCGCCGCGAGTCCATCGACGGCGACCACCCCTGCTCAAGCCTCGGATCAGGAAGAACTCGACGAGGAGGAGGTCACGGGTCTATCCTGGCCCATGGTCTTGCTGGCCAGCTACGCCAGTGCGGTGACGCTGGCCCTGTTCTGGGTGGTCTGGACGGGCCGTGGGATCCGGGGCGAGGTCGGCCCGCCCACGCTTCCCGTCGATAGCCGTCCCGAGCTCGAGGCGGGCGGTGGCGCGAAGTTCCTGGCCGAACTGCCGGCGATTCCCGAGGATCGGCTCGCGACGATTGGCCAGACGCTCCACCTCGGGAACCTGGAACTGACGCCCCTGGAGGTCCGCTTGGATCGGGTCGAGCTCCGGTCGGTCGCCGGCCCGGGACGCCGCGAAGGGGGCGAAAAGGCCCTGAAGCTGCGGCTCCGAGTCAAGAACGTCTCGCCCGACACAGCCTTCGTGCCACTCGAACCAGCCTTCGTCCGGCAGCCCGACCGCGGCTCCCCCGCCAGCGTGATCGCCTCGAAAAGCGACCAGCCGGTCTTCACCTACCCCCTGGCCATCGAGAGCGAGTGGGCCATCGTCGGCCAGGAGTTCCCCAAGCTCGAGCCCGGCCAGCAACGCGAGGTCGTCGTCGTCAGCGAGGCCGGGGCCCTCGATAGGCTCGAGCCGCCGATGACCTGGCGGGTCAAGCTGCGGACCGGAGCGAACCAGACCGCCGTGATCGGAGTTTCGATCGAGCCGGATCAGATCCTTCGTTAGAATGACTCGGCCAACGCGACGCGTCGAGGGCCGGTGGACGGCCCGGCCCCCTCTCAAGGCCCGCGATCTCCGGCGATGTCTCCGATCCCAACGATTGAGTCCGACCCAAGCCCCATCGCCCCTCGCCGGCCTCTCTGGCGACGCGCCCTGACCTGGCTGCCGGCCCTGATCGCCCTGATCCATCCAGCCGCCGTGCTGGCCGCGCGATGGGACTGGCGGGCCGACCTGCTCACCCACTTCCAGGTTCCGGCGCTCGGAGCCACCGCGCTGGCCCTGGCCGTGCTGATCCGCCAGCGCCGCCGGGCTGCGGCGGCCCTGGCCGTGCTGGCGGTCTGCCAGGCCTGGCCCCTGATCCAGTTCTACGGCCCGAATCCCGTGCCCGCCGACCCGAACGCCACCGGCCGGCTGCGGATCTTGATGGCCAACGTGCTCTCCTCCAACGACGACCACGAGCGGATCGCCCGGCTGATCCGCCGCGAACAGCCCGACGTCGCGGGCCTGGTCGAGGTCACGCACAACTGGCTGGCCGACCTCGAGATGGCCCGCCGCGACTATCCCTACCACTTCGAGCTGCCCGCGGGCGGACGAGGGCTGGCCCTCTGGCTCCGGAAGAAACCCCTCGACCCGGTGCTCCTGGACGTGCCGTCGCCCGACGGCTGGCCGTTCCTTCAGGTCACCATCGACCTCGGCGGCCTGCCTTGCCGGCTCTGGCTGGTCCATCCGGCCAACCCGTTCCTGCGGCGCGGGCTGAACCTCGGGATCACTGAACTCGACGCCCTGGCGGAACGGATCGCCCGCGCGGGAGGCTCACGCATCGTCGTTGGTGATATGAACACGACCGATGGATCACCGTACTTTGGCGACTTCCTGCGGATCTCGGGCCTGCGGGACTCGCGGCTCGGCTTCGGCATCCAGCCGAGCTGGCCAACCTGGTCGCCGCTGCGGATTCCCATCGACCACGGGTTCGTCTCGGACGACCTGGCCGTGATCGACCGCCGCCTGGGACCCGACATCGGCTCCGATCATCGTCCTTTGATTCTTGAGGTCGGGCCCGCCAGGGCCGACAACCCGGCGACCCAGGCGTCCCAGTCGTCGGACTCGGCCTCGCCCTGACCGGGGACCGACCCGGCGAACTTGGCCCGGTCGGCCTGTTTCAAGAGCCGGAAGAGGGCCTCGGTCCGCGACGGGCCGAGCCATTCGGCCAGGCTTGCCTCGTCGGCGAGCTCCTCGGTCGTTTTGGCCGCCCAGGTCTCGCCGAACCGATCGGCCAGCAGGTCGCGGGCCGATCGGGCGGCGCGGATCAGTCGATCGCGCGGCGAGAGGGACGTCGGCTCGGGCTCGGGCTTTGGCTCGGGCTCGGACGAAGCCGGCACGGAAGCCGCGGGCCGGCTCCGTCCCCGTCGCCAGAAGAGGCCCAGGCCCAGGAGAGCCAGGACCCCAAGGGCCACCGCCAACAGTACGGCCGGCGGCACCGTCGAGACCGACTCGGGCCAGGGCTCGGGACCGAGGTTCGGGCGCGGCGGCAGCGTCACGGGCCCGCTCCTGACCGCCAGTTCGATCATCGCGAGACACTCCGGCGCGCGGCCCGGCCCTGAAACGTTCGGAGCAATGGAGTCAGAGGATCTGCGGATGTTGAGATGTCGATTCCACTCACACCCGTAT
>CAZRGV010000208.1:0-1061 GCA_964599655.1 uncultured Isosphaeraceae bacterium | reverse complement strand
AACGCCTCGCGGCGCTCGCGGGCGGCTCGGGCGTAGGCCGACCGGACGCGCTTCGAGCCGGTATCGACGACCCGCCGGGTGCCGGACTCGGCGTCTTGCAGCGCGATCAGGCCGGCCGGCGGCAGGGTTTCCTCGAGCGGCTCGACCAGGCGGATCGCCATGACCTCGTGACGGCGCGCGACGGCCCGCCAGGCGGGCAGCGGCTCGGGGTCGAGGAAGTCGCCGAGGGCCACGACCAGCGCCCGACGCGCCGAGCGTCTCAGGCGGGTCAGACCGAGCGAGAGGTTGGTTCGTTGCGAGGTCGACGGGGCGGCGATCAGGGTCCGCAGCAGGCGGGAGAGGTGCCTCGGGCCGCCGCCGGGGACAACCTCGGCCTCGATCCGGTCGCTGACCAGGACCAGGCCGGCGTGGTCGCCGTTCTGGATGGCCGCCGCCGCCAGCAGGGCCGCCGCCTGAGCGGCCCGGTCGGCCTTCGAGCGGCCCGGAGGACCGAACCGAAGGCTGGCTGAAACGTCGACGATCAGCCAGAGGGTCAGGGCCCGTTCCTCCATGTAGCGACGGACGTACGGGCGGCCCTGCCGGGCGGTCACATTCCAGTCGAGGTGCCGCACGTCGTCGCCCGGCTCGTAGGCCCGAAGCTCGGCAAAGGTCAGGCCCGTGCCCGGCCGGGCTCCCAGGTACGCCCCCGAAAGGGCCGCGACCGCCTCGGGCCTGACCCGGAACCGCAGCCGACGCGCGCGACGAACGATCGTCGACGCGTCCATCGCTCGCGTTTCAGACGGCTCGGACTTGCGTGTGCGGAACGGCCACATCATCAATCCAGCATCCTAACTCTTTGTTAGATTTTACTGTTCATTCTTTGTTTCTTGGTACGGTACGTCGGGTGGCACTGGCGGCTTGTCCGCCAGTGGCCGGATGCGTCCGGATCGAAAACACGTCGGGTGGCACTGGCGGCTTGCCCGCCAGTGGCCGGATGCGTGCGGATCGAAGACACTGGCGGGCAAGCCGCCAGTGGCACCCAGCCGGATCGAAGACACGGGCGGGCAAGCCGCCAGTGGCAC
>CAZRGV010000207.1:6508-8499 GCA_964599655.1 uncultured Isosphaeraceae bacterium | reverse complement strand
AGCACGAGTGGGCCAGCCACAAGGGCCACCCAACCGGAAGCTCTGGTGCTCAAGCCACGAGGGCCACTCGACCGGAGCACTGGTGGACAAGCCACCAGTGCCACCCAACGTTCGGACCGAGAACGAAGGGCGGCGATTTCGCGTGGGAGGAATCCAATCCGATCCTCCCGATCAATGGTGGCCCATTCGCGTGGGAGGAATCCGATCCGATCCTCCCGATCAATGGTGGCCCATTCGCGTGGGAGGAATCCGATCTGATCTTCCCGATCAATGGTGGCCCATTCGCGAGGTCAGATACCAGACGGCCACGAGCGCCAGAGTCACTCCCACGCTGGCCGCCAGGGCGACAAGGGCACGCCAGCCTTTCGGAGGCGGATTGTCCTCTTGCTCGCAGAGCCGGAACAACTCTTCGAGTTGCCGGCGGTAGGACCAGTCTTCGGACAGCTCGAAGAGACGGTCGAAGACGGCCTTACTCATGAATCCGTCGAAGGAGAGCCGTCGCCGCTCGGGGTCGTAATGAATTCGCTCGGCGAGGTCGGGGGGGAACTGAAGACCTTCCGGGAGCTGGTCCATCGTGACGAAGCGATCCATGGGATCCTCCATCCGAGCCGTATTCGAGGGAATGACCGGGACACGTTCTAGAACGGACACTTGCGCATCCTTTGGGACACCTCTTCTTGTGTACCAGCGCGTGGGAACGATTTCCAGCACCCATCCAGGAAACCGGCCGCGAGTACGAAGACATGCGAGGGCGCAGACCACGACGCGATGCGTTCATCCTTGAAGACGAGGATTTGGGCGGAATGGCGTCAACCCTTCTGTCCGATCGGGGAGTGTCTCCTCCGAAGGACTCGGAGCCGGCCCCCTGTTGTTTTGGGGAAGCCGTTCAGGAACGGCGAACGGCCCGCGTCCCTCGGGTTGAGGGGCGCGGGCCGTTCGGAACGTTGGAGACGGTCGATCGCCGGTTGCGGATTCGGTTCGAGCGGATCGCTCGGGCCGTGGGATCGTCAGTCGACGATATGGCCGTGGGGCAGAATGTAGCCGAGCTTCAGGAGCTTGTTGATGATCGTATCGACGCACTCCTGGACCGAGAGCTTGCTGGTGTCGATCGTGACCTCGGGGTTGATCGGGGCCTCGTAGGGGTCGTCGACGCCCGTGAAGCCCTTGATCTGACCGGCGCGGGCCTTGGCGTAAAGGCCCTTGACGTCGCGCTGCTCGCAGACCTCGATGGGGGTATCGCAGTAGACCTCGACGAAGTTGCCCTTGGACATCTTGCGGGCGTCGTCTCGGGTTTCGCGATAGGGGCTAATGACCGAGCAAAGCGTGGTGCCGCCGTGCTGGGCAACCAGGCCGGCGACGTAGCCGACGCGCCGGATGTTGGTGTCGCGATCTTCCTTGCTGAATCCAAGGCCCTTGGACAGGTGGGTGCGGATCTCGTCGCCGTCGAGCAAGGAGACGTTGCGGCCGTACTCGGCGAGCCGCTCGACGAGGGCATGGGCGACGGTGCTCTTGCCCGATCCGGAAAGGCCGGTGAACCAGATGGTCAGGCCCTGCCGGAATCGGGGCGGGTTGGCCTCGTTGAGAATTTCGGCGACAGCGGGCCGGCTGAACCACTCGGGGAGCTGAAGCCCCTTGGCCAGGTAGTCGTCCCGGACCTGGGTTCCGGAGATGTTGGCCGTTTTGACGCCTTGCGGCACCTCGTCGACGGGGCAGTAGCGGTCCTCGTCGGGCAGGTAAACCATCATTTTGAAATCGACCATTTGCATGCCGATTTCGTCCTGGTACGTTCGCATGGATTCCTGCGCGGCGTAGGGCTCGTAGAACGGCTTGCCGGTGCTATCGTTGCCTGGTCCGGCGTGATCGCGACCGACGATGAAGTGCGAGCAGCCGTGGTTGCGCCGGATGATCGCGTGGAGCAGGACCTCTTTCGGCCCGGCCATCCGCATGGCGAGGGGCAGGAGGCTCAGGACGACGGTTCCGGGCTCGTAGTA
>CAZRGV010000207.1:4691-6497 GCA_964599655.1 uncultured Isosphaeraceae bacterium | reverse complement strand
CCAGGGCGCGGTGGCAACGCACGCGGGTGAAGTGGTCGACGTCGCCGGGCTTGGTGACGCCGACGACCGGATGAATCAGGAGCCCGCCGCCGATCTGCTCGGCCGCGCGCTTGGTGAGTTCCTCATGGGCGCGGTGCAGGGGGTTACGGGTCTGGAAGGCGACGACCTTTGACCAGCCCAGGGTCTGGAAATGGTTGCGCAGTTCCGCGGGGGTTTGGCGCAGCTCGACGAAGTCGTAGTGCGGAGGCGTGCGCAGCACTTCGAGACGGCCGCTGGCGTAGTGGTCGGGCTGCCGGTTCAGGGCGGCGACGGCCGGATGCTTCGGGTCGTTGGAGCCGTAGGCCCCGATCGCCTCGGCTTGCTTGTCGTAGGCGAAGATTTCCTCGACGTGGAGAAACGCCAGCAGGTTGCCGTAGACGTCGCGGAGGGCCAGGACCTTGCCTTCGGCGATGCCGTCGCCGGGCGTGACGGGTAAGGTGACGGGCAAGGGCCAGAGCGTGCCGTCGGCCAGGCGCATCTCGGCGACGACGCGCTCGTAGTCGGCCTTTCCGAGGAATCCCTTCAAGGGGGAGAACCCGCCAGTGGCCAGAAGCTCAAGGTCGCAGAGCCCTCGTTCGTCGAGCACGAGGCTGGCGAAATCCTTCGCGGTGGCTTTCATTTCGGCGGCCCGGGCGTCGTCGACGACGAGGTTGATGAGGGTGCCGCCATACGGGGTGTTCAGGCCCGACTGGGCCGTCGTGGTTGTCACGGAAATCTCAGGACTCCTTTCGAACGAAGGCCAACAGGGTGGAATGAGGACGGCGCAATCGCCAGGATCGGTGAGCCGTTCGGCGGGTGGGCTTGGCCCACCGAACCGGTCGTGGAATCGGACGATCGGTGGGCCGTGCCCGAGCGTCGAGCCACACGTCATCCGGGCAATCGCGTATCAGGCATGTTGACGATCCGACATTATGAAGGATTTCGGGAGAGGCGACAGCCTCAGTTTAGATCACCCATTCTCGCGGTGATGCGGTCTGGGCGATCTGGGCGATCGTCGTGTTGGAAAGAACGGCGCGCTCGGCGTCCCAGACGTCGCGCCAGACGGCCGCAAGGGCCCTGGCGGCGGGACCTTGCGGTTCGCGGGGCATTTCTCCGGGCCCGTCGATCGCGGTCAACACCTCGCCGATGGCGATCTGGTCGGCGGGCCGAGCCAGGCGGTAGCCGCCGGCGGCCCCTCGCGTGCTCTGAACCAGTCCGGCGCCCTTCAGTTGGAGAAGGATCTGGACGAGGTAACGCTCAGGGATGCCGTGGGCCTCGGCGATGTCCCGGATGCGAGCCGGCGGCTCATCGGGGGCTCGGCTGGCCAGGGCGAGCATGGCCAGGCAGGCATCGGCCTCGCGTGACGGGTCGACGGTCACGTTGTCGTGGAGAACTGGTCGACGAGATTCGGTCTCGCGGCTCGCGAATCGAACGGAGCCGACGGCCCCGTCTCGGTTGGGAACGCGACACAACCCAGTCCCCGCGACCATGTGGCACGGACCAGTGACCGATCACAACTGGCTGCTGTCGAGCGAGTGCAGGCCGCATTCGGTCTTGGCCTGTCCGGCCCAACGGCCGGCCCGCTCGTCGGTTTCACCCGGGAGCAGCGCCCTGGTGCAAGGCCAGCAGCCGATCGAGGGGTAGCCTCGATCGTGAAGAGGATTATACGGCACGTCGTTGGCCATCACGAAGGCCCAAACGTCGCGATGGGTCCATCGCAGGAGAGGATTGATCTTCACGAGGTGGAACTTCTGGTCCCATCCCACCACGTCGGCGCGGGCGCGATGC
>CAZRGV010000207.1:4398-4673 GCA_964599655.1 uncultured Isosphaeraceae bacterium | reverse complement strand
CGATGCTCGGACTGGTCGGCCCGGACCGGGGAGATCCAGGCGTCGTAGCCCGTCACCGCGCGCCGCAAGGGAACAATCTTGCGGTCAAAGCAGCAACGGTCGGGTTGTTCGACGTAAACCGGGCCGTGGTTGGCCGCCTCGTACTCGGCGACGGTCGACTCGGGCCGAACGAACTCGACCTCGATACCGTACTTCTCGGCGATCCGGTCGCGTAGCTGCAAGGTTTCGGCAAACTGGTAGCCCGTGTCCAGGTTGAAGACCCGAACCTTCGGCTC
>CAZRGV010000207.1:0-4380 GCA_964599655.1 uncultured Isosphaeraceae bacterium | reverse complement strand
AAGATGACGCAGCCTTCGGGCCCGAAGGCCGTGGCCATGGTCAACTTCGGGTAAAACGTCTCGACCGCCCAGCGGAGAATCTCCCGCGGGGTCGCCTGTTCGAGCTGACGATTCGCCTCGGCCAGATCAACCACGGTGGCAACGTCCGACGACATGGCGGGATGGTCCCCTCTGCTCTGGTTTCCAGGAGAATCTTAACCATCATACCGATCAAAGTCAACTATCCGCGCCAAGACGCGACGATCGGGGACGGCCACGGCCTGGCTTTGGGATCGGTCAGGTCAGGTCAGCTCCGGTCGAGCTGGGACGATTGGGGAAACGTGGTGGAGTGGCGAAGGGCTGAGACGGAATCGGCGCAGGGTGGGTGTTCAAGGCTTCGGCTTGGGTTTGGGCGAGCGGAGGATGAGGCGGACTGGCGTCTCGCGAGGGGGGATGTGGTCGGTGAAGGCGACGAAGGACCGTTCGGCATCGCTGTTGGAGCTGGCGAAGGGGAGGTCGAGGATGGCGCTTGGGAAGTTGGCGACGGTGATGAGGTCGCCGCCATCGGCGGCGTAGATCATTCGCTTGGTGTCGGGGTCCTGGAAGAGGTCGCTGCCGGCGAAGACCCAGTGGGAGTCGAGGGGTTTGCCGGTTTTTTCGTCCTTGATCCACTGTCGGGCGTCGGCGTGTTTGGTCTGACCGTTCTCGTCCCATTCGATTTCGATCGAAATGGTGGGTCCGTCGGGGGGGCGAAACTCGGGTCGATAGCGGACGGGGTGGCCCGGCTCGCCGGCGATGAGAATGAGGCCGGCGTGGATGAGTCGAGGGGAGGCGTCGGTGGCCAGGATCGATTCGTGCTCTTTGGTGCGTTCGAGGCAGAGCAGGTGCTCGAGGTAGCCTTCTCGGAGGCAGACGCGGGCCTGGAGAATCAAACGTTTTTGCTGGGGGTCGAACCAGAGTTGCTTACCGAGGGGTTTCCAGGAGGGGTCGGGCTGGAACTTTGGGGCCTCGGCCTGGGGTTGTTCCGCGGGTTGCTGGGCGGGAGCCGCCAGGGCCAGGAGGATAGAGAGAACCCAGGGGGTGGCCATCGTGGTGCTCCTGGAGCGTGATGGGGATCAGTTTAGCATAGCAACGCGAAGGCCGCCGGGGGAAGCGGTCCCCCGGACGGCCAGCGCGGGAAGCTTTTCACGATTCGAGGGCCCGTTTAGAACGTGACGTTCTGAACGGCCGGGATGCCGAGCCGGTCCTCCTCTTCTTCGAGGATGATGATTCGCGGGGTGACCATGAGCATCAGGCTGTCGGTGGTCCGCCCGATACCGATGTTGCGGAAGAGGCGGTCGATTAGCGGGGTCTTGGCGAGGATCGGCACGCCGAACTCGCGGCGCTCCTCGCGGAGCCGCTTGACACCGCCGAGCAGCACGGTTCCGCCGTCCGGCACGGTCACGGTCGTCGAGACGTTCGTGATCGAGAACTGAGGGAGCTGGACCTGGGCGTTGATGGTCGACGACTGACCGCCGAGACCACCGCCGCCGACGGCCGCCGGAATCGTGAAGGTATCGAACTGGAGGAACGTGGTGAAGAACGGGCTCATCGTCATTCGGACGTAACGGCGGTCGGCCGACACGACCGGGGTGACGAAGAGCATGACGCCATCCGGGAAGGTGCTGATCTGGGGCGTGAAGGCGACGGCACCGGCACCGATGATCGGCGTCAAGGCCGCGACGTAGTTGCGGCCGGTGAAGTTGAACACCGAGGCCGGAGCGCCGTTGAAGCTGGTGACCTTCGGGGCCTGCACCACGTTGGAACGGGTGTCGCCCTGGATGGCGGTGAGGAACAGGTAGACTTCCAGATCGCTCAGGAACGCGATGCCGAAGTTGGCGCTGAGGTTGGGAACGGAGTTGAAGAGGTTCAACGCGTTCGACGCGGTGCTCTGAGTGAACGGAATCATCAGGTTCTGCGTGAAGGCGGGGGCGTTGATGTTGGTACTCGCGGCGTTGGTACCGACGACCAGGGGCTGACGGCCATAGGCGTGGTCTCGGATGGGGTTGATCAGGTAGGGGGCGACGCCCGTGGTACTGGTGCCCGCGGTGGTACCGGTCGTGCCGCCGGTGGTGCCGGCGGTGGTGCCGCCTGGGAACGCGGCCGGGTTGGGCACGGCGAACGAGCTCTTGGCGCCGACGGCGTCGGACTGGATGGCGAAGTCGAAGTCGACGCCGATTTGCTCGAAGAAGCTATCGTTGACCGCGATGAACCGGACCTCGATCGAGACCTGAAGGTCCTGGAGGCGCCGGAGCTGCCGGAGCAGGTCGACGATTTCCTCGTGGACCTCCGCCGTGTGGCGGATGATCAGACTGATGTTGAGGTAGAACGGCGTGATCGAGCCAACGCCTTCTTCCTGGCCCTGGTCATCGCCCATACCACCGCCTTGGCCGTAGGCCTCGGTGGTGCCCATGGTGTCGACCGGGGTGTGGTTGTTGCTCCAGGTGCCGGGGGCGATCGAGGCCTTGATGAGCTGGATCAGGGGCTCGAACTCGGGCGTGGGGCGTTCGCCGGTCATGGAGGAGGGAACGCCGGAGCCGTTCGGCAAGGTCATGCCGGACATGCCGTTGCCGGTCATGGCGGCGGCCTGGGCCTGGAGCACGGCCGGGTCGGACGGGGCCTGACCGGGCGAGGGCATCATGTTGGCCAAGCCGGGGATGGCCGGGTTCTGGCCGTTCTTTTTGTTATGCGGCGAGAGGACCAGATCGGCCACGCCGTAGACCACCGGATACATCTTGGTCCGCTTGGCCTGCGGGCTGGTGATCAGGAGCACCTCGTCGTCGACGGAGTAGCTCAGGTGGAGTGGGCTGAGCATGTACTTCAGCACGCTCTTGAGCTTGATGTTGTTGACCGCCGTCAGGTTGACGGGCGTGTTGAGGGTCAGGCCCTCTTCGGCCAGGGCGGCGTTGTCGGGCACGATGTTGAGGCCGGTGTACTCGCTGAGGTACTTGATGGCCTCGCCCAGGCTCATCTGGTCGGAGTTGGGCAGGGTGACCGGCTTGTCGAGGGCCTTCTCGATCTCAAGGGTTTTGGTGGGCTTTTGCGGGGCGAGCCGCTGGGCCAGCTCTCGGCGACGAGCGGTGAGGGCCGCGAAGCCTTCGCCGGGGTCGATGCCGCGCGTCATCAGGTCTCGCGAGACGATCGAGGTGGCGTCGACGTCCTGCATGGCGTTCAGGAACGACTCGTCCTTGTCGGCGCGGATTCGCTTGTCGCGCTCGTAGTGGCGGCGCATCCGAGCGACGGTGGCCAGAGCCGTGGCGGAGATTTCGTTGGGATCGACCTCGGAGGCCATCCGGGCGTACTTCTCGGCCTCGGCCCATTCGCCGCGGGCCTGGGCGTCCTGGGCCTTGTCCATCAGCTCCTTGAGCCGCTCTTTCTTGGCCTTGTCGGCCTCGAGGATGCGGAGCCGCTTGCGCTCGATTTCCTCGCGGTAGTTCTTGTCCTTCATCTTCTGGTCGAAGACGACCTTGTCTTTCTTGGCAAGCTCGATCTGGACCTCGAGACGACGGACCATCGTGCGAGTGACCGGCTCGCTCAGACCGGCGGCCTTGACGGCGGCCATGGAGGACTGAAGCAGCTCGATGGCCTTGGCGGGATCGGTTTCCATCAGGCGGCGCGCCTCGGCGACGCGCGTGCCGACCTCGGCGTTCATCTTCTGGGCCTTGACGGTCTCGGCATCCTCGATGGCGCCGAGCCCGACCGCCGCCTTGCCGACGTCATCGCCAGGCAGCTTGACGAGCAGGTCCTGAACCTTCTGTTGCATGGACTCGTCGAGATCGTCGGTGGAGAGCTCGTTGAGCAAGGCTCGAGAGCGAGCGATCTCCCCCTTGCGGATGCCGTCGAGGGCATCCTCGTAGAGTCGAAGGGCGGCGGCCTGCTGGGTCTGTGCGATCTGGGTCAGGAGATCGTCGGCTTCGAGGCCGAGGCCGGCGTCCTTGGCCTTCTGGGCCTCCTGCTTGGCGGCGCGGAAGTTTCCGGCGGCCAGCAAGGCGCGGGCCTGCTCCAGAGCGTTCTGAGCGGCCTGGCCGTCGACCGGAGCGGCCGGAGCGGGATCGGCCAACGCCGGTCCGTCGACGGGGGTCAGGGCGAGGTCGGTGGCGTCGACCTTTCGGACGGCGGGATCAGCGGTCGGCTGGGACTGCCCGAGCGAGATGGGCAGGACGTCGGTGGGGACGCCCGACTCTTGGGCACGGAGGCGTTCGGCTTCCTCGAACTTGGCGCGAGCCGCCTCGAGCTGGTTGCGGGCGAGCAGATCGTTGGCCTGCCGTTCGGCGACGGCGCTCGGGGAGTTGGCCACCGCCGAGCCACCGGCGCGGATCGACGCGAGGTCCTGGAGGACGGCCTCGGCCCGATCGGCCGTGA
>CAZRGV010000206.1:0-8677 GCA_964599655.1 uncultured Isosphaeraceae bacterium | reverse complement strand
CTTCGGCTTCGATTGGCCGGAGGCTTCGGGGCGCGGGGGGCTAGGGGCTCGCGTGGGTCGGGGTGGGGGCGGGGGTTCGGCGAGGTCGTAGCTTCCGCCGATCTCGGCCTTGAAGGAATGGCCGCACTTGGCGCACTTGAGCTGGCGGCCGAGCATGGCCTCGTCGATTTTTCCCTCAGCGCCGCAATAGGAACACTCGATGAAGATGGACGGCATTGTTGGTCCTTGGATGCAGAGATGTGGATACTGGCAAAGGGGGATCTGGGAGGTGTTTGACCAGTTGAGTCTTGCGATTCGCTCCGAACGACGTCGCCGGGATTGATGAGCGTATTCCACCATCTTCGCCCCAATGTTGTCCAAGGAAATCCCGCGATCGCTGACGATTGCGGGCTGGGCCGCAGCGTCGTGGTGTCTCTTGTTGGCGGTTGAGATCCGCTTTACGATGGCCTGGATTGACGATCCTCTTGGGAGCCAGACCATCGTGACCTTGATGTCGGATCGATCGCTGCCGGAGTCGGAAACCGCGGTGCCCGTGGCGCTGGGGCCGAGGTCGTACCAGGTGCGGATCGTGACGGATCGCGCGGCGGATTTCGGGCCGTTCGCGAAATCGGCGCTGGAGGCGACCTGGGCGGGGCGATCCTGCCGCCGTGGGCTGATCGTCACCGATGAAAACGTCGCGACGTTGGTCAAGCCGCTCGCGGATTCGTTGCGAGCGGCCGGCGTGGCCAACACCACGGCGGTGCTTCCGCCGGGCGAGGCGTCAAAATGCCTGGAACAGGCGTCGGCGCTTTATGACCGGCTGATCGAACTCCGGGCCGATCGCCACTTCGCGATCATCGCGGTGGGTGGCGGCGTCGTGGGAGACCTGGCCGGATTCGTCGCGGCGACGTTCGCGCGGGGACTGCCGCTCTTGATGGTGCCGACCAGCCTGCTGGCGCAAGTCGATAGCTCGGTCGGGGGCAAGGTCGGCATCAACCACCCGAAGGCGAAGAACATCATCGGGGCGTTTTACCAGCCGTCGGGCGTCTGGATCGACACCGAGAGCCTGCGCGGTTTGCCGGTTCGCGAGCTGCGATGCGGCCTGGCGGAAGTGGTCAAATACGGCGTGATTCTCGACGCCGCGTTCTTCGACGAGGTCGAGGCGAACGTCGAGGCGATTCTGGCTCTCGAGCCGTCGGCCATCCGCCGGATCGTGGCCAAAAGCTGTGAGCTGAAGGCCGAGGTCGTGGCTCGCGACGAGCGCGAGGAAACCGGTCTCCGGGCCGTCCTGAACTTTGGACACACGGTCGGCCACGCGATCGAAGCCGTGGCGGGCTACGGAGGAGCGTTCCAGCACGGGGAAGCGGTGGCCGCGGGCATGGTCGCCGAATGCCGGCTCGCGGAGCGACTGGGCTGGATCCAGAGCGACGTGACCGAACGGGTCGCAACCTTGCTCGACCGACTTGGCCTGCCAACCTCGGCCCCGGGCCTCGACCGTGATGCCTTGCTCGATGCGATGACACGCGATAAGAAGAACCGTGGCGGAGCGATTCGCTTTGTTCTGCCCAGGCGGCTGGGACACGTCGAGCTGACCGACGAGGCGACGGCGGAGGATGTTCGAGCGGTGCTGATGTCTTGACAATTTTGTACCTATCGGCCATCATCACTATTCCCCCGAGACGGATTTGCTTTTCCTCTCTGGAAGGACCGCTCGATGCGTTACGCCCTTCTTGCCACCCCCCTTCTGCTGTTTTCGATTCCGGCCTTTGGACAAGAGTTGTACACATTTTCGACTCAGGTCAAGTCCGGCGACGTCTTCACGAGACGGACCCTGCAAGTGCAAACCGCCAGGCTTCAGCAGGCGGATGAAAAGCCGGTGTTCGACAGCACGGAAACCACGACGATCGAGCGGCGGGTGACGGTGGTCGAGGCCGAGGCAGGGCGGGCGATGGAACTGGACGAAACCACGTTGAAACATGCGTCAAGGTTGGGAAGCGCCGCCACGGGGTTCCCGGCCGGAGACCCGGAGATCAGGGGACCGCTCGAAGGGGTGACGCTTCGTTACGAGCGATCGGGCGCGAGCTTCAAGCCGCGCTTGCTGAAAGGCGAGCTGAAGCCGATCGTCGCCAGTCGATTGAAGGACTCGGAGAGTTTTCCGCTGAAGGACAACCTTCTTCCGTCGAAGCCGCTGGCCGTCGGCGGTTCCGAGACGATTGCCGAACCCGACCGGCTCGACCCGATGTTTCATGAGCTGTCGGACAAGCAGCGCTGGGAGTATCGCGAGCCTCCACGATTCACGCTGGAGAAGGTGGAGACGATCGACGGCGTGAAAACGGCGATTCTCTCGCTGACCATCGCCGCCCGGACGAGGAATCAGGCCGCCGGCACGAAAGGCAAGGCGCCCGGGACGATCGACTACCAGGCGACGATTCGCTATGATCTCGACCACTCGTACGTTCGCCGGATCGACGCCAAGGAGCGAATCAAGTCGTTGGCGAACGTCAACAACACGCCGGGCAGCGCCACGGTCGATGTGGTCATCGAGGATGAATTCCGCAAGCAATGAGCGATACGCGTCGGCGGGGGCGGTTCGCGGCCCATCACGGATTCGGAAATCGTTCGATCGAACGTCCTGGGTTCGGAAAACCCATTCGATTGTGTTCGGCCCGGACGCCGCGAAAACCTTCGGTTGGATCGAGTTCAATTTATGCAGGCAACTCCCCCCGATGCCGAGCTCCGCGACTTAGTTTGCTTGACCATGGTGCCCGGTGTCGGGCCAAGGACGTTCCGGGCGCTTCTGGAGCAGTTCGGTACGGCCGGAAAGGTGCTCTCGTCCCCCTTGTCGCGGCTCAAGGAGGTGCCGGGGGTTGGACTCAGGCTGGCGGCTCGTATCGCCGACGCGAGGCGCGAGTTCGACCCCGACGCGGAACTGGCCCTCTGCGCCCAGCGCGGCGTTCGCGTTCTTCCCAGTAGCGATCCGGCATTTCCGCAACCGTTGAAGGAGATCGACGATCCGCCACCGCTGCTCTACCTGCGAGGGACCATCGAACCGGTCGATGCGCTGGCGATCGCGATCGTCGGTTCGAGGCGTTGCACGACCTACGGCCTGCGCACGGCCGAACGGCTGGCGCAGTCGCTCGCGCGGGTGGGCCTGACGGTCGTCTCGGGACTGGCCCGGGGCATCGACGCGGCCGCCCATCGCGGAGCGTTGAAGGCGGGCGGGCGAACCATCGCCGTTCTCGCGAACGGCCTGGGCGCGATCTATCCACCCGAGCACGACGATCTCGCGAGGGAAATCTCCCGGGCCGGGGCGATTCTCAGCGAGATGCCGATGCGACAGGCGCCGATGGCCGGCCTGTTTCCCCAGCGGAATCGGATCATTTCCGGTCTGAGCCTCGGCGTGGTCGTCGTGGAGGCGACGCCTCGGAGCGGGTCGCTGGTCACGGTCAAACACGCCATGGAGCAGAACCGCGAGGTGTTCGCCGTGCCGGGCCCCGTGGATAGCTTGCCGAGCCGAGGTTGCCATCGCCTGATTCGAGACGGCGCGAGACTGGTCGAGACCGTCGATGACATTCTGGAAGAACTCGGCCCGCTGGCGCGCGAGGTCAAGCCAGGGCCCGAGGCGATCGCGATCCGGAATCCCGCCGAGCTGAAACTGACGGAGCAGGAACGCTCGCTTCTTGGTGAACTTGACGAAATGCCAAAAAGTGTCGATGAGTTGATAAACAAGACCCGATTGACGGCCTCGCAAGTGATGGCAACCTTGAGCGTGCTGGAGATGAGGCGGCTCATCCATCGCGTGCCAGGGAACCTGTTCGTCCGAACGTGATCCGAACCGTCGTTTTCCACCGCGTTTCTCAAAATGATGACCATGGGCGACCCTTTGGGCTGGATCGACGACGAGGCGGCCGAATGGGCCCGAAAAGGGCTGGGACGTTCCCTGGTGGTGCTCGGTGAGGCCAAACCAGGGCGGATCGCCTGCGAGGGACGCTGGCTGGTTCATTTCGCGTCGAATGATTACCTCGGGCTGGCGACCGATCCTCGGATCGTCGCGGCGGGAGTTCGAGCGGCGGAGCGGTTCGGCTGGGGGGCTGGGGCGTCGCCGCTGGTTTCGGGATGGCGGGAGCCGCATCAGGAACTCGCGGAGGCGCTGGCGAAGTTCGAGCGAACGGAAGCCGTCGCGCTCTTTCCGACGGGCTTCGCGGCCAATCTGGGAACGATCAAGGCGCTCGTGGGCCGCGGCGATGCGGTTTATGTCGATCGGTTGAATCATGCCTGCTTGATGGACGGGGCCCGTCTTTCGGGCGCTCAGCTACGGGTCTATCCTCATAACGACACCAATCGACTGGCAACGGTCCTGGAACGCGATTGTGGGCGGTTCCGACGATCCTTGATCGTCACCGATGGCGTCTTCAGCATGGACGGAGATCTTGCGCCTCTGGCCGATCTGGCCGACCTGGCCGAGCGGTTCGGGGCGATCTTGATGGTCGACGAAGCCCACGGAACGGGGGTCTTCGGCCCCGACGGGCGAGGAGCGGCCTCGGAATGCGGCGTGGCGGAGCGCGTGCAGGTCCGGGTCGGAACGCTGTCGAAGGCGCTTGGGTCGATCGGCGGATTCGTGGCCGGATCCAAACGGCTGGTCGATCATCTCATCAACCATTCTCGAACCTTGATTTATTCGACGGCCCTCCCGCCCGCGGCCGCGGCCGCGGCCTCCGAGTCGCTCGCGATCGTTCAATCCGAGCCCTGGCGACGCGAGTCGGTCCGACGGCTCGGCGAGACACTCCGCTCGAGGCTTCGGACGGCCGGTTTCGAGGTGCTGCCTTCGACCGGACCGATCGTGCCCTTGCTCTTGGGGGAACCCGATCCGGCGCTTGGGCTTTCGCGACGTCTTCGAGAGCGAGGATTCCTTGTCCCCGCCATCCGGCCGCCAACGGTTCCGGTCGGGTCGTCACGGCTGCGAATCAGCCTGACCGCCTCCCACACGGAGGCCGACCTCGACGCCCTGCTCGAGGCGTTGCAAGGCTGAGCCACGAGAGCGGGAATCGTCGAGATTGCCCCGGTTGTCGCTGCCGCACAACGTCGGCGGCATGGATCGACGCGGGCGAAACGGCTCAACGACGACCGGGAGAAGCATGCGTTGGGAAAGCCGCTCCGAGCCGGCGGAGGACGTCTCGCGGAATCGAAGAACCTCGCTCGACAAGATCCTTGCGGCCTGCGAGGCAGTGCGGCGAAGGTTCCGAGCCAGACTCAGGCCGCTGGAGTCGAGACGGGTTTGGGCTTGGCCGCGACGGCTCCTGCCGGATAGTCTCTTTTCAGGGTGAGAGCCCCATCGCCGCGAGACGGGAGGTTGCCTGTGGATTGGGACGCGGTGCGAAAGGCCGAATTCCCGGTGACCGAGCAGTGGGCGTACTTCGACCACGCGGCCGTGTCCCCCTTGCCGAAACGGTCGGGCGACATGATGCGGGCCTGGATCGACGAGCAGGAGCGGAACGGTGTCGTCCACTGGTCGACCTGGGAACGAAAACTCGAGATCATCCGCCGCGACCTGGCCCAGTTGATCCATGCCGAGCCGGACGAGATCGCCTTCGTCAACAGCACGACGCACGGCATCGGCCTGATCGCCGAGGGTTTCCCCTGGCGCGACGGGGATCAGGTCGTGACGGCGGAGGAAGAATACCCATCAAATATTTATCCATGGATGAATTTGGCCGATCGGGGAGTCTCGCTCCGGACGGTCCCGAGCCGCGACGGACGGATCTGGGTCGAGGACCTGGCGGCCGCGATGGACGAGCGCACCCGGGTTCTGACGATCAGTCATGTGGAGTTCGCGTCGGGATTCCGGAATGATCTCGATGCGATTGGGGAACTTTGCCGGTCTCGCGGCGCGGCCCTGTTCGTGGACGCGATTCAGGGGCTTGGCCCGCTGACGATCGACGTGAGGCGCACGCCGATCGACTTCCTCTGTGCCGATGGGCACAAGTGGCTTCTTGGGCCAGAAGGGGCAGGGGTCCTGTACGTCCGCCGTGACTGGATTGAGCGGCTCCGGCCGCTCGGAGTCGGCTGGCACAGCGTCGTCACGTCGTACAACACGCCGAAGATCGACTTCCGGCTCAAGCCAAACGCCCAGCGCTGGGAGGGGGGCACGTTCAATATGCCCGGGTTGCTGGCGTTCGGCGCCAGCGTGTCGCTGCTGAAGGAACTGGGGCCCGAGGCCGTGTCGAGCCGGATTCTCGAACGGGCCGAGGCCGTTCGAGAAACCGCGAGGTCCGCGGGATGGACCATCCGCGGATCCACGCGACCCGAGGATCTCTCGGGCATCGTCGCGTTGGAAAAGCCAGGGGTGGATCCCGACCGCTTCGCGAGACGCATGCGAGAGCGAGGAATTGCCCTGTCGAGCCGTCGTGGAAACGTTCGAGTCAGCCCGCATTTCTACAATAGCGATGACGATCTGGATCGCCTGGGTGAAGGTCTGCGGTCGATCGATTGACAATCGCGTGTCGTTCACGCCAGACTGCGGACGTGACGCGGGAGCCAACGAGGGAATTTCCTCTGTCGGGTGGCGTATTCATGAACCAGCGCAAGGCGGTTTTCACCGGGACGTTTGACCCCCTGACGCTCGGCCATCTTGACGTGATCCGGCGAGGGGCGAAACTGTTCGACGAGCTCGTCGTCGGCATTGGTGTCAATCCCAACAAGCAAATGTTGTTTGATATCGACGAGCGCGTGGCACTGGCGAGGCAGGTGGTCCGGCCTTTTGTCAATGTGCGAGTCGAACCGTTTAACGAGCTGGCGGTCCAGTTCGTGCGTCGGATCGGCGCGAGAATTATTCTTCGAGGTGTGCGAACGCTCTCCGACATGGAATATGAGTTCAGCATGACCCTGACCAACCAGCGACTTGACCCGGAAATCGAGACCGTCTTCCTGATGGCGGACGGCGAGTATTCGCATGTGTCGAGCACGCTCATCAAGCAGGTCGCGCGGTTTGGCGGGGAATCGGCCGTCTCCCGGTTCGTTCCCGCCTCGCTGGTCGGACCGATCATGGAGAAAATCCGAACCATGCCGACGGGCTGATGGCGTGGGAAGGACGCGACTCAAACGTTGGCGACCAAGGTTTCATGAGAACCTTTTATCCTAGCATTTGGAAGGATACACAATCATGGAATCTCCCATGATGATCACGTTGCGCCGGGAGCCGGGGCCCTTGACACGAAGTCTCGTGGCGTTCGTGTTACGGACGGCGCTTGGTGTGATGTTCTTGATCGCTGGAGTCCAGAAGTTTGAGGCGAAGCAGGCTGGAAAATACCCCGGGATGATCGTCGACCAGTTCGAGAACACCATTCTGGGCAAGCGGCTTCCCTGGGCCTTGAAATTGTTCGCCGACACGTTGCCTTACGCCGAGGTGGCGCTTGGAGGCGCGCTCATCCTTGGCTTCTGGACCACCTTGACGGCGTTTCTGACGGGGGTGCTCCTGGTCAAGTTGCTCTTTGGTCTGCTGCTGGTGGCGACGACGCCGGAGGCGATGGCCAAGATCCCATCACACTTCCTCTATATCCTGACCGACGCGGCAATCCTCTGGCTTTCACCTGTGACGAGTAATTATCTATCGCTTGATGGGCTCCTCTTCGGCTGGTTCTGGAAACCGAAGACCGAGGGGGAGTACCGGAGAACCTCGGCGCCTTAGTTCGCCTGATCGAGGTGGTGCTCGAGTCGGCGAGGGCCGGTTCACCCCGAGGCGTTCGCTGACTCGATGAGATGAGCGTTGCTTTTGTAGAGGTCGCTATCGCTCAATTCAATAGTCTTTTAACATTCGTGAGGAGCAATTTCATGAATCCGCCGCGAACTTCTCGTTGTCGACTGAGGGCGTGGATCGCCCTGTCGGTGGTCGTTTCCATGGGGCAGTCCCTGGCCCACGCGCAGTTTCCGAGGCGGGAACCGACGCCGAACGACACGTTGAAGTCTACCGAGATCAGTTCCGACCACAAGGTGACATTCCGGATCTACGCGCCGAAGGCCAGCGAGGTCTCGGTTTCGGGCGATTTCGGACCTGGCGGCAAGTTGGCCAAGGATGAGCAAGGGGTCTGGTCGATCACCGTGGGACCGCTCACGCCGGATTTTTATAGCTACACGTTTCTGGTCGATGGGGTTCGCACGGTCGATCCCAAGAATCCGATGATCAAGCAGGGGATCAATAGCCTGGAGAGCATGTTCCTTGTACCGGGTGAACAGGCCGATTTCGAGGCGACCAGGGATGTGCCCCACGGCGAGATTCGCGCCGTTTGGTATCATTCCGGAACGCTCGACACGCAGAGACGCATGCACGTCTACACGCCTCCAGGGTACGAAGGCGGTTCCGAGACGTATCCGGTTCTCTACCTGCTCCACGGTGCTGGCGACGAGGATTCGGGCTGGAGCACGATTGGTCGAGCGGGGTTCATTCTCGACAACCTGATCGCGGCGGGTCAGGCCGTGCCGATGCTTGTGGTGATGCCGAACGGAAGCCTGCCGAGGCCGGAGAATTTGCCGCGCGTTGCGCCGGGTTCACCGCCGTCACCGGAGTTCCGAGCGGCGATGGAGGCGGCTCAGAATCGGTTCACGAACGAGTTGCTGAAAGAGATTGTTCCGTTCGTGGAGAAGACCTACTGCGTCAAGGCGGGCGCCCAGAATCGCGCGCTGGCGGGGCTCTCGATGGGAGGCG
>CAZRGV010000205.1:2787-8704 GCA_964599655.1 uncultured Isosphaeraceae bacterium | reverse complement strand
GTGGTGGCCGCGGCCGCAGCGGCGGTGGCGGCGGCTACGGTGGTGGCGGCGGTTACGGCGGCGGCTACGGCGGTCGCTATTGATTGACCCCCCGGAATGACGGCTTGAGGGGATTCGACCCGGTTCGATCCCCTCGCCGATCCGGATCGTCGGGAATCCGTTCCGCGAGCGACCTGTCTCCGCGTGTCGTGGAGAGTGCGCTCGCGGATTCTCGGCTCCCGGAGAGCCGCGAGTCGCCTCGTTACCCTGGACGGATGGCATCGAGCCAAAGGCATGCTCGATGTGTTGATGCGTCATGGGTTTCATGCGCACTATTGACATCCGTCTCCTCACGGCGATATCTTTCGGTTGACCGTTGCTCGCGACGGGCAATCGATCAAGGCAAGGGTGGCCCCGCGATGCGAAGTCTCGCATTGGCGGGGTTTTTCATGTCCGGATTTCGCTCGACCATTGAGCGGTTCCGATCACCGTTTCGGCTGGACGCTGGAACCGCGATTGTCGTTCGGCGATCCGGCGTCGAGAGTGGGCCTTGGCCTGCGATCGGCCCGCCCGTCGCGTCGTCAACGATCTCAACGCCTCGTCGACCGAGGTCCGATCGCAAGCCGAACCCTTGGTGGACGTGGCGTGCCCGATGATCCTCCAGGTCTGGAGGTGGTTGCGACCATGGCGCAGGACTTTCTTCTCTTCGCCGGCACCGCCAACCCCGCGCTGGCCAGGTCGATCGCCGCGGAACTCGGCATGGAGCCTGGGGCCTGCACCATCGAGCGATTCCCCGATGGGGAGCTTTCGGTGCGGGTGGAGGAACCCGTGCGCGGCCGCCACGTCTTCCTCGTCCAACCCACCGCGCCACCGGTCAACGACCATCTGGTCGAACTGCTGGCATTCGCCGACGCCTGTCGGCGCGCGGCCGCGGCCCGGATCACGGCGGTGGTTCCCTACTACGGTTACGCCCGGTCCGACAAGCGGCATGGCCGCCGTGAGGCGATCACCGCCAGCCTAGTCGCTCAGTTGTTGCAGACCTCGGGCGTCGATCATCTCATCACGGTCGATCTTCATGCGTCACAGATCGAAGGCTTCTTTCAGATTCCCGTCGACAGCCTGACCGCTCTGCCCACGCTCTGCGAGGCCCTCCGAGGCCGACTCTCGCCCGGAACCCTGGTGGTCGCGCCTGACGCGGGGCGGGTCAAGACGGCGACCGACTACGCTCATCGTCTGGGAACCTCGGTCGTCGTTTTGCACAAGCGGCGCGCCAGCGGCACCGAGACCGCCGTGACGCACATCGTCGGCGACGTGAAAGACCGGCCTTGCCTGATTATCGACGACATGATCGCGACGGGCGGCACGCTCGCATCGGCCATCGAGGCCCTCCTGGGCGCCGGCGCGAAACCCGAGATCACGATTGCCGCCTCGCACGGCCTTTTTATCGGCGGCGCCCGCGAGCGGCTCGATCACGAGGCCGTGCGCGCGGTGCTCGTCACCGACACGGTCGCGGCGCGCGAGCTCTCGTGGCCGAGGTTACAGACCGTCTCCGTCGCAACGCTCATCGCGACGGCGATTCGAAGGCTCCAGACCGACGAGTCGCTCGGCGATCTGTACTGATCCAAGCACAAACGGGCGTTCCGTCCAAAGCCGCTCGGGGGTCCCACCCATGACAACGATGGCCCGTGTCGCGGGTCGGGAAGCGCGACGCGTGATCACAGCAAGTGAGTCGAACATGGTCAATTACATCTCGAGTCTCGTGTTCGTGGTTCTGCTCCTGATCGGCGGCGCGATGGTCGTGCCGCTCGCACAAACCCGGCCCGGACTCGCGATCCTGATCGGCATCTGCTGGTTCCTGGGCGATCTCATCCTTTCCTCCGCGATTCAACTGGCCGCGCAGTGGCAACGCGCCGTGGTGTTCCGGTTGGGCAAGTTCAAGGAGATCAAGGGGCCCGGCCTGTTCCTGATCATCCCGCTGATCGACCAGATCCGGATGGTCGACACGCGAGTGCTGGCGGTCAACATCCCCAAGCAACAGGTGATCACCCGCGACAACGTGCCAGTCACGATTGACGGCGTCCTCTTCTTCCGCGTCACGAACGCCGCCGAGGCGATCATCATGGTTCAGGACTATCGGTACGTCATCGCCCAGTACTCTCAGACCTCGCTTCGCGACGTGATCGGCCAGATGACCCTCGACCAGCTCCTCGTCGAGCGCGAGCAGATTGCCAAGGCCATTGAGGCCCACGTCGAGAAGGACACCAAGGGGTGGGGGCTCGAGGTCACCGGTCTTCGGATTCAAGATGTCGACATGCCCGAGGAACTCAAGAAGATGATGTCGCGGCAAGCCTCGGCCGAGCGCGAAAAGCGGGCGACGATCACCAAGGCCGAAGGGGACAAGGAAGCGGCCATCAACCTCGCGGAAGCCGCCCGAAGGATGGGCGAAAGCCCCGGCGCGATGCAGCTCCGCACGCTCCAGACGATCGACGGCCTGGGCCCGACCTCGTCGAACACGGTCGTCATTACGCTGCCCATCGAGATGATGCACCTCATCTCGAACATCAACGAATCCCTGCGGATGTCGTCGAGCTCCTCGCCCGGCGCCCCCCTGGTCCCTCGCGATCCAGGTGATCCCGATACCGGTCATGGCACGTCGAGCACGAGCGGCCCACTCGCATGAACGTCTGCTCAACGTCTCGCCTTGCGGTGGGAGTCGTGTCGGTCTCGAACCGCTTCAGCGACGCCTGGAGTGCGGTGGCCGACGTCTCCGAGTCGGCCAGGAGCCGGACGAACGCCTCGCCCCGGGCCTTCACGTCGTCCTGGCGCTGGGCCTCGCGGAACCGCTCGGCCAGCATCAACGCCTCGTGCGAAGGGCTCAGGTCGGGGTTCTCGGGAGGCGTCCGGAATCCGGCCTTCTGGATCGCCTTGAGACGGTCCCAGGTCGCATCGACCTGGACCATCGCGTCGACCAGGTCGGGCACCTCGGCCCGCTCCGGCAAGTCGTTCGGGCCGACGCGATCGAGATCGTCGCTCGATGGGGCCTGGAATCGGTCCACGGACTCGAAGAGCCCCTGATAGTTCGGATCGGTCCCGGCACATTCGAGCCAGGCGCGCGCCTGCTCCCGGTTCCAGCCTTCGGTGGCCAGGGCACAGACCGCGGCGGCCGACGGCCCGCGGTGCTTGCCGTGGTGGCAGTGGACCATGATTGGCCCCGGCAGCTGGTTCATCGCCTTGATCAGCCGCACGGCCTGCTCCCGAGGCACGCCGTCATAACCGATCGGCAGGTGAACATAACGCAAACCCTGACGGCGGGCCGCCTCGACATCCGGCGTCGAGCCGTCGACGCTGATGATCGTCCGAACGCCCAGCCGCTTCAGGCTGGCGAATCCCGCGTCCCCCTCGGGCTGGGCGCCGCTGTAGAGCCGGGGACTGAGCCGGAACAGGTTGTCGATCCCTTGCGCCTTGATCGGCTCCGGCGAGACCGGCCGGTTCTCGCCTTTCGGCTTCGAAGGGTCATCACTCGCCGCCAGAGCAACAACGATTCCCGCGAGGACCAGCAAGACACGGACCAGCATCGGGCACACTCTCTCCCGAAAAGGGATCTTCAACGGATTGAGCGTTGAGCGCGTCGATCGCCAGGGGTTACGGGCCGCCGCGTTTCTCCGCGGCCCTGGCCTGGGCATCGAGTTCGGGCAGCGTGAACCGGACGCTGACGATGTAGGGAAGCTGGCCCTCGGTCCAGTGGCCGTAGGTGGTCACGACGAAGGTGCCGTCGGGCAGGACCTCGACGCCGGGGTAGGCGCAGTCGGCCCCCTTGGTGTTGTCCATCAGGCGGACCCGGTACTGGCCTTCGCGACCCTGGACGATATCCTCATACGTTCCGACCCAGCCGACCCAGTCGCCCTTGGTCGGGCTCTCGTGGGTGGTGTCTCGGAAGGAGATGAAGAGGCGGCCGTCGGGGCCATACTTGCCGACATGTCGATCGCCGGTCAGGGCTCCTGGCAATTCCCGGGGTTTGGTCCAGGTCTGGCCCTCGTCGTTGGAGAAGATGACGAACGCGTTGTGCTTGCGGCTATTCTCGCGCAGGAGGACGGCGATCTGATTGCCATCGGGCGAGCGGATCAGGCCGGGCTCGCAGAGGTGGGCCGTCGGGTGCTCGGCGATGACCTCGGGCTGGCCCCAGGTCAGGCCGCCGTCCTTCGAGATCGTCTTGTAGACGAGGAACTTCCGGACCTTTCCTTCGCCACGGAGGAACCGGCCATCGTCGTGGAAGAGGGCCATGTAGTCGCCGTTCTTGAGCCGTTCGACGCTGGCCATGGTCACGACGCCGCCGAAGTCGCCGATCGGCTTCAAGGGGGTCCAGGTCTTGCCGTCGTCTTCCGAGACGGACATCCGGATCGGATACAGGCCCGAGAAGAGGATCAGGCGTTTATGACCTTGAGGGTCGATGACCCGATGAATCGTCGGGGTCTCCAGGGAGGTCGACCAGTTCTCGGGCGTGGGCAGGCGATCGGACCAGGTCCGGCCGCCGTCGTCGCTCCGCTTCAGGACGATCGCCCCGCGGCCGTGCCCCTTGGGATAGACGATGACCATGGTCCGGCCGTCTTCGAGCAGCACAGTCGTGGGGTGGCCGAGGTACTGGCCGGCTTCGCGATCAACAATCACCTGCCGCTGGGTCTGGCCGGCCAGGTCGATCAACGGAATACTGTAGCCCCGGGGAACCGACGTTTTGGCGTCCTGGTCGTCGGCCCAGGCGCCTGGAAATGCGAGAGTTCCGATAAGAACAGTCGGGTATATGACCTGTTTCATGATGTTCCTCTGAGTGTCGTTCGTGAATTCGCGAGGTGGACCGTGAGGTTCAGGGTTCCGCGGGGCTCAACCGGCCGGTCGCCTTGCGTTGGGATTTCGAGGGCCGGGGACGGACGCGATTCGGCAAGGGCTCGCCGGTTTCCCGGTCGAACTCGTCGGGGCTGAGCGTCGCGGGCTTCACGTCGTCGGTCTCCTGTTGCCACCGTGTCAGCTCGTTGCGCAGCGCGGCGAGAGCCGCGGCATGCTCGGGCGCGTCGGCCAGGTTGTGGAGCTCGTCGGGATCGTTGACGACGTCGTAGAGCTCCTCGGCCGGTCGAGGCTGGACGAAGCAAAGGCTCTGAGCCGGCGTCAGTTTCCCCTCGTCGCGGAGCCGCCGCATGGCCTGGAAGGTCAGACTCCGCACACCGTCGGCTGGGGGTGTGAGAGGGAACTCGTTGTCATCGTTCCGAATGTACAGATAATGCTTTGAACGAACGGCGCGAGCCCGGGCGGCGTAGTCGTGCCAGTTGCGCTCGGCGAAGGCGAACTCGCGAATGGTCGCCTTCGGATCGGGGAGGACGGCCGCGAAGCTCTTGCCCTGGATGGTGGGGCCGGGTTTCAGGCCGGCCAGCTCGAGGAAGGTCGGGGCGATGTCGACCGAGCTGACCAGGCTGTCGGTCCGGCTGCCGGGCTCGACGTGGCCGGGCCAACGCACGATCAGGGGGGTCTTGATGCCGCTGTCGTAGAGCGTCGTCTTGCATCGGGGGAAGGGGCGGCCGTTGTCGCTGAGGAAGAGCACGAGCGTGTTCTCTTCTTCACCCTGGCGCTTGAGCTCGTCGAGGACCTGGCCGACGTAATCATCGAGCCGGCCGATCTCGTCATAGTACATGGCGAGATCTTTACGGACGTCGGGGACGTCGGGCAGGTAGGACGGAACGACGACGTCTTTCGGGTCGTGCGGCTTCGAGAGGGTGCCCTCCTCGTAGTCGCGGTGCGGGTCGAGCGCCGCGAGCCAGAGGAAGAAGGGCTTGTCGCGGGGCCGCTCGCGAAGGGTGGACACCCACTTGTCGCAGCCGCTCTTGGCCGCGCCCGAGCCTTCGGCGGCGAGCCGGGCCCTGGCGGCGTCGGGGCCTGAGGGGAGCTGGAAGCC
>CAZRGV010000205.1:0-2764 GCA_964599655.1 uncultured Isosphaeraceae bacterium | reverse complement strand
TCGAACCGGTCCTTGACGGCGTTGCCGAGGTGCCATTTACCGGCGGCGGCCGTCCAGTAGCCGTTGGCCTTGAGCGTCTCGACGAACGTGACCTGGGCCTTCGGCAAGGGCCAGTGCAGCTCCTCGGCGTCGGTACTGTGCGGATAGCGCCCGGTGAGGAGGCTCGAACGGCTCGGGCTGCACGAGCTGGTCGTCAAGAAGGCGTTGTCGAACCGCATCCCCTGCCGGGCCAGGCGATCGATGTTGGGCGTCCGGATCGTCGGATGGCCGAAGGCGCCGCAATCGTCCCAGGCCATGTCGTCGGCGATGATGAGCACCAGGTTCGGCCGTTTCGGCGAATCAACGGCCGAAGCCGCACCGACCGCAAACAGGCTCCACGCCAGACCGAGCCACCCCCAAAAAAGACCACGATGGTGTCGCATGCGACCGAACCCCTCCGATCCAAGGAACCGCACGGATGGGAGAAGCCGGCCAGAACCGATGCCACTCCTCCCACCAGGCCAATCCTCGTTTTTGATAGAACCGGCCCCATCTTGCCGTTGTCGGAGCCCGGCCTCAAGCGGCTGGTCCCGATCCACGGCCTCGCCGAGCCGGCCGACGCGACGATTTCTTGAACCTCGCCCGAAGGCCCCGGACCCGCGAGTGGCTTCGTTTTTTCTCGACGCTCGGCCCCTCCGCGACGACCCAACCGGCCCTCGAGTGGGTTCGTTTTTTCCGAAGGGGGCTGGCTCGCGTTGTTCGACGAAACGAGCCCGAGCGATTGACACAAATCCTGGATCTCTCAAGACTTCAGATCGGAATTCGCAGCGTTGGGTTCGTTTTGTCACTCGACGAACCGCCGGCCATCGTGCCTTTCGAAAGCGTCTCCAACCGCGCGGAACGGCCCGACTGGCGATTGAGTTCGTTTGGTCAGGGCGACGGCTTCGAGCGTGTCTCGCCTCCTCAATGTGCGCGATTCGGCCTTCGATTCCTTCCGAGGCGATTTCAAGACAGGGACACGCACCTCGAACGGAGCGAGTCCCCGTTTGAAACCGCCTCTCGAACCACCGGCGCGGAGTGGGTTCGTTTTTTCTGGGGCGGACCCGGGCCAGGGCTCCACGAAACGCGACCACAAATTGTCAAGGAGCGAGAACCGCCCAGAGCGGCGCTGTACCGATTGGTGAGCGACTTCGGGGTCTCTCTACCTAATATCATCGAGGAAGGGGCCTCGATCCTTCGGAGAAAGATTCGCCCGCGGCCGGAATTTGCCGAGGCTTCCGATCTCAAGGCGGACGGAATCGGCTCCGACGTCGAATCACCAGGACCCCGGAGCCGATTGGCATGCTTGCTCGCGAAACGCTCCCCGACAAGACCAAGGGGAAGGCGATCTCCTCGCATGGTTGGTGGTGATTCTGGAGGAAGCGCACCTCCCCGCCCAAGGTGAGCCTCGAGGGGATCCGAGCGATGGAGCTCGGGCGCAAACTGAGCCCGGGCGCACGTCTTTGCGGACCCGCGGCGATGAGCGACGTCAGGCGCATCCTCTCCGATTCAGACAACAGTGATCAACGGCCGAGATTGCGTTTCGCTCGATCCTGACGAGTCGCCTGAAGTTCACGGCCGGCGTCCCCGTTCCTCAGCAGCCGGGATGGAGACGCCGGCCATCCGTTTGCCAACCGGCCTCGGTTGAGCCGTTCCATGCAAGAGGGTCCATCGACCGGGGATCGGGCCTGGTTCCCTCGCTTTCGTTGAAGGGGAGAGACGTCGCCGGCAGTCGTGGAGCTGGGGCGTCACCCTTGCGGAACGTCGGCGGGCCGGGCATGATCGGCGGCGCGGAATCGAGGGCGGTCGAGTGGGACGTCGAGGATGGGCGGTGGAAACGCTCGACGGACCCTTCCGTTGGGAAGGAAGCCGGCGAGTCGATCGGCGGCGAAGTCTGGCGCATGGGAGAGAACGACATGGCAACCGATCGACGATTCGGAAAAGCCGGGCGGTTTGCCTGGGGTCTGCTGCTCGTCCTGCCGGGTGCGCTCGGGGCGCGAGGCGACGACGAACCGGCGAGGCCCTTGACGATCGTCGCGCTGGGGGACTCGATCACGAAGGGGGTGCGCGCCGGCGTGGCCCGCGGGGAGACGTTCGCCGCGCTGCTGGAGGCGGGGCTGGATCGCAAGGGATGGAACGTGCGCGTCGTCAACGAGGGGATCGGCGGCGAGCGGACCGATCAGGCGCTGGCGCGGCTCGAAGCGAGTGTTCTGAGGCATAAGCCGGACATCGTGCTCGTGATGTACGGAACGAATGATAGCTATGTCGATATCGGCAAACAAGCGTCGCGGCTGACGGTCGAGCAGTATCGGAGGAACCTTTCGGAGCTGGTGAGCCGGCTGCGGCGATCGGGGGCGAAGGCGGTCTTGATGACGCCGCCGCGATGGGCCGCGAGCGCCGGCAAGAACGGGCTCGGCGAGAACCCCAACGTGCGGCTGGAGCCTTACGTCGAGGCGTGCCGCGATGTGGCGAGGGAACTCGACGTGCCGCTGGTCGATCATTACGCGCGGTGGTCGTCGGCGAGGAACGAGCGTGTGGACCTTCGCGAGTGGACGACCGACGGCTGCCACCCGAATCCGAAGGGGCACTGGATGATGGCCGAGCTGATCCAGCCGGCCCTCGAAAAGCTGCTGCCGGCCCCGAGCGCCGAGCCCCTCACGTTCCGCGTTCAGGTGGAAACCGTGCTGGAGCACGACGACGGCACGTTTCTCTGGCTCCACCCCCGCGCCGCGGCGCTGCCCGGATT
>CAZRGV010000204.1:965-8781 GCA_964599655.1 uncultured Isosphaeraceae bacterium | reverse complement strand
CACTCCTACGGAGGGCACGAACGCACCACGGTGACCTTTCCGATCCGCGTTCTCCAGGCGCTCGGCACGCGGACCTTGATTCTCACGGCCGCAACGGGGGGGATTCTCGAGACACTTCGACCGGGAGACCTCGTCTGCCTGACGGATCATCTGAACCTGCTCGCGAACAACCCGCTTCGAGGCCCGAATGATGATCGACTGGGCCCGAGGTTTCCCGACCTCAGCGACGTCTACACGCCTGGACTCCGGTCCATGGCCCAGGAGGAAGCCCAGGCCCTCGGCCTCGAACTGAAGAACGGCGTTTACGCCTGTATGCCGGGACCGTCCTACGAAACGCCCGCCGAGATCCGCATGCTTCGAACACTCGGCGCCGACGTCGTGGGAATGTCCACCGTGCCGGAAGCCATCGTCGCCCGTCATGCTGGAATGAACGTTCTCGCCATCGCGATCGTCACCAACGCCGCCGCAGGGGTCGCCCCCCATCCGATCTCGCACGAGGAGGTTCTCGAAACCGGCAAATCCTCCGGTCCAAGGCTCGCCGCGCTGCTCGATCGGCTCATCCCGCGGCTTTCGCGGATGGCCTGATCGAGAGCAGCGCTTTGGGTTCTGGCCGGATGCGACGCGGTTCCAGGATCGGCGCGACCGGTCACCGCGAAAACGCGAGCCCCGGATCATCGGGCCCATCTCCGACCACGTGGAAGGTGATGTGGTTGGCGTCTTGCCAGCTCACCCGACCGACAAGGGCCGGTCCCTGGGTCTGAGCCAGTGTGAGGATTCCATCACCGAAGCTCGACGTCCCTCCAAAGGATCGCGTCTGGCCCTTCTGATCCACCTGCCATTGGAAGTTCCCGTCCGGTTGAAGGGTCAGCGAGATGGTTGTCCCAGGCGCGGGGTTTGCGGTCCAGGTTCCGGCGATGGTGGCCCCGTCGGGAGGGGTCGTGTCCAAGGGCGCGGCCTCGGACGTCGCTGGAGGCGCGTTGCCGGGCTCGGCGGGCGTGGATAGTTGACGGAGCAACTGCGACGACAGTCGATCGTCGGGCTTGAGCGCGAGAATCTGTTTGAAATCCTCGATGGCCTGATCGTTGCGTCCGGCCGTCAGGTCGTGATACGCCAGGACGAATCGAGCCGATGCGGAATCGGGATGCGCCCTGCAATAGGCCTCCAGCGACTGGAGCTGCTGGTTGTAAACGGCCTGGCTGGGGTACAGTCCGATCAGGGTCGTCCAGTCCCAGCCCGGACCGACCGACAGCACGGCGTAAAGCGAGGCCGCAGCCTCGTCGTAACGCTTCAAGGCGAACAGACAAAGAGCGCGAAACTCGTGCAACGCCGCGTCGTTGGGGAGTTTGGCCAGCGCCTGATCGGTCCGCTCCAAGGCCTGCGTGTAGTTCCCTTCCTGGAAGGACGCGCGGCCCTGATCGAAAATGGCCATCGCCTGTTTGGTCACCGCCTCCTCGGGCGGCGGGCTTTGGGTGTTGATCGGCTGCGAATAGTCGTAGACCGGCTGGACGTTGGGTTGCTGGACGACAACCGGAGTCGCGACGTAGTACGGGTTGACATACGGCAGGTAACCCCAGTTGTAGAGCATCGGCCCGAAACTCCAGGCGGCGAGTCCCCAGCCCAACCCCGCGCCCAGTCCCCAACCCCAGCCTCCCCAGTCGCGAGGATTCCAGCCCCAGCCGGCCGCGTTGTGACCGTTCCAGTAGCCGTGGATCCAGCCCTGATGATACGCGTTGTAGGGACTCCGCCAACGATCCCCGTCGATGTTCACGTTGTTGATGCGACCAACGCCGACGTTCGTACGATTTCCAGCGTTGTTCAGACGATTGCCTTCGTCAAATGAGCGATTGATTCCGGTGGTTCGGTTCCCGATTCCAAGCCGGCTATCGAAGTTGTTCCGCCCACCAACCTCGAAGGAGCGTCCTCCGAATGGATTGCCGACGTTTCCAACCTGGGGGCGATTGCCGATTCCGAACGAGCGATCCATCGACGGCCGGTTCAAGCCCCCCATGCCACCGAAGTTCGATCCGCCGAACTGCCCCTCGCCTCGGTTACCGAACGAGGAGTTCATCCGCGGCATGCTGTACGACGGCGTGCGAGTGGCGCCTGGCATTCGCATCCCGCCACCGAAGCCTCCTCCGGAGAAGCCGCGATTCCCGAAGCCTCCCATTGGCATGCCGCCTCGGAATCCGCCGCCGAAGCCACCGCCTCGAAACCCTCCGAAGCCTCCGTGGTAGGCCATCGCCGAGCCTTCACCGAGGCAGAAGACCATGAGGGCGATCAACGCCCGCATCGAAACGTCGCGACTCATCTCGGGTTCCTCGTCGGTGTTGGGTTCGGCGTGGAATTAACCGCTCGCTCGACTCGACGCCCGGCCGAGCGGACCATCAGATACGCCTGTTCGTCAGGAAGGATCTCGCCGCCGACAACCCGATCGACCGCCGCCCAGCGAATTCGATCGGGGCCCTCTTTCATCATCAGATGCGTGGCGGTCGCCGATTCTCCGTCAGGAGTCACGCCCGAGTGCTTGATCATCCAGCGGTCACCGTCCCGGCTCCAGAGCCCCTCGCCGTAACCTCCTTCGGAGTCAAATTCCCAGGATTTGATCTGCCGGGCTTTCGGGTCCCAACCGATCCGTTGCGACACCGTCATGGCGGGTTTGCCGCGGACGACCACCTGGAAGGTTCGAAGCAAGAAGTTCTCGTCGTCGGACCATCGGCAGTTCACCCGGACGACCGAATCCTCGCCTTCATCGATCCAGTCGCCGATCAACCATTCGAGGGGCTTCAAGTGATCGTGAGGCCGCAACCGGAGTTCCGGCGCTTCACGGACGCTGTCCTGGAGCCAGCGGTCCCCTTCTCGCACGTAAAGCACGGTGTAACGCCGGCACACCGGGGGTTCACCACCCGCGGGCGTTATCGTGCTCCGGCCTTCCTCCCTGGCGGCGTCCGGACCGAGAAATCGGATCGAATCCACATGCACCGACATCCGAACTCCAGGACTCGCCTCGAACGTGGATTTGAAGAGTTCCTCGATCTGGTCTCGGCCCTCGAAGCGCGTACCGTCGACGTCGATCACTTCGGCCTTCTCGGTGAACTGCGAGGCCAGATCCTTGGCGTCACCCGCGTTGTACGATCGCAGGAACGCCTCGATGGCCGCGCGAATTCCTCGCGCATCGCGGGGCGGGTCGTCCCCAACGGCCGGCCCCGCGAAGGCGACGATCGCGAAGGCCCCGGTCAGAAACCGTCGAATCCCCATGGTCGCACCTTTCCCGATCCAAAGCCCCCTGAACGCCTGAAACACACGAGCGAGACCCGAGAAACCTGACGGAAATCGCACTCAGTCTCGACCTGGCATGGTCCGTCCGACACCGATGGATTCTTCCAAGAACTCCCGAAGAATCCCAGAATCGAGCGGAATACACAAAGCTGTTATAGAACCTGACCGTGCGCCGCCGTGAAAGAAATCGGCGGAAAGACCCGCGACCTTCTCGAGCTCCGTCGAAGGATCCAGCTTGAACGTCCTCCCGAGCCTTGGAATGAGGACCAACCTCGAACCCGCTCTTCCCCGCGGCTCAAGCAACCGATTCACCACTCGCGACTTGCTCCGTCGTCTCCTTCAAGTCACAACTTGGCGAATCCAACATGACCGTTAAAGCTCACACCCACCCCAAATAACCCCGAGCGACCAAGGACGCGAACCCAAGCACGACTGCGTGTTCCCAGCCTGATCGTGTCCATCGGAACACCGTTGGCGAGGGGACAGGGCCTGATCGTGCCTGGGGCCGGCCCGATCAATCGCTCGATGGCAGGCGCCTCGACGGCGGCTCCGGTCGACTTCGGCGGGAGCGACTGGAACCCGGCGATTCTCAGTGGTCTCTTGCGTTCCGAGTTTCTGACGGCGTCTCCGTCCGCCTCAAGAACAACGCGCCCTGGACCTTGGGAACCGGAGACTTCGGACTCATCGAAGGCAACGTCCATGAACAGGGCAGCCCACCCATCCCGTTGCTGGCGCCTCGAAATCCCCCCAAAACGTTCGGGTTCGGACCCATCCGTGCCAATGCCGCCGGACTGGTCGTGACGCCGATGGCCTCGTTCCAGGCCAGGGACCGGCTGACCCGTTGGATCGGCTCGCTGTTCCACGGGCACCCGATTCGATCGGCCGCCACGTTCTTCGACGTCCAGTTCGGCGATCCCAAGAAACGAGCCAGGACGCCGCCGGACACGGCGGTCGAGTCGCGACCTTACTGAGTTTCGCTTGAAGAAGCTGGCAGAGTCGATCCCCATCAAGTTTGCTTGGGCAACGCGCCGTACGCCTCGTCGAGCAGGTCGACGGGATGCTTGACCTCGATCGAACGGCCTCGTTCCCTCACCTTGCGGGCGATCTGAAGAATGCAGCCGACGTTGCCGGTCGCGACAATTTCGGCCCCGGTCTCTTCGATGTGGTCCATTTTGCGAACGCCCAACCGCTCCGACATCTCGGGCTGAGTCAGATTGTACGTTCCGGCCGCGCCACAGCAGATTTCCGACTCCTCAAGCGGCCGCAGCTCCAACCCAGGGATCATCGCCAGCAATTGCCTCGGCTGGCTTCGGACCTGCTGACCGTGGCAGAGGTGGCAGGCGTCGTGGTAGGTCACCGACTTCGCGATCGGCCGCGATGGCGGCACGGGACCGAGCTGCATGAGGAATTCGGAAATATCGCGGACTCGCGCGGTAAATTGACGAGCCGCCTCACGCTCGGGCTCGGGTAAAAGGTGGGGATAGTCCTTGAGCATCGCGCCACAGCCCGCCGCGTTCACGATGATCGCGTCGAACTCCTCAGGACGGAATGTTCGCATGTTCTGACGTGCGAGTTCCATCGCGGGAGCTTCGACACCCGAGTGGTAATGGATGGCTCCGCAGCAAACCTGGCCCCTGGGAATGACGACCTCGCAGCCATTCTGTTGCAAGACTCGAGCCGTCGCCGCGTTTGTCTCGGGAAACATCGCGTCGGCGACGCATCCGAGAAAAAGCGCGACCCTCGCCCGCTTCGGACCGACCGGCGGCAAGACCTCGGGAAGGCGGCGAGGGGTTTGCAGATGGTCGGGCAGCATGGCCTGCATCCGCCGGAGTGTGGCTGGCAAGAGCTGTGTGATTCCAGAACGCTCGGCCAGGGCCAGAATTCCGAGGCGTTGTAACCACCGAGCCGGAGCGAGAGCCAGCTTGACCCGGTTTGAGTAGGGGAACAGGTGTTGAAGAATCATGCGCTGGAGCCAGCTCGCCTTCATCGCGGCGGGGGCCGAATTCTCGAGCGCAACCTTGAATGGTTCGATCAAATGTCCATATTGGACGCCGGACGGGCAGGCGGATTCGCAGGCCCGGCAGTCGAGGCACAGCTCCAGGTGGTGCCGAACGTCCTCGGTCAGGGCGAGCCGGCGATCGGTGACGGCCCTCATCAAGTAGATGCGTCCTCTCGGGCTGTCGTTCTCATTGCCGGTTTCGATGTATGTCGGGCAGCTCGCGGTGCAGAGCCCGCAGTGAACGCAGTCCTGAAAGCGTCGATATTCGATCTTGTGGGCGAGCCAGTCAAGGTCAACACCTGGATCCGAGGAATGTGTTTCTGTATTCATCTAGGAATCCGCTTTGGCGTGGGCGAGGATCGCGCGACGGTGGGAATGCGGGTTGAACAGCATCAGATTGTAGCGACAAACCGCCCCGGGTTCAGCACCGCGCCGGGATCGAGCGCGTGCTTGATTTGTTCCATGAGGGGCCAGTCGCCCCGGGGCTCGCCCCAGACTCGAAAACGTTCCTTCCAGGGGGTCGGACATCGCGAAAGGATCAGGTTGCCGCCGGCCGCGACGGCTTCGTGCCGAATGGCCTCGATCTCGGAGGCGAGGTCGGGCAACTCGTCGAAATTCCCGAGGAATTGACCTCGGACCATTCCGTTGCCGGCATGCGCCTGAAGCAGCCAGCGATCGGGATGGAGCCGCTCGCAGAACTCGACAACCGCCGAAGGGCGAAGGTTGGCCACGAAGCCGAGCGGCCCGAGCTCCAGGGCGGGCAGGTTCGCCATCGCGTTCCAGAGTGGTTCGGCCGCGGCGCCTTCGAGCACGGAGAGCGAGCCCGGCTCGAGCTCCGGACGAAGGGCATCGCGTTGCCAGGCCACGGAGGCCGCGTTATCTTCGAGACCGACGGCGAGCACCCAGGCATCCAACGGAAGACCGAGTCCCGCGCCGACCTGTTCGGCCGCCCTTCGAGAGAACAGTTCGAGCGCCACTGGTCGCGTCCTCGAGGTATTCAGCCGATCGAGAACCTCCGACACGTCGCGGGCGTTCGCGAAGGCCGCCCAACCGATGGCCGAGGCTTCGGGTTTGGGTCGAACCTTCAAGGTCAGCTCGCTGAGGATGCCGAGCGTTCCCATCGAGCCGGTCAAGAGTTTGGGAAAGTCGTAGCCGGCCACGTTCTTGACGACTCGACCGCCCCCTTTGACGACCTTGGCGTCGGCCGTCACGAACCGGACTCCGATGATCAGGTCGCGGGGCCGTCCCCAACCAAACCGTCGAGGCCCGCTGGTGTTGGTCGCGAAGATTCCGCCGAGCGTGGCGCGTTCCGGCTGAGGAGCGTCCAGTGGAAGTCGCTGGCCCTGTCCGTCGAGCGTGGCCTGGAGCTCGGAGAGGGTCATCCCCGCTTCGACGGTGATCGTCATGTCCGCCGCCGGATAGTCGACGACCCGCTTCAGGGCGGTCATGTCGATCGCCACGCCGGGCCGTCGGGGAACTCCCCCGTAGTCGAGCGAGGTCCGGCCACCCTGCGGGTAGAGGGCCAGTCCCTCCGAGGCGCGTCGGGCAACGATCTCCTTGAGCGCGTCCAGGGTCTCGGGCCGTTCCGAGGCGACGGCGAATCGGCCGTCGCCCAGGGGATGATCGGTCGGGTTCTCGGGCCAGTTCAATGCGGTTCCTCCGATCCTTGCGACATGACCTCGGGATGTTCGCCCGTTTCGTCGTCCGGACTCGCTCCGGAGGTCGATCGTCTCCGGGCGGGCGGCCGCTCAATGAGTTGCCTGGGCAGGCGGACCGTAAAGGTCGAGCCGACACCAGGCGTCGAATCGACCTCGATCGTGCCTCCGTGATCCTGCACGATCCCGTAACTGATGCTCAGGCCCAGTCCGGAGCCGATGCCAACAGGCTTCGTGGTGAAGAACGGGTCAAAGATCTTATCACGAATCTCCGGCGCGATCCCGCTCCCAGTATCCTCGACCTCGATCCGAACCCAGTCGCCATCCGCTTCGGGTCGGCTCCGGACCGTGACCCTCCCTCCTTCGCGGCAGGCGTCGATGGCGTTGGAGACGAGGTTCATGACCACTTGATTGATCCGGGCGCCGTAGCAGGTCACGGTGGGCAAGGGCTGAAGATCCAGGGTGATGGTTACCTGTTTCCGCTTGGCGTTTCCCATCACAATCGTAACCGTCGATTCAATGCCGTCGTTGAGGTTAACCTGGTCGAGTTCGCCTTCGTCGAGTCGCGCGAAGACCCGGAGTTCCTTGACGATGTGCTGGATCCGCTTGAGGCCCTCGCGGGTCCGTTGCAGCAGGCCCTGGAGGTTCGACAGGGTGTAGTTCATGTCGGTCCGCTCGCAGAGCGTCTCGATCGCTTCGAACAGATCGGGGCGCGCGGCCGAGATGATGTCGTGGGCCTTGTGGTAGAGCGCGATCAACTGCTGGATCTCCGCGAGGTCTCGTTGGAGAACCGCCACGTTGTTGCCCACGAACGAGAGGGGATTGTTGATCTCATGGGCCACGCCGGCGACCATTTCTCCCAGGCCGGCGAGCTTGGCCGTTTGAA
>CAZRGV010000204.1:0-936 GCA_964599655.1 uncultured Isosphaeraceae bacterium | reverse complement strand
CGCCTCGTGGGCTTTGCGCTCCGATCGCACCGCCTCTTCCAGCAATCGGTTCTGCTCGGCCAGCTTGTGCTCGGCCTCCTTGCGGGCGGTGATGTCGGTGTGGGAGCCCGCCATGCGGAAGGGGCGGCCGTGCGCGTCTCGAAGCGCCACGCCTCGTGTGAGAATCCAGCGATAGGATCCATCCTTGTGCCGGAGCCGGTGTTCCAACTCGTAGTCGGGAATTCGCCCCTCCAGGTAGTCGCGAACCGTGTTGAGCACCCGCTCGCGATCGTCGGGATGGAGCCGGGATTCCCACTCCTTGGCGCTGTTGGAAATTTCGGCCTCGTCGTATCCGAGCATGTTCTTCCATCGCGGTGAGAAAAAGACCTCGCCCGAGACCAGATCCCAGTCCCAGATCCCATCCTTGGAGCCCTGGACGGCGACCTCGTACCGCTCGCGGCTCTTGCGAAGGGCGTGCTCAACCTGCCTCTGCTCGGTGACGTCCCAGAAGATCCCCTGAATCCCACTGACCTGACCATCGGCATCACGGAGCGGAGTCTTGATCACTTGCACATAATGAGTCTGGCCGTCGGGCGTGACGTGCTCCTCAACCGCCTCGAACGTCGTGCCCTCGGCCATGACGCGCAGATCGTCGTTCCGGTACTTCGCCGCAAGGGCCGGAGGAAAAAAGTCCGCATCGGTCCTGCCCACGAGCTCCTGCAAGGTGTGGCCAGTGGTCTCGCAGAACCGCCGGTTCCCAAACGTGAACCGCCCCTGGACGTCCTTGCGGAGGATGTTCTGCGGCAGGCTCTCGACCAGCGTGTGGTAGAAGAACTCCGACTCGCGCAAGGCCTCGTCGGTCTTCTGGCGGTTCCTCTCGGTTCGGTCGATCAGGGCCGCGTTGCGCCAGAGCAAGGCCAGGAAGACGGCCACGTTGGAAACCACCAGGAGCGCCAC
>CAZRGV010000203.1:6916-8797 GCA_964599655.1 uncultured Isosphaeraceae bacterium | reverse complement strand
CTGGTGGACAAGCCACCAGTGCCACCCAGTGGTTGCCCTGGTGGACAAGCCACCAGTGCCATCCAGTGGTTGCCCTGGTGGACAAGCCACCAGTACCATCCCGTTGTTGCACTGGTGGACAAGCCACCAGTGCCACCCGGCTTCCAGTGTCGCTTCTGGGAGAGGTCGGGTGCCACTGGCGGCTTGTCCGCCAGTGTCTTTGCTTGTTTCGGAGCACTGGTGGACAAGCCACCAGTGCCACCCAGTGGTTGCCCTGGTGGACAAGCCACCAGTGCCACCCAGTGGTTGCCCTGGTGGACAAGCCACCAGTGGCACCCGTCCATTCGAGCGGGGTTTTGGGGCGTTTTGCAAGGCGGGCCGAGCCCGCGTCCCGGAGCCGGCGGACGGGGCGGACGCTCGCCTTGCCAGGGGTTGGAATGTGCCGAGGGCCCCGGTTTTCGAGGTTGGGTGGAACGCGGCGAGGGTGCGGAGGCTTCGCGAGGCGAGGGGCGGCCGCTACACTGTCGGTTCGGTCGGTCCGACTCACCTCCGAGGCCGAGCCCGATCCTGGTTCCGATTCGAAGGGGCGATGAAGAACAGCGAGACGGTTCCTTTTGCGTTCTGGTTCGCCGCGTTGATGGCGCTCGGCGCGTTCGTGCCCGCGTGGCTCGTCGCCCTGGTCTGGCCCGGGCTCTCGATCGGGGGGCGAGCCGTCCTGGCGATCGTTCCCCCGTCGCTGACGTTTCTGACCCTGCTCCTGCTCTGCGTCCGGGAGTTCTGGAGGCCTTCGCTCCGCCGCTGGCGAGTGGCGAGGGCCTGGCGTTCGCGACCGGAGACGACCGACGACGCCTTCGCCGGTCCCTTCCCGGACGACGATCGTCCGACCGCGCTCGACGTCCGCAAGGGGCTCGCGAGGTTCTGCCACATTCCCGAAACCCGGCTCCATCCCGACGACCGACTCGACGATCTCGGCCTCCTCGACGTCATGCCGGAGCTCTACCAGGAGATCAGCCGCGAGGTTTCCCGCCGTTGCGGGCGAACCACGATCGTCGGGTTCCCCAGGGTGAACCTCAGGACCGTCGGCGACCTCGTGGAGGACGTGGCGATCAAGCTCAGGGCGACCGCGTTCTCCCCCCTGCCCCTCGCCCAGGACGATCGAGCCGAGCCGATCGCCGAGGAAATCTCGAGGTCTTACGACGCCGGCCGGATCGACGAGGCTGTGTTGGCACTATTATATCTAAGACTATTGAAAGAATCTGAAAACCAAACGGTTGGGACGGATCAGGATCCTCAGGTCCTGTTGCGACTTCGAGAGCGGGGCTATCTTCGCGACGGCGATGGCCGGGACGGGTCCTGGGCGTTCACGGAGTCTGGCAAGGCCCGTGCGCGGGATGTCTGCCAGGCCCTCTTCGGATTCACGGCTCATGCGCTTGAGGAAAAGCAAACCGATTGATTTCTTGGTGTGGCAAATGTTGCGTGTTGTGGAAACGACGTGTGATACGGAAAGGCTCGGGACGGTCCCCTATCGCAGGGTGGGCACGGCCCGACGATCTTGCGACGAGGGGCCAGTTTTCCAGGCGATTGGGTTGGATCGCTCGAGGACTGTTGGAACTGGTGCGCCCTGGGGTACAGTGAATCGTTCGAGGCCGGGGTGGTCCACCCGGCCGCGTCGAGGCCCGGGTCGGGCCGGCGTCGTTGGGACCTTGGCCGTGGACGCGTTCGCAACCGAGACTCCGATGCAACACCCCCTGCTCTCCCTGAAGGCCTCGCGGTTTACCGAGAGCGTGATTCGAGGCATGTCGGTCGAAGCCCGCAAGTATGGCGCGATCAACCTGGCGCAGGGCATGCCCGACTTCCCGGCCCCGGCCGAGGTCAAGGAGGCCGCCAGTCGCGCCATCCAGG
>CAZRGV010000203.1:0-6875 GCA_964599655.1 uncultured Isosphaeraceae bacterium | reverse complement strand
GGGCGCCGAGCACGCCGCCTGGCACCTCGGCCTGGAGGTCGACCCCGAGACCGAGCTCACCGTCACCTGCGGCAGCACCGAGGCCATGCTCGTCGCCCTGCTCTCGCTCATCAACCCCGGCGACGAGGTGATTCTCTCGCAGCCGTTCTACGAGAACTACTGGCCCGACTGCATCATCACGGGGGCCACGCCGAGATTCGTTCCCGTGCGGCCGCCGACCTGGTCGTTCGACCCCGACGAGCTGGCCGCCGCCTTCAACGATCGCACCAAGGCCATCGTCCTCTGCAACCCCAACAACCCGACGAGCACCGTCTTCTCCCGCGACGAGCTCGAACAGATCGCCGTGCTTTGCCGCAAGTGGGACGTGATCGCCATCACCGATGAAATCTATGAGCACATCGTCTACGACGGGCGCAAGCATATTGCCCTGGCGACGCTCGACGGCATGCGCGAGCGCACGGTGACGATCAGCGGGATGTCGAAGACGTACGCCGTGACCGGCTGGCGGGTTGGCACCATCACCGCCCCGGCGAACCTGACGCATGCGTTCCGCCAGATGCATGATTTCGTGTCGATCGGTGCCGCGGCCCCCTTGCAAGAGGCCGGCGCGGTGGCCTACCGCCTGCCCCGCTCGTACTACGAGGGGCTCGCCGCCGACTACCAGGCCCGCCGCGACCGTCTTTGCAACGCCCTGGTCGAGATCGGCTTCGACCTGGAGATGCCCCAGGGGGCCTACTACGTCATGGCCGACATCAGCGCCTTCGGCGCGACCGACGACGTGGCCTTCGCCCGCTACCTCGTGCGAGAGGTCGGCGTGGCCACCGTTCCCGGATCGAGCTTCTTTCACGACAAGGAGCTGGGGCGCTCTTATATTCGGTTCTGTTTCTGCAAACGTGACGAGACCCTCGACGCCGCGATCGAACGGCTGCGAGGGCTCCGGGCGATCGCCTGACCGAGGTGGGCCAAGAGCAAGGTCTATGGCGTCTCGGTCCATTCGGCGGGGAGGTCGTGCTTGGTGTCGCGGAGGATCTCGAGGATGGCCGAGCGGTCGTCGTGGCTCAGGTGGGCGAACTCGGGGCTTTGGTCCTTGCCGGTCAGGATCTGGTGGAGCCGGTGGTAGACGTGGTCCTTGGCCGGCGCCGGCAGGGCGTTGAACGCTTCGGAATCGATCAGATAGCTACAGGGATATTTGAAAAGACGGTGTGTCAGGTCGAGGTCGCGGAGCGAGCGGCCCCGGCGGTCGCGGGGGCCTCGCGAGGCGAATTCCTGGGCGAAGCCCGAGGTGCCTTCGACGGCGGCGGTCAAGGGGGACTCGTCGACGAAGAGCAGGTAGCGGACCAGCTTCTCGGCGGCGCTCTCGATTCGGCGCCGGGTGCTGTCGCTCATGGCGTCGGCCGGTCGGCCCAGGGCCTTGTTGATGCCGGCCTCGTAGTAGGTGGCCAGCCGGGTCTGGTAGCCGGCCAGCGTGATGAAGTTATGCATTTGTGTCTGGTGTTCGAGCACCATCAGGGCGACGATGTCGCTGTGGCCGGTCAGGTAGGGCCAGGTGTCGACCAGGCCGCTGAGGTCCTTGCGGTTGGCCCCGGCCTCGCGGTCGAGCCGCTCGGGGTTTGCCGGGTCCTGGACGATCACGTTCCCCATGTGCCGCTGGGCGCCGTGGGTGCCGGTCACGTACCAGCCTCCCCAACGCTCCTCCATCGGGCTCTCGTGGCCGGTCACGAACGACCCGGCCCGGAAGACCGGCAGGCCGGCGCGGTCGGGGTAGACCGAGCGGACCAGCAGGCCGGGCACGTCCTGGGTCTTCGACGACTGGTGGCATTGCAGGCAGGTGTCGGTCTGCCGCAGGAACGCCGGGCTGTCCGACGGCCGCTGGTCGAGCAGGTAGAAGACCGCCCCTTGCTTCGGGTCGACCGTGGCGATCTCCAGCATGTCGCCCCCTTGAACCCATCCGACGTAGGTGTCGTCGTTGAAGTATAGGGCCCTCGGCTGCCGCGGCGAAATCCGAGAGTGCTGGAAGCTCGTTTTGGAAAAGACCAGGGTTTGCGACGATCGAGGAACCCCCAGTTGCTCCAGCACCGCCTCCAGGTAGCCGTGCGACTCGGTGCGATCGAGCTTCACCTCGCCCCGGTCGAGCCGCTCCTGCAGCTTCGCCACCGGGTCGTGCACGGCGGCCGTGTGGTAGAGGATCGGCTCCCCCTCGATCGGCAGGTCCGCGCGCGAGGGCGCCGCCCACCCGAACGCCAGGACCAGGCCGGTCAGCCATGCCATCGCCAGGTATCCCCGTCCGACCCGCCTCCATCGATGGCCGATCATGAGTTCACTCCCCATTGATCCACGCGATCCCGCGATTCCACAGCTCCCCACTCTACCATCGGCCATTCTGGACATCAAGGTCCAGATATCGCGAATTTCGGAAGGGCTGCGCGGCTCCGGGCGCGGAGGCGGGTGGAGCGTGGGACGAGGGGTCAGCGCCAGTAGTCGGCGATCCGCTCGTGGAGGACGTGCAACGGGCGGTCGTAGATGTCGGCGATGAGGATGCTGGCGCCGGCAACCTTGAGCTCGATGCCGGGGCCGAGGATCGAGTTCGAGAGCCGGAAGCCGCGCACCTTGTCGATCAGTTTGACGTCGCGAAGTTCGTCCCAGCGGACCTCGCCCTGGATGTCGCCTTGCACCAGGGCGAGACCGACCGGACTGATGATCAAGCTCGACTGTTTCCAGTCCTTGATGCGATGCGGAGAGCGGCGGTTCCGGTCGACGACGGTGGCGAGCAGGACGATCAGCCCGGTGACGATCACGGTCAAGGCGGCCCCGATCCATCCCGCGTGGGACTCGCCCAGGCGCGATTCACCGAGGATCGCGCTGCCGACGAGCCAGATTCCCGCGCCGACCAGGGCCCCCAGCGTCGCGGCCTGAAGCCGCCGATGGCGAGGCCGCGAGTTCAGGTGGGTTGCCGCCCGGTACGACCAGACGCGATCGGCCCCGAAGGTCGCTTCCTGTTGGGCGAGGTAGTCGGCCAGCAGCGGATGGACCTGGCGCGAGCCGCGGGTCGGAACCTGCTCGGCGAGGAAGCGGTAGACCTCGTCGCAGGAGGCATCAATCGAGGCGGGGATGTGGATGGAGCCTGCCGGATGCAGGACATGGATCGCGTATCTCGACGGGCCTGGCAGGTGTGGGCTTCGAGGGCGATTGACGCCGAAGAGGCCCTCGATCGACGCGTAAGGGACCTCTTCGGGTGGCGAGCCGACGAGGATCGCGTGTTCGCGGAACGTCGCGACGAAGGGGCGATCGGGGACCAGCAGCAAGGCGACCCCCATCGAGAGCGGAAGGGCCGCGCCGAGTGCCCAGGAGATGTCGTGGGCCGTGAAGGCAATGACGACGAGGACGGCGCCCAGAGCGAGGAAGACGATTGGGGCCGCGGAACGGCCCGGCTCGGAAGCGATTCGGCGTCCGATCATGGCGGGTTATCGCGGGTTCAGGAGGTAAAGCACGGCCGCGTTGTGGAACAAGTGCATCAGCATCGGTGGAATCAGGCTGCCGGAGAGGATCCGGCCGTAGCCGAGGGCGACCCCGAAGAGCGTCAGGACCGGAATATTCAACGGGGTTCCGATATGAGCCAGCCCGAACATCAACGAGGAGGCCAGCACGGCGGTGTGCGTGCCGATCGGAGCGCGGAGGCTGTCGAGCACGAGGTGTCGGAAGAACAGCTCCTCGAAGATCGCCGGCTGGAGGCAAAGGGCCACGAAGAGCCTGGCCGACCAGCCGTCCTCGGCCAGCAGCGCGATGTCGATCAGGGGAAGGTGAAACGTCTGGCGGAGGAACTGGTTGTACGCCACGTTGATCGCCAGCGGAACCAGCAAGAGCGGGACCGACGCGGCCCAGCCGGCGAGCCGGCGGCGCGGGGGCAAGGGGTCCGGTCCAGGCCGTTTCGGGATCCAGAAGACGGCGGCGACGATCAGGCCGATGTCGATCAGTTCCAGGGCGAGGATGGCGTTGAGTCCGTCTTCGACGCTGGCGACCGGCTGGTCGGGGGCGTCTGCTTCGGAGCCGAACCGCGAAACGAGGCTGAAGGCCAGGGCGATGGCGAGCATGACCGAGTAGACGATCAGGACGCGGCCGATGGCCTGGCCTTGTTGGTCGTTGGGGGCGGCTCGCGGAGGCGATGGCTCCGCGGATTCCGCGTGGAGGCGAGCCCGGCAGTACGGGCAGGTCGGAACCGTCTCGTCGACGAGCTTGCCGCAGCGCCAGCAATCGATCAAGGCCGGCTCGTTGGCGTTCCCGGCCGGTTCGGAACCGGCCTCGAAGCCGGAGCCGCCGACGGAGCCAGGATTCGGGGGCGTGGGCGGCTCGTCGTCGAGCGAGACGGGGGCGTCGCTCATGCCAGGGCCTCACCGGCCTGCGCGGCACGAACCTCCTTCTGATACTCCATCGCCGCCTGAATGGCCTTGAACAGCGCCACGATGAAGATGATCTTCAGCACGATACCCATGCGGAGCGTCTCGGGATTCAAGTAGGCGAAGACGGCGTTGGAACCGAGGTAGAGCACCAGGCCGAGCACCGTGACCGGCACGGGGAACCGCTTGATGATGATGCCGAAGATGATGAACAACACCCCCAGCGCGGCCGTGCCGCCATAGATGAGGCGGACCGTCAAGAGGATCGAGCTCTTGGCCTCCTCCAGTTTCACCGGGTCGAAGACCATGCCTGGTCCGGCCTTCTGGACCTCGGCCTGAATCACGTCATCCACTTCCTTGGGCGCATGGAGATACAGGAAGACGTTGAAGGCGAGCGTGGTGATCCCGATGAAGAAGAGGATGGCGCGGGCACTGTTGAGCTGCTTGAGCCGGGCCGACTGCGCCAGGCTTCCCAGCGGTTTGAGCGACGGGCGTTCGGGCGGCGGGGACGGATCGACGGCGTCAGAGTCGGCGTCCGATGGGCTCAGGTAGCGACTGCCCTTCGGCGACGATTCGGGCTCGGACATATCCACGTGACCATCCTCGGATTGGAATCTCGGGAGAGATGATGCATCGATTCCGTATCGAAACCGGACCGGCCTCGGGAGTCAAGGAAAATCGCATTGATTTGTTTGCCTTGATTGTTTCGGATCGTCGGGGTCAGGATTTTCTGGGAAAGTTCGAGACAGGTTGGCTGTGGCGGCTGCGTTTTGGGGTGCGGTATACTGTCGCCTGATCGTGGATTTGCGGCGTTCGGGCGGGAGTGGCGAGATCGGTCGGAGACGCGCATGGTGGGCCATCGACGGCAATTCCTGGCGGCGGGCCTGGCGACGGCGGCGGCTTCCTGGGGCGTTCCAGCCGTCGAGGTGTTGGCCCGGCCGGAGGACCCGAACGGCGACGACCTGCCGCCGCCCCGCTATCGGCTCGCGATGAACCTGGAGCTCATGTTTCCCCGGAGCATGCCTTTCGAGCAGCGGCTGTCGGAGGCGGCTCGTTGCGGGGCGACTCACTACGGCTTCTGGGGCTACCAGGGCAAGAACCTCGACGCGATGCTCGACGTGCAGCACAAGCACGGGATGACCTGCGTCAGCATCAGCGGGACACCCAAGACCGGCTGGTCGACCGGCCTGACCAAGACGGGCGCCGAGGCCGCCTTTGCGGATCTGGCGGGCCGCTGGCCCAAGGCGCGCTTTGCCGAGGATGCCGCGTTCCTGCGCCCCTGGGTGCTGATCACGTTCGTGGGTAAGCGGCAGGACGACATTCCCTGGGAAACCCAGCGCGCCCAGATCATCGCCGGGCTGAAGAAGGCCGGGCCGATCGCCGAGTCGTACGGGGTTTACCTCACGCTGGAACCGCTCAACCGGGTCGAGTCGCCCCAGATGACGATGCTCAAGGCTCGGGAGGCGTACGAGTATGCCGCCGAGGCCGACCACCCGAGGATCAAGGTCGATTACGACATGTACCACCGCCAGCTCGGTGAGGGGAACGTTGGGCCGATGCTGGAGGAAGGGATCACGAAGGGCTTTGTCCGTTTCGTCGAGGTCGGCGCGGTGCCGGGGCGCAAGGAGCCGGGCACGGGCGACCTGAACGATGTGTACCTGTTCCGCCTGCTCCGCCGGCTCGGATACTCGGGCGTGATCGGCATGGAGCATGGCACGACGAAGACGCCACAGTACGCCTGGGATGTGGTCCGCCGGATGGCGGGCCTGGCCGGCTGAGGCGTCGGCCTCCGAGGTCGCTCCTTGAAGAAAAAGGAGGGGACGATGGTCGTCTGGATCCTGCGAGAAGGGAATGTCTACCTGGCCGCGGACGGCGGGAAGGTTCCCGTGAGCCTCGTCACGACCTATGCCGATGTCTGCGAGTACCATGTTTCGGAGTTCCGGGACGAGGCGGCGGCCCGCAAGGAGGCGGACGACATCAACCGCTGGGAAAGCACGCGATGGGAAGCGGTGGGCGTCGATTTCGAAGACGCCCAGGAGGAGGACTTCGACGAGCACTTCGACGTCGAGGAATCGTGAACCTGGCGAACGGGAACGCGCCCGAGATGTGTCCCGTCGAGGAGGGTTTTCGGTTTTTCGGGGAAGGTTGGATCGGGTCTAGCATCAACGATCGATCCGGGTATAATGAGCGGCCGGACCACGGAGGGCACCGCGTTGGCTCGGTCTCATCCCAGGCGAACCGACCGTCCCCCCCACCCTTCGAACGGGTGAACCCGGGGGCGACGCGGGGTGGGCGGCCATCAGGGATCGAGCGACCGCCCACTTCTCCTGCCGCGACGAACCGTCACTCCTCAGCCTCATGCCCATTCGACTCGACAAACTTGTGGCCGAGCGGTTCGGTCTGTCTCGCCGTGCCGCTCAAGAGGCCGTTCTGAACGGCCGGATCGACCTGGAAGGCGCGCGCTGCGACGAACCGGGCCGGATG
>CAZRGV010000202.1:5545-8805 GCA_964599655.1 uncultured Isosphaeraceae bacterium | reverse complement strand
CCCACCAGTGCTCCGGGACGGACGGACCTGGGGTCGGCACGACCCCAGCCACCCCTGCCTGGGGATTGGGGCGACGTCGGGGTGGCACTGGTGGCTGGCCCACCAGTGCTCCGGGCCGCTCGAAGCGAAGACACGGGTGGACGAGCCACCCGTGCCACCCGACGAAGACACGGGCGGGCAAGCCGCCAGGGGCACCCGATTGGATCAAGCCGAAGAGGCAGGGGGCGCGGTCATCGGCGCGGAGGGCCCTGGGACGATCGCGGGCGGGCGTGGCCGGGGCTGGCTTACGGATGCCGGGGTTCGCGTCCGGAGCCACCATTTGCGGGCTTCTTCCAGCAGCAGCATGGCGGCGGCGAAGGGGAGGACGATCAGGCCGTCTTGCCAGGGGATGGGGGCGGTGCCGAACAGGGCGTTGCCCCAGGGGGTCGTGGCGATGAGGAACATCAGGAGCAGTTCGGCGGCGATGCCGAGCAGGATCAGTCGGTTTGAGAACAGGCCGAAGGCGAAGGCCGACTCTCGGGCGCTCCGGCAGAGAAAGACGTTGACGACCTGCATGAGAACGATGGCGGCGAGGCAGGCGGTGGTGGCTCGGCGGTAGAGCGGATCGAGCGGCGGCAGATCCTGGCCCCATTTCCAGCCGCCCTGGTGGAGGACGAAGAAGAAGGCCGCCATGGCGGCCGCGGCCTCGAACAGGCCGAGAAAGCCGTAGGATCGGGCGAGGAGGGAGCCGGCCACCAGGCGTTCGGCGCGGGATCGAGGCGGACGGTTCATGATGTGGGGTTCGGGGGGCTCGGCTCCCAGGGCGAGGGCGGGGAGCATGTCGGTGCCGAGGTCGACGGCCAGGATCTGGATGATGGTCAGCGCCAGGGGGACCCGCAGGAGCACGAAGGCCAGGTAGGGGACCAGTTCGGGGACGTTCGAGGCGAGGATGTAGGTGAGGAACTTTCGGATGTTGTCGAAGACGGCGCGGCCTTCCTCGATGGCGGCGACGATGCTGGCGAAGTTGTCGTCGGTCAGGACCATGTCGGCGGCCTCGCGGGCGACGTCGGTGCCGGTGACGCCCATGGCGATGCCGATGTCGGCGTGCTTGAGCGCGGGGGCGTCGTTGACGCCGTCGCCGGTGACGGCGACGATTTCTCCCTTGCGGCGCAGGGCCGCGACGATCCGCATTTTCTGGTCGGACGCCACCCGGGCGAACAGGATTTCGGGGGCGTCGAGGACGAGCTGGAGCTGGGTGTTGTTGAGGCGATTGAGCTGGTCGCCGGTCAGGACGACGGGCCGTTCGGAAGTGACCAGGCCGATTTGCCGGGCGATGGCGCGGGCCGTCCGGGGATGGTCGCCGGTGATCATGATGACCCGGATGCCGGCGGAACGGCACGACTGAATCGCGCCTGGAACCTCGGGCCTGGGAGGGTCTTCGAGTCCGACCAGGCCGAGGAGGACCAGCCGCTGCTCCCACTGGGCCTGGTCCTCGTTCTCGGCGACGGGGCGGGAGGCGAGGGCGAGGACGCGCAGGCCGTCCTCGGCCATGGCATCCTGGGCTCGCTGGATCTCGTCGCGGCGCTGGGGTGAGAGGGGTTGCTCGGTCAATCCGTCTTGGACCCGATCGCAGAGCGGGAGGACGGTCTCGAGGGCGCCCTTGGTATAGAGGACGGGTCCGGTCGGGGCGTGGAAGAGGATGGAGAGCCGCTTGCGGTCGGAGTCGAAGGGGATTTCACCGAGCCGGGGATAATCGAGGCCGCCGGGGATCGCCGTCGCGGCCATCTCGACGAGGGCGACCTCGGTGGGATCGCCCAGGAATCGCGCGGGTCCGGGTTGCGGCGTTTGCTTCAGATTGTGGCAGAGGAGGGCCACCTCGAAGAGGGGGCGAAGGGAAGGGGGAGGCTCGGCGACGACCTCGGCGAGGCGTTGTCTGTGGCCATCGGCGTACAGCTCTCGGGCCCGCATGCGGTTCTCGGTGAGGGTGCCGGTCTTGTCGGTGCAGATGACGGTGGCGGCGCCGTGGGTCTCGACGGCGGGCAGGTGTCGGATGAGGACGTTTCGCCGGGCCATCCGCTGGGCGCCCATCGCCAGGGCCAGGGTGACGGTGGGCAAAAGGCCTTCCGGGACGTTGGCCACGATGATGCCGATGGCGAAGAGGAAATTGGACCAGAAGGGCAGTCCGATGGCCCGGCCGACCAGGAAGAAAGCCACGCCCAGGGCGGTGGCCAGCACGGCGATGACGCGGCTGAGGAAGGCGATCTCGCGCTGGAGGGGAAAGGAGACGTCGCGGGCGGCCTGCGACAGCCGGGCAATCTGTCCGAACTCGGTGTGCGGCCCGGTGGCGAAGACGACGGCCCTGGCGTCGCCGGCGAGCATGGTGGTTCCCGCCAGGACGATGTTGGCGGCCTGGAGCACCGCCTCCTCGTGGCTCGGCCGCGCCACCCGAACGAGGGGGACCGACTCACCGGTCACCGTGGCGTTGTTGACGCGGACCTCGAAGGCCTCGACCAGCCGGCCATCGGCGGGGATGAGGTCGCCGGCCTCCAGGGCGATCACATCGCCGGGCACCAGCTCCGCCGCCGGCCGCAGAGCGAAGGCCCCCTCGCGGAGGACCTTGACCTGCCGCGGCAGCAGCCGCTCCAGGGCGGCCAGGGCGCGCTCGGCCCGGTAGACCTGAACGAACGAGAACAGGCTGTTGACGACGATGACGCCAACGATGGCCCATCCGAGCGTGGCCATTCCCTGGCCGGGCTGCTGGCTCTCGGCCCAGAACGCCAGGGCGGCCGCGGCCCAGAGCAAGAGGGCGAAAACGTGGGTGAATTCCCGGGCGAACTGCCAGACCAAAGGGTCGCGACGAGGTCCCTCGACCCGGTTGGGTCCGAACTCGAGCAGGCGGCGACGGGCCTCGGCCTCGGTCAGCCCCTCGGGCCCGCTTCGAAGGCTGCGCAGGGCCTCGTCGCCGGTCAGTTGATGGATTTTCATGGGGGTGTCGACGTTCCGGAAGCCGTGGTTCGATTCCGGGGGAGCCGTGGTCTAGGTCCGCGGCCTCCTGACGACCAAGACGGGGCAACCGGCCCGCTTCAGGACGGCCTCGGCGACGCTGCCTGTGAGCAGCCGATTCAGTCCGGTTCGACCGTGGGTTCCGAGCACGATGACGTCGGCGTGGGTCTCCTCGGCGAGGCGAAGGATCTCGTCGGCGGGGGTTCCTTCTTTCAGGTGGTATTCGACCTGGACCTCGGGGTCTGGCGCAGCGAACTCGCGCAGGCGTTCGCCCGCTT
>CAZRGV010000202.1:0-5535 GCA_964599655.1 uncultured Isosphaeraceae bacterium | reverse complement strand
GTTCGTGGAGGGCGTCCATGTAGCCCTCGGAGCCCGAGTGGATCGCCTCCACGACGTGGACGACGACAAGGCGGTTTCCGGCTCGGGCGAGCCCGCGGGCCACCTCGAAGGCGAGGCGGGACGACTCGGAGAAATCGGTGGGATGGAGGATGGTCTGGAAGGTGTTCATCGGTGGGATCCTTGTCCACGCCGAAGCCCCTTGGCGGGCAATTCGCGCGCGAGGAACGCGATCAGTGGTCGAGGAACAGGGGCACGGTGCTCTCTCGGAGGAGGGTCCGGGTGGTCGAGCCGAGGACGAACTCCCGCAGCCGGGGCTGGCCGTAGGCCCCCATCACCAACAGGCCGGCGTCGAGCCGCCTCGCCTGATCGAGGAGCCGTGGGGCGGGACGTGCGACGTCGGAGGCGGCCAGGGGATGAAGCTCGGCGTTGATCTCGTGGAGCCGAAGGAACGCGACGGCCCGCTCGCCGAGGGCGGCGGCCTCGTCCTTCGAGGCGGCCACGCTGACGACATGAACGGCCTCGGACGCGCCCAGCCCGGTGGCCTCGAACGCGGCCAGGGCGCGGGCCGCCTGAAGACTTCCGTCGTAGGCGACGACCACGGCGCGGCCGGCCGCCTCCCAGGTTTCCGGCACGACGACGACCGGCCTCGGGCTGTCCTTGAGGACCTTGGGAAGCGTGTCGTCAGGGTGCTGGCGGGTCGCGAAGAGGAAATTGGTCCGCTGGCCCAACAGGATCAGGTCATATTTCTGCGCTTCGTTGAGGATTTGCTCATGAGGCCGTCCGGCAACCTCCCGGCATTCCCGGGCGACGCCCGCCTCGGCGCAGCGGCGTTCGAACTGATCGAGGAACTGGCCGATCTGGCGACTCGCCGCGTCCACTCGCGCCTGTTCGAGCCTGCCAGCGACGGACTCGGCGTGGGGAACCCCTCGGACGACGGGAATCGGGCCTCGGATGGCGGGCTCGTCCAGGATGCCCAGCCCGACGAGCCGGGCGTTGAGGCGTCGGGCCCAGGCAATCCCCAGCGCCACGGCCCGCTCGCCATGCGAGGAGCCATCGAGGCCGACGAGCAAGCCGCGAAGCATGGGTGAATCTCTGCGCGCGTGCCTCATCCGGGACGTCCCTCGCCCGACTCGACCCGCGGTTGGCCGCGGTCAACAGCGAGGGCGCGCCCCGGTGGCGCTGGCAGGCAGGCGGCGGGAGAGAGTGCCCCGGGGCGCAGACCGTTACGCTCCACTTTACCCGAGCCACCCGCCAGGAGGCATCAGGGATCGCGTTCGAGGGGGGGAGGAACGCCGAGGAACCGGAAGCCGGGCCCCAGGACACTTCGCGTGCGACTCAGCCGGTCAGGTGCTTCACGACGCTGGCGAGATCTTCGCCGACGTCGGTCAGGCTGTAGAAGTTGTTCTGACCTTGCCGCCGAGGCGTGATGATTCCTCCGTGGCGCAGCAGCGCCAGGTGATGGCTAATCGCCGGTGGGCGTTGGTTGAGCTGAACGCTGAGGTCGCCCACGTTGCGCTCCCCCTCGGCCAGGATCATGATGAGCTGGAGACGCGTCGGGTCGCTGACGTGCTTCAGAAGTGTCGAGGCGCGACGCGCGGTTTGCAGCGACTCAGCCGGAGTCTTCGGCGCTTTCGCCTTCGGGGATTTCTTCGTTTGTCCACCAAGTCGAGTCATGAGAAACACCTCTCGCTAGCGAATCATTCAGGGATCGATCCGATCAACGCGTGTCCTGGGTCCGAGGGACGTTCGACGGAATTTGGGATGTCCGAAGGCCACTTACATTCACAAGCGACGAAACTCGGTCGTTCGGCCCAGCGTGGAGGTTGCGGAGACCAAACCGCGATGTTCGCCAACCCGTCCGTTTCGGCAAGTGCGCCACGCGAAGGCGGACACGGTTGACGCTCAAGCTTAACGCGCACACCTTCGAATCACTAGAAAAAGAGAGTTGCTCACGAAGCTTGAAGCGCCCGTCAACGGCCCGTTGACCAGGGGTGAACCGCCAGGGCCGCCGCCGCGGGCGATTGGCTTGACCCGTAAGATCCGCGCCCGCCCCGCGGGGTCGGGCGATCCACGGCGAGGGCGCGCCCCGGCGACGGCGGCGGGAGACTCCAGAGCGCGTTCCGCTTCGCTCCGCCTTATCCGTGACACCGGCCGCGCGGCCTCGGGGCTTGGGCGGGGTTTTTTCAAAAGCGCGGCGCGGGGACCTGGGTCACAGCAACCCGCGTTGACGGATGATCTGATCGCGGAGACGTCTCGGATTCAGACACGGGAGAAGCCTGGGGATCGTGTCGCTGTCCGGGCCTCGCGGGACGTGCGGGCCAGGAACATGGTCAGACGGTTCCGGCCCGTGGGCCCATGCTCGATCCAGGGTAAGCCGCGCTCGGGTTATCAAGGCTTCTCGTCCTCATCGCAATTACCGAGTAAGAGGCAGAGCGGGTAGGGGATCTTGGCTTTGGTCTCCTCGCTGATCTTTGAGGGAACGTAGTCGTACTGGCGAGCGACGGACTGAGCGGAGCTGATTTCCGCGAGATTTTCCTCTCGGAAGTCGGTCTTGATCTGCTCCACGATCAATTTCAGCTGCCCACGCTGGTCCTTGGCCTTGTTGAGCTTCCTGGTGAGGTCTTCGGCCAGGGCCTTCCGGCCCTTGCCCTCCTTCAACAAAAGGTAGCCTTGCCAGAGCGGATTGGACTCGGTGTTGTACTTAGCCGCTTCGAGCCTCTCCCGGAGCGTGTCGAGGACCACCTGGTCCGCGTTGAGCGGGACGTCGGCAAGGCGTGCCGCGGGGGCAAGGGACAGAAGCAGTGCCGCCGTGATCGGGAACGCGAGATGGAACATGGAGAGGCTCCTTCGAGATGGATGGAGATACGGACCTTCGGCGATGGTTACACACGAGGGGCGGCCGGCATCTTCGACGCAACGTGACACTGCTCGCAGAGCACCCCGGTCAGGAAGCTGACGCCCGCGATCCCGAAGAAGATCAGCTGGAAGAGATGACACGTTCCCACGCTCCCGTAGATCGAGAACGTCTTATGGACGGTGATCAAGGGGAAGTAGCCGGTGGCGAGCGAGCCGGCGACGAGTGACAGAACGCAACCGAACGCCGACCAACTGAACAGAATCCTCGTGTACGTGGACGGAAGTTGAACATCGGCCTTGACCAGGGGATCGACGAGCATCTTGCCGACGAACCCGAGCAGCGCCGCGGCCGAGAGCATCATGTAGTTGATCGAGCTGGCGGTCTGCGCGATCCCGAACGCGACGACGGCGTCCTGATCCCACTCCCGATAGGCCGTCCCACTTTGATTGAGAACGCGAAGTTTCTTGTACTCGGTCATGGACGCCCGAGGCGCTGGCTCATCCCTGGTGAATCCCACGCAGAAGAATCCGATGCAAAGCGCGTAGAGCGAGGCTGGGACAAACCTCACGAGGGCAAGCCAGCCGTCTTTTCGAGAAGCGATCGGCTTTTGAGGAACGGGCTTCGTGTGCTCCCCGCCCTGATCGACCGTCATCACGACCTCCTTCCCTTGTGTCCGCTCTCGACTTGGCGCGCGGCGATGGCCTCGCGGCGTTCACGCGGCGGTCAAGCGACCCTGGCGAAGGCGATGGCCCCCAAAGAAAACAGGAAAACCCATGCGTGTTACTGGCAATCGTTGATGTTTCACCAAAAGGAAAGTGACTCGGTAGCCTGAGTGGCGAACACTCCTTTTGAAGACTCATAACAATGAGGAAACTTTTTTCGAATTTTACAATTCGACCCATGAGGCGAGAGCTCGGCCGGATAAAAAAATAAACCACGGCATGGAGTGATGCTAAGGTGGCGATCGCCATCAAGCAAGTGCCGAATTGCCGGGACACACGAATTCGGATGATCGGGCAGGCGAGGCCGACGGCGTACGCCGTGGAAGGCGGCAAGCGGTTGCAGGGCAGGTTCCGGTTTGCGCCTCTTGGCACGGGCCAGCCGACGTCTCCCGTAAGATCGCGTCACGGCGCGAAGTTCGATCGGCGTCACTCCGTAAAAATTCGAGAACGGGTCGGGTCGGGCTTCCTGAGACCCGGGTTGGGGGGGCTATAATTGCGAGCGGAGGGGCGTCCGAGGCCCCGAGAGACGGAGGGACTCGTTCGAGGACGCGGCGGGTTCGTTTCCAAGGGAGAGCGGCGCGGCGCGGCGCGGTGGTGGAGACGGGCGGGGTCGTGCTCGGGCGGGGGCTTCCTGGGTTTGGAAGGAGGATTGTGAGCGATGTCGGACCTGACTTCTCGTCGCCGGTTCCTGGTCCAGGGGGCCGGGGGCCTCGGGGTTCTCGCGGTTTCGGGGCGGGGGCGTGTGTTTGGCTCGGACGCGGAGCCGTCGGCCGAGAGCCTGATGCGCAAGGGGGTGGCGTTCCTTCGGGGGCGTCAGGAGGCCAACGGCGGCTGGTCGACCCAGCGGAACGAGCCGGGAATCACGGCGTTGGTGGTCACGGGGCTGTTGAAGTCGAAGCAGGTGACCGTCAACGATCCGGTCGTCACCAAGGGGCTGGCGTATCTGGAGCAGTATCTCCGCCCGCAAGGGGGGTTCGAGGGGTCGCACGCCAACTACACGACGTGCATCGCCTTGATGGCGTACCAGGAGGCGAACGCCGCGGGCGGCAAGTACGACGCGATCATCAAGGGCGGGCAGAACTTCCTCAAGGAGAAGCAGTGGGACGAGGGGGAAGGGAAGGACCCGTCCGACCCGTTCTACGGCGGCGCGGGCTATGGCGGGTCGAACAGCCGGCCCGACCTGTCGAACACGTCGTTCATGATCGAGGCGCTTCGGGAAACGGGCCTGCCGGCCGATGATCCGGCCTTGAAGAAGGCGATCCTGTTCGTCTCGCGCTGCCAGAACCTCAAGAGCGAGTTCAACGACCAGCCGTGGGCGGGCAAGGTCAACGACGGCGGGTTCATCTACACGGCGGCCAACGGCGGGGCGAGCATGGCCGGCGAGGCTCCCGGCGGCGGGCTCCGGTCGTACGCGAGCATGACCTACGCCGGGTTCAAGAGCCTGGTGTACGCCGGGCTGTCGAAGGACGACCCTCGCGTGAAGGCGGCGCTCGAGTACATCCGCAAGAACTACACGCTCGACGAGAACCCCGGCCTGGGCGAGCGGGGCCTTTACTACTACTACCAGGTCTTCGCCAAGACCATGGCCGTGCTGGGCGAAGACACCTTCACCGACGCGAGCGGCAAGGCGCACCACTGGCGGGCCGAGCTGATCGAGGCGCTCGCCAAGCGGCAGAACCGCGACGGGAGCTGGGTCAACGGCGCGGATCGGTTCATGGAAGGCGACCCGAACCTCGTGACGGCCTACGCCCTCATCGCGCTGGCCAGCACGAGAACCAAGTGATTGTTGGAGTTCGACCACGTTCATCGGTTCATCGGAAGGCATGTTCCGCGGGAGCGGGGCCTGCCTTCCAGGTCGATGGTCCGCACGGCGGACCCGACTTATTTCTGGTCGCTGCTTAAAGGGGGCACCCGAGGGCAGAAGCGGACCGCTCTGGCCCGATCGAGGAGGATGGT
>CAZRGV010000201.1:5798-8916 GCA_964599655.1 uncultured Isosphaeraceae bacterium | reverse complement strand
CGTGTCATCGCCGGCCACCACGCCGATCTGCTCGCGCCGAGCTTCCACGGCTTCCGCCTCGGCCGAAGACCAGCCCGGATACGCCAACTGGCCGAGCGGCCCCGCTTCAACCCGGGCGCCTGCGGGTTCAAATCCCGCTCCGGGCAGTGCATGCAGAGTTCTTCACGGCTCGGTAGGCAACAGGCAGACCACTCTCGCTTAGAACCAGAGATGCTGCGGGTTCGAATCCCGCCTGAGCCATAACGGCACGCCTTGGCCCCTGTGGAATCGGAGGGAGGTTCGCCCGGTTGTCAGCCGGGAGATGCGGGTTCGACTCCCGTCGGGGGCGCTCGATGTTCGAGGCGACGCGGCACGGTACGCCAACTGGCCGAGCGGCCGGATTCAAACTCCGGTGTCCTGTGGGTTCGACTCCCACCCGTGCCATCAACCGCCACAATCACCCGTCGGCTGGGCACGGGCGAGCCCCGGAGGCCGTAACCCTCCCGCCAACTCGGCATTGCAGGTTCAACTCCTGCCCGACGGACTCAACGCGTTACCTTGTGAAGGGCTGCTGGTCCATTGGTAAGACGCCTGGTTCGCAACCAGGAAAGCGGGGTTCGACTCCCCGGCGGTCCACTGTTCGACTCGTTGCGGGCCCATGGTCCAATTCCGGCAAGACACCGGCTCGGCAGGCCGGAAATCCGGGTTCAACTCCCGGTGGGTCCACTCCGAAACCTTGAAAAATCGTGTAAACTTCGTCCCGGTGGTGAAAAGGAAATCATGCCTCGCTTCGAACGAGGTGTTCCGGGTTCGAGTCCTGGCCGGGGCGCTTCAAGAACCAAGATCCCGATCGCGTCGTGGATCGGCATGGGGACCTCCGAAGGTCTGGCCCCTGGTTCGAATCCCGGTCGGAGAGGCACACGCATCAAACAATGTCCCTGGAGTGTGGCGGAGCTTGCACGCGACTCTGCGAAGGTCGAAGATCGGGTTCGACTCCCGGCGGGGACACTCCTCCACGATCGAACGCTCTTTCCCAATGCGCGACGCTGGAGCCAGACGGCCAGGCAACCGCCTGCAAAGCGGTCGAAGTGGGTTCGACTCCCACCGGCGTCTTCGATCCCCTGCTCCCCTCGGGTCGAGATCCGGCCCTCGCCGATCGTGGGCAAGTCCCCTGACGCGCCGATCACGAGACCGCCTCCCCTCGAAGACGCGGCGATTCCGCGTTCCGACGAACCGCCTCACGTTCGCGAATCCCTCCGCCCGAAGGGCCGGAGACCTACCCCGCGCTCGACTCCATGCCCTCCCCTGCCCGCCCGACCTCAAGCGATCAGGCTGGGAACCACCTTGCCCGCCACGTCCGTCAGGCGGAAGTCTCGGCCCTGGAACCGGTACGTCAGCTTCGTATGATCGAAGCCAAAGAGTTTCAGAATCGTTGCGTGATAATCGTGAACATGAACGGGATCTTCGACAATTCCCCACCCGATCTCGTCGGTCTTGCCGATCACCTGGCCCCCTTTGATCCCGCCACCGGCCATCCAGAGGCTGAAGGCGAACGGGTGATGGTCGCGTCCGGTCACCTTCGCGTACCCCTTGCGATTCTCACCCAGCGGCGTTCGGCCGAACTCGGACGCCCAGATCACCAGGGTGGAATCGAGCAAGCCCCGACGCTTCAGGTCCTTGAGCAAGGCGGCCACGGGCTGATCGGCCATTCCACAGTTGAACGCCAGCTCCTCGTCGAGGTTGCTGTGGTGGTCCCACGAGGCGTGGAACAGGTTCACGAACCGGACGCCACGCTCGACGAGCCGGCGGGCCAGCAGGCAATTCGACGCGAACTGGTTGTAAACCCCATTGCCTCCGCCCCCTCGGCCGCCACCCGCCGGATCGTTGCGGCCGACGCCGTACAGATCGAGCGTCTCCTGGCTCTCGTTACCGAAGTCGATCAACTCGGGCGCGGCGGCTTGCATGCGGAAGGCCAGCTCGTAGGCCGCGATCCGGCTATTGATCTCTGGATCGAGAATTTGTTCATGTCGTCGCGTGTTCAGCGCGGTAATTGCCTCGACCGTTTGCCGCTGCATCTCGCGGCTCAGGCCCTCCGGGTTGCTCAGGTTGAGGACCGGGTCGCCCTTGCTCCGGAAGAGCACCCCTTGATAATGCGTCGGCAGGAAGCCGCTCGACCAGTTCGACGCCCCACCGCTGGTCCCCCGGCCGGCATTGAGCACCACGTAGGCCGGCAGGTTCTTCGACTCGCTTCCGAGCCCATACGTGAGCCATGAGCCCATGCTTGGCCGGCCGAACATCGCCGACCCGCAGTTCATCATCAGTTGACCCGGATGATGATTGAACTGCTCGGTATACATCGACCGAATCAGCGCGATGTCGTCGGCGCATTCGCTCAGGCGAGGCAAGTAGTCCGACAGTTCCATGCCGCACTGCCCTCGTGGAGCGAACACGCGAGGGCTGCCCATGATCCGCGCGGTCTCCTTCTGAATGAAGGCGAACCGCACGTTCTTGGTGAACGACTCCGGTAGCGCCTGGCCATCCAGCTCCCGGAGCTTCGGCTTCGGGTCGAACAGGTCGATCTGGCTCGGGCCGCCTTCGAGATAAATGCAAATGCACGCCTTGGCCCTGGGGGCGAAATGCGGCGCCCGGGGAGCCAGGGGGTTCGTCGGGTCAACCTCGGCCGCCAGCAACCCTTCGTCGCGGAACAACGACGCCAGCGCGAGCAGGCCGATTCCGCTCGCCGATGAGGTCAGGAAGTCCCGACGTGACTGGCGAATCGTATCCTCGATCGGATGCATCGGTCATTCCCTCGTCACGAATTCGTCGAGGTTCAGAATCGTCCGGGCCAGAATCACCCACGCCGCGGCCTCGGCCGTCTCCACGTTCTTCGGCCTCATCTCGCCCACAATCCTCGACGCCGCCCGCGAATCCTGCTCAAATGCTGTTCGTGCCCCGTCGTAAAGCCGGTTGAGAATCGCGAGCTCCTCCTCCGACGGCTCCCTCGCGAGACACGTCTTGAAGGCATGCCGAATCCGATCGTCCGCGCACTCGCACCAGGATTCGTCGATGATCCGACGTCCGAGCGACCGGGCGCATTCGACAAAAACCACGTCATTCAAGAGCGTGAGCGCTTGAAGCG
>CAZRGV010000201.1:0-5788 GCA_964599655.1 uncultured Isosphaeraceae bacterium | reverse complement strand
ATTCGATCGCTCTCGCTTCACGGCGCACACGTTCGAATCAGGCGCATCAAACGTCATGAGCATCGGATACGGACTTGTGCGCTGAAACCATGTGTACATGCCCCGCCGATACCGATCGGCCCCCTGGCTCTCCACCCATTTCGCGCTGTTGGCGTACGTCAATTCCGAAATGCCCGCCGGTTGCGGTGGCCGGACGCTCGGCCCGCCAATCCTCGGCGCCAGTAAACCGCTCGCCGAGAGGAACAGGTCGCGCACGATCTCGGCCTCGGGCCGGAACCGGTTCTGGCGCGCCAGCCAAACGTTGCTCGGGTCGCGGTCGTTCAGCTCGGGGCGATTCCTCGACGACTGGCGATACGTCGCCGAGGTCACGATCTCCTTGATCAGGGCCTTGAGGCTCCACCCCGTCGCGGGATACTCGGTCGCCAGCCAGTCGAGAAGCTCCGGATGCGTGGGGCGTTCCCCTCGCGTGCCGAAGTCCTCCGGCGTATTCACCAGGGGCCGGCCAAACAGGTGCCCCCAGATCCGGTTGACCGCGACCCGGCTCGTCAACGGGTTGGCCGGGTCCACCAACCAGCGCGCCAGATCCAGTCGGCTCGGCGCACGGCCTTCCGACCTCAAGGGCGGCAAAATCCCCGGCGTCCCCGGTCCGACCTCGTCACCCGGTCGGAGAAAATCGCCCCGAACCAGGATATGCGTCTTCGGCGGCGATGGATTCTCGACCAGCAGTCGCACGACCGACTGCGGCGGTTTCGGCGCGGTTTTCGCATGCGTCTCGACGGCCGCCTTGAGACGCTTCCACGTCGGGTCAATGCTCCGATGATACTCCGCCAGTCGCGACCTCTGCGATTCGGTGCGAGCCTCGGGCGCAACCCCCAGAATCTCGATCACGTCGTCGGGCAGGTCGCCGGCCTTGACGGGCCTCGGCGCCGCCGTCAACGAGAGCCGGAACCGCCCGATCGTGTGCTCGGAGCCGTGCTCCTGATCGAGGCGGAACCTGATCCGAGTGCCACACGCCCCTCCCAGGTCTTCCTTCGTCTCGAAGACCGCGACGTGCCTTTGCCCCATCCGAGGCGCGATCGCCCACCCCGTTTCCAGATTCCCGTCGATGGCGTTCGCCACCTCGAATTGCCCCTGCGAAAAGTCGGCCGAGGCATTCCGCAATTCCACCACACTCGGCGAATCCGGGTCGCACTTCATCGCGGCCTGAACCGTCAACTCCGAAAGGACAAAGTTCCCGTGCGCCACCCGGCCAGGCCCCTTCGACGGCAAGCTCGGGTCGTCCAGCACTTCAAGGCGAATCGCCGTGATGCCCTCGATCTCAGTGTCCGCGACAATGGTGTATCGGTCCTTCGCCGGATTCTCGCCGCTCACGAGGATCGAGCCATCACTCTGTCGAGTCAGTGTCGCCCCGTTCGCCGAGGTCATTTCCAACGGTTCGAGCACCGTCCATCGAGGATTCGTCGGTGTCCGCGATCGCTCCCACTCAGACTGCTTCGCAGGGCGCTCCTTCCGGTCGTAATTCTCCAGCGCCTCGACGAGCGGCGCATGCTCCGCCTCGTACGCCGCCCTGGCCGCCTCATAACGTTCCCGCTCACCCGGAAGCGGTGCCGGCTCGTCGACTTCCTGCCCTGTGTTGAAAAATGCGAACAAACCGTAATATTCACGCTGAAGAATCGGGTCATACTTGTGCGAGTGGCACTGGGCACAGCCAACCGTCAATCCCAGCCAGACGGTCCCCGTCGTGTTCGTGCGGTCGATGACCGCCGCGACCCGGAATTCCTCCTGATCGACGCCGCCTTCTTTGTTCGTCAACGTATTGCGATGAAATCCGGTGGCGATCTTTTGATCCAGTGTTGCGTTCGGCAAGAGGTCGCCGGCCAGTTGCTCCGTGGTGAACTGGTCGAACGGCAGGTCGCGGTTCAACGCGTCGATCACCCAGTCCCGGTACCGGTACGCATAGGGCCTTGGCGAGTCCTTTTCATAACCGTCGCTGTCGGCGTAACGCGCCAGGTCGAGCCAGTGCCGTCCCCACCGCTCACCAAAGTGAGGCGACGCGAGGAGCCGGTCCACGAGGGACTCATAGGCGTCCGGACTCGTGTCCTTCAGAAACCGATCGACCTCCTCCGGCGACGGCGGCAGGCCCGTCAGGTCGAGGCTCAGCCGTCGGATCAGGGTCGAGCGATCCGCCTCGGGCGACGGCGTGACCCCTTCGGCCTCCAGTTTCGCGAGGATGAACGCATCAATCGGGTTCCGCACCCAACTCGTGTTGTTCACCAGCGGGACAGCCGGCCGCCTCGGCGTCTGAAAGGCCCAGTGATCGCTCCCCGGTCGTCGCGCGAGGGTCGCCTCGCCGTCGGCCCCGTCCGGCCAGTTCGCCCCTTGGTTGATCCAGGCTCGAATCAGCCCGACCTGTTCGGGGTTGAGCCGTTCCCCCTTGGGAGGCATGACCACCGTCTCATCCTCGCCCGACACGCGAAGGACGAGGTCGCTCTCCTCGGCCTTCCCCGGCACGATCGCAGGGCCGAGGTCGCCGCCTCGCATCGCGTCGGCCTTCCGGTCGAGCCGAAGCCCCGACTTCTGCTTTTCCGCGCCGTGGCAGGCGTAGCAGTTCGACGCCAGGATCGGACGGATGTCGCGGACGAAATCGACGGTCTTCGCTGGTTCGACGGAAGCCGGAGCCGTCACGTCGTCCGCGATGGCCAATGAAGGGATCCAACCGAAGGTGACGAGCCCGAACACGCAGACGCGCGGGATGTTTCGAAACATCGGGCAAGATCCCCAGCAGAACAGGCGGGCCGACCGGATCCTCGAAGGACCTCGGTCTTTGCCGTTGGCAGGAGCGGAGGCAGGTCTCCATTTAGTGGATCAAAATGCATTCCCCGCGTCAAACACGAACTTCAAAACGAGGAGCGACGTGGCACGCCCGACCGCTCGCACCAGGTCATCGAGCGACGTCTTCCGTGCGGACCGGAATCCGATCGTCATTCGAGGAACCGGCCCAAACCCGGCCGATGATCCACGCCCTCGACGTCGCAAAAAACGGACCCGCTCCCTCCGCCAGGACGACCGGCTCGATCGGCCAAGGTCTCTGACCTCGAAGAGGAACGGCGTCCACGCGACAGGTCCAAAACACACGACACACGCATTCCTCCCCAGGAATTCGTGGCGCGGGACCCGCACGGGATGTCCCAGGACCATCGAAGGATCACGGGTTGGCCTGCCCCCCTCCCACCTTTCCAAGGGGGGCCGGGGGGATCGCCACGGTCGACGATATCCTCGGGCGCTGCCCCCCTCAATCCCCCTTGGCCATGGAGGAATTCGACGTTCCATGGCCCAGCGACACCACCCAACTATTGGTCCATGCGAATCCTGAGAAGGAGGCGGCTGAAGTCGCTGAAGGCGGTTCGCCCATGGAACACCTCATGGTTGTCCAGCAGCAAAAGATCACCGTTGGATAAGAAGTAGTCTGAAGTTGGATAGTTGCTCAGGTGGCGATCGAAAACCCCGAGCCAATGGGTCATTGCGTCGGCTTCAGGCGGCGAATCCTGGAGGATACCGGTCACGATCGAGTCGTGTCGATATCGCATAAAATAACTATCGCCAAGAATTTTACTATACACAATATTCTGCAAATTGGAGTCTCTGTTCGCGCTGAAAACGATCGGGGTTGCGAAAGGGAATGGGTTTTGGCGCAGGAAGTTTACGGCCGCCGCGCCTTCCGGGGTGGAGGCGAGGTCGCGTACAAACTCTCGGGCATCGACAAGGAGCGTACCCCCACCGCCATCCTGGGCTGGCTTCACGCAGAGCAAGGCAACATACTTTTCGGGTTCGCGACCATGGCCGCGATAAGACGAATCCGTATGCAATTTCCCAAAATAATGATTTTCAGAAATTGTCATTCCGGTTTTCTGGCTGACACCATCCTTCGCCTGAACTTCCCACACGACTCGCCTGTCGATTTTGTCGGTCTCGGTTGGCCGGCCAATCGTCGCACAGAGGGCCAGGTACAGAAATTTTTGGACTTCAAGATCAAGGTTCGTCAAGAATTCGCAGTGAACGATCACGGCTTTCTTGACGCGGACCAGGTGGCGCAACGACACCGCCTCGGAATAGAGCCCTGGGAGATGAACTCGAGCAAAGTCGCGGAAGTCCAGCGTCCACTCCAGGTTGACAAAACCTCGGGCGTCTTCGATGAATTGCCATACGGTGCTGAGAGCAACATCGGAAACGCAGTTTACCAGTGGAATTGTTTTGTATGGAATCATTGTGTCATCGAGTCGAATACGATCAAGTTTGCGGCATGTCAATTCTGTCAAGACGCCGGCGATCCGCGGAATCGTCGCAAACTCTCTGATAGAGAGCACCACGAATCACTCGGAGAATCAGGACCGAGAACACCGCGGTCCAGCAGACGTTGCTTATGACTTCGTTCTTAATTTTAATTTGCAAGATATTACTCAAAATTGGCACAATCACAAATGTGACAACCTGAGCCTTGGTTCGCTCGCGCAGAGTCGTGCCATCCGCCTCGCGCCAGACGGCCCAGAGCGACTCGGGCTTTCGACGAACATGCTCCCTGCCCGTAAGGAGTTTTCTTATATTGAGTACACATAGGCTAATAAGACGATCCTCCACGGTATAATAGGTCGCAAAGATGAATGACAGAGGCATCGCGAAGTAACCGACGAGAGAGATCGGGCCGCTCGCCTGCACGATTCCGGTGCCAATGCCCGTCTTGAGGGCGAGCAGCGACCCCTGCGCGATCAGATGGTAAAGAATCCATTGGTCGCGGTGGCCAATCCGGAACAGCATTTCGGTGTTTGCCGTGGCGTAACGCTCGGCGAGCAATGTCGGTAATCCACTTTGAGCGAGAGGCGTACCCGCGGAAGGAACGACCGACATCGCCAACGCATTCGTTGGACTTTCGGGGCGCGGCGACGGCGTTGGCTTCGACGTTGTGGGGGAATCGTCAGCCTCCGGATTCCTGGCATCACAAGACGCGTCGTTCATGAAACCCTTTCTCTCGAGGATCGTCTCTAAGGATAACCTCTGACTTCAGGCGGCCTGCCTGACCCGAATCAAACGTCTTGTCCGCAATCTTAATGGTTGCTCAGAAACTCAACCGCCCGCGTGGACCCAAACCAACGACGACGTTGTTGTCGGTCATCTCCCAAGTCGTCCGTCTCTTGCACAACCTGATCCCTGCTCCCTGACAAGCCAACCATCCGATCCCGCCGAACGGTGCGCTTAGCTCAGCGGCCGGCTCGCGGCCCCTTCGACCTTCCTGCGCCCTTACCGACCGTTCTGCCTCCGCGACGTATTCGTTCGCCGCAACCGTCCACGAATGCCGAACGGGAAAGGCGTTTCAGCGCGCGGGTGGAACGGGCCCGACGGCTCGATCGCCCGCTAGGGACTGGAGAACGCGACCCCTGTCGCGACGCCGCAGGGACGGCCTCGCAACGGAACAACCCTGCCAACAAGAAATTACGCAAACAAGGTTGCGGCCGACAAGGATTCGGCCGCGGAACGGGCGCTATTTTTTACACCGAATTGTCCGCATCATCCGGTTAGTTTCGTAATTATCATGGTCGTGAAACCAGCTCGCAAGACTCTCGTCAAGGATGACGCGGATTCTCGGAGCGAGGGAATCTCCGGCAGGTCCAGGCTCGTCAACCAGGACCGTCGCCGCGCCCGGGGTCGTCTCAACCCCAGCAACGCCGGCAGCGGTTGGCTCTGACGAGAAGCCCGTTCCGGGTGCCCCTGGTGGCTTGGCCACCAAGGCTCGTCC
>CAZRGV010000200.1:3256-8928 GCA_964599655.1 uncultured Isosphaeraceae bacterium | reverse complement strand
GACCGTTCCGATGCGGATTTGCCCTGGCTCGATCTCCTCGAGCAGCTTCTTCTTGAGCTGTTCGCGCGTGATCTCGATGAGCTTGCGGCGGGAAACGACGATATTGCGACGACTCTCATCGATCTTCAGGATCATGCATTCGATGTCCTTATCGATGTAGTCGGCGATATCGGAGGGGCGGCGGATGTCGACCTGGCTGGCCGGGAGGAAGACGTTGACGCCGATATCGACCAGCAGGCCACCCTTGATCTTCTTGGTGACCTTGCCGTGAACGACGTCGCCTTCATGATACTTGGAGATGACGTTCTCCCAGGCGCGCATGCGATGCGCCTTCTTGCGGGAGAGCACGATTTCTCCGGTGTCGTCTTCCATCCCCTCGAGCAAGACCTCGACCGGTTCGCCCGGCTGAGGGGGCGTCTCGCCTTCCTCCCACTCATTGAGCGGAACGAGGCCCTCGGACTTGTAGCCGATGTCGACGACGACCTGATCGCCGACGATCTCGACCACTTTGCCCGCGACGATGGTGCCGATTTCGAAGTCCTGACCTTCGACGAGAAACTGACTCATCGCGTCGCCCGATTCGGTGGCGATGGCGGCGTTGAGTTCCCCTTCGTCGATGTCGAATTCACGAAGCAGGTTGCGATCTACCATAAGATTGGGTTGTTCCACCCGGATGGGTGCCCACAACGGCTCGAGGCGCGGTGAATCGAGCCGGAGGACTCCGCGCGGCAAGGCAAATTGGATGGGTCGGGAACTGTCCCACGCCCCGCGCCGGGAGCGGGAAAACGGAAGCGATTCATCTTATCGTGGAGAAGACACGAGGCAACAGGGCATTTCGGATCTTTTTTTCGAAGCGATTTTCCCGACGCAAACGTCGGCGGAGCCCGACCCATTCGGCGGCCGATTCCAGAAGCGGAGCCTTCCCGCCGGAGCGGCCTCCGGACCGATCGTGGGCCATGCCTTGAGCCGTTGCGGTCGGGCTTGACCCTTGCGTGGAGCGCCGCTAGCCTCTCGCCAAGGGGAACCGAGCCGGCCGGGCCCGGCCCGGCCCCAGGGTTCGCGTTGCCGCGGGGAAGGACAACGCTCATGCGAAGGATCGTGCTCGGTCTGTTGATGATGGCCGCGCTGAGCGCCGGCTGCGGAACCCTGCACGCTTATCGAGCGCTGCCGACGAACCCGGAACGCCGCGAGGACGCACCGAGCGATCCACCGCCGCCTGGGCGATTCTCCCGAGACGCGGTTCCCGACTCGGTCATGCTGCGCGATCAGATCAACGCCGGATATCGCGATTCGCAAGTGCCGTACTGATTCAAAATGGCCCCGAACCGTCGCCGTTGGTCGACTTCCGACACCGCAACGGGTTCGGTCGGCAAGGCCCCCCCTCCAAGAGACGTGGTTGGCCGCTGATCCCGTACTCCCTGACGGGCCGTTCGCGCCATCGATTCTTGAACCAGACTTTCTTTGCCGAACTCGCCGGCTGAGAGGGAACAAGAAAAGGCGGCTCCAGTCGCGTCCTGGAGCCGCCTCGAAATCGGTAAACCGGGCTGGAGGGCCTGGCTGTTCCTGGTTCAAGCGATGGGTGCCATTCTCGACCCGCGACGGATCGGCGTCCTGCTGATCCGTGCGCAGGCCGAGCGGCTTTTGAGCAAGAGCGGAGCGCGCGTTGAGCACGCTCCCAAGCCTGCCCCACTAATGAAGGCCGAACCCAACCCGGGCATCCGTGAGGGTCGGGAATCAGACCGTCTCTTTTCGAAGTTCAATGCGGCGAACAAATCTGCAGGTGTCCTGGATTGGCGACGAAGCCGGGGAAGGATGAAGGACACCGAAAAACTGCAGGGAGGAGAGGAGAACACGACGGGCGTTCGCGACGGCTCGTGTTCTCGTAACGAGGGCCAAAATACGATGCGATGCACCAATCGTCAACCCTCTCTCGACACTTTTTTTGCTCAGGATTCCGACGGGTCGTCCGCGATCGATACCGGGCCATTCCGAAGATCCGGGCGTGCTGGGTGGATTGAGGACTTCGTCTGGCATGGGCCCGCTCGGCGGTGGCCTCGAACCGGAGGTGACATGACTTGCGAGCCGTGCTCCATCCTGCGATGGTGGAGCGCCCGCGACGGACGATGGGTCGCACCAAAGTTCCTGGCGGGCACGGAACGGGGTCCGTAGGCCGGAGGTCATGATGCGCATCGGGTTCGACCACTACACGATCGCCCATTGCGAGTTCACGCCCGAGCAGACCTTGGAATTCGCTCGTGAACATAGTCTTGAAGGGGTGCAGTTTCTCGAGCCCTCGACGATCGACCCTGGGCTCGATCACGACCGACTCCGGGCCTTCCGTCGCGAGGCGGACGAACTCGGACTGTACCTCGAAGTCGGGCTCCCCTCACCCAACCCGGTACGGCGGGCCCGAGAACTCGGTCGGGAGGTTTCGGCCGTCGAACACGCTCGAGACCTGGAGCGGCAACTCGAGGCGGTCGCCGCCCTGGGATGCCGGCACGCCCGCGCCTATATCGGTGATCGGCACGACCGATTCCGCACCGACGTCCCCTGGCGCGAGCAACTGGCCGCCACCCGAGACACGCTCAAGCAACTCGACAGCTCGCTCCGAGCCCTCGGAATCCGAATCGCGCTGGAAACCCACGCCGACGTGACGACCGAGGAACTGCTGCGGTTGATCGCGGACGTTGGTGAGGACGCGCTGGGAGTGACCCTCGACACGGGAAACCTGGTCATGCGGCTCGACGACCCGATCCGAGCGGTCGAGCGACTGGCCCCCCTGGTGCTTTCGACGCACATCAAGGATGCCGTGCTGGCCTTCACGACGCGAGGGCTTTGCTGGCAGGCTCGACCGATCGGATCGGGCATCATGCCGATTCCCGACATGCTTGCCCTGCTCCACAAGGTGAGTCCGAGCTTGAACCTCTCGATCGAGCTGCACGCGAGAACGTACGACCTACCGATCTTCGAATCGAGCTGGCTGGCGTTTTTTCCCGACCTTCAGGCCAGGGACCTGTCGGCCGTCGTGCGACTGACCGCCGCGTGCGAGCGACAATTCGCCCAGGGGAATCTCGAACGCCCCGAAACGATCGAGTCAATTCCCTGGTCGGAACGGGCGTTCCAATGGCTGGCGCGCTCGGTGGGCTACCTCCGACCCGTGGTCGACCTGCTCGACACGCTTTGATCGTTCGTCGGAACGGTCCCGACCAACGGACGGCGACGACGGGCGTGATGGCTCCGATCCCGCCTCGCGGCGACTTCCCTCCACGACCTGAGTCGTTCAAAGTCCTCCGTCGAGTTCGTCTCGAATCGTCGGCAGATACTTCTCGGCCGACGCCGTGTTGACCAGGACGACCCGGTCTCCCTTGCGGATGAGACCTCGTTCCACGATTTCGGGCAAGGCGGCCAGTGTCGCGGCGCCCTCCGGTGACCAGGCAAACCGTTGCCTTCGCCACTCGCTCCGGATCAGTTCGCGAATGGCGTCATCCGTGACCGCGAACGCGCCGCCTCCGCTTTCTCGAAGAATTCGTAACACGTGAATGTGGCCGACGTTGCGGGCGACATTCAGGCCCGTGGCGATCGTCGAGCCGGGCGGCAAGGGAGAAATGTCGGAATCGCCGGCGTCGAAGGCACGGACGATCGGCGTTGTCGCCGAGGATTGCACGCAGATCATCCTGGGCCGTTCCGGGCCGACCAGGCCGAGCGCCTCGAGTTCGTCGAACGCCTTGGCCATTCCCACCACTCCCGTCCCACCACCGGTCGGGTAGACGATCACGTCGGGCAGTTGCCAACGTCGGTCGGCCAGACGGTCCCCCTTGGGCTCCGCCATTTCGAGCCCCAGGGTTTTCTTTCCCTCGGTTCGCCAGCCAGGCTCCTGGAAGGTGGCCACACTGAAATAACCGGATGGAACATAGTGCTCCTTGATTCGTCGGGCACAGTCGACGATGGTTCCATCGACCAGTTCAAGCGTGACCTGGTCGGGGTACAGCTTCGCCAGCGCCGCGACATTGCCCAGGACGGGTCGGTCCGTATCGGGCGACATGACCACGGCGGCCTGAACGCCCGCCTCCACCGCGTAACGGGCCAGGGCGTCACCGGCATTTCCTTGCGTCGGCACGGCCAGTCGGTTGAGCCCGAGCGCCTTGGCCATCGAGACCGTCATGGCCATTCCTCGATCCTTGAACGACAAGGTGGGATTGGCCCCGAAGCCTCGATAGGGCTTGCCCTCATCCTTGACCTCCAGGCGAAAGCCAATCCGGTCGGCCAGAGGATGCGTGTAGGGAATCTCGGGAGTGTAACCCTCTCCGAGGCTGACGATCCAACGCCGGTCCTCGGGATCGTCGTAGTCGAGCGGGAGCAAGCCGCCAAAGCGCCAGAGACTCTTGCGACTGGGGTCCCAACCCCCGTCCGGCCCACGCTCGGCGCGGAGCCGGTCGAGGTCGAGAACGACCTGCACGGGACGCTCATCCCGCTCGCAGAGGTTCATGACCCGGTCGGCCGGGTAGGTCGCGCCACATGTCGGGCAGGCCAGGTGAGAGACGTACCGCATCCTTCGAACCCTTCCCGTGGCAAATTCCGAAACGGCGGGCCAGTCGTCAAACGCCGAGTCGATGGTAACGTGCCGCCCGGCTGGACACAGTACCCGCCTCCCCTCGAACGTGTCACGAACGTCGAAGCGTTCGACCAGATCCATTGACGGACAATGTGTTGCGACGAGCCAAGATTTCACCCGCGCGCTGGGAGGAAATCAACCCGCGAAGTGACCCGGAAGACCCGCGAAATCGGTTCGACACCGGCGATCGTAACCTCGAAGGGCACCGCTGGAAAAAAGCGGTCGAGAATCGAATAAACCTCGCCCCCGAGGCGTTAGACTTTACGACGAACCCAGACACCTCGCCGCGAGCTTCCGCGGCCTGGACCTCGCTCCTTGGCGGTACCCGCGAGATCGTCTGGGCCCCCAATCCCTGAGCTTCGTTCGATCGACAACGCGGCGCACCGTCCATCGACGATCGACCTAACGACCGGAAAGGTAACACGCTATGCGCAGATTCCCCCTCTCGAAGATTCTCCCGGCCGCGCTGGCGAGCGGCCTGCTCGCTCTGACGGGAAACGCCGGCCAGGCCGACGAAAAGGCCTCGAAGCCGGCCGCCCCGCAAACCAAGATCGCCTCGATCAGCTTGCTGGACGGTCTCCGCTCCGGCGACCTGGGCGTGACCGCGGAGGGAACCGGTGACGGACGCATGACCGTCTCCGTGACCAACCGCACCAACCGCCAGCTCAACGTCGTTCTTCCCCCCGGCCTGATCGCCCAGGGCGCCACTGGTCAATTCGGTGGCGGCGGTTTCGGCGGTGGCATGGGTGGTATGGGCGGCATGGGTGGTGGTATGGGCGGCATGGGCGGCATGGGCGGGATGGGCGGCATGGGCGGTGGCATGATGGGCGGCATGGGCGGTGGCATGGGTGGTGGCGGGGCCATGGTGATGCCGCCGATGATGGGCATGATGATGCTCGCCGGGGTGATTGTCCGCCTCACCGGTGAACTCGACTCCTGGGACATGATGTCGCAGAACCTGTCCTACATGGCCGGCTTCGGTGGCGGCATGATGGGCGGTATGGGTGGCATGGGCATGGGCGGCATGGGCGGCATGGGCATGGGTGGCATGGGCGGCATG
>CAZRGV010000200.1:2314-3246 GCA_964599655.1 uncultured Isosphaeraceae bacterium | reverse complement strand
CGGCGGTGGCTACGGCATGATGATGGGCGGCTTCGGCGGTATGGGCATGATGGGTGGCGGGTTCCGCTCCGTGCCTCCCACGGGTCTACCGAACGCGACGTTGGAACCCGGTCAGACCCGTCGGTTGCCAACCAAGCTGGTCAGCCTCAATGGTCCGAACGCGGCGGCCCTGGTGAACCTGCCCGAGAAGGGGGAGATGCTCCAGCTCGGCGACATCGCCGAGCTGACCGAGAATCCTCTGGCTCAGAAGGCCCTGCGGCTGCTCTCGGCGGAAAAGGCTCCGGACACGGTGGCGCAGTTGGTTCTCTGGCGGGTTGCGGCCGGCCTGGACTGGACGACGATTTCACGGGCGTCCCGACGCTGGGCCAACAGCAGCGAGCTGGCCTTGGCGCAGCAGTTCGTCTCTCGTCTGCGGGAGCGTGACGGGGATCGACTGGTCGAGACCGGCACGTTGTATGTCGACGTCAACTCCACGAGCCCGGCGACTGACGCTCTGGCCGGTGAGCTTCGACAGACTCTGAAGGACGTTCCGGTTCTCGGCCTCGTGTCGAAGTCGGGGGTCCCGGATCGACCGACCGGCCCGGCTTTGGCGTGCCGCGTTCAGCTTTCGGGCACGGGCGAGGCCTCTCAGGCGATCGTGCTCGTCGCAACGACCGATTCGACCGGGCGCAACTGGGTCAACTCGGGCAAGTTCACCCTCCCGTTGGCTCGCAAGGAGGGCGGCACTCTGGACGCTCTGGCCGTGGGAGACGCTCTGGCGTCGGGTCTGCTCGACCGGTTGGTCCACGTCTCCTTGCTCAAGGATCGAACCAAGGACAAGAAGGGCCAGGACGTCTACAAGATCCGGATCGACAACGCGAGCCCGATGATCTTGAACGGCCTGACCCTGGTTGGTAGCGACGCCGATTCGGCGAACCGTCCGACGACGTTGA
>CAZRGV010000200.1:560-2302 GCA_964599655.1 uncultured Isosphaeraceae bacterium | reverse complement strand
GCCACGGCATCGGCCTGCCTCCGCGCAAGAACCTGACCGTTCCCGCCAGTCAGGACGCGGTCGAGCGGCTCGGCCTGAAGAAGGGCGTTCGCCTCTTCGCGGCCGATCTGAGTGGCCTTTGATCCGACGGGATCGCGATCCGGGGGTGGGCGCTTAGGAACTCGCCCCCGACTCAACGCCGGCAAATCCCACAAAGGAACCCTGGAGCCCCCCGAGGCGCTCCTGGGTTCCTTTCGTTTGCGCGATCCTCGGTTCCTGGCGGGTCGGGTCGGTGGACTCACGCCCGACCAAATCGCCCGAAAGACGCGCCTTCCGCGCCTGGTCTGGTACGCAAAAGCGTGAACGATTGGATTTTACGACGAAACTCCCCGTGCGTCCCGGAGCGCCTCTCCTCTCAGTCGAAGCGGATGTCCTCTGCCGATTCGAGCTGCCGCACCGCTTCAAACACACCGACGGCGACCGCGTTGGCCAGGTTCAGGCTTCGGGCTTCCGGACGCATCGGGATCTTGAGGGCGCGATCGGCGTGCTCGGCGAGGAGTCGGTCGGGAAGCCCTCGGCTCTCCGGTCCGAAGACGAGCGCGTCTCCCGGCCGGAACTCGACGCTGGTGTAGGATCGAATCGCCCGAGTGCTGAACAACCAGAGTCGACCGGCGCCAAGGTTCTCGACGACCTCCTCGAAGCTGTCGACCGCTTGCCAGTTCAGGTGCGGCCAGTAGTCGAGGCCGGCGCGCCGCAGGTAACGATCTCCGAGGTGAAAGCCCAGTGGTCGAACCAGCCAGAGCATGGCACCCACCGCCACGCAGGTCCGGCCGATGGCGCCGGTGTTCGCCGCGATCTCAGGCTCCACGAGGACGACGTGGAGCCGGGGTTGGAGGTTCCCGGTCATCGGTCGAGGCTGATCCATCAGAGGCTCCGACGCACCGGGAACCCGGCCTCGAACGGTGTCAACGAACGTGCAAGGGCCTGCGTCCAGGCGACTGGAAGCTTCCGTTGGCGGGAACCTCGTGAAGGACCTGCAAGGCACGCTTGGGATTGGACGTGTGGAAGATCCCGAGCGACTTGCCGGGCGCCGAGGCCCCCGACGCGTAAGCATACTCGATATTGATGTGATCGGCCGCCAGCCGCTCGAGAATTCGGGTCAGGGCCCCTGGGCGGTTCTCCATCTCGACGGCGAGGACCTCCGCCAGTTCGAACTCGGTGCCCAGCGCGGTGAGGACCTTCCGGGTCGGTTCGACCTGGTCGACCACCATCCTCAGGACACTCCGCTCATTGGTGTCCATGACCGAAAGCGCCCGGATGTTGACCTTTTCATGAGCCAGGGCCGAGCAGATCTTGGCCAGGCGACCGGGCTTATTCTCGAGACGTGCGGTCACCTCGTGGACGAATTCCATCGCATCGCCTCCCACCTTGAGACCGTGGTTGAGCCACACACGGTTGACACCTCGCGGCCGTGGAGCCCCTGGAACGCAAGAGAGTACGGCTGCCAGGTCGCGAATCGGAATCGGAACCCTCCGCGACCAGGATCGACTTGGTCCGAGGGTCCTTCACAGGTCGACACAAACCTTGGCGGCGCGCGTCGTGCCGGAGTCGATCGACGACGGAGTCACGACACGCAAGAACGACGGGACGACCCCCGATCAGTCGGGTCGGAAGGTCCGAGAGCCTCCCCCGCCACCGCGGCCTGGAGGTCCGCCGGGAGCCGCGGCGCCCGGAGCCGCCGCCCCCGGAAAGCCGGGAGGCGT
>CAZRGV010000200.1:287-541 GCA_964599655.1 uncultured Isosphaeraceae bacterium | reverse complement strand
GCCCGGGCGCTGTTGCGAGCCGCGTTCAGGGCGGGCAACATCGTGGCCAGTCCCAGGGCCCCGGCGGGCGAGGTCGGGGACCCAACGTTGGGGAAGGCTTCACGAGTGATCAACCGAATTCCTTGATCATCGACGACCACGGCGGTCGAGGATGGAAAGAGGTAGCCCTTGATCGCCTCGGGGTCGGGCAGCTTGTCCGGCGGGACCTGAATCCGAAGCGTCGCCAGGGCGGAAGCCGGCGCCTTGGGCGGACC
>CAZRGV010000200.1:0-231 GCA_964599655.1 uncultured Isosphaeraceae bacterium | reverse complement strand
CGCGGCCGTCGCGCCGGGCAAGCCCGGCTCCTGACTCCCACCCGCACCGGGTGGGGCAATCCCCTGGAGCGTCATGCCGGCTCCGCCCCCACGGACCCTCAAACCGACCGCGCCGGTTTCCGCGCCCGGGGCAGCGGCCCCACGCATGCAGTACCGCGCCGACCGGATCGCGGTGGTCGCCATCTGCGGCTTCATCTACCCCGTCTCGGGGCATTGGGTGTGGGGGCCCGG
>CAZRGV010000199.1:0-8940 GCA_964599655.1 uncultured Isosphaeraceae bacterium | reverse complement strand
GGTGGTGGCTACGGCGGCGGCGGTGGCTACGGTGGTGGCGGGGGTTACGGCGGTGGTCGCGGCGGCTACTGACCGCCTCGAACGAAGGCCGCGGGCCTCCCGCGAATGCCCAGAAATCCCGGCAACGCCGATCGGATTCTCGGGTGTGACTTGGCGTTACCAAGAGGAGCCGTTATACTTTTCTTCTTGCCTTCCCGTGTCTTGTTCGCGGGCGAAACTCTCACGGTTTCCCGCTCGGCGATGAGGCGGCTTAGGTCGTTTGCGCGAGACGTTCCGATTTTTTCCATCAACTGAGGAGTCGCGGTTGTGGTGAAGCTTAGGGTCCGTTCCGGCGAATCCATTCAGGACGCCGTCCGCCGTTTTCGCAAACTCTGTGAGCGGAGCGGCCTTCGGAAAGAGATGCGGCGCAAGGCTTATTACGAGAAGCCCAGCGAGCGGCGTCGCCGCGAGGAGTTGAAGCGACTCCGCAAGGCGCGTCAGGCTGCCCGCGTCTGACCCCAAGACGCGCCGATTCGCCGCGAGCGGCCGACGACTCGCGATCTCAGCCTCTTGGATATCACCCACGAGATCGGCGGAGGGGTTTTCCTCAAACGCCGATCTCGCGTCGTTGCGCCCGTAGGTTCGGATACCGCCTTCGAATGGGCTCCACCTCGTGTTCGAGGAACGCGTCGACCTGTTCGGAGGACCGGCCAACGAATCCGGAAGGCTCCAGTACCCGGTCAAAATCCACCGCGCGGAAGGCAGGATCCTGCCGCAGCCGTTCCACGAGATCGTTCGATCCTCCTTGTTCGACGAGTCGGGTTCGCGCATCCATCGAATGGCGTCGAATCCGCTCGTGTAGTTCCTGACGATCCCCTCCGGCCTGAACACCCGCCATCAGCAGGTTCTCGGTGGCCATGAAGGGCAGCTCGTCGGCCACATGACGCGCGATGACGGCCGGATGGACCACCAGACCAGGCACCACATTGAGATAAAGCTGGAGGATCGCGTCGACCCCGAGAAACGCCTGCGGCAGGACCAGCCGGCGAGCCGCGCTATCGTCGAGGGTTCGCTCCAGCCACTGGGTCGCGGCGGTCTGAGCGGTCGGAGCCGGTAGCCCCATCACGAACCGACCCAGGGCACAAAGCCGCTCGGCCCGCATCGGATTACGCTTGTAGGCCATGGCGGATGACCCGATCTGCTCGGCCTCGAACGGCTCTTCAAGCTCTCGCTCGTGCGCCAGCAGTCGCAGATCATTGCCGAATCGGTGCGCGCTCTCGGCGATGCCCGCCAGAGCGTTGACGACTTGCGTGTCGATCTTTCGAGTATAGGTCTGACCCGAAACCGGGACGCGCTCCTGAAAGCCGAACGCCTCGGCGACCATCCGATCGAGCGCCTCCACCTTGGAGTGATCGCCGTCGAACAGCGCCAGGAAGCTGGCCTGCGTTCCCGTCGTCCCCTTCACGCCAAGGAAGCGGAGTCCCTCCAGGCGACGCTCCACCTCCGCAAGGTCGAGGATCAGTTCGTAACACCAGAGCGTTGCCCTCTTGCCCACCGTCACGAGTTGGGCCGGTTGAAAATGGGTGTAGCCAAGACACGGAAGGTCTTTCCATCGCTGGGCGAACGTGGCAAGCGCGTCGATCGCCCCAACCAGGCCGCTTCGAACGACCGACAGCCCCTCCCTCATCAAGATCAGGTCGGTGTTGTCGGTCACGTAACAACTCGTGGCGCCCAGATGAATGATCGCCCGGGCGCCCGGCGCGGCGTCTCCATACGTATGAACATGAGCCATCACGTCGTGGCGGAGCCGGCGTTCGTGCTCTCGGGCCGCATCGAAGTCGATGTCGTCCACCCTGGCCTTCAGTTCGGCGATCTGGTCATCGGTGATGTTCAAGCCGAGGGCTTGCTCGGCCTCGGCCAGTGCCACCCAAAGGCGACGCCAGGTCGAGAACTTCCGTCTCGGCGACCAGAGGGTAGCCATCTCTCGGCTGGCGTAGCGAGCGATGAGCGGGTTGTCGTAAACGTCGTGGCGATCCATGAGATTACCGGGTTGAACAGCGTTTCGCGGGTAATTTCGAGCTTGGTGTGTCGGGCGTTCCGCGTGGCTCGAAGGATCCGAAATGTCGAGCGACCAGATCAGGACCGTTCCCTGGCCAGTTCCAGACGATGACGGAACCGGAAACCCTCGCGAGACGGTCGAGGAAATCCTTCGGCTGGCGACGACGCATCGGCGACCGATCAGATTCCACCGAGCACCCGCGCGCGTCCGACGCGATTGATGGCCAGCATGAACGCCGCGGTTCGCATGCTGACGTTCTTGCGCTGGGAGAGGTCGTAGACCTTTCCAAAGCTCTCGACGAGACGCGATTCCTCTTCGCGACGGACCTGGTCGATCGGCCATCGAAAGTGCTGGAGGTTCTGAACCCACTCGAAGTAGCTCACGACGACGCCACCGGCGTTGGCCAGAATATCGGGGATGACGGGGATCTCGCGTTTGCGGAACACCTCGTCGGCCTCGGGCCAGGTTGGTCCGTTGGCCGCCTCCACGATCAATTTGGCCTGGACGGCCTTGGCAAGTTCGGCGTTGAAGACTCCTCCGAGCGCGGCGGGAATCAGGACGTCCACGGGCGTGGTCAGCAGTTGCTCGTTGGTTCCTGGATCGCCCCCTTTGAACCCGACCACCTTTCGATTCGCCGCAACGTGCTTATCAAGATCGGGAATCGGGATGCCTTCCCGGTTGAAGACCGCGCCGTAGGCGTCGGAAACCGCGGTAATCTTACCGCCGGCCTCGTAAAGGAATCGGGCCGTGTAGCTGCCGACGTTTCCATATCCCTGAATGGCGAAGGTCGTCCCGCCGATGCCTTTTCCCAGCCGGGTCAACGCCTCCCGGACCGCGATCATGACGCCGAAACCCGTGGCCGCCTCCCGGCCGGCCGAGCCATGAAACTCCACGGGTTTGCCGGTAACGACCGCCGGGTGGAAGCCGTGGAACTTGGCGTACTCGTTCATGATCCAGGCCATGACCTGGGCATCGGTGCCGAGGTCCGGGGCCGGAATGTCCTTGTCGGGACCGATAAAGTCGTGAATCTTCTCCACGAACTTGCGAGTAATGCGCTCCAGTTCACCACGGGAAAGCGTGCTCGGGTCGCAGTTGATACCCCCTTTCCCTCCGCCGAAGGGGAGATCGACGACGGCCGTCTTCCAGGTCATCAGACTGGCGAGCGACCGAGCCTCATCCTGGTCGACATGCGGATGGTATCGAAGCCCTCCCTTGAACGGGCCTCGCGCATTGTCGTGCTGAATCCGGTATCCGATAAAGTTGCCGATCTGCCCCGAGTCCATTTCGATCGCCACCTCGACCCGGAGTTCCCGGTCAGGCACGATCATCAGGGTTCGCATGTTGGCCGTCAGGTCCAGAAGCGACGCGGCCTGATCGAAGTAATAGTTGGTCGCCTCGAAGGCTTGCATGGGCCGGTCGATCCGTGGTTGACTTGGGCGGGACGGCGCAGACCCCGAAAAAACTTCATAAGATCGTACCGGACACCCTGTCGTCCTCGCAACAGACCTTGGCAATCCCGCCCCCGACCCCCTGATCCCGGCCTCCTGACAACCTCCCCCAACCAAAGGACTCGTCCCATGCGCCCCTGGCTGCTCTCGGAATTGACGTATGACCACGTTCGTAAAGGGCCCGCCTTCGAAGTGGCCGTCTTGCCGTTCGGCGCCACCGAACCTCATAACCTTCACCTTCCCTACGGCACCGACACCCTTCAGGTCGACGTCGTCGCCGAACTTGCCTGTGCCCGTGCGTTCGAACAGGGAGCCCGGGTCGTGCTCCTCCCGACAATCCCCTTCGGCACCGAGACCAACCAGATGCGCTTCCCGCTGGCGATGAACCTCAATCCCACCACCGTCGCGTCGATCGTGGCCGATCTGGTCGAGTCGCTGTCGAACCACGGGATTCGAAAGTGCGTATTACTCAACGGGCATGGCGGCAACGACTTCAAGTGGATCCTTCGACAGATGTACGGCAAGACCCCGGTTCACCTGTTCGTTTGCAACTGGTATAAGATCGCTTCAGACCGCCATGCCCAGATTTTCGAATCCGCGGGCGATCACGCGGGCGAACTCGAGACCAGCATGGTCCTGGCCCATTATCCGGAGCTGGTTCACATGGAAGCGGCCGATCCGGGAACGATGGCTCCGACCCTGCTGGAGGCCGTCAACCGGGGCTGGATCGAGATCACTCGACCCTGGCACCTGCTCACCACAAACTCAGGCGCCGGTGATCCCCGGCCAGCCACCGCCGAGAAAGGACGCGAGCTGACGGAAATCGTGGTCGGCCGCCTCGCTCACTTCCTCGTCGATCTCTCCTCCTGCCCCGTTGACGAGTCGTTTCCTTACCAATCCGCACCAGACCGCTCCGTGGCTTCACACTCGCCGGACAAAACATCATGAATCCGTTCACTCCCCCACGGTTCCTTGTGGTCATCATGATGACCGGGGTGCTCGGCTGTTCCGGGTCAGCCGCCCCCTCGACCCAACCGCGAGAGTCCACGGAATCGGATTCCGCGCGTCGGGGGGCTCTGTCCAGGTCGGAGGGGGAGGGCCCTCGGCCGCGTCGGGTGGACTCTGGCCCCTCATCGGTCGCCGCTCAGAGCGAGTCGACGTCCGCAAACACGCTTACCAAAGCATCTCCGCCCCCGTTGGGCGCGACCTCCTACAAGGTCGTCGGCGTCGTTCGCAAACTCAATCGTGGCGCGGGCCTCGTGACAATTCGCCACGAGGCGATCCCCGGATTCATGCCCGCCATGACCATGCCGTTTCATGTCGACGACCGGGAACTTCTCGAGGATCTCCAGGTCGGAGACAAGGTCGAGGGACGGCTCCTGATCGAGGGGGAGCGCTCGGAGCTGGTCGATCTGGCGATCACCGAGCTGGCTCCGCCCCCGGAACTGACGGTCGACCTTTCCGGCGGCCAGCCCACCCTGCGGCCCACGGTTCGCTTGCTCCAGCCCGGCGAGGAGGTGCCCGATTTTTCCATGACGACCCAGGACGGCAAGCCGCTGGCGCTGTCCGACCTGCGGGGTAAGCTCGTCGTGCTCACCTTTATTTACACGCGCTGCCCATTACCAGACTTTTGCCCTCTCATGGATCGAAAGTACGCCGAGATCGCCGGTCGCCTCAAGGGCTTGCCGGGCGGCACCGAGGCGGTCCGGCTGCTCTCCGTCAGCTTCGATCCCGAGCACGACACACCCGAGATCCTCCGAAAGCATGCGGCAATTCACGGCGCCTCACCGCCCCTGTGGACCTTCGCCGTTGCCTCGCATGAGGAGCTGCGCCGGGTCGCCGAACCCCTCGGCCTTTCCTACGGGCCGACTGCGAATGAGATCATCCATACTCTCAGCACGGCGGTCATCGATCGGAACGGCCGGTTGATCCAGCTCGAACAGGGCAACGGCTGGCAAGTTGATGACGTGGTCAAGACCCTATATTCAAGGATCCGATCCCGGCCACGTTAAGCGGGAGCAGCATGCGGAATCATGGGGACGTACAAACACGTCGACTTGGTCGGCCCCCGACATAAGGAAGTCAAAAATCTGAAAATTTCGGCTGCCGGCACCGAGAATCGAAAAAAGATGTTGTCAGGCGCCAAGGTTGTGATACATTATCCGGAGATACATGATCTGAGGGACCATCCGGTCAGCGTGGATCGCCCGGCGTCCGTAGGCCGGGGTGGTCTGTTCCGGCTCGCTTCGGCGGTCTGGGTCGGGCCTGATTTACGGGGAACGCTTGCGTTCTGAATCCAGGTGGTCGCAACCCGAGCACCCCGAGCGGTCACAAGGCGAGTGTGGCATCTCCAACATCTTGGAACCGACATCGGGAATGAATGGAGGATTGATTTCATGGCTATGACGAAGTCCAGTGTCAAGGCGGCGACGGGAGCCAAGACGACCAAGTCCAAGGCCGTCAAGGATGCCGATCAAAGGCTCCAGCAGGCCCGTCGGGCGTCCACCCTTCTGAAGCACGTCAGCGATCCAACCCGCTTGCAGGTCATCCTGATTCTGGCCGAAGGCGAGCGACACGTCGGAGCTCTCTGCTCGCAGCTCAGCCAGAGCCAGCCGGCCGTGAGCCATCACCTGGCCCTGCTTCGCCACGGTGGCATCATCGCCCCTCGCCGTCAGGGCAAGAACAACTTCTACAGCCTGACCGAGATCGGTGAGGACCTCGCCCGGGTCGTCCAGGGCCTGATCGGCTGAGAAAGCTCACTCGTGCCCACGCTGGGAGCAACGCAACGACGTCGCCAACCCGGACCCTCGTTCGACCGGGCTGGCGGCGTCGTTGCGTTCGCGCCCATCCTCCACCGTCAGGCGAGTCGATCGGACCGGTTCAGGGAAGGATACGGCGTCCGAGCGCGGTGTTGAGGTCGAGCATGCTCTGGCGATGCCGGATCAGGGTGTCGAGATATTGCTTGACCACCTGATTGAAGTCCTGACGGGCCGTGATGTATGTGATCACGTCCACAGACCCGGCCTCGTACGTTCTTCGCACTTCGCGAAGCACGGACTCGGCCGCCGGACGAAGCACGGTTTCGATCCGATCCACGGCGTTCCGCGTCACCAGGTATTCCCGTTCCGCGTGCTGGACCTCGGTGACCACCTGGCGTTCCAACGCCGCCATCTCGGTCTGGGTCTGGCTCACGTTGAGCTGAGCACGTCGGATATTCCCCTGGTTCCTGTTATAAACAGGAAGCGGAACCGTCACGCCCAGCGCCCAGGAATGCGCGCTCTTGAGACCATACGGCGTGTTGTTCTGGAACGTGTAGGGCTGATAGAGCACATAGATATCATTCAGGCGGTTGGCTCTTGCCAGCTGAACATCGGCCTCGGCCCGTTTCAGGCCGAGCCGATAGGCGACCAGGTCGGGCCGATTATCCAGGGCGATTTGCACGAGTGTGTCGGTTGGGGGAGGTGGGGCGACCTTGTCGAGAATCGTGCCGCGAACTTCGAGAGACTCGGCCTCGGAGAACGGCACGTTCAAGAGCACGGCGAGATCCCGCTTGGCGCGGCGAAGCAATTCCTCGGCGTCGAGCAAGCCGATCTGGGCCGTTTCGCGCTGAAGCCGAACCCGATTGACAACAGCTTCCGTGATCGTTCCGGCCCGAAGACGGGCTTCGAGCGGCTGAAGGATCTGGTCGAGTCCTTCCACGCTCGCTTCGGCGTATCGCGTCCGCTGCCGAGCGGCGAGGACCGCGACAAACGCCGTATAGAGGTTTCCGATCTGAAGTCGCACCGCGTTCTGATACTGGGCCTCAAGGACTCGTTTCGCCCGCGTGGCCACGACGGTCCTCGCCTGCCGCTTCCGGGTGATATCCAGCGGGTAAGAGATATTGAGATCGTACTGAGGAGGGCCTCCGGGCCGAGCCCGCGAGAAGGCGCCGTACGGCAGCAACTGCCCGTCGGCGTAAAGGATCGGGTTGGCCCTCAGGCTTGCGGTCAGGATGTCGGCATCGGCCTGTGGAATCTCAAAGAACTGGCCGCGGAGCTGGAGGTTATCTCGCACCAGCTGCTCGATCGCCTGATCGAGGGTCAGGCCTTCGGGCGGGCCAATGTCTTCGAGCACGCTGGGGAAGTCGAGGGAGCCGTACTCCGGAGCCGCGCCGACTTGCAAGGGGGCCGGCGCCGCGATTCCCCCCATGTTGCCCGGGCCTTGGAGGCCGCTGGTTGGCACCGAAATCGTCGTGGGAACACGAGGTACGGATGCACCGGGCCGACCGCCCAGGATCTCCTGCGGGCCTCCCATCCCTCCGGCTCCTAGTGAGGAGGCTCCCTCGCCAGGAGCGTTTCCCAGCAGCGAGGCTCCTGAGCCGGGGGGAGCCCCCAGAGCGGACATTCCGCCCCCAGGGCTCGGCGGTGCGGTTGATTCGATTGTCGGAGCTTGACCTCTCGCGCAATCCATCCCCACGCCGAGGGCCAGCACCAGGGCCAGTCCGCCCAAAACGACAAAACGCTTCATGGCTGCCGAAACCCTCCCTGGTCCATCGGCAGGTTTTTTCGGGGACACGACGTCCTGATGGTCCCCCGAAACCCGTCCTCCGTCTCCAGTACTCCAACGATCGGCGCGATTGCCAATCCGCGATCATGCGGAAAGGTCCCTGATGACCCGCGCCTGACGCTTCAACCCGCATGACCCTCACAACCGGAAACCAGTCAGGATGCCATCCCTTGCCAATCCCGTACGCCTCATGTCTCTCCAGATTTCGTTGCCGGCCGCGCTGGACTGTGGTTAGATGTCGGGCGTGGGAACGCTTGAGACCTGACGAATTTGAGGGAGAGGGCTCCTCGCATGCAGACGATCGGCGACAAGGCAATCAAGGGCAACACGGGACTCTCTCGGCGCGACTTTCTCCGGATTGGTGGACTTGGGGCCCTCGGGCTGACTGTCACGGAGCGTTCCCTCGCCTCGTCGTCCCTGGACGACCGCGCGGTCATCTTCCTGATGCTCGTCGGCGGACCAAGCCAGATCGATACCTTCGACCCCAAGCCCGATGCCCCCGACGAGATCCGAGGCCCATTCCGGTCCATCGCCACCGAGCTGCCCGGTGTGCGTGTCGTCGAGCATCTGCCGCGCCTGGCCCGTCGCATGCGCCGGCTCACCTTGATCCGTTCTCTCCACCACGACGCCGCCCCGATCCACGAAACCGGTCTGCAACTGCTGCAAACCGGACATCTGAGCCGTCCCGAGCGCGACTGGCCGCATTTTGGCTCGGTCGCCAGAGGGTTGCTCGGAGCTCGTCAGGGTGCTTCCCCCTTCGTGGTCCTGCCGGGACCGATTGGGCCCACCGGCGTCTGCATCTCCAACGGGCAATCGGCCGGCTTTCTCGGCGGTCAGCTCGATCCGGCGCTCCCGGTCGAGGACGCGCTGGCCATCGATCGGGGGCCCGCGTCGATCCGCGATGCCTAC
>CAZRGV010000198.1:8282-9072 GCA_964599655.1 uncultured Isosphaeraceae bacterium | reverse complement strand
CACCGCGCACTCGCCTCGCGTCGCGCCTCGGACCGTGACCGAACCGCCGGGCCGGTTGTATTTCAGGGCGTTATCGAGCAGGTTGTCGAAGACCTCGCGGAGCCGGTCGGGATCGCCCTCCACGAGGGCCTCCGGAAGTTCCTCCACGCGAAGCGACAATCCCGATCCATCCGCCTTCGCCTTGGCGAACTCGGCCGCTTCGCGAGTCAGGTCGTCGAGCGGCACCGGCTTCGGCGTGAAGGAAATCACGCCCGCGTCCTCGCGAGCAAGCCGGAGCAGGCCGTTGGCCAGCCTCGTCAGTCGGTCAACCTCTTCGACGATGCTCGCGAGCACCTCGGCATGCGGCTCGGTCGAGCGGGCCGATTGCAGAGCGACCTCGGCCTCGGCGCGGATGGCCGTTAACGGGGTCATGAGCTCGTGCGAGGCGTCGGCCGTGAACCGCCGAGCGCTGTCGAGCGCCTCGGCCAGGCGCGCGATCATCGAGTTGAGCGTTTCCGCCAACTGGCCGAGCTCGTCATCGGGATTGGCCACCTGAATCCGTTCACTCAGGTTCTCGCCCGAGATTCGGCGCGCGGTCTCGGTCATCCGCTGGATGGGTGACAGGACGCGACCCGCCAGCCAATAACCGCCGACAATCGCCGCGAGCAATCCCGCGGGCACGATGGTCACGAGAGTCGTCCGAAGCTCGCCAAGCTCATGCTCATAGTCCTTGAGCGACGTCGCGACCTGCATGATCCAGACACCCCGCTCACGGGCGAGCGGACCGGTCATCACGCGGTACAATCCAAGA
>CAZRGV010000198.1:5450-8272 GCA_964599655.1 uncultured Isosphaeraceae bacterium | reverse complement strand
GGGTCTCGGTCGTCGGTCGTGGTCTCTCGCCGATGGCCCTCGACGCCGTGTCGTTCCAGCCGCTCGACGCCAGAGGCGCGCTCTGCCACGTGATCGTCCCCCCCGGGGCAATGACCCGCAGCAAGTACGTCTCGCGAAACGCTTCGGGAAGGTTGCCCAGCCCCGCGGCGATGTCGCCCGAGCGGAACCGCTCTGTCGTCTCCTTGAATTCAAAATACAATGCTTCGTCGATCTGTTCGATCAAGGCATGCGCCATCAAGAGGTAAACGGCCAGTCCCAGGCCAACGAGAATCGTCGCCAGAACCGCGCCGTTCCAGGCCGTCAGTCGCAGGCGAATGCTCGGCGATCGCATGTATCCGGTCACTCCTGAAGGCTGTAGCCCACGCCGCGGACGGTCTGAATCAAGCGCGGCTCGCCGGCGCGCTCGAGTTTCTTCCGGACGTAGTTCACATACACATCAATAACGTTTGTCAATCCTGCTTCTGGATCTTTCCAGACGTCGCGCGCCAGTTCCTCGCGCGTGACCACGTCTCCCTTGCGCCGGGCGAGGTACTCCAGCAACTCAAACTCGCGAACCGTCAGCTCGAACTGCTGATTGCCGCGTGTCAGGCAACGCTTGACGCAATCGAGCTCCAGGCCGCCGATGCGAAGCGACAGGCCGACTTCCGAGGCCGACCGTCTCAGACAGGCGCGCACGCGGGCCATGAGCTCAGCCCAGGCGAACGGTTTGGGCAGGTAATCGTCAGCGCCGCTGTCGAGCCCGAGCACACGGTCCTCGACGGTTCCTCGCGCCGTCAGGATCATGGTGGGCGTCCGGCGGCCCGATGCCCGGATCTCTCGAAGGATTTCCAGGCCGTCGCGACCCGGCAGCATCAGGTCGAGAATCAGCAGGTCGAACGACTCCGAGAGAGCGCGCTCCAGCCCTTGTTCGCCGTCGTCGATGGCCACCACCTCGTGGCCTTGCTCCTCCAGGCCTCGCTGAAGCGCCCGGCGCACCTTGTCTTCATCTTCCACAACCAGGATCCGGCTCATCGGCCTTTCCTCCCTGACACGTTGTTCCCTTCATCATAGCCGAACGGGGCCAGCGGACCGAAGCCCCTCAAATCGGCATTGGGCGGCGGCTCGCACGTCGATCGATTCTCTGCTCCGTGTAAACTGATGGTCACAGATCGGAAGGCCGTCGCCCTGGTTGACTCGTTCCGCACGGCGAGAGGTTTGACATGCTCCACGCTCGCATCACCGCGATCCTCCTGCTCCTGGCCGCTCCAACGGCGCTCGCCGCCGTGCCGACCATCGCCGAGAAAACCGCCGAGATGCGCAAGCTCGACGGCTTCTTGCCCCTTTACTGGGACGAGGCGAACGGCACCCTGTACCTCGAAATCGGCCAGTTCGACCACGAGTGGCTTTATCAGGTCGGGCTCTCGTCGGGCGTCGGCTCGAACCCCGTCGGTCTCGACCGCGGCCAGCTCGGCGACACGCGCATCGTCCGCTTTCAGCGCATCGGGCCGAAGGTCCTGCTCATCGAGCCGAACTACCGCTACCGGGCGATCACCGAACGGCCCGCCGAGCGGAAGGCGGTGGAAGACTCATTCGCCAGCTCCGTCATCTGGGGCTTCAAGGTCGAGGCGGCCGACGGCGATCGCGTGCTCGTCAACGCCAACGACTTCTTCCTCCGGGACGTCCACGGAGTTGTCGATGCCTTGAAGCGATCCAGGCAGGGAACCTACCGGGTCGATCCCTCGCGAAGCGCCGTGTTCTTGCCTCGCACGAAGGGCTTCCCGAAGAATACCGAGGTCGAGACCATCCTGACGTTCACCACCGACGGCGATCCCGGGCCGCTCGTCTCGTCAACCACGCCCAAGCCCGATTCCGTCACCGTCCGACAGCACCACTCGCTCGTCGAGCTCCCCGAGTTGAACAGCGGCTACACCCCTCGCCGGGTCGATCCCCGAGTTGGTGTCTTCAGCATCGAGTTTTATGATTATGCAACGCCAATCACTCAACCCATCGAGACACGCTGGATCAGCCGACACCGGCTCCTCAAGAAGAACCCCGATGCCCTGGTTTCCGAGCCGGTTTCGCCCATCATCTACTACGTCGACCCCGGCACGCCCGAACCGATCCGCTCGGCCCTGATCGAAGGGGCCTCCTGGTGGGCCCAGGCCTTCGAGGCGGCCGGCTTCCGCAACGCCTTCCACGTCGAGGTCTTGCCCGAGGACGCCGACCCGATGGACCTGCGTTACAACATGATTCACTGGGTTCATCGCTCCACTCGCGGTTGGTCTTACGGACATAGTATCGTCGACCCCCGCACTGGCGAGATCCTCAAAGGCAATGTCACTCTGGGCTCGCTACGAGTGCGACAGGACATCCTGATCGGCACCGGCCTGACGGCGTCGATCGACGTCGAGCGAGACGCGTCCTCATCGGCGTGCCTCTTCGCGGCCTCGCCCGATCCGTCGTACCTGGCGGCCGCCGATCCGGCCGTCGACGTCGAGGCGATGGCTCTGGCTCGCATCCGGCAGCTCTCGGCGCACGAGGTCGGTCACACGCTCGGGTTCGCGCACAACTTCGCCGCGAGCACCTACGGCCGGGCCTCCGTGATGGACTACCCCGCGCCGCTCGTCCAGATCAAGAATGGCCAGCTCGACCTCTCCGACGCCTATGCCCGGGGAATCGGCCGTTACGACAAATTTGCTGTCAAGTATGCCTACACGCAATTTCCTGAAGGGGCCGACGAGTCCGCATCGCTCGATCACATCGTCCGAGAGGCCGTGGCCGAAGGCCTGGACGGCGATGGGGGGGTGGAAGTAGTGGGGGGT
>CAZRGV010000198.1:274-5440 GCA_964599655.1 uncultured Isosphaeraceae bacterium | reverse complement strand
GAAGGCCTGCTGTTCCTCTCCGACGCCGAAGCGCGTCCCGCCGGCGCGGCCGATCCTCGCGCGAGCCTCTGGGATAACGGCGACGATGCGGTCGCCTCGCTCCGCCATGAGATGGAGGTGCGTCGCATCGGACTCGAACACTTCGGGCCTGAACGGCTCGAACCGGGCACGCCGCTGGCGATGCTCGAAGCCAAGTTCCTGCCGCTCTACCTGCACCACCGCTACCAGCTTCAGGCCGCCGTTAAGACGATCGGCGGCGTCGAGTACTCCTACGCCGTCCAGACGACCGAGGGCGCATCGCCGTCTCGCGTGCTGGCGATTGTCTCGCCCGAACGCCAACGCCAGGCCCTTCGCGCCGTGATCGACACCATTTCAACCGATGTCTTGCTCATCCCCGACCGCATTCTCGAAAGCCTTCCGCCCGTTCCGTTCGGATTCGAGGGCGGGACCGCCGAGCGGTTCGAGAGCCATAACGGCCGCCTGTTCGACCCGATCGACGCGGCCACCATCGCCGCCGACCTGGCCGTCTCGGCGCTCCTTCAGCGCGAGCGGGCCGCCCGCCTCATCGACTTTCACGCCCGAGACGCCAGCCGCCCCGATTTTCGAGAGGTTGTTCACGCCCTCATCGACGCGACGAATGTGGGGAAACCCTTGCCCACCGGCCACCGCGCCGCGATCGCCCAGGCCGTGCAAGCCCTGGTGGTCCGCCGGCTGATCGACCTCGCCGCTGACGAGTCCGCCACTCCCGCCGTCCGCGCCGAGGCCACCGACGGCCTTCGTTTCACCGAGCGTCGCCTCGCCGCCTTCGACGTCGACGCCCACGCCCGGGCTCTTCGCGATGAGATCGATCGCTTCCTCAAACGCCCCGATCCCGTCCACCGCTCCAGCCCCACGCCCGCAACTCCGCCAGGGGATCCGATCGGCGGCCATGGGTTCGGCTCGACACCTTGAGCTCGCTCGACCTGTCGCTACGTCCGTCGCGAACTCCGTCACCCGACCCGCGACACTGGGGGCGTTCGCGGCACGCCCCCAGTCGACCTCGGAGAATCAACTCGTTGTCACGACACCCGAGGACGCCGACGACGCGTTTGAATCAATCCCGTTAGTGGCCCCCTGGCTGGCAATCGTGGCGGTCACCGGGGCGGTGGCCGTGGTCGGAGGAGTGACGGTCAACGTCGAGGGAGCAATCCGCTCATCCAGCATCTCGACACGAAACACGCGCGACCTTGCCTTGCGGGACTGCATGGTAGCACTCCTGAATGTGAAGCAGTGATGATGTGTCAGGGGGGAAGGCCCGGAAGATACCCATTGCGTCGGAAGGATTTCAAGACCCGACTCTCGCGAATGTTGATTCCAGGAAACGGCCGCGGAACGCTGTGATGCTCTTGATCGTCAAAGGGAAATTTTTCGATCAGAGAGAGCGGTTCCGTTTCATGTTGTGTCGTTCCCGGAAGGGAGGAATCACGGTTGCGGATTGCCGATGACCGCCCTCGCCAGGTCGGCGTTCGAGCGGCCTTGGCCGAATGGAGCGCAACGAATTGATTCAGTCGCGAGCATGCACGAATTTCTTCGTCGCCCCCATGCAAGGTGAAGCGCCCCGATGCCGCGATCAACACCGACCCGCTGTTCCTCATCGCGGCCGCCAAGGCCCGAACGTCCGGCGCCGTTGACCGCCTGATTGAGTTGAGCGACTACAAATCCGAATGTTTTCATTGGAACATTTCAATATCAAGTTTTATTAGTCATAAAACTTCTCATTTTCAAGGTAAGTCGCGCGACATTGACCCGAGGCCAACGGGGAAGGCCCCGCTCAAGGCTGAGGCGCAACGTCGATGGCGAGGCCTGGACGGGGGTTGGGGCCGTTCGAGGGGGAGGCGGGGTCGCTTTCGGCCCAGGCCACCACTCGGCGTCCCTGGAGGTCGATTCCGACGAGCTTGACGATGAAGGGACCGTCGCCGGCCTGGATCTGAGGCATCGCGATGGGGCCAAGGGACTTGCGCCCGAGGGCCGGTAACATGGCCGAGCCGCCAAGAGCCTTCGTCAGGCGATCGCGGTCGAGCCGGCCGACGTGGAAACCGTTCGTGTGCGGGTTGGCCGGTGGGACCAGCCGTTCCCAGCTCAGGGCGACCAGTTCCACCGGCTGACCATCGCGTTCCTCGACAATGGCTCGCAGTCGCTGTTCGCCGTCTGGCGTTGTCTCGACCCGGGCTGAGAGTTGAAGGCGAGGCAAGTCGTCGGGCAGTGGGACCGCCGTGACTTGGAGCGCGGCCTCGGGCGGCCCGACCACCTCGATGGCGGCCTGGCCGGTCGGCGAGGCCGTCACCACGGCGTAATGGCTCGTTGTCACTTCGGCCGACCAGACGTCGGCCGGCCCTCCTGGCTCGATGATCGAGGGCCGAGGGCCCGCCAGCAGCCACTCGCCGTCCTCGTCCGCTCCGGTCTCGGCCTTCGGCGCCAGGGCATCGAGGTAGAGCGAGGTCGACCATCGTCGGTAAAGCGCCGGGAAGGTCGCCCCCGTGGCCGCTTCGAGGTTGGCGATCCCCCGACGGTTCGAACGCACGAGGGCTGGCAGCAGATTGGGCCCGAACCGATCCGCGCACCAACGCAGAAACAGATAGGTACTTCCACGATTGCCGTGGCTCCGAAACAGGTCGGCGCGGTAGTAGTCCTCGACCACCAGCCGGTAGCGCTCGGGAATCGACAGGAAGGCACTGACCCGGTAATCGAGGTTCGACCGCGAGAACCCATGGCGATCCTCGACCAGGTGGGCCAGGGCCTCATCGAGCCAGCCTTCCTCCTCGGCGGGCGGGCCCATGTCGGTCGGCTTGCGGTCGCCGACCTTGCGGCAAAAGGTCACCGCATGGGTGTATTCATGAGCCAGGACGGTCCGCAGGTGCGGTCCCGGGTGGAGCGAGGCACTCAGATATAACAGATCGCAGTGGTTCCCAAACGGCGCTCCGAGCCCGGGATCGAAGTCCGCTCCTCGCACGAAGCCGTCGACCGCGAGCCGCCCGCCCGCGAGCCTCGACAGCCAACTCGACATCAAGATCGTGAATCGCCCATCGCCGTCGACGTCGCGGGCCGGCCCAAAGAGACCGGCCGCCTCGGGATAAACCCGCTCGTCGAAGGTCGCGACCACGTCGCGAAGGGTCTCGGGCGACACGAGAGCCAGGTCTTGCGGATCCACGTAGACCTGCACCCGATGACCGACCGCCCGGAGCCGCCCCCGAACCGCCCGGTAGTTGCTCGCGCTGGCAGGGTCGCCGTCCTTGACGAGCAGGTGGAACGTCCGTTCGATCGGCGGCATGATGATCCCCGACGTCGGGGGCAGGGCGGGAAGTGCCGGCAGTTCGAGTTGCGGCGGCTGACTCGGCCCATCGTCGGTGAGCCGGACCGGTTGAATCCGATCGGTCGGCCTGGCCTCGAGCCGCAAAGGGAAGGGCCCCCCCGTTCGGGCGAGCGCCGAGACGACGACCAGCACCTTCGAACCGGCTCGAGGCGTCGGTACATCGAACCGCGCCTTGCCGTCCGAGACGGCCACGGCCAACGGCTGGCCGACGCACCAGGCTTTGACGTCCCGGGCCGCTCCGTCCTCGCTCCGGTCGCCCGAGCCGAGGCCAGCGTCGGCCAGGAGGAAGAAGGCGAGCCCCGCGGCCGCCGCCCGTCGCCAACGTCGAAGGCGGACCCGCCATGGGCCCGTCGGCTCGCCGACCATTCCCACCTCTCGCCCCAGGCCGGATCAACCGTTCCGCCGCCCCCCCCTTGGAGCCCCCGCGAAATCGGCGCTAGCCAATCGATCGGCCGTAACGATCGGCGGTCTTCAACCGATTATGCCGCTTGCAACGGTTCGCCCGGCGCTCAGTTTTTCTTGCCCTGCCGAGCGTTTTTTTCCTGCCGAGCCGGACAGGTCTCCGCAGCAGACACGGCGGCGATGACACCAGAGGATTCGAACAGGCTCGGGCGGATCGAGGTGGAGGAGAGATGCGGGACGGTCCCGTCGGGGATCGAGGACTGAGGAGGGGTGTTTTTCCGCTCGATGACAAACCTGGCCGATCGACCAGGATTTCTTAAGTTGTTTCGTGGCTTGGTGGTCGGCGTCATGGGAGAGAATCGGCCGACCAGCCTCTTGCATGGGTTTTCCAGGGAGGGCCCGTTCACCGAGTGTCACGGGACGGTCGAGCGTTGTGAGTCACGGCTTGGACGACTCGCTGGTTTCGGATGTCGCGCGGAGCGATCGGGCTCGCTCTTCCGCGCGTTGAGCCTCGGCGTTTCGCCCCGCCTTCCGCAGCAGTGCGGCGTAATCCTCCAGGGCGATCGCGAGCTCAGTCCGAAGGCCATCGTTCCGCTCGTAGATTGCGATCGCGCGCTGGCAACATTCGTCGGCCTCCTTCTGGTCACCCTGATCCAGGTTGACACGACCCAGCTTCACCGCACAGCGAGCCACGTGCGGATGATCGTGACCGAGGTTGAGCACGTAGATCGACTCGGCTCGCTTCAGGAGGGGCTCGGCCTCCGCGGGCTTGCCCTGGAGTTCATACATCCACCCGAGGGCCTCGAGCGTCGTCGCGACATCGGGGTGGTCCGCTCCGAGGGCCTTCTCGCGGAGGCTCAGGGCCCGCTTAAGTAGGGCGTCGGCCTCGTCGTACTTCTTTTGGTCGATGAACAAGGCTCCAAGATTGTGCAACGTCGGGGCAAGATCGGCGGGCGTGGTCCTGTCGGCTTTCTCTCGGATGCCGAGGGCCCGCTTGTACTCGGCCTCGGCCTCGGCCAGGTTCCCCAGAAGGTGGTCGACCGTGGCAAGATTGTCCAGCGCCGCGGCGAGACCAAGGTCGTTCGGGCCCGACGTTTTCTCGGCGACCTCGAGGCAGCGAGCAAAAAGGGGACGCGCCTCGGCGAGCCGGCCACTCTCGTCGTAAATGCACGCGAGGGTATTCAGGCTCGCGGCCACATCGGGGTGCTCCTTGCCAAGCGATTTCTCCCGGATTCCAAGAGCCGATTTCGCAACGACTTCGGCCTCCTTGGTCTTGCCTTCGGCCAGGAGGACCCAGGCCAGATGGTCGAGTGTCATGGCCAATCTCGGGTCCTGCTCGCCCAAAGCGCGCGCCTCCGTCACGGCGGTTTTCAGTTCCCGCTCCGCGAGTTCGTAATTCCCTTCCTGGCAGGCCT
>CAZRGV010000198.1:0-243 GCA_964599655.1 uncultured Isosphaeraceae bacterium | reverse complement strand
CCGCTGTGCCAGGGCGACGAGGGGACTTACACCAAAGAGCCAGACCGCCACGATCCCGCTTCGCATCAGCAAAGTCATTTGTGGGATCTCTCACGATCCTGTGATTGTTCGTATGTTCGGATCATCCGTCCTGTTCTCCCTCATTGGTTTTCAGTTTCTCGGCCTCATCCAGGGTCGATGGAGGGGCACGCGGTTGCCGGTTGCCCAGTTCCTGGTTCCGGGTCCGACGGACCGTGGTGGGTT
>CAZRGV010000197.1:0-9211 GCA_964599655.1 uncultured Isosphaeraceae bacterium | reverse complement strand
AATCGCACCCCACAGGATGCCCGGCGCCACGACGGCCGGTCCGCAACGGATGGAGACGCCACGTCGACGGAACGCCCCGGCCGCCGCCGCCGCGCCTGGAGAGTCGCTGGCCGCCGGACCCGAAACCTCGCTCGACCGGCTCCCCGGCCCGGCCGGGGACTGGTTCGCGCGCGCCTTCCCCGACGGCCCCACCCCCGCGCAGCGACGCGCCTGGCCCGCGATCGCCGATCGCGACCACCTCTTGCTGGTTTCCCCCACCGGAACCGGCAAAACCCTCGCCGCCTTCCTCGCCCTCATCGACCGCCTCTACCTCGAACATGCCGAGGGCCGGCTTCGGTCCGGTTTGCGTTGCGTTTACGTTTCGCCTCTGCGAAGCCTCGGCTACGACATCGAGACGAACCTCAACATCCCGCTGGAGGCGATCCGCCTCGACCTCGGCCTCGACCGCTCGCCCATCCGCGTCGGCGTCCGCACCGGCGACACCGCCCCCCACCGCCGCCGGGCCCTCCGAAATCAACCCCCTCACCTGCTAATCACCACGCCCGAAAGTCTCTCCTTGATGCTCAGCCAGGCGGCCTGGAGCCAGGTCTGGTCGACGCTGGAACTCATTGTCGTCGACGAGGCGCACGCCCTCGTTCCCACCAAGCGAGGGGCCGACCTGGCCGTGTCCCTCGAACGCCTTTCGGCCCAGGCCGCGCGCGATCCTTGCCGCGTGGGCCTTTCGGCCACCTGCCGGCCCACCGAGCCCGTCGCCCGGTTCCTCGTCGGCCCGACGCGATCCTGCCGCGTGATTGACGCCCCGAGCCCCCCAGGCGACGGCCCGCTCCGGCTCGACGTCCATTCCCTGATCCAACCCGACGAGGCTCCCCACCGCGGCTTGACGTATCGACGATTGCTGAAGCGCCTTCGACACGAGATCCAACGACGGTCCACCACGATCGTCTTCGCCAACACCCGGGCCCTGACCGAGAAGATCACGCACGACCTGAGGCGGAGCCTGGGAGACGACGCCGGCTCGTTGGCCGCGCACCACTCCGCCCTCAACGCGAGCCGCCGCCGAGCCGTCGAATCGGCCCTCAAGGCCGGCCACCTCAAGGCCGTCGTCACCAGCACGAGCCTGGAACTCGGTGTCGACATCGGCTCGGCCGACCTGACGGTCATGGTCGGCCTACCGGGCAGCGTCTCGCGCTGTCTCCAACGTGTCGGCCGCGCAGGGCATCGCCGAGGGGCGATCCGTCAAGGGATCATCCTGGCCGCGACCCCCGCCGAGCTCGCCGGAGCCGCCGTCACCGCGAAGGCCGCGCGCGACGGACGACTCGAGCCGCTTCGTCCGATCCAGAACCCCCTGGATGTCCTCTGCCAGCAACTGATCGGCATGGCCTGCGCGGGGGAGTGCTCCGCCGACGACGCGTTCGCCCTGCTCCGCAAGACCGAGCCGTTCGAAACGCTCGATCGCCGCGATCTCGACGCCTGCCTGAACTTCCTCGCCGGGGAACTCCCCGCCCCCGCCGGCGCCTTCGAACCCGAACCGGGGGCCTCGCCGCGTTGGACGTCCCCACGGATCTGGAAAACCCGAGGGTTCTTCGGCGCTCGGAATCGTCGGGTCCTGCGATGGTTCTGGAGCAACGTCGGCACGATCACGTCCGAGGAATCCGTCCGCGTCCTGGTCGACGACCTCGAGGTCGGCACCGTCGAAGGGGCCTACGCCGAGCGGCTTCAGCCCGGCGATCGGTTTGTCCTCGACGGCCGCTCCCTCGAGTTTCGTTCGCTCCAGGGGCGGCTCCTGCGAGCCGTCGCGTCGGCCGGGGAGCCCAACCTCCCTCGATGGTCCAGCGACCGCCAGTCCCTTTCCGCCGAGCTGGCCCGCGACCTGGCCGACTTCCGAGAGCGGGCCGGCCAGCTTCTCGACGACGGTCCCCAGGCCCTCCGAGCCTGGTTGGTCGACACCTTCGAACTCGAGCCCGACGCCTCGGCCGTGCTCGAAAACCTGTTCGAGGCCCAGGACCAATGCAGCTTGATCCCAACCGCGGACATGCTCCTGGTCGAGGAGTCACCCCATTCCGATGGATGGTCCTACGCCTTCCATGCCCCTCTGGGCCGCTCGGCCTGCGAGGCGATCGGTCGAGCCGTCGGGGCCCGACTCGGCCGCCGGTTCGGTCGCAACCTCTCACTGACCGTGGCCGACCTCGGCTGGTCGATTCACCTTGCCGGCGGAGCGCGGCTTTCCGAGGCCGACTTGCCCCCCTTGCTCGAACCGGCCGGACTCGCCGACGACGTGCTCGAAGGGGTTGACCGAGGCGAACTCCTGGCCCGCCGATTCCGCCACGTCGCCGCGACGGCCCTCATGGTCTTGCGACGGCCGGAGGGAGGCCGCACGCGCGTCGGCGGTCTCTTCTGGGTCAGCCAGCGGCTCTATCCGCTGGTCAAGGCGGCCTGCCCCGACCACCCCCTGCTCCGCGAAACCCGACGCGAGGTCCGCGACGATCGGCTCGACACGCCCTCCGCCCTCTCCTGGCTCAACACCCGTCCAAAATTGCGCTTTCGCCAGCTCGACGGCCCCTCCCCCTTCACGATCGCCTGGATCGACCCCGGCGCTCCAGAACCCCTTCGGTTCGAAGCGCCCGCCGATGCCCTCCGCCGACTCCATCAGCGTCTCCTCGGCGAACCGAAAGGCGGCCCACCGTGACGCGCCCCTCCTCCGGACTGCTCGCCGTCGACCCCGAAGCGCCCGATGGCTGGCACCTCGCCTGGGAAGGGGCCGCCGTTCACATCGAGTCGCAAACCGCCGTCATTGCCGACGTTCACCTCGGCTACGAGTGGGCCCGAGGCTCAGGCGGCGACATGGTCCCCTCGCACTCGCTGCACGAAACCATCGCCCGATTGTCGAGCCTGCTCGACCGGATCGAGATCGATCGCCTGGTCGTCGCCGGCGATCTGGTCGAATCGTCCTCCCCTTGCCTCAGAACGGCGAGCGACGCGCGGCGGTTCCGGCAATGGCTTCAGGCCCGGAACGTCTCGCTCGTGACCCTTCAAGGCAACCACGACCCCGTTCGGAATCCCCCGCTCCCCTCAACCCTCGAGATCGCGGGCTGGACCGTCGGTCACGGCCACCAGCCGATCCAGGTTCCGCCGTTCCTCGTCGGACATCATCACCCCGTCCTCCGCGCCGGTCCCGTCTCGGCCCCGTGCTTCCTCGTCGGACCCGATCGCATCCTTCTGCCCGCCTTCTCCTGGAACGCGGCCGGTCTCGACGTCCTCTCCGGTGCCCTGCCCGCCGCTTTCCGCGCCCGAGAGGTCCGTTGCGTGACCGCTCTCGACGGCGAGCTTCTCGATTTCGGCCCTCTGGGCTCCCTCCTCAACCATCGGTTCACCCCTTAGCTGCTTCGGATGCACCCGCGTTGCCTCACTCACAAGGTTGCATACACCGATGCAGGAAAACGCGCGCCGCCAACCCATGAGGGGTTTGAGTCACGAAATGATCCGCAAAAACCGCGTTTAACATTCTTCACTGATTTTTCTTGACGATCCCCCAGGCGCGAGGCTACTCTTCTACCCGATCCATCGATCTTTTGATGCCAGCGATCCGTCTCAGAGCTCCGCGCGGTCGTTCCGATCCCTCTGAGTCCTTGATCCTGGTTGAGTTTCGAATTCGCTTTTTTTTTCGCTTCTGACACGCTCGGCCACGGCGGCACCATTTCCCGCGAGGGGAATCCTCCCTCGGGAACCACCCCGATCGGAGGGCGTTCGTTCGACGTCTCACATTCGGATGGTACGTGACGGGATCGTTCTGGTCTCGTCACCGCTTCATTCTCACTTTCGCGTCTCGGAGCCATTTCCATGCGACGGTCCGTGTCCGCAGGCGAGCGACGGGGCTTCACGCTCATCGAGTTGCTCGTCGTCATTGCCATCATCGGTGTCCTCATCGCCCTGCTTTTGCCCGCGGTTCAAGCCGCTCGCGAGGCGGCTCGTCGTGCCCAGTGCACGAACAACATGAAGCAAATCGGCATCGCCCTGCACAACTACCACGACCAGTTCGGCTCGTTCCCGCCCGGCGGTATCGCCGACGAGGCCACGGCCAGCATCTGGGGCGGTCAGCAGAACGTCCTCTCCTGGCGCGCCATGATCATGCCGCAAATGGAAGGCGGCACGACCTACAACGCGATCAACTTCGACCTGCACGGCAGCAGCTCGCCCAACCCCACGGCCCTCTACACCGCCTGGGTGACCATCAGCTCCACCTGGCTCTGCCCGTCCGACCCCGACAACTCCGAGCGCGGGCTCGGGCTGCGATCCGCCAACATCGTCACCGGCCAGTATCCCAACGGCGCCGGTCCGATCGTTCCCAACGGCTTCCCCGGCGCCGGCAGCCCCAGCCAGGTCTGCCCCATCGCCAACTACGCCGGAAGCTTCGGCGACAACTACTGCGTCGGCCCGCTCACCCCGCCCGGCGCCCCCTGGGAGACCCCCATCGGAACCGTCGTCGTTCCGCCCGCGGTCAAGATCGGCTGGGCCGGCTTCTGGGGAACCAACTTCGACGAGACCAACTCCACGCGAGGTCCCGGACAGCTCCGTGGCATGTTCAGCTATCGCATCCAGGGAATCGGCCCCGTCAGCCTCGCGAGCGTCAATGACGGCACGAGCAACACCCTGATGGTGGGCGAAGTCCTCCCCGCCCAGGCCGCCGACAGCAACTTCTACCACCACAACGGTTGCACCTTCGGAACCACCGTCCCCATCAACTGGCAGACCCCCTTGCCCATCACCGGCTTCGGCACCAACAACTGGAAGAGCCGTTTCAGCTACGCCAGCAAGGGGGCCAAGAGCAAGCACCCCGGCGGAGCCAACTTCCTCTTCGCCGACGGCTCGGTCCACTTCCTCAAGCAGAGCATCAGCTTGCAAACCTACTGCCAGCTCGGCAGCCGCAACGGCGGAGAGGTCGTCAGAGCCAGTTCCTACTGACCCAAACGCATGCCGCTCATCACCGGCTTCCAGCAGCCCCGGGGAGACATCTCCGTCCCCTCGGGGCTTGACTTGTCTGTTGTCCCGAGTCAAATCAAGAAGCGGTACCACATCCAGAACGGAATTCGAATCTTCGCGGCCAGGGCCCGCCGCATCCTGTTTCATCACCCACCGAACGAGGATCGTTGCGTATGCATAAGCTCATGAACTCAAAGGCGTGTGTCTCCCTCGTCTCCTCCCTCTTGCTGCTTGGCGCGATCGGCTGCGGCGATGGAACCGGCCTGGCCACGCGCTACCCGGTCAAGGGCACCGTGACCTACAACGGCAAGCCGGTCGAGAAGGGAAGCATCGAGTTCGTCCCCGAGAACAACGCCGCCGGCCAGGCCGCCACGGGCGAGATCAAGGACGGCTCCTACTACCTCACCACCGCCATCGACGGGGACGGCGCCTTGCCCGGCAAGTACAAGGTCCAGATCTCCTCGAAGGAGGTGGATCTGTCCAAGGCCGAGGCCAACATCAAGGACAAGGGTGGCTCGCTTCATCAGGAAGACGTTGCCGCCGCCAACAGGAACGCCAAGAACCTGATACCCTCGAAGTACTCCCTCGCCGAGACGTCCGGCCTCAGCTTTGAGGTCAAGGAACAGTCGAACACCGCGGATTTCGACCTCAAGGACTGAGCCCCAATCCCCCGATTGTCGCGCCTCCCGGAGGGTGGCCAGCGTTCACCGATTCCCCAACAGCGCAACCGGTTCGGTGAACGCACGCTGGCCGCCTTTCGGAAGGCGGCCCGTCCCGACGATTCCGGTCCGGCGTCGCGGCTCGTGACCCACTTCACTCAGGGCGACGACGCGGCGGGTCCGGCCTGGAGCCGGTAGAAGTTGGCCAGCCCGAGGTCCCCTTTTCGCTCGTAGTAGTCGGCCAGAAGGCGAGCCGTCGGGGCATGGCTTCCCCCGGCCTCCTGCGCTCGGCGAGCCCAGACCAGGCCCTCATCCTCGTGGCCGTGTTCGAGGAGCCATTTCGCGGCGCGATACTGAAGATCCAGATCGTTGGGTGTCTTCACCAGCGCCTTGCGAATCTTGTCCATCTCGGCGAACTCGCCCCGGAGCCGTTCCGACTCATCGCGTTCGGCTCGAGCCTCCTGCGTGCGTCCGAGCCGGTCGAGCGCCAGGCTCCGGCGATAGCGAAGTTCCGGGTTGTAGGGGTCGAGCGTGATGGCCCGATCCAAAAGCGGCAGGGCCCCGGCGAAGTCGCGGCGTCGAAGGGCGATGGCCGCCCGGCCGTCGAGCGCCTCCACGTTCTCCGGCGCGAGTTCCAGGGCCCGATCGAGCTGGCGGATCGCCTCGTCTTCCCGACCGGCGTCCAGCGCGTTGCGACCGGCCGCCGCGTGGGCCGAGGCATCGTTCGGGTTTCGCTGGAGATAGACGTCGTACTCCGCCGCCGCGTCGGCGTGCCGGCCCTCCCCTTGCAACGACTCCGCCAGCCCGAGCCGGGCCTTGTCCAGGTTCGGGTCGCGCTTCAGGGCCTCGCGATAGTCGTTCGCCAGCGCTCCCGGCCCGCCGTCGATGCGCGTATCGACCTCGGCTTTCCACAGGTAGACCTTCGGGTCGTCGGGGGCCGCTTCGCCCCATCGCTTGATCGCCTCGAGCGCGGCGCCGAACCGGTAGGTTTCCAGGTAAACCTTCGCCAGCGCCTCGTCGACTTCCGGGTCGGGTCCTGGGTTTCGTTCCCGGGCCCTGAGCAGCATCGGCTCGGCCTGATCGGCCCGGCCGGCTCGGGCCATGATGATCCCGATCAGGCGTTCCAGCGGAGGCTCGGGGTAGCCGAGCGTCCGGGCCTGGTCCAGCTCCTTGACCGCCGACTGCGGCTCCTCCCGCTTCAGCAGCGTCAAGCCCTTCAGATAATGCGCCTCGGCCGAGTTCGGCTGGAGTGTCAGCCAGTGTTCGACGCGGGCCAGGGCCTCGTCGTACGACTTCGCCTCCAGGGCCTCGCGAACGGCCCGAGCCTCACGCCAGGCCGTGTACGAGCCCCGAAGCAGCCACCCCGCGCCTGCCAGAATCAGACCCAAGGCGAGCAACGCACCGACCCACTTCCAGCCGGAACGCGAGCGCGTTCCAGGAGAATCCAGCGACGGTTTGTGCTCTTTCGGCGGCGCGCTCATCGTGAGGAACCCTGTCATCCCGTCGAGCCGGCCGTCCGCTCGGCCCGCTCCGTTTCCATCGAGGATGGCCAGTTTCGGCGCCGTCCGCAAGAGATCCACGAAAGGAATCGGAATCGGTCGTCTCCAGGATCGGGAAACGACTGGCCAGGGCGCCGCTCATCGGGCAGGATGAGGGGGCCTGATCCCGTTCCCGCAATCCAACCGAACGGATACCTTCTCCCATCGGCGAAGTTTAGGAGGGCCCGGACATGCCTCGGAAACCTTATCCTTGTGGCGGATTGCATCGTCGCCAGTTCCTGGCCGGAGCCGCGGCCTCCGTGCCCTTGCTCGCCGGAACGCTCGTTTCGGCTCAGGAGCCGAAGGACGCCGCCGCGCCGGGTCGAGCCGCCCCAAAAGGCGGTCTCGGCGTGCCGGGCCCCTATCCGGGTCGCGTGATCGAATGCCGAAATCCGGCCATGATCCAGAACGGCGTCAAGAACCGCGACGCGATCAGGACGACGCTCGGCCGAGGCATGGTCGAGCTGACCGGCGCCGACGATCCGGTCGAGGCCTGGCGCACCTTCTTCGAGCCCGGCGACGTCGTCGGCATCAAGATGAACCCGGTCGGCAACCCGCTCGCCAACTCCTCCAGCGAGCTGATGCTCGAGGTCATCGACGGCCTCGAATCCGCGGGCGTCAAGAAGAAGGACATGATCGTCTTCGAGCGCTACAAGCTGGACTTCATGAAGGCCGGGATGCACGAGGCCGTTCCCGATGGCGTCCTCTGGGGCGGTTTGACCCCCGAGGACGATCCCTCGCAGCTCCAGATCGCCTGGCCCGGACGGAACGACCCGGTTGCCGGTTACGACCCCGACGAGTTCATGACCATGGAACTCGTCGGTCGCGGCCAGGACCCCAAGGATGAACGCTGCTACCGATCCCATCTCGGCCTGCTCGTCACCCGTCGCGTCAACAAGCTGGTCCTCTTGCCCGTCCTGAAGGACCACGGCTCGGCCGGCGTGACCGGCGCCCTCAAGAACATGAGCCACGGCCTCGTCAACAACGTCTCCCGGTCGCACAGCTCCCCCGACACCAACTCCTGCAACCAGTTCATTCCGCAGGTCGTCTCCCACCCGATCCTCCGCAAGAAGTGCGTCCTCCACATCATGGACGGCATCAAGGGCGTCTGGCAGAAAGGCCCCTTTGGCGCGAATCCCGAGTTCGTCTGGGAGTACAACGCCCTGCTCCTGGCGACCGATCCCGTCGCCATGGATCACATCGAGTGGGATATCATCGACGCCAAGCGCAAGGCGATGGGCGTCCCCGGCGTCGGCGCCGTCGGCAAACTCGTGGCCGACCCCTTCGGAACCGAAGGCTTCGACATCCGCCAGCCGCAACATATCCCGATTTGTGGCAACCTCGGCCTCGGCATCTTCGACAAGAACTCGCCGAAGGGTCGACGGCATTCCATCGACCACCGGATCATCCGTGTCGAGCCTAGCTGATCGCGCCGAGTTCCGACACGGGCCGGACCGCCCCAAAAAAACAGCCACCCCGACCAACGGTGCACGTCGTTGGTCGGGGTGGAGAGGGCGAAACCGCCCTGTTTTTTTCGGGAATTGGCCTCAGATCAAGGATCGATGATCTGGGTCGTGGGCGTCACCACCGAGGTCGTGCAGGTCAGGCAGGCCGGCACGGCCACCGGCACCATCGTGCACTGCTGGACCGGAACCTGTTTCGCCACGCAGCGGGCCACGCAACGGGTCAAGGTCACCGGCACCTGCTCGCAGACCGTCACCGGCACCTGTCGGGTCACCGTCTCGGCCACCATCCGGCACGTCTGAACCGGCACCCGTTCCACGCGCTGTTCGGCGACCATCTGGCAGGTGGTCACCGGGATGTTCTCCACCCGCTGCTCGGCCACCATCTCGCAGGTGCGAACCTCGTACGGCTGAACCCGTTCCTCGGCGACCATCTGGCAGGTGGTCACCGGGATGTTCTCCACCCGCTGCTCGGCCACCATCTCGCAGGTGCGAACCTCGTACGGCTGAACCCGTTCCTCGGCGACCATCTGGCAGGTGGTCACCGGGATGTTCTCCACCCGCTGCTCGGCCA
>CAZRGV010000196.1:0-9244 GCA_964599655.1 uncultured Isosphaeraceae bacterium | reverse complement strand
CCGCATGGTCGTCATCGAGATGAACCCCCGCGTCAGCCGCAGCAGCGCCCTGGCCAGCAAGGCCACCGGCTTCCCGATCGCCAAGATCGCCGCCAAGCTGGCCGTCGGCTACCGGCTCGACGAGCTCAGGAACGACATCACCCGCGAAACCCCCGCCTGCTTCGAGCCGACGATTGATTACGTGGTCACGAAAGTCCCCCGCTGGGCCTTCGAGAAGTTCCCCGAGGCCGACGCGGCCCTGACCACCCAGATGAAGTCGGTCGGCGAGGTCATGGCCATCGGCCGCACCTTCCGCGAGAGCCTGCAAAAGGCCCTGCGAGGGCTCGAGGTCGGCCGGTTCGGGCTCGGCTGCGACAAGAAGGATCGCTGGGGCACCGATAACCCGCCCACCGAGGACGAGATCAAGGCCAAGCTCGCCACCCCCAACAGCGAGCGTGTCTGGTATCTCCGCTACGCGATGCTCGCCGGCATGGACCTCGACCAGATTCACGCCCTGACCGGTATCGACCCCTGGTTCCTCGCCAATATCCGCGAGCTCGTCCTGCTCGAAGGCCGGCTCCGCGAGGCCGGAAGCCTCGACGACGCCCCCGACGCCCTGGTGCGAGAGGCCAAGCGCAACGGCTTCTCCGACCGGCAGCTCGCCCACCTCTGGGGCGTCAGCGAGGCCGAGGTCCGCCGCGATCGCAAGCGTCGCGGCATCGAGGCCGTCTTCAAGCTCGTCGACACCTGCGCCGCCGAGTTCGAGGCGGTGACCCCCTATTATTACTCCACGTATGAATCCGAAGATGAGTCACGCGTCGGCGATCGCCCTCGCATCGTCATTCTCGGCGGCGGGCCGAACCGGATCGGCCAGGGAATCGAGTTCGACTACTGCTGCTGCCAGGCCGCCTTCGCCCTCAAGAACGACGGCTTCGAGGTGGTCATGGTCAACTCCAACCCCGAAACCGTCAGCACCGACTACGACACCTCCGACCGCCTCTTTTTCGAACCGTTGACCGTCGAGGATGTGTTGAACATCTGCGAGCGCGTCAAGCCCCAGGGCGTGATCGTCCAGTTCGGCGGCCAGACCCCCTTGAACCTCGCCAAGGCGCTGGAGGCGGCCGGCGTGCCGATCATCGGCACCAGCCCCGACTCGATCGACCTGGCCGAAGACCGCGACCGCTTCCGCGCGATTATCGACCGACTCCGCCTGAAGCAAACCCCCAGCGACTCGGCCACCAGCTACGAGGCCGCCCGCCGCGTCGCCGAGCGGATCGGCTACCCGGTCGTGGTCCGCCCCAGCTTCGTGCTCGGCGGCCGGGCCATGGAGATCGTCTACGACGAGCCGAGCCTCGCCCGCTACATGGCCGAGGCCGTCGACGCCAGCCCCGACCACCCGGTCCTGATCGACAAGTTCCTCGAAGACGCCACCGAGGTCGACGTCGACGCGGTTTGCGACGGCGTCCGCACCGTCGTCGGCGGCGTGATGGAACACATCGAGGAGGCCGGCATCCACTCGGGCGACTCCGCCTGCGCCATCCCGCCCTTTTCCCTCTCGCCCGAAATCGTCGAGCGGCTCAAGCAACAAACCTACGCCCTGGCCGAGGAGCTCAAGGTCCGTGGTTTGATGAACATTCAGTACGCGGTGAAAGGTGGAGAGATCTATGTCCTTGAGGTGAACCCGAGAGCGTCGCGGACGGTCCCGTTCGTGTCGAAGGCCACCGGCCTGAACCTGGCCCAGGTGGCGTCGCGGGTCATGGTCGGCCGCTCGCTCGAGGACCAGGGGATCACCGGCGAGCGAGCCGCCCGTTACGTCTCGGTCAAGGAGAGCGTCTTCCCGTTCGCCAAGTTCCCCGGCGTCGACATCGTGCTCGGCCCCGAGATGCGGTCGACCGGCGAGGTCATGGGTATCGCGCCCGACTTCGCCGCCGCGTTCGCCAAGAGCCAGATGGGCGCCTCGAGCGCCTTGCCGATGTCGGGGACCGTGTTCATGAGCGTCGCGGCCCGCGACCGACAGGCGGCCGTGCCCATCGCCGCACGGTTCGCCGCGATGGGCTATCCGCTGATGTGCACCAGTGGAACCGCCCGCGCCCTGGCCGAGCACGGCATCGCCGTCGAGACCGTCCGGAAGATTCACGAAGGACGCCCGAACCTGCTCGATCACCTGGCCAACGGCGCGATTGCCCTGATCGTGAACACCCCCAGCGGCAAGGGGGCCCGCACCGACGAGGGCCGCATCCGAGCCGCCGCCGTCAGCCACGGCGTCCCCTGCATCACCACGATCAACGCCGCACGCGCCGCCGTCGCCGCTCTCGAACGCCTGCGACAGGGCGAGCTCGACGTTTACGCCTTGCAAGATCTACTCAAAATCTGATACGCAATCATTGGAATTTACCGATTCTCGAAGAGGGGGCATCGCCCACCCTCCGGAAGACGGCGGTTCCGGGCGATTCCGTGGAACACGGCGCGGCGTCGCTCGCCCTGTTTGAGGTCGTGAACAGGCGGTCGCATGATCCGGTTTCCCGCGCGGCGAATGGCCAACGGACGACGCAAGGAGTCCCTGGTGGGCCGCCTTGCCGGCTTGCGGCGAATCTTGGAACGGATTCCGTTCCAGGACCGTGCCGCAGGCATGTCCAGGACGAGTACAAAATCTGTTAAGATCTCAAGGTGGGTCGGAACCCGCCGCTCGACGTTGAAGCGCGGGGCATGGCGAGGTCTGTCGGAAAGGGACACGCGCGATGGAAACGCACCACGATCATTCCCACCACGACCGCGAGATGAGCTACCGGCTTCTCATCCGCACGATCCTCTGGGTCATCGCCGGAATGGTCGCCCTGGGGCTGATGGTCTGGTGGGCCCTGACCTGAGACGTGCCTCGCCCGAAACCGCGCTTCCCGCAGGGTGGGACGGCCCACCAAACCCCTTGCGACACTAGGAGATCGGTGGGCCGTGCCCACCCCACGAAGGACCACCGATCCGAGCGATTCCGTCTCAGATCGTGATCCGGTGGAGTTCCTCGACGGTGGTCGTGCCGTCCAGGACTCTCTGGATCGCGCATTGCTTGATGGTTTTCATCCCCTCGTCGCGGGCGACCTGTTCGAGGACTTCGCGGGTGGTCTGGGTGATGATCAGCTCGCGGATCAGGTCGGTGTTGGGCATGATCTCGAAGACGCCGGTCCGGCCGAGGTAGCCGGTCTGGAAGCAGGCGTTGCACCCCTTGCCGCGGTGGAGGATCCGCCCCTTGTGCTCGGCCGGGTCGAGGTCGAGGGCCTTGAGGGTCAGCTCGTCGGCCTCGTAGCTGATCCGGCAGTAGGGGCAGATCCGGCGCACCAGGCGCTGGGAGATCGCCCCCTGCAAGGCGCCCGCCATCACGTAGCCGGGGATGCCGTAGTGGAACAGCGTGGCGATGGTGCTGGCGGCGTTGGCGGCGTGAATCGTGCTCATCACCAGGATGCCCGTCAGCGCGGCCCGGATGCCGATCTTCGCGGTTTCCTCGTCGCGGATCTCGCCGATCATCAGGACGTCGGGGTCTTGCCGCAAGATGGCCCGCAGGCCGTCGGCGAAGGTCAGGCCGGTGTGCGGGTCGACGCTCACCTGGTTGACGCCGGGAATTCGGTACTCGATCGGATCTTCAATCGTCATCAGGTTGCGCGTCGGGACGTTGACGTGCCGCAGGCTGCTGTACAGGGTGGTGGTCTTGCCCGTGCCGACCGGCCCGCCAACCAGGATCGCCCCGTAGGGCCGGGTCGTCAGGTCGCAGAGCAGGTCCACCTGCTCGGGCAAGAGGCCGAGCTGGGAGAACCCCATCGCCATGGCCAGCGCCTCGTGAACCCGGAGTACGACTCGCTCTCCCAGGTCGGTCGGCAGCGTCGAGATCCGCAAGGTTTGCGACCGGCCGTTGCGCTCGATCGTCCAGTGGCCGTCCTGCGCGTGCCGTCGCTCGACCAGCTTGAGGCTCGACACCACCTTGATCCGGCTGATGACGGCATGACTGAGGCTCAGGCTCAGGTCCAGGATCTCATGAAGCTGGCCGTCGATCCGGTAGCGGAGCCGGTAGCGCCCTTCCATCGGGTCGAAGTGGATGTCGGTCGCACGGCAGTCCAGCGCCCGGTCGACAATCAGGTCCAGCAAGTCGGGAGCCGAGCCTTTTTCGGCGGTGGCCTTCAGCTCGGCCCGGATATCCCGCTCGAGCTTCGCCCGGTCGGGCTGCAACGGCGCGATCGACCCGAGGTCCGTGCCTTTTGAAACACTTCCCCCGTTGGCCAGAGCCGAGAGGTGCTCGAACGCCAGCGCGTTGAGCCGCTCGGCCGAGATCAGGTTCAACTCGAGAATCGCGTGGCGCAGGTTGCAGCTTCGGTCCCTGGCGTAGGCCCTGGCCGTTTCGAGCTGTTCGGGGGTCAGCAACTGATTCTGAATCAGAATGGCGCCCAGGCCCTCGTCGGCCTTGTTGGGGTTGGGGGGGGAACCTCCCGCCGGGGGCTGCTTCGCTTCCACGTCGGAGACCTCCAGGATGGCTCGCTCGACTCGACGGAACTCGCTCAGGAATCCGGGCCTCGAGAGATCGTTCGCGCTCGCGGGCCGGTTCGACGTTGCGGACTCGTGATTCGTTCGGAGAGGCGGATGGCGACGAGGGCTCCGCCAATTCTGACCGATCGGTCGGCCGTATTCCAGCGGAATCCATGGCGGAATGGTCGATCGCCGAAGACCCCGCGGCGTTTCCGGGCCGAACGTCTTGACGCCGACCCCTCGGCCGCGATACCAATGCCTTCCGCCGATAGCCTCAACAAGAGTCTGGAACACGGTTTCGGGCAAGGCCGCCCGGACGGGCCCCGAATTCCGTCGCCGGCTCGTTTCTCAGGGAGTTCCCGCCCTGGAATCGGGCCTCGACGGGCCAGGTGAGATTTTTCCATGTCATGGCCTCATCACCGTTTCGCGACGATCTTCCGGACCCTGGGCGTTTGCCTTGGCCTGCCGCTGGTGCTCGGGCCTGGGTGGCTGGCGTCGCCGCTGGTTTCCTCGATGGCGAGGGCCGACGAGCCCCGGATCGGCCAGCGGCTGGAACGCCGTGGGGATGAGATCGTCGTCTGCGGCCAGCTCGTTCACACGACGACACCCGTGGTCCTCTGGATGGACCCGGGCGGTTACGACGCCTATCGCGTCGAGCGCCGGTTCGTGCCGTTGCCCGAGGCGGGCTGGGAGGCGTCGAAGGCCGCCGGGCTCCGCTCGCCCACCCGGTTCGGACTCCGACGGCGCGGCCTCACCCCCGATCAGATCGAGCGCGTTCGAGGCGGAGGCTGGGACCTTCCCTTGCTCCAGGAGGTCGTCGACCAGTTCGTCATCCACTTCGACGCCCGAGGCACCAGCCGCACCTGCTTCGAGATCCTCCACGACAAGCGCGGCCTGAGCGTCCAGTTCATGCTCGACCTCGACGGCACGCTCTACCAGACGATGGACCTGAAAGAGTCGGCCTGGCACGCGACCATCGCCAACAGCCGATCCATCGGCATCGAGATCGCCAACATCGGGGCCTTTCCGGTCAACGGCGACAACCCGCTCAAGGACTGGTACCGCGCCGACGACTCCGGCCAGATCCGCCTCAACGTTCCCGGCGGCAACGACCAGGCCGGCTTCAAGAACCCAAGCGCCAGCCTCCGCCCCATCCGCAACGAGCCAATCGTCGGCACCATCCAGGGCCAGTCGCTCCGCCAGTACGACCTGACGCCCGAACAGTACGACGCCCTGATCCGCCTGACCGCCACCCTCGCGACGATCTTCCCCAAGATCAAGGTCGATTACCCCCGAGACGCCTCGGGCGCCCTGATCCCCCATAAGCTGCCCGACGACGCCCTCGAACACTACCAGGGGCTTCTCGGCCACTACCACGTCCAGACCAACAAGGTCGACCCCGGCCCCGCCTTCCAGTGGGACCGCGTGATCGACGGGGCCCGGGCGCTTTTGGACGACTCGAAGCGAACCGCCCGATAACGACGAGGCGCGCTGGCCGTCCTGGCCGGTCGCAGCCTGATCCGCTCGCCGTTCGTTCGCCCCGCCGCCCATCCCCCGTTCGTTCCGACCGGGGGATTCCCTTGTCATCGGTTGTATGTTTACATGAATTCTAGATTGGTCGAACGTGCGTTCCAAAGGGTGGAAACGCATCGTCGAGAGGACCGTCCCAGCCGCCCCGCCGATGGCGCCGGGCCGCGTCGGCCCTGGCCTCGCCGACCGGAACCACGCTCGATTTGACAAAACGGACCCCTGTCGTATTTGGTTTCGCATTGTTGCAAAACCCTTGTCGACTCGATCCGACACGGGGTGAAGCAAGCGTGCGAATCGACAAGACGCGTCAGGGCTTGGTGATCGACGAGACGTCGACCACGTAGAGCTGTCGCATCTGGCCCTCGTGGGTCGAGTCGAAGCAGACCTGCGAGCCGTCGCGGTTCCATCGAGGGTGCAGGTCGCAGCGGAACGGGCCGGCGAACTGGGGTGGTTCGAGGAACGCGCCGAGGTCGATTCTCGGGCCGTCGGGGAACCGATAGAGCATCAGGTGCTGGAGCCGGTCGCGGTCGGGATAGGTGTCGTTCAGGATCCATCGGCGGTCGGGCGAGAACGAGCAATGGCCGTCGACGTTCAGGATCCCGTCGCCGATGATCCGGCTCTCGCCGCTGAGGATGTCCTTGAGGTAGAAGTGGGGGCCGAGCCTGGGGGTCTGGGTCCAGGCGAGAATCGTCTGGTCGTCCAGCCAGTCGTAGTGCGAGACCATGTCGTGATCCCAGACGAGGCGGCGGTCGGTGCCGTCGAGGTTGGCCGTGTAGAGGCGGGTGTACCGGTTGGTTTTCTCGGGGTCTCGCCAGCGGTGGAGGAACGCGAAGCGGCGGCCCGAGCGGCTGAACTGAAGGTGGTTGAACCAGTGGTGGGCGTTGCGGAACCGGTCGTCGGGGGCGTTCGACGCCGCCCAGGCCAGCGAGATCAACAGCCGGTTCTCGCCCGATTCGACGTCGATCGTGTCAATGCCGGCATTCTCGGGCGCGGCGACGTCCTTGTCACGCTCGGGAATCGCCATGTAGCCGTAGCCGGGTCGAAGCCGGTTGAGCCGGTCGAAGTCGAGCGAGACGGCGTGCCGGCCGTCGGGGCTGACGGCGTAGATCGGCCGGGGCAGGGTGCGGGTCTGGCCCGTCTCGACGTTGCGGATGCGGGCGACATATCGGCCGTCGTCCAAACCGTTGTAGATGATCGTCCGGTCGGGGGACGAGCCGAGCCACTGAAGCATCGCCCCTTGTTGCCACGACCAGGCGACGGTCTCGTCGAGCGGGAGGAACCGGTCGCGGTCGACGCCGCCGATGGTCACCGGCTCGCCGGGCCTGGGCTGGCGGTCGCAGAAGCCGATCTCGTGCGCGGCGATGTAACGCCCGTCGGCGCTCCAGGGGCACTTCTCGTAATAGCCGAAGAAGTGGGCCTTCGGACCTCGCGTCAAGGCGGTCGCGGGAAGCTCGGCGGAGCGTTTCGCCGGGAGGGGCGCTCCCGGCATGGCTCTCGACCGGCCGTGGGCCAGGACCGAGGCGCCGACCGCGCCGCCCACGACCTGAAGAAACGCGCGCCTTCCGAAACGCTGGGGCTCCGACATGGTGCCTGCTCCGGGTTCGCCTCGACGGAGGGTGGAATTCTCGATCGCCAGCCTAACCGACGGCCCTCGACGGAGCCAGCGCTGGCCTCGGATCGGATCGAGGCCAGGGGGCGCTCCGGGAGGAATTCTTGGTCCGAGCGCCGGGTCGTTCGATTCACCGCCGGGGAGGTTGCGCGTATGATGAAGACGGGACAGGCGGGTGGTCCCGCCCTCGCCGGTTGCCGGACGATCGGCGGGAGTGGTCGGCCGCCGGGCCTCGAAACGAGCAAGGCAAGGGGCGTGGGCAATGGTCCATCTGGTCTCGGTGGCGGAGCGAGCGCGCCGGCACCTGCTGGAGACACTGGCTCAGGAGGAAGGGCCCGGTCTGCTCGCGCTTCGGCATGCCTTGCTCTTCCAGCGCGAAGGAGTCTGGGTCGACAACTGCCAGCGACCGCGGACCGCGATCCTGATCCGGCCCGGCGACGGTTGTCGCGAGGCGTTCGCCGTCGGCCGACCGGGCCCGGCCATCCCCTGGCTGGCGGCCCGAGGGGGACGATTCGCCCTGGTGGCCCCCGACGAGTGGGAGCCCTGGATCCGCGCCACGGTCGGCGAGGTCGAGCGCGCTGAGGTTCAAACCTGGTTCGACCCTCCCCGCGACGACCCGTCCCCTCCGCCGCCCGGCATCAAGATCCGGCGACTGGACCGCATCGACCTGCTGACCTTCATGGACACGACTCCTCCGTGGGCCCTCCGCGCCTGGACGAGCTACCCCGAACTGCTCGAACATGCCGCGGCGTTCGGGCTGCCGTATACAATGCGACGCCCTTGGCGAACCGTCTTCGCGTCGATGGCCTGGATCTTCGACCAGACCGAGCGGTTCGACGCGATCGCCGTCTACACGATGCCCCACTATCGCCGGCTCGGCCTGGGCCGGATCGCGGCCCGCGCCTTGATCCAGCACATCATCCACGAGCGAGGCAAGATCCCACTCTGGTCGGCCGCCTCCGACAACACCGCCTCGATCGCCCTGGCCCGCTCGCTCGGCTTCACCAAATCCGTCAGCGAGCCCCTGCTGCGTTGGCCCGTCGGCCCGGTCGAGGAACGCGAGTTCTGAAACCGAGTGGCCCGGAAGGGGGCCTTCCGGACCAAACCGCGACTGCGTCCTCGAAGCCGAGATCGGCGGGCGGTGCCCAGCCTACAACATTTGTTAGTCAACCAGGCTTTGCATTTGCGGTTAGGATCTTGTGCTCATGCCTTCGTACCCCATCGAGATCGACCTGACGGGGCGGACGGTGCTGGTGGTGGGCCTGGGGTGGGTGGGGCGTCGGAAGGCGTCGGGGCTGGTGGCGGCGGGGGCGCGGGTGATCGGCGTCGATCCGGCGGCGAAGACGTTCGAGGGGGCCTGGCCGTCGGGCCTGGAGGTGCGAGCCGAGGCGTACCGGCCCTCGCATCTGGAAGGCGTGGTCCTGGCCGTCGCGGCGGCCTCACCCGAGGTCAACCGCCAGGTCGTGGCCGACGCCAGAACGGCGGGCGTCTGGGTCAACACGGCGAGCGAGCCGGAGCTGGGGGACGTGACTTTGCCGGCCGTCTGGCGAGAGGGGCCGTTGACCCTGACCGTCTCGACCTCGGGGGCGAGCCCCGCGCTGGCGTCGGCCCTGCGAGACC
>CAZRGV010000195.1:1997-9283 GCA_964599655.1 uncultured Isosphaeraceae bacterium | reverse complement strand
AAGATGTTCTCGCGCAAGGGAAGCGGCAACTGCGCGGCCTTCCAGCGCGCCGCCAGCGACGCCGTGAAGCGAGCCCGCTACATGGCGTTGCTCCCTTACGTCGGCGAGTAAGCCGCGAATCGTTTCCCGATCATCGAACAGCCGGAACGGCTCGCGTCTTTCTCCGGCGTGTGAGCCGTCCTGGCTGTTTTCGCGTCGGGCGATCGGTCAGGGAAGACTCGCTCCTCGTCAGCGATCCCGGCGCGCGTCCGCCGCCTTGAGAAAGGCAAGAAACTCGGCGTCGAGCGTTCGATAGGGCACGGCGAGATGTGATTCCAGAGATCGGCCACCGCCGATGCGTCCTTCGTAGGCGTCTCGAACGTAGTCGAGGAAGCGCTCGCGGTACTTGCCCGAGTCGTGATGCATCAGGAAGATCACCAGGGCCATCGACTCGGGGTAATGCAGGTAAACCGCGTTGCCGTGGTCGCCATTGAGGTAGCGGTCTCGATTGAGCGCGACGAGATCGGAGATCGGGACGTAATTCCCATTCTCCACGATGCGACGGAAGGCTTCGTCGATGCGACGTCCCACGAGGCCACCGATCTGGATCGAGCCGTCGGGCTGTGGCACAAGCGTCTCAAAGTAGGTGCCGAGTCCTTCCCAGACCCAGAAGTCCGCCGGATTCTGGTCGTAACGCGCCGTTCCGGCCGACTCGAACAGAAGCTGGTGCGAAGCTTCGTGATACAGCGTCGCCTCGGCGTCGATGGGGCTCTGGTTGTCGCGGTAAAAGTAGCTCCTCGCGGGAATTTTTCGGGCACGCGCCTCCCTTGGCGGCATGTAGAAACCCAGGCTCAACGATTCATCCTGGTGAAGTTGGTCGCGGAAGAATGCGACGTACTGGCTCTTGTCGGCGAAATACCAGACCTGGTGCCTGGTTCGAGGCGGAACTGGCTTTAAGCTGGGATGGTCGAATCGCTGGGCCAAAGGCAGATTCTCGCGGCCGATGGCGTCGGCAAAGAGCGAGAAAAACACGTCGTGCAGGACTTCCAGGCGACGGCCGAAGGCGATTGACTCCGAGAGCGGCGCATTGGTCCGGATCTCGAAATGCTCGGTCGTGATCTGCCAGGGCCGTTTGAAGCTACTGCGAAGGGCGTCGGCTTGCTCCGCGGGGAGCCAGTCGGTCGGCTTGCCCCGGATGAACCGCGTGCCGGGCAACTCTCCGCGATCCAGGTGGGGCACCCATTCTTCCGAGACCCAGCCGAACTTGGGGTGGAGCACCTGCCCCTTGGCGAGCAGATCGGCCGCGAACGGCGTGGCCCAGCCGCCATCGTACTCGACGTAGCCGAGCAGACGGCGCGCCTCGCGATGGTTCGGGTCGCGCTTGAGAACCGCGCGCAGGCATTCGTCGGCGAGAGCGAAGCGATCGACACCGCGCGCGGCGGCCTTGCTTGCGAGTTCGAACAGCGCCTTGGCGGAAGCGCTTCGGATCGACCGAGCCTCGTCGGGTTCGACGGGTCGGTTCGCCAGGCCCTTCGATGGCGACGGCACAAACTCGGGAAGCGGCTCGAACCGGACCGGACCGTCCCGAGGGGGTTCCGGCTCGATCCGATCGCGCACTCCATCGGCCTCCGCCGACTTCCCCTCGGCAACTAGACGTTTGGCGAGCGCCGAAAGGGCCGAGGACTCGCGATCGAGGACCGCCTGGAATTCCGCCTGCAACGCGAGTGAAGCGTCGTTCGAGGCGGTTGGAGGCGGCACCTGAAGGCACACGATCGCCCCGACGAGAGTCGCGACCTGGCTCAGCATCCGTATTGACCTCCCTTGGGTCGAGCCCGCCCCTGGGCGGTTCGCTCTAGACGTCGAGTGGGCTGTGGCGCACAATGCCCGCCATCCGCGCATTGCCGCCGACCCGTCGATCGGAAACGGAGTTCCTCGACCATGATCCAGCGACGCCCTCAACTTTGTCTTGGATTGGCCGTGGTGGCGGGCCTGGCCCTGGGCTGGAGCCTGGCCTCGGCTCGGCTCCCCAGGCTCCTGGCTGACGGTACCGACCGCTGGAACGACCGAATCGTCACCTCTGGTCCCATCGCCGTCGAGCGAAACAAACTGAATATCCAGGTCGCGCAGGACGCGATTTACTACCTGAATTATACTAACGGACGACTGCTGGCCTCGGTACCTACTTACAAGCAGACCGCCAGTGGCATCGAGATGCTCACGGACTGGGCCGAGCGCGACCTTGTGCGCGACTTCGAAATCAAACCGGGAATGAACCCCCACTTCCTCATGACCACCGCCAGCCTCGGCTTCCGAAGCGAAGGCTGGGCCCCCCTTTATGTCTTCGAAACCGAAACGGGCCAGGTTGCGACGTACCGAATCGTTCAACAGGCCACGCCTGGCACCGATCGTCCGAACTTCCAGCTCCTCGACAGACGAACTGACCCGAGACTCGCGAAGGCCACCCCTCCCTCAACCTCGGATCAGTGAGGCGACTCGTTGCGAGGCGATTGTCGTCCTGAAACGAACGTCGAGGTCGCTCGACGCAAAGGGGTCGGGTATCCCAATTGCGGAATCCCGACCCTCGCCGTTGGGCCTGGGTCCGACCCATTTAGTTCGTGGGAGCGATCCCGACGGCCGCGCCCGCTGTGCCTCCTGGAATTCCGGGGCCCGCAGCCTGTCCTCCTGGCATGCCCTCCATTTGTCCGGGAGCGCCCGGCATCCCTTCGCCTTGACCACCGCCCCCCTGGCTCTCTCCACTCGAGGCGCTCGCCCCAGCCACGGGATCCGGAACCTTTCCTTCGCCGCTGGTTGGGAAGGGACGCGCGTTCTGGTGGTCGATGAGCCAGGCGCCTCGGGGGTCGAACACGTAGGTGTCGGCATATTCGGTTCCGGGCCGCCCGAGACCGCTGCCGAATCGAGTGAAAATGTTTCCCGTTGAATACTGGAAGAACCCGAGCAGCTTGTGATCGAATCCCCAGCCCCACGGGGGCTTGTACTTGTAGTCGATCACGCCGAACATGTGCCGGCTGACCGGCGCGGTATGAAAGGCCAGGAGCAGGAACGCGGCGGTCACGCAGGCTCCGGCCAGACCGAAGACCAAGCGGCCGATCTGATACACGGCCGGGGGAAACCGGACCATGGACGGCGCGATGCTTTCCGTCGTGACCTTGAGGATAATCAAGGTGATCAGGAAGATGCCCATCAGGCAGAGCACATCAGCCCAGCTCGACATCGCCGAGACGTTGGTCGCCAGCAGTTGCGCCAGCGGCTCGTAGAAGTTCAAGGCGATGAGGGCTGAGAACAAGACATTGAAGAAAACCAGCACGGCGCCCCAGAGGCCTTCGCTGGTCAGTGCGTAGGTCATTCCCAGGATTAGAACGGTGATGACCGCGTCAATCACCCAAGGCGGCATCGTCGGGACTCCTCGGTCGTTGGGATTCGCTGGAGCGGTCCGCCATCGTGAGCCGTCTCGAGACCGGCTACTTGACGACCCGCAGTAATTCCTTGATCGATGTCTTACCCTGGATGACCTGTCGGAGGCCGTCCTCCTGAAGGTAGATCATCCCGTTCTTGCGGGCCTCGGCCTTGATGGCGTTGATCGACGGATTCTCTCGGATCATGTCGCGCATCGCCTCGGTAATCACGAGCAGCTCGAAGATCCCGGTGCGGCCGATGTAGCCGGTACCGCCGCACGCCGGGCAAACTTGCTGCGGGTTCTCCGGCGGGCGATAGAACACGTCGACCTTGTCGGCCGGCAGGTTCGCCTTTTCGAGGAACTCGGGCTTGGGCTTGTACGGTTCCTTGCAGGTTTCGCAAAGGACCCGCACGAGTCGTTGACCGAGCACGGCCGTCAGGGCCGAGGCGATCATGAACGGCTCGACGCCCAGGTCGAGGAGTCGGAAAAGCGCGGTGACCGTGTCGTTGGCGTGCACGGTGGAGAAGACCATGTGGCCGGTGGTGGCCGCCTGGCAGGCGATCGTGGCCGTTTCCTGGTCTCGGATTTCGCCGATCATGATCACGTCGGGGTCCTGACGGAGAATCGATCGCAAGCTGCCGGCAAAGGTCTGGCCAGCCTTGGTGTTGATCTCCATCTGGGTGATGTTGTCGATGTGATACTCGATCGGATCTTCCACCGTGATGATGTTGCGCTGGTAGCGGTCGATCTCGCGGAGGCAGGCGTAGAGCGTGGTGCTCTTGCCCGAACCGGTCGGCCCGCAGCAGAGGATCATGCCGTGGGGCTGCGTGGCGAGGTCACGAATCTGCTGCACCATCTTGGGCCGCAAGCCGACTTCTTCGAGCTTGGCGACCGTGGCGGCGTTATCGAGAATTCGCATGACCATCTTTTCGCCGGCCTTCGAGCCGGAGGTGGCCACGCGGAAGTCGATCTCGCGTCCTTCGAGCTTGGCGGCGAAGGAACCGTCCTGCGGCTTGCGTTTCTCGGAGATATCCATCGCCGAGAGGATCTTGAAAATGTTGATGACCGCGTCGCCCGTGGGCCGGTCGAACGGCTCGGCCGCATGCAAGATTCCGTCGATCCGATACCGCACCGAGAGTTGCTCGGCGGTCGGTTCCAGGTGAATATCGGTCGAGCGTCGAAGAATCGCGTCGTACACGAGCTCCTTGGCAGAGATGTACGACGGCGATTGCTCGGCCCGTTCGATTCGGGTCGGGTCGGGTTTCTGGTTGCCCATGCCCTTGCCGATAAAGACGATTGGCGGTCCGGCATGGTCCATGCCGGATTCGCCCCGATTGAAGATCGGCTTGATCCCGGCTCTGCGGAGGAGCCCATTGGCCACTTCACCGAGGTGATAGGGCGTCAGGACCTTCCGGTCGTCGGGCACGGTCTGGTTGCGAGAGTACACATAGGTGAACAGAGGCACGAAATACGCGAGCAACAGCAGGATGATGCCCAGGAAATAAAACGGGATCAGCCAGATCATCGCAAATCCGAGAACACCCGAGGCGAAGACGACGGAGTTCCACATTTCGAAGCGGAGGTTGTTCAGCTCCTTGCAGTCATCGTCCACCCACCAAGTCGTCCAGGTCCAGAGGAGATAGATCAAGACGACCGGGACAAACTTGAACAGGTTCAAGTAGAGGCCCGGTCCGCGAACGAGTGACGACGATTGCGCCAGCAGCGGGCCGCCCAGCTCGGCGGCGTCGGCACTGGACGTCATGCCGAGGGTCAGCAGCAGAAGGATCGCCAGAAGAAGGCGCGGACGAAGCATCTCGAAGGAGTCCTTAGATCAATGTCGCGAGGGGTAATTCACGTGTCGCGATTCTTCAAGAGCACACACAATAACCGCTAGGAATCTCTCACGAAAGGCCGCCGTCTGTCACAGGCCAGCGACTTAGCAGGCGCTGGCCCCTGGCTGGGGGGCGACCCAGGAACAGCCGGACGGCGGAACGACGCTCTCGCCTGGAATTCGAGCCTCCCGCGATCAGAGGATACCAGGCTGGGCGACCTGAATGCCCTTCAGCGCCATGCGGAGCGACTCGGGGTTCGGCGCGACCTCGAAAGCTGTGGCCCGTTCGATTTTCTCCGACTGGACGAGGTCTTTGAGGCTATCCGTGAAGTCCTGCATCCCTTCTTCGCGACCGAGTCGGATGGCGTCGGCGAGTTTGATGTCTTCCTCGTTGAGGATCAGTTTTCGCACCGTCGGATTCATTCGCATGATCTCGACGGTCGGAATGCGCGTGATCCCCTTTTCGGCGAGCTCCTTCGTGGTCGGCAAAAGTTTTTGCGCGATGACGGCCTTGAGGTTGAACGCCAGGTTCTGCCGCATCGCGGCGTGCATATCCTGGGGAAACAGGTCAAGAATCCGGCTGATGGTCGACGGCGCGCTCGACGCGTGAATCGTCCCGAACACCAGGTGGCCAGTTTCGGCCGCGTGCAAGGCGGCGTTGAACGTGTCGCGGTCACGCATCTCACCCACGAGGATGATATCGGGATCCTGCCGCACCGCGTGCTTCAGAGCCGTGTCCCAGTCGCAAACGTCGATACCAACTTCTCGCTGATTGATGATGGACTTGTCGTCTTTGAACGTGAACTCGATCGGGTCTTCGATGGTGACGATGTGGCAGCGTTCGGTCCGGTTGACGTACTGGAGCATCGAGGCGATCGTCGTCGACTTTCCCGATCCCGTAACGCCGGCGAGGATGATGATCCCCTGGTCGTGCTTGGCGATCTCGCCGAGAACCGGCGGCAGTCCGAGCCCTTCGAAGTCAGGGATCGAGGTGTTGACGCGCCGCGCGACCAGACTCAACTTGCCTCGTTGCCGGAACAGGTTCACACGAAATCGCGTCTCGTCGCCATTGGCATCGACGACGATGTGTGCAAAGTCGACTCCTCCCGTATCCTCAAGAATCTGCTTCTGCCGAGGGGTCAGGAGCGGGAACATCAAACGCTCCATGTCCGACTCGGAGAGAGCCGGCAACTGCATCTGGCGAAGCACCCCGGCCAGCCGCATCGAAGGAGCCAGTCCGACTTTGAGGTGAAGGTCCGACCCCTTGTACTTCATCACCATTCGGAACAGCTTGTTGGCCTCGGGCTCGTTACCGATCGGCTCGGCGGTATTGGCTTCGACGGCGGTCGCCATGGGCTGAAGACTCCGGTTTCAAGAAACGCTCGATGGAAGGCCAATCCTCGACGTCTCGATGAGACGGACCGGCACGCCATGTCGAGCGAGGTACGCTTTGGTGTCGGCGATCGTGAATTCGCGATAGTGAAAGATACTGGCCGCGAGCGCGGCGCTGGCCCCCCCCTCAACCAAGGCGGCTCGCAGATGTTCGGGCGACCCGGCCCCTCCCGAAGCGACCAGGGGGATCGTCAACGCGTCGGAGACGGCCCGCGTCATGGGCAGATCGTAACCGTTCTTCGTGCCGTCGGCATCCATGCTGGTGAGAACGATCTCTCCGGCTCCGAGTCGTTCGACTTCGAGTGCCCAGCGTACGGCCTCCAGGCCGGTTGGAAGCCGTCCACCGTTGATGTGGACCTCCCAGACGACTCGCCCATCGCGATGGACCCGCTTCGGGTCGATATTGACGACGATGCACTGGCTTCCGAAACGTCGAGCGGCGCGCTGAACGAGGGCCGGGTCTCTCACCGCGGCGGAGTTGATGGAGACCTTATCGGCACCGGCGTTCAAGAGCGCGCGAATGTCATCCAGGTTGCGAATCCCGCCCCCAACCGTCACCGGCATGAAGCAGACCTCGGCGGTGCGGCGAACCACGTCGAGCATGATGTCGCGGCCTTCGTGACTGGCCGTGATGTCGAGGAAAACCAGCTCGTCGGCCCCTTCCTCTTC
>CAZRGV010000195.1:0-1977 GCA_964599655.1 uncultured Isosphaeraceae bacterium | reverse complement strand
CACCGGGTCGCCCGCGTCCCGGAGGTTGACGAAATTGGTTCCTTTGACCACGCGACCGGCGTGGACGTCGAGGCAAGGAATAATCCGCTTGGCGAGCATCGCGAGTCCGGTCGGGTGGTGATAGGTCCGCTGAGGAGTCGATTGGACGTGAGTATTTTATCCGAGAGCCTTCAGTGATCCTAGTAGCTCGGTCCTCGAACTTCGGTTTGTCGAGGCCGGGTCGCTGCATGGTCGAGTCCTAGTGATCGGCCGTCGGATCCACGCGATTGGGATTACGATCCTGGATCTGAGGCCGACGGAGGGTGCTCGCGGAGAATCGAGGCCGCTCGATTCGAAAGAACATCCGCCTCTCGCCGCGAGACCTCTTCCAGAAACGCGACCCCTCGACGGTCTCCCAGCGCAAGCAGGCCTTCGGCCAGCATGACGCGATCTTCGTCATCCCGTCCGCCACGCTCCCAGGAATGGGCCAGGAGCACACGTCGATCCATCGGGCGAAGGACCCAGTCGAAGCAGGCAAACGCCACGCGCCGCTTCGACCGGTCTCCGGTCTGAAACCAGTCAAGTAACCGGGAAATGACCGCGCGGTCCTTTCGTCTCGCCAGCGCCCGGGCCGCCCCCGACCAGTAGGCCTCTCGCGGGTCGTCGAGGAATTCGTGCAGCCGCCCGAGCATCTTCGCATCGAACGGCAGAGCACGATCCATCGCTTCGAGAGCCACCGTCGGGTCGGGATCGTCCAGCAACTCGATCAGCAAGGCCGAGGTTGTCAGATCGGTCCTGTGCCGGTCCACCAGAAGGGTCAACGAGGTCCGCCGGATCACCGAACTCTCGTTGCGGTCACGGGCCAATCGGGACAGCTCGTCGTCGGACGTCGCGGCGAGTCGAATGCGGATCGCCTGCTCTTCGGAAGGCTCCGACCTCGCGCTCTCCTCGACCCTCGACAGAATCTCGCGGAGCCGATCCGACAGGGGTTCCGTCACGGCGGAGTCCTCCACCAACGCAGTCCCACCTGCCTCATGGGGTTCTTCAAAGGACGTCAGGAACGGCAGGGACCTCGACTCCATTTTATCAGGTCGAGGGCAAAACAGGAGGACACGCTCCGCGAACCGATGCAAACAGCCGCGATGTCCATCACGATTGTACGAGTGTCTGAACTTTTCAGGCCATCTAACGCCTTGTGGTATCTTGACTTTCGGAAGACCGCAATGCAGAGCGAACAAAGCCGCCTCCCATCCCTGATCCGGGGGGAGACGGCCATTTTTCGGATCGGGAATCGACTCCGGAGCGCTTATTTCGGATTCACGTCCGCGCCCAGGCCGACGGGTCGAGATGCGAGCGGTTTCTCCAGATACTTTTCGACCTCGGACGCCTTGCGGATCTTGCGGTTCATCACCTTCCCCTGAGGGTCGATCAGGAACATGGTCGGGGTCGAGATGATGCCGAACTCGTTCGCGAGCTGGCCATCCATACCTTTCTCCTCATGGACGACCGTCCATGGCAGAGTATTTCCTTTCAGGAAGGCATCGAGGGTGGCCTGATCGGGGTCGAGGTTGATGGCGAGCACGTCGAAGTTCTTGTCGTGGTATTTTTTGTAAATTTCGGTCAGGTCGTTGAGTTCTCGGCGGTCGGGATCGGTCATACTGGTCCAGAACAGGACCAGGAGAGTCTTTCCCTTGAAGTCGTCGACACGAACGGTCTTGCCGCCCAGGCTCTTTCCGGAGAGTTGAAGCGGTTTGCCATCGAGCTCGAAGCGCGTCAAGGCTCCCGCGGCCTTCTTGCCTGGTTCGGAGTCGGCATATTGCTGTGCCAATTTCGAGTAATATTGGGCCGCTTCTTTCTCGTCGCCGTTGAATTCATTGACCGTGGCAAGCTGGAAGAGAACGTCCGGCTCCTCGTCGCTCTTGGGATAGTTCACCAGGAACTGATCGAGTTTCTTCAGAGTGGCTTCCTGAACTTCCATCAGGTTCGCGCCGGGCTTAT
>CAZRGV010000194.1:3350-9477 GCA_964599655.1 uncultured Isosphaeraceae bacterium | reverse complement strand
CTCGCCCACTCAGGGCCGGGCGTTCGTGAAGAACTCCGTCGACTCGGAGCACTGGCGGACAAGCCACCAGGGCCACCCGGCCGTGCAGGTGATAGCCCCGGTCGAAGCCCGCCGGGAACAATTCGGGGGCAACCCCGACCCATTCGGCGAGGAACGCCCGCACGCGCCGGGCATCGTGCCAGAGCTCATCGTATTGCGACCGGGTCATGGGGATGACGATCTGCTTGGCCCCGCGTGGCGGTTGCGGTGTGGGGGCGTTTCGTCGACGATTGACCGGGCGGGTCTTCGGTCGAACGTCCATCTTCGCCTCCTCTCCTGTAGCAAGAAGAAGGATGACGAAGAGGTCGCCGGCCGGATACCCGGCACTTCGATACCTGCAATCCGGTAGAGTCAGAAAACTAGAAATCCCGCTCGGTGTTTGGTGTCACACCGAGCGGGGCGGGATGGGTTGGAACGTCGTGTTGGCTCGCTCCGGCGGCCTCAGCGTCCCCGGCGAGGCGGGGGAACCGGGGCGGGGAGGATGCGGACCTCGTTGTTCTGGGCGTCGAAGCAGTCGATCTGGAGGTGCTCGGCGGGCGCGTCCTCGAGGCCTCGGATATGCAGGATGATGTTGGACTCTTCCTCGATCCGGGCGATCTCGCGACGCTTCCGGTTGTTCAAGTAGTTGGCGACGGCCGAGGCGACGCTGATGTTGACCCGTCGGATCTCGGGGCGGTGGGCGGCCAGGGCGAGCAGTCGCATGACGTCGATCGACATGCTTTCGGCCGTCTTGACGACCCCCGCGCCGGCGCAGTGGGGGCAATCCTCGTAGATGGAACGCTTCAGGCTGGGCCGGATGCGCTGGCGGGTCATCTCGATGAGGCCGAACTGGCTCATGCGCAGCAGCTTGGTGCGGGCCCGGTCGCGCCGGATCGCCTCGCGAAGGGCGCGTTCCACGCCTCGGCGGTGGCGTTCCTCGCGCATGTCGATGAAGTCGTTGACGATCACGCCGCCGAGGTCGCGAAGGCGGAGCTGGCGGGCGATTTCCTTGGCGGCCCGGAGGTTCATCTCGTAGGCGGTGCGCTCGGCGTCGTTCTCGACCCGGAAGTTGCCCGAGTTGACGTCGATGGCGACAAGGGCCTCGGTCTGGTCGATGACGATGGAGCCGCCCTCGGGCAGGTCGACCCGACGGCGCTGGATCTTGGCGATTTCTTCCTCGAGTCCGTACTTGTGGAAAAGGGGCACCTTTTCATCGTAGAACTTGAGCCGATCGACGAACTTGGGCATGACGACCCGAAGGAACTCCTGGGCGCGTTCGAAGGCGTGCGGCTCGTCGATCCAGATCGTGTCGATCTCGGACGTGAAGATATCGCGGATCGTTCGTGTGATCATGTCCGACTCCTGGTAGATCGGAGCCGGCGCCTTGGCCTTCTTGATGCGGCGGAGAATCACCTTCCAGAGCCGCAGGAGGTAAGCGAGGTCGCGAGCCAGTTCGCGTTTGGTGCGGTCGAGCCCGGCGGTGCGGACGATGAAGCCGAGGCCCTTGGGCGGGTTCAGGGCGTTCATGATCTCGCGGAGCCGTCGGCGCTGGTCCTCGTCGGCGATCTTGCGCGAGACGCCGACGCGGTTCAGGCCGGGCATGAGCACGAGGTAGCGGCCGGGAATGCTGATGTAGGTCGAGAGGGTTGGGCCCTTGGTGCCGATCGATTCCTTGATGACCTGGACGAGGACCTCGTCGCCTCGCCGGAAGATGTCCTGGATCGGGGGCTTGACCTGACCTCGGCCTCGGGGGCGTTCGCCCCGGCTGGGAACGGCCTCGCGCTCTTCGCCGCGGCGTGGTCGGGCCTCGGTGGTGCCTCGAAGGCCCATCTCGCGTTCGAGTTCCTGGATCTCGGCGATTTCGCGGCGGATTTCTTCCTCGAGTTCGGGGTCGACTTCTTCGTCGGGCCGGATCTCGGCTTCGGCCTCGGCTTCGAAGTCTTCTTCTTCTTCCTCTTCCGCTTCTTCCTCGTGCTCGATTTCGGCTTCCCGGAGGGTCCGGGAGACGACATCGTCTGGTTCTTCCTCGAAGGTGAACTCATCGAATTCGCGGGTTTCGCGGGCGTACTGGCGGCCACGAGGGGCGCGCGGCTCGAGTTCCAAGGGTTCCTCGGCCTCTTCCGCCTCGGCGGCCGGCAAGGCGCCCGCCTCTCGTTCGGGGCGCTCGCCGCGCCGCCGGCGACGTCGACGACGTCGGCGGGTTCCCTCGCGACCGATGCGTTCGTCCTCGAGCCGCTCGGCGGACGGTTCGGCTTCGGCGATTTCCTCGGGGGCTGGCGGCTTGATGCCGGGCATGGCCTCGGGCCAGCCGAAGGCGGTCGGGGCCTCGGTGTCGATTTCGAACGGTTCGAGGCTCCGGGTTCGCTCTCGGCGGGGGACATAGCCGGGCTCGCCGGCCCGGTCGTGGGCGCGCTGCCGTTCTCGTTCGGCTTCGCGGGTCGATTCGAACTCGGGGCGAAGGGGGCGTTCCCGTTCCGCCCGACCGCGCGTGCGAGGCGGCTCGACCTCGAACGGTTCGGGCTCGGCGGGACCGACGGGTTCCTCGCGGCGCCGCTGCTCGATTCCTGGCCGTTCGGGGGCTCGCTCGCGGGGGCGGCCCGGCTCCCGTTCACCGCCTCGGGCGCGGATGGCCGCTCGGCCGCTGCGGCGTCGTCTTGGCTCGTTGGTCTCTTCGGGCGGCGGTTCTGGTCCGAGGAACTCGTCGAGCGACTCGATTTCGGGCGCGGGCTCGGGCTCGGGTTCACGTTCACGTTCGCGTTCGGGGACTCGAACGGGCTCGAGCTTCACTTCGGGCTCGGGCGGAACCTGGCGCGAGGCCCGGCCTCGCCCACGGCCTCGGCGGGGCTCGGCGGTCGATCGGGGTGGGGGCGAGGGCAGGGGGGGAGCCTCCGGTTCGGGCTCGGCCTCGATCGGAGCGATCTCCGAGGGGGCGATCCGGCTTCGCGAAGGCTCGTCGAGCTCGTCGAAGTCTCGAGGTCGAAGCGGTCGGCCGCGCTGGGTGCGGCTCGGGGGCAACTCGGCCTCGATCGGTTCGATCGGCGTGGCGCGGCCAAGCCGGCCTCGGGGTTCCTCCTCCTCGATGGGCGGTTCACGATCGAACCGGGAGGGGGAGGGGGCGGGGGCGGGGGCGTGGAACTCTTCGGTTCGAGAGACAGGCTCGGGCCAGCCTCGTCGGGGCTCCTCGCGCGCGGGTTCCGGGGTTGGCGACGGCTCGGCGGAGGACGGAGGCGGAGTGGGTCGAGCGACTTCCTCCCAGTCGTCGGTCAGTCCTTCGCCGAATCGTCGAGCGGAGCGGTCGCGGCGGAACTTCTCGGAGCGGTCGGGACGGTCGCGGTCGCGATCTCGGTCCCGGTCGCGGTCTCGGTCGCGATCCCGGCTTCGGTCTTCGCCGCGGGCCGTGGGAGGGCGGGGCTCCTCGCGTTCGCGTCGAGGGTCTCGGCTTCGGTCGCGAGGCGGCAGTTCGGCGTCGTCGGCGATCTGCCGGCGGTAGTACTGGGGCTCGACGTCGGAAACGTGCAGGAAGCCGTTGCGGCCGACGGAGAAGTCGACGAAGGCGGCCTGGATGGCCGGCTCGAGGTTGACGATCTTCCCTTTGTAGATGTTGCCGGTATAGCTCTCGTGGCTGGTTCGCTCAACGTAAAGCTCCTCGAGGATGCCGTCTTCGAGGATGGCGATGCGGCACTCCTCGGGCTGGAGCACGTTGATGAGCATTTCTTTTTTCATGCGATCTGTCTTTCTGGCTTGTTCTCGGGGGTGGCCAGGTGCCAGGCGCCTTTGCGGCGGACTGGGCTGGCCCGTGAGATTCGTCAAGGGTTTGGCGGTTCGGCGTTGCGGAGAGCGCCGGCGGCCGGTCGCGCGCCGGCGGGAGGGCCGGTCAGTTCGACCTCGGTCCGGATCAGGTAGGATCCGGACTCGAGCAGGTCGCGCAGGCCGAGGGCCTCGACGATCTTTGCGGGTCGGGCCGAACCGCTGGGAGTGATCTTCATTCGGAACCGGAGCACGCCCTCGGGGTCGATCTCGGCCCCGAGCAGAAACGGGCGCAGGTCGACATCGACGGTGCGGTCGGGCCGGCGCCTGAGGTAGGGCCAGTGGGTGCTGGCCAGAAACGTCGCCAGGGCGGCGCGGGCGGCCTCCCGGCGGTCTTCGGGGACCTGGAGCCGATAGCAAACCGCCTCGGCTTGGGCGGGTCGGCCGGGCGGCGCGGCCTCGGCCTCGAGAAAGTCGAATCCTTCGGGGGCGACGGCCGACAGGCGCTGAAGCACCTCGGCCGGCTCCATCGCCTCGGCCAGCTCGAGCTCGACGACCTCGCGACGGCCCTCGATTCCCAGGGCCATGGCCAGGGTGAAGACGATCTTGGGGCGGGGGTTGAATCCCTGGCTGTGAGCCATGGGAATCCCGGTTCGTCGGATCATTCGTTCCAGGCAGCGCATGAGGTCGTGGTGGCTGACCAGGCGAAGGTCGCCGCGCTTGGCGAATCGGAGTCGCACCTTGTTGGCAACCATCGTCGGTGTTCGGTCCGGGCCCGTCTCTGGGCTCGTGTCAGGGCTGCCGCTCGGAACGATTCTCGCCCGTGTTGGCTGGGGAGAGGCATGCCGGACGGCATGGAAGTTTATGAGTGTTTGTCTGTTCGATCAATGGGAGCGCCGTCGTGTTTCCAGTCGCGTCAGGCCCCGATCTGGGGAGCGGGCCTGGGTTGGAGGTCGGATGTTCTGGGATTGTGGGTCTCTCTGAGGAATACGGGAAACGACCGACGTCAAGGCCGCGACCGGCCGCTTCGAGGTGGCGGCTCCGTCTTCGGCAACAGGGCATCGGGCAAGGCGTGTCGCAGGGCGCGCCGCAGGGCCTCGTGAACGGCTTCCGCCGTGTCGAGCCTCAGCACGTCCTCGGCGACCGTTTTGGCCATGTCGATGTCGATGGAGCGGATCACCCGCTTGACCTCGGGGATTTGGTGCGGGGGCATGCTCAACTGGCGCAAGCCCAGGCCGAGCAAGAGCATGATGTACAGGGGCTCGCCCCCCATGGCCCCGCAAACGTTGACCGGCGTGCCGTACGGGCGGGCGGCCTCGACCACCATGCGGATCAGCCGCAGGACGGCCGGGTCGGACGCGTTGTACAGGTCGGCGACGGTCTCGTTGGTCCGGTCGACGGCCAGGGTATACTGGATCAGGTCGTTGGTCCCGATGGAGAAGAAGTCCACCTCCTTGGCCAGTTGGTCGGCCATCATGGCGGCCGCGGGAACCTCGATCATGGCCCCGACGGGCAAATCCGCTCGGGCCGGAACGCCCTCGGCGGCCAGCTCGCGGGCCACGTCGCCCAGCAAGGCGCGGGCCTGTCGAAACTCGCGAAGCGTCGAGACGAGGGGGAACATCACACGCACGTCGCCCAGCACGCTGGCTCGGAGGATCGCCCGGAGCTGGATCCGGAACGGCTCGGGATGCCGCAGGGACAGCCGAAGGCTGCGAAGTCCGAGAAACGGGTTGGGCTCGACCGGACTCGGCCCGGACGGGTTGGCCGACAGCAGCTGGTCGGCTCCGAGGTCGAGGGTTCGGATCATGGATCGAACCACCGCGCTGTAGGAGGCGAACTGTTCTTCCTCGGTGGGTGGCCGATCGGCGTTCAGGTAAAGGAATTCGGTCCGGTAGAGGCCGATCCCGTCGGCCCCGCGGAGCCGGCAGGCCTCGACCTCGGCGGGAAACTCGATGTTGCCCAGCAGGGCCACGCGGGTTCCGTCCCGGGTTTCGGCCGGCAGATCGGCCAGTCGGGCCAGGCCGGCGAACCGAGCGGCCCGCTCGGCCGAGGCTTTGCGGTAGCGTCGCAAGGTGGCCGCGTCGGGCGCATCATCGTCACCGTCGATGATGACGACCCGGCTGCGACGGGCGTTGGGCAGGAACGGCCCCACGCCGACGACGGCGGGGATTTCGAGCCCGGCCGCGACGATCGCCGTGTGGCTGGCCCGGCCGCCGGCTTCGGTGGCGAAGCCCAGCACGCGGGTTGGGTCGAGGCTGGCGGTTTGGCTGGGGGTCAGGTCGTGAGCCAGCACGATGCTCGGGGCGTTGGGGCCGTCGAGCGCCTGAGGGGCCCGGCCCCCGAGCAGGCTGTCGAGAATCCG
>CAZRGV010000194.1:0-3335 GCA_964599655.1 uncultured Isosphaeraceae bacterium | reverse complement strand
CCGACGTCGCGCACGTCGGCGGCTCGGGCGGCGAGGTAGGCATCGGCCATGCCTTCCAGCCGCGCCGCCAGGTTGTCGAGGACCTCGCAAACCGCGTGCTCGGCCGCGACCTTGTCGTGCTCGATCTTGAAGCGCGCCTCGCGACGAAGCGTCGGGTCGTCGATCATCCGGGCGTGCGCCGACAGAATGTCGGCGTATTGCGGGCCGATGCGCTGGCGGGCGCCGCTCTCGGCCGCCTCGGCCTCGGCGCGGGCCGCCGACAGGCCGAGGTCCAGCCGGGCGAGTTCGTCGGCGACGGCCTCCGGATCAATCCCCCGGGGTGGAAGGTGCAGACCTCGCGGGTCGAGGACCAGGGCCGGACCGATCGCCACGCCGGGGCTGACGGCAATGCCCTGAAGGGTTTGCATCCGGGGCGATTTCGGGGCACGAGGCACGGTGTGTTCCCGGGGAGGGCGGGGACGTGTTGGGGGGTGATTGGAACTCGAACTCGAACCAGACGTGGGGGAAGTGCCGGAATTCAACGCGAGCGGGATTCCCGACAGGGGATTACCGCGGCCTGCCGCGCCGGCAGGGCCGCAAGGCCACGCGTCCGGCACTCGCGTCATGGCGATGGGTCCTCGGCCCCGTCAGGTCCCTCGTGAAACTGGGCCAAGACCAGATCGGCCAGCGCCTCCACCGCGGCCTGAGCATCGGGACCACGGGCCTCCAGTTCGAGCTGGGTGCCACATTCGGCCGCCAGCATCGCCAGCTCCAGAATGCTCTTGCCGTTGAACGCATTCCCCTTGTAGTGGACCCGGATCTCGGTTCCTTCAAAGGAGTTGGCCAGTTTCACAAACTTGTCGGCCGGCCGAAGGTGCAGACCGAGCGCGTTGGTGATCTCGACCTTGCGGCGGGCGACGAGCGGGTCTTGGGTCATCGGTAGTTCGATTGGCCGGGAGGCCCTGGGCCGCGACGGGGGCGGTGGCCTCGGGCCTCGGTGTCCGGCGAGAAATCCAGTCGGGATCGGGGTTCTTGATGGTGGTCCGCACGGTGTGGGCCGCATCCCGGCGCGTCACGTTCGCGCCGCAATGGAGTCTCAGGGCGAGCCCGAGTCGGCCTCATCGAGCAGATCCTCGACGTCTTCGCGCGTTTTCGCTTGCCGAAGGAAGCTCACGAATCGCTCGTCCTTCAGATGCCGAGAAATATTCTCCAGCGCCCGCAAGTGATCGCCCGGTTGGTTCGGCGGCGAGACCAGCAGGAACAGAATATCGACGGGTTCGCCGTCCAGGGCCGCGAACTCGACCCCCTTGCGAGAGAGGGCCACCGTGCCGATCAGCCGATCGACCTTGGGGTGCCGCGTGTGAGGCACCGCCACGCCCTGGCCGATGCCGGTCGAGCCCAGTTCCTCCCGATTGAGGATCGCGCGAATCACGCTGTCCGTGTCCGCCTCGGCCAGGCTGCCAGCATCGCGCAGGCTGTGCACGATCTCTTTGATCGCCTCCTCTTTCCCGGTCGCCTTCAGGTCCACCAGGATTGCCTTGCGCACCACGAAATCCGAAAGCTTCATCCGGCCCTCCGTCGTCGCGCCGCCGTCTGATCGGGTCCGTTCGAGGGGCGGTGGGGGGCCCGGAGTCGGGCGGGGCACCATGGATCAAGCCTCACGCCCCAGATCGGATCACGACGGCGCCGCGAGCGGGACTGCTCAGTTCTGGTTGGTTGAAATCTCGAGTCAATCGGGCAAAAACAATCCGATCCAATCAACGCTCTTCGCCGTCCTCCTCGCCTTCCAGCGAAGGGGGCGTGGTCAGGCCAAGGGCCGGGCCGGAACCTCCCAAGGGGATGTCTCCCTTGTGGTTCTGGATCTTCTCCTTGTAACGCCGAAGCTGCTGCTCGACCTTGTGAACGCACTGGTCCATGGCGGCTTCCGGCGTTGAGGCCGATTCGCTGGCGATGAAGTCGTGCTTGTGCTCGGCCGAGACAAAAATTTCCACCTGCCAGTCGTTCTTGCGGTGGTCCACCGCGACCTCAATCGACATCAGCCGGCCGAAATACTTCAGCAGCTTCTGGGCCTTATCGTTCAGATAGGCCTGTTGGTTCGGCTCTAGGCTCCCGTGGCGGGTCGTGATTTCAAGTTGCACCCGTCCGCTCCTTCTTGGCTTCGCAATCTCGCCCCGCAAGGTCGCCCCGGGCGATTACAAAGACTAACCCGGCCCCGCCTTTCCGGTCAAGGGCCCACCCCGTTCCCTTGACCGGGATTCCTCTCGTGTCGAACGTCATTCCCCAAGGCTCGTCTCCACGCGGTCCGTCGCCTCGCGAGGGGGCCGTCTCTTCGATGGGACCGAGCCCGTCCCGGCCCTGTCAATCGGATGGGCCGTATGGGAATGGCAATGATGCGTCCCACCCCCCGATCCGGTGCAAGATTTGCCATCTCAACACCGGTCGGAATCGGCCCTTCCCTCGCGCCGCGTGCTTAAGAAAACTGGAGCCCCGCCGTCGTTGGCGGCGACAGGTCCGGGGGCACGGCGCGCCGAGGATTCCACGATCCGGGCGGTCGGCCCCCTCGTGTTGCGCGTCGTGGGGTGATAATCTCTCCGCGGTTGGTGTTGACGCCAACGCCCGATGGCCTTCGGCCCGGTCTTGCGATTCCGCCCTCCAGGACCGACCCGGCGCACCCAAGGAGTGGTACGAATGATGCTGAATTGTCGTTTCGTAACGATTCGTTCCGTGATGCGTCCTGGCCTGGGGCTGCTGAGTCTGGCACTCGCGATCGTTTCCGGCCTCCGGGCCGACGAGCCTAAACCCCTTTCGGGAGACCTCAAGGCGTTCCAGGGAGAGTGGGTTTCGAAGGATGACTCGGGGGAAAGCACCTGGGTTTTCAAGGCCGAACGGCTCTCGTTGAAAACGCCGACGCGCGCTTATGAGATCACCATCACGCTCGATCCCGAGTCGAAGCCCGAAAAGGCGATTGACCTGAAGGTCCTGGACACCTCGCCCAACGCCAAAGGATACCAGGCCCCCGGCATCTACAAGTTCGACGGCGAGGACAAGCTGTCCATCTGCTTCGGCGGCGAGGGGGCCGATCGGCCGAAGCGGTTTGAGGCTGATTTTCAGTCCACGTTCCTCTTTGAGCTGAGCCGCAAGAAGGCGGTGGCACCCTGACCGTCGATATCGGGGGGCGAGCAAGCCGGCACGGGTCGGCGGAACTCGCCCCCACCCTCGTTCCCCTGGGCTTCGCGTTCAAAGGCGAGCGGCGGCCATCGGCCAGCGATCGCCTCGGCGGTCGTTGGCCTTCTGGAAGGCCCGCTCGCGTTCCAGGCGGGTTTGTTCGTAGAGGTCGATGTAAAGCTGCTCCTCGA
>CAZRGV010000193.1:0-9493 GCA_964599655.1 uncultured Isosphaeraceae bacterium | reverse complement strand
GCATCCGGAGCCGGACGTGCCGAGGCACCCTTGCGGCTCGAAGCCTGGTAAATCTGCCGACGAGCAATCGATGGCCTCGCCAGTGGACGCGGCGGTTGAACAGGCTGTCGAACCAGATGGGAAGCAGGAACAGATCTTTGAGCAGGCTCAACGGGAGGTCGCGAAGCTTTGGCCAGGACCCCCGGAGCCATCGTGTCTGGACCGCGTCTCGAAAGATTCCAAGTCCGCAGAGGACCACCAGGCCGCCCCAGGCCAGGCCCGATTCACCCGAAAGCGCCCAGACCAGGCCGATGGTGGTCAGATTCGTGAGCGGCTCCAGCAGATACGTGGGAAGGGCCATCTGGAGCCGGATCTTGTACCATCGCGAGTGGCGATTGAGGAACCATTTCAAGTCGCGCGACTGGTTGACGTTGTCGATGACGTGATGGCTCAAGGCGATGGAATAGCCCGCCTTGCGCACTTTCACGCCGATCGCCTGATCCTCGGCGAGCAGGTTCCGCACCGCCGCGAGCCCACCGACGGCTTCCAGGGCTCGCACCGGCATGAGCATCGACTTGCCGACGACGCAGGTGATCCGCACGGCCTTGGCCGTCGCGACATTTCCCGCGATGAAGCCGTTGAGCTGAAGGTTTTCGAGGGCCGCCCCGAGCCTCGACTCACCCACGCCGGCGAAGATATTCGTGACCAGCCCCACGCCCGGATCGGCCAGGTAGCAGGCCGTTTCGCGAAGGTACGACGGGCGTACCCGCACGTTCGAGTCGCTGATCAGGATCACGTCGTGCTTGCGATGGGGATACATCGCCGCCAGGTTCTCGACCTTCGGGTTCAGCCCGAAGGTCGGCGCGCCGACGACCAGCATCGCGTCACGACCGGGGTATTCGGCCAGCAGGGTTTCGACCACCGGGATCGCCGGATCGTCGAGGTCCGCCACGCCAAAGATCAGCTGATACTCGGGATAGTCCAGCTCAAAGAAGCTGCGAAGATTCTGCTCGAGTCCCTCGTCGATCCCCTTGAGCGGCTTGAGGATCGTCACGGGCGGTGTGTGGTCCAGCGGGACCGGGCGCTTGCGAGTGGCCCAGAACAGGCAGGCCATCGCGACCAAAGTGGAGGCCACGGCAATCGTGGCGGAGAGCCCCAGCAGGAGGTTGGCGGTGTCCATGTGCAGCGATCCCCGGCGGATCCCGCCGCCGTCGGTGGTTGGGATGGGGACGCGAAACCGAGGACTGGCGGCGTCAACGGCTCAAGGGACAGGGGGTTGGTAGCGCAACTCCATGGGCCCCTGGCAGCAAGGGCAAGCCTGGGGGTAGCGGACCGTGATCGTGCAGACGTCGCAATAGTATTCGGGTGTGCGAAGCCGGCCTTGTTCCTCGACTTGAAACGTCACCACCTGCACGTAGGGCAGTCCTTCGTACATCCATCCCTGGATCTCGGCCGAACGGCCCCGCAATCGCTCATCGAGAAACAGCGCCCGGCTGGCGCCATTGGACAACAACGGGATGATCGTGCCGTTCTCCGCTTTTACGACAACCTGTTTGGCGATGGGTTCGGCGTCGGCGGGGAGATTCCGTTCCTTCAAGGCCGCGGTCAGCTCGACAACCTGACCACGAAGGGTCACTTCCCGGGGCTTCGATTCGGGAGCCTCCGCGGCGGGAAGCAACGTCCCGAGAACCAGAACGGCCGACAGCGGACCCATCATCACTTTCGGCGCGCCTCACCGTGAGCGTTGAAGCGTTTTTCCCGTCCGAAACCCAATCGCATCTTACCTTGTACGTGCCCCGGCACCAAGATGTTTCCCGCCTTCTAGAACGATCGAATTTGCCGTTTCGAGACGATGCCGGACGCGGTGATCGGATCGATCACCGTCCCTTGGCGGTTCGGTGTTCTGGAACGTATACTGGAGCTTCGACGGATTACCCACCCATCCCATCCCTCGATCGACGGGACGCCACGCCCATGAAACTGCGAACTCTCTGGTGCGTTTCACTTTGCGCGGTGATGGGGCTGATCGTCGTGGTCCGGGCCGACGACCCGCCCAAGACGGATCCGACCAAAAAATCGGACACGCCCAGCGACCCGTTTCAGGCGGCCCGGAACCGGATGGTCCAACGGCATCTGGCCGAGCGTGGCATCAAGGACCCGCGGGTTCTCGAGGCGTTCCGTACCGTGCCGAGACACCTGTTCATTCCGCCCGAGGTGAGGCGGCTCGCCTATGAGGACGAGTCGATTCCGATCGGTGAAGGGCAGACGATCACACCCACCTTCGACGTCGCCTTCATGACCGAGGCGCTCGAGCCGAAGCCGACCGACAAGGTCTACGAGGTGGGAACGGGCTCGGGCTATCAGGCGTCGATCCTCTCCAGGCTGGTCAAGGAGGTCTATTCGGTCGAGATCCACAAGCCCCTGGGCGAGCAGGCCGCCAAGGTCATCAAGCAACTGGGTTACGACAATATCCATACGAAGGTCGGCGATGGCTATGCCGGTTGGCCGGAGGCGGCGCCGTTTGACGCGATCATCGTCACCTGCGCACCCGAGAAAATCCCCCCGCCCCTGGTCGAGCAGCTCAAGGAGGGAGGCCGCATGATCATTCCCCTGGGAGATCGCTACAATCAGGCGGTTTACCTCGTCGTGAAGAAGGACGGCAAGCTTGTCGGAAAGAAGTTGCGGCCAACGTTGTTCGTCCCCATGACCGGCCGTGCTCAGAGAGAGGCGGCGGCGGAGCGAGCGAAGAACACCGGCCCGAAACCCTGAGTGGGACGAGACCCGAACGACCCGGCGCGGACCGTCGAGCCCGTCGGACGTGACGGGCGTTCCGGTCCTCGATCCATCCAAAAGGCGCGTTGCCGTTCGAGACCGCCGGGTACTATGCTGGGGCGATGCCCAAACCGTCGAACCGCATTCCCGATCGTCTCTCCCAACTGCCACACTGGGCCCGCGTGGCGTTCGCCGCCCGTTGTGTTCAGGCGGTCTGGCCCCTTTACCTCGAGTTCTGGCCCGACGCGAAAGCCAGGCGACGGCGGGCCGTCGAGACGGCCGTCGAACTCGCCGGACGTTCCGCCGCGTTGGCGCAACCGATTGATGGCCTCGAGCAAGCCTGGGTGGAAGCCACCAAGTCGGCGCGAGTGGCCCTGACCCCAATCCATGGGTTTGTCGCTTCGGAGCCAACCCCCGACGGCCAGGAAGCGGCGATGATCACGTTCCAGGTGGCGAAATCGGCCGAGTGGGCCGCCCGAACCGCCGCCGCGTCCCCCAGGGAATCGACCGAGGCCGCCCGAGGCGCCTACGGCTTCGCCCGGGATGCCGCCGAGGAAGCCGGTGCCCCTGATATCGAAGCGCGCCTGCGCCGGGAATTCGAGGCCCTTCAACGCGTTTCCAGCAAGGGACAATGGACCGACTCGACCCCGGTTCCTCCCGCCGTCTTCGACTTGCTTGTCAGCGAAGATGCCGAACACTCCCGATGATCGGTGAGGGGCTTTGGATCTCTCGTCTCGAACGCGAACCTCCGTCCACGGCGCCAAACGCTTGACTTCTCGGTCCGGATCGATGAAACCTCGATCGTTGGTCAATGTCCCTTCGGAATCCGCCACCCCTTGGCAGGCCGTCGCGTTCCCCGCTGCGTCCCGAGCGGACCGTTCCACGCGATTGGGTGGCGTCCTTCGGTCGGATTCGTATGATGAATCGGGCTGAGAACTTCGATTTCTGGATTCGGACGAAATCGAGCCCCGACCCGCTGGTCGGCCCCTGGCCGTCGAGGCCGGTCGTGGAGCCAGGCGCGCCGTCGAACACCAACGATGTCCGACCTCCTGGCCGTCCCCGGTGGGCCAACGACCTCCGCGGGTCGTCACCGCGCGGACGAAACGAACCCAGCCCTCGCGCTCGTCCATGACGAAACGAACCCAGGATGCCTCTCCTCCATGGTATGTTCATTGTCGGGGCTTCCAGGTGTGGCGACACGATGTCGGGCTCGGCCCGTTCTGGCCCCGAGTGGACTTCCCGATCCTCTAGAACGGCGACTCTGGCATGATTGACCTACCGGCTCCCGACTCGTTGGTTCCGCCACGGCGGTCCCTGTCGACCCGGCTCATGGCCCCGTTGGTTCGAGGATTTCTGGTTCTCTCGGGGATCGTCGCACCCGTGCTCGGGCAGGAAAGCCCCTTGGTGGTTCGTCCCGGTCCCCCGGCGCTCGAGGATTTCGAGACCGACGAGGATTCGGATGGAGTGCCGGACGGCTGGTACAACCTTCGAGACGCCAAGCTCGTCCCGGGCGGGGTGGTTGGGCCGCGTTGCTTGCGGTTCGAGAACGATCGGCCGGGTCGGCCGGCGCGGATCAGCCGGGCGTTCGGTGTTGATGGGCGAAAGACCGAGGCGCTGATCATCGGGCTCTGGGTGCGCGTCGAGTCGGTCAACAGTGGCGAGCGGCTCGGTGAAGATCCGGGCATGATCATCGACTTTCTGGGTGAGGAGCTCAAAGGCCAAGGGCGGGCCGTTCTCGGATCGTGGACCCGGTCGATGGGGAATCGCTGGGTTCGGGTGGCGAGACGAATTCCCGTGCCGCTGGGAACTCGCGACGTGATCCTCTCGGTCGGCTTGCTGGGCGCGACCGGGACGCTGGAGATCGATGGGATGACCATCGAGGAAGTCGCCGTCGGTGGCTCGCCGACCACGAACCTCGTCCTCAACGGCGACTTCGAGCTTGGCGACCCCGACCCGTTTCACTGGTCGGTTGAGGGCGGAGCGCGGCGGGCGTTTCCCGGTCGGAATTCGGCGTCGTGCCTGGAGCTGGTTCGGTCGGGGGCCAAGGCCCAGAACGGTCTGAGCCTTCCGGTCGCTCGATACGGGGAGCTCGAGATTCGCCTGGCGGTGCGGGCCAACGGGCTCCGAGGGGGCGGTGGCGCCGTGGGTGAGGTGTACTTCCTCGACGAGGATGGCCGGGTTTTGCCAGGTCTCGCGGCGGGTGCGAGAGCGTTCCGTTGGGGGGGGAATTTTGACTGGAGACCCGATCAGGCGATCGTTCGCGTTCCGCAAGACGCCGTCCGCGCCGTGCTTCAACTGGAGAAGACCGATAGTATCGGATCGATCCAGTTCGACAACGTGGAGGTTTACGCCTCGCCCGATCCCGATTTCGCGCGCTGGACGCCGTATCATGTCCAGACCGACACCGACACCTGGAAGCCCTATCTCCCCAAGGAGTTGATCGAGAAGGGCTCGGCGCTCGACGCTTCGGGACTGGTGGAGGCCCCCGCGGGAACGCACGGCTTCGTCACGGCCAAAGGCGGCCATCTCGTCTTCGAAAAGGGGGGACGAGCGAGGTTCTTCGGGGTTGTCCTGCTGCCTCCGATGGCCTTCCCAACCCCGGATCGCGCCGAACTGCTGGCCGATCGCCTGGCTCGACGGGGGGTCAATCTTGTCCGGTTCGACGATCTTGACGCCCCGTTTGGGCCAGGCCGCAGCCTCTTCGACGATACCGTCGACAACACGACGACGATCGACCCGACGATGCTCGCCCGGTTCGAGCATCTGGTCGCCGCTCTGAAGGCAAGGGGAATTTACGTCTCTCTGGAATTGATTGCCGCCCGCCGGTTCCGCTCGGAGGATCAAGTGCCAGGCGCCGCGGGCTTGCCACCGGGGGGCGGGCCCGCCGTGGCGTTCGATCCGAAGGTCAGGGAACTGATCCTCGAAACGACCAAGGCGCTGCTGGGCCATGTCAATCCCGAGACGGGATTACCCTTGCGCGACGACCCGGTCCTGGCTTGGATCACCTTGTCGGGTGAGCAGTCGCTGTTCGACCTGATCAACGAGCCGGGCGCCCTGCCGGCCGATTCCGCCGCGGTGCTCCGAAAATTATCTCAGAAGAGCCGACTCGGATCGGGCCGACGGTTCTGGCAGGCGACCGAGGAGGACCAGTGGCGCGAGATGGCCCGGGAACTTCGCGAGTGGGGCGTGAAGGTTCCCATCGCGGGGGTCTCGCACTGGCGGCGAGAGCCCGAGTTCAACGCGTCGCAGGCGATCAAGGAGCTCGACCTGATCGACGACCGGCTGTACTGGGCGCCGCCCCGCTACGCGATTGGGGAACGGCGGTCGATGCTCTGGCGCTCGGCGGGCGGACTCGTCGGAGAGGCGAGCAAGAAGCGTCGAAACGACCAGCCGTTCGTGGTCTCGCAATGGGCCGCGCACACCGACGGCGCCTGGGCCTTGCCCTACGAAGGGGCCGACCTGCTCTATCTCGCGGAGGCCGCCAGCGTCGAGGACTGGGATGCGCTGGTGCGTCGAGGCGTCTTCCTTTATCCCGATCCCTGGGGCTCGGCCGCGACCGGAACCGGCGGCGAGGGGGATGTTTTCCCTTTGGTCGAGGTGCTCAACGCCAATCCGGCGGTTTTCAGTCTGCTGCCGCATGCGGCCTCCGTGTTTCTGCGCGGCACGAAGGACAACGCTCAAGCCCGGCGCACGGTCAGGCGGAAGACCGTCTGGGATCCAAGACTCGGACGGCTGGTGATGGACACGCCCCACACCGCGGCCATTGTCGGCTGGGCGGGCGACCGGACCACCAGCTTCGAGACCCTTTCGCTCGAAACCAGCAACCGATTCGCCGTGGTCGCGGTCTCCTCGCTGGAGTCTGAGCCCCTGACCAGCGCGAAGCGGCTTCTGGTGACGGCCATCGCTCGTGTCGAGCCGACGGGGCTGACCTACGTCGACGAATTCCGCAAGGAGGTTGCCAATCCCGGTCGGCCCCCTCTGTTGCTGGAACCGGTTCGCGCTCGGATCCTCTGGAAGACCTCGAAACGAGGGGCGAGGGCGTTCGCTCTGGATAACGCGGGGCATCGCCTCAACCCGGTCCCACTGGTCGAGACCAACGACGGAGTCCGGCTGACGCTCGACGGCGAGTCGTCGACAATTCACTGGGAGCTTGTCGGCGAATAAACGGAGATTTCCGGATGTCGCGAATCCATGGATCGAGACGCTGAGCCAGAGCCGGCGGCTTCCCATTCCCCCCTGATGCGAGAGCCCTGTTGATGCGTACCATGGTCACCGGCGGCGCGGGCTTCATCGGATCTCATCTGGTCGACCGTCTTCTGGCCGAAGGCGGCGAGGTGATCGTGGTCGATAACTTCGACCCGTTCTACAACGCCGCTCGCAAGCGGGCCAACCTCGCCTCGGCCTCGAAGAGCCCTCGATTCCGACTCGAGGAGCTCGATATTCGGAATGCCGAGGGTGTCGACCGTTTGATCCGAGAGACCCGGCCCGACGCGATCGTCCACCTGGCCGCCCGTGCCGGCGTGCGCCCGAGCATCGAGCAACCGGGACTTTACACGGAGGTCAACGTCACGGGGACCGTTCATCTTCTCGAGGCGGCTTGCCGGATCGAGCCTCGGCCGCGATTCGTCTATGCCTCCAGCTCGAGTGTTTATGGCGACCGCGAGACGGCCCCGTTCCGGGAGACCGACAGCGTCGACCTTCCGGTCAGTCCTTACGCCGCGACGAAGAAGGCCTGCGAGCTCCTGGCCCACACGTTCCACCACCTGCATGGCCTGCCGGTCACGGGCTTACGGTTCTTTACGGCGTACGGACCACGCAACCGCCCGGACCTGGCCATCGCCAAGTTCGCCGACCTGATCGAGCGTGGCGAGCCCGTGCCAATGTTCGGTGACGGAACCACCCGCCGCGACTACACCTATGTGGCCGACATCGTCGACGGTGTCGTACGGGCGATCGAGCGCTGCGAGCGACATCATCTGTACAATCTTGGCAACTCGGACCCGATTGCCCTTCGCGAGATGATTGCCGCGATCGGCGAAGCGTTGGGGAAGGAGCCATTGATTCAGCGCTTGCCCGAGCAGCCTGGCGACGTCCGGCAGACGTTCGCGGACATCTCGCGGGCCTCGTCCGAGCTGGGTTACGCCCCGAAAACGCCGTTCCGCGAGGGCCTTCGCGAATTCGTGACGTGGTTCCGGGGCGGGCCAGAGTGATCCTGGGCGGAGGTCGATGGAACTCGTCCATCCGTCGTGAGGATCTTGGATCTTGGGTGAGGCGTTACTTTTTCCTGGATCGGAGGCCGAGCCTGCTCAGCACGAGCTTGGTGTCTGTCAGGTCCGGAAGATAGGGGGCGCCTCGGGTCCAGTCGCCCGGCGGTCGGCGGTGGCCGACGGCAACGCAACGTAGCCCGGCGATCCGAGCCGAGGTCAGACCGACGGCCGAATCCTCGAGCGCGACGGCTTGATCGGGAGCCACGTCGAGACGTTCGATGGCTTTGAGATAGGCTTCGGGTTCAGGCTTCGAACGGGCGAAATCCTCCTTGCCGAGGATCAACTGAAAGGCGTCCGAGAGGCCGGACGTCCCGAGCACGATCGCGATGTTCTCTCGCCAGGAGCTGGAGACGACCGCCAGCTTGACCCGACCCGCAAGCTGTCGGACCAAGTCCGCGACCCCAGGGTAAAGTCGGGGTGAGTCGGCGAGAAGCATGCGCGTGATTTCCTGCTTTCGACGGACCCAGCCTTCGACGTCTCCGTCCTGGAGGTCACGGCGGTGAAAGATCCCGGTCAGGAAGACGCGGTCGTCGAGCTCGGCGGCTCGGGCACAGACTTCGGGCGGAATGTTCCAGCCCATGTAGCCAAAGGTACGCGATGTGGATGTTCTCGGTGTCGGCGAGGACACCGTCAAAGTCGAACAGGACCGCCCGCGTGATCATGTGTCTGCCCTCTCGAAACGGAAGGATTATCTTCCGCCGCAGCCCCGCCGTCAAATCGTTGACATTCCCGGCGTGGCCCCTTAATGTTTCCGGCGGAATCCTCCCCTCGAATCCCTAGCTTCCGCGCGACGTCTGAAGGAGAACGTGAAATGGCTCGTCCCGTGACGTTGTTCACCGGCCAGTGGGCCGACCTCACCCTGGAAGTCCTCTGCCAGAAGGCCAGTCAGTGGGGCTACGACGGCATCGAGCTGCCGTGCTGGGGCGACCACTTCAATGTTCAGAAGGCCCTCAAAGATCCCGGCTATTGCGAGGAGCGCAAAGCGCTGCTGAGCAAGTATGGCCTGAGGTGCTGGGCGATCTCCAACCATCTCGTTGGCCAGCTCGTGCTCGACCGAAACGATGAACGCACCGACGATTGGGTTCCGGCCGAGCTTCGAGGCCAGCACGAAAAGAAGAACACGTGGGCGATTCAGGAGATGAAGGATACGGCCCGAGCCGCGGCCAAGATGGGGGTGAGCGTCGTCAACGGCTTCACCGGCAGCTCGATCTGGCACCTGCTCTACTCGTTCCCGCCCGCTTCGGACAAGATGATCGATGACGGGTTCAACCTGCTCGCCGAGCGCTGGAACCCGATCCTCGATGTTTTCCAGCAGGAAGGCGTCCGGTTCGGCCTGGAAGTTCACCCGACCGAGATCGCGTTCGACATCTACTCGGCCGAACGGGCCTTGAAGGCCCTCGATCACCGCCCCGAGTTCGGGTTCAACTACGACCCGAGCCACCTGCTCTGGCAAATGGTGGACCCCGTCGAGTTCA
>CAZRGV010000192.1:0-9496 GCA_964599655.1 uncultured Isosphaeraceae bacterium | reverse complement strand
GGGTCGATCGCGACCACCGGCACGCCACGCCGCACGGCCTCCTCGGCCACGACCTTCGCCATCCACGTCTTGCCGCTGCCCGCCGCCCCCACGACCGCGACGTGCGTCGGCAGCGCCGAGACTGGCAAACCCACCGGCTCACCCTCCGCGGTTGAGCCAATCCAGAGCCTGTCGGCCGGCGAGGGCATGGCCCCTGGCGGGTGGATCGCGACCTCGATCCCAGAGCCGTTCCGCTCCTCCGACGCCTCGCACGCCTCTTCCCCAGGCTCCCGGGCCGGCTCCGCGACCTCAATTTTCGGCTCGACGCCCGTCGACTCGCCGGACGCCGCACGTGTCCAGTGCTGGTGACGTTGCCCCTCGTGCTTGGGACCAAGCCGCTGAACGCACTGATTCTTCCGGTTCCAGCGGCACGAGGCGCACCACGAGGGCTCTCCAGGGGGCTTCAGCCCCTGGCCGCTCGTCTCGTCGTACCGGACCCAGTCGGCCATCGACGCCAGCAGGTCGTAAACCAGATGCCGGCGGGCCTGAATCTCGCTCCAGCCAAGCTCGACCATCCGGCGCGCGGGGTGCAGGTACAAGACGCCCACGTCCGGATGGGTCCGGTGCTGGAAATGATGCATCAGCGCATAAAGACTCACTTGAAACAGATCATTCGTCGGCTCGAGCCCGGGAGTCAGCTTGTAGTCGATGATCCGGTGATTCGACGCGCGCCAGTCGAAAAACACATAGTCGAGGATGCCTGTGACATGCACCGGCTCTCCGCGAGGCCCAACCGGAAACGTCACATCCACGCGGCGACGGCGGTCGCCGAACATCTGGTCCAGGATTTCGCCCGGAGGCTTGCCCCTGGCGAGGGCGTCGGCCACGATGTCGGCAAGCTCACCGATATACACATGCAAGGCGCGGACGAATGCCATTCGTTGCTCGACGGGGCGCCTCGCGAGTCGTTTGAGGTCCACGCAATGGTCGTTGACGAACGTCATCAGACCGCGCTGAAGGGTCGGCGAATCTCCTCCCGCGTCGAGAACTTTGCGGACCGCCTCGCTTCGAAACGCCGAGCGGTTGAACCGCTCGACGACGTGGTGAAAGAGCGAGCCGCAGGCCGTTTCCTCGGCGTCCCCGCTCTTCCAGATGCGGGTGATCGACCGGGCCTTGAGCCGCTGACTCCGCGTGCGCTCGGCATCGAAGTAAAGGATGCGCGGGCACGTGGCCGCGACTCGAACCTCGGTCACGCTGAAGGAAACCGGCGTCATGGAGGCCCCTCGACTCGCGCTCAAGTCCGACGCTGGAGGAACAGGTCGTCATCGTTGGGCGTCGCGTAAATCAAACCCTCGTCATGCATCCGCGAGGCGATCTCCTTGACCTGCCCAAGCGCCGCTTCGAACGCCGCTTCCAGGTGCGGACGCCCCTTGACGAACCCCTTGGCAACCTCGTGCGACGTCATGCCGAGTCGCCAGGCGAGCTGCGCCATCACGTGCTGACGAACCTCCTTCTCATCGAGCGGTCGCGACAACGGCGGAACAGGAGGCGGTGGCGCCTCCTCCGTCAGAAGGTGCCGGAGCAGCGGGTGGCTCCGGTAACGGTCCTTCCGATGGTGCGACGCGATCACCTCGGCCTCGGTCACGGGGCGGATGTTCCCCTTCGGATACTCGACCTCCAGGTCTCCGACACGGGCCAGGGCCGTCACCGCCTCCAGCGCGTCCAGCGCGACATACTGATCAAAGTCAAGCTTCACATGCTCGAATTTCCCTTGGTCCAGCCGAACGAGTTCGTCGTAGACATCCTTTCCGGTCGATCCCACGGCCAGGGGCCGCCGCTCCTCGTCGGTCACCAGAATCCGATGATCCGGCGCCGGAGCCACGTTGCGCAGCCGCTTCAGCGCCTCGCTCGCCGAACGGCCGGTGTTGGTGATGAACACCACGCCGCTGGTCACCTGGCGATCCTGGCCGTTGGGCTGTTCCGTTACCAGCAAATCGTACGGCGGAAGCCGTCCGGCTCGCGATTGCAGGCGTACGACATCTCGGAACGTGTAGCCTTGTTCGCAGTGACGGCAGTGGTCGAGCAACGCATGCACCAGCCCCGCCAGGTTCCCGGCGTCGGGCGGCAGGCTCCCCGGATGCAACCGCCGCTGGGCCTCGTGTTCCTTGAGCTTGCGCTCGACCAGAAGGTCGATGGCGTCTTCGAGGGTCTGCCCGGCGATCGGCGGATCGACGACCCCTCCCCCTTGGGGCCAGGTCGCAAGCCAGGCCGTCGTCCCCAGAGCCCTGCTCTTCGACTGTTCGGCGTCCCAGGCATCGCGGGCCCACATCAGGACGTCGCGAGGGCGGAATTCCCTCAGCCCGCCAAGTTGTCGTTCGAACCAGGCGCGACCCAGCGGAAACAGCGCGTCTTCCTGCAGACGGTTCTTGACTGGCTCCAGGTCTTCGAACGGCTCGAAGAAGCGAAGCAGTCGGGCCTCGAGGATTTGGCGGGCTTCTTCCCTTCGAATGCGTCTGAGATCGACCTTGTACTCGGCGATTCGATCCCAGGCCGCGGGGGCAATCACTTGATCTTCCTGGAACTTCAGGAGGGTCTCTCGCACACCCGAGATGATAACCACCAGATTCGTCGCGTGATCGAGCAAGGCGTGGAGGAAGCTCGACAGGCCCTGAATCCGCTCCTGGCCAAGATTGTCCACCTGGTCGATGCAGAGCAGAAACGGCCGCTCGCAAAGCTGGGCCATTCTCGCGATGGCCAGAAGGACCTGCTCGACTTCCTGATCGTCCTGGATCGCCGCGGACGTCTGACCGTCGCTTCGGAGCCCGAGCGCCTCGGCGTCTTCGGCTCGGATTTCCTCGCCGGCGAGCCATTGAATGGCCGACTGGGAAAGATCGGGATCGCGATCCGTCGCCTTTTGAGGATGCCCGTAGCGCAACATCCCGAACAGTGCGCGGATGACGTCGCCGTTGGCGGGTCCGCCGTAGGCATGCTCGTAAGCCGCCTGCGCCACCTTCACGCTGGTTGAGGTCAGGCGCGGATCGGCCTTTCGAAGAACCTGCCAGGCCGCCCCATTGACCAATCCGAAGAGCTCAGTTTCATGAACGGGTCGCCGCCCCCCCTCGGTCAGTGAACTAATCACGCACTTGAGCACATAACGAGGTAACCGATCCGGGTCGGCCAGAAGGTTGTGCAAAAAGACGTAGACCGCGCGCTTCCGTCCCTGGCTCCCCTTGCTGTTCGCCCAACGATAGAGCCTCGAGAGCAGGTGGCTCTTCCCCACGCCGGCCCCTCCGAGAAGCGCAACGCCCACCGCCGACTGCCCCCGGAACGCCTGCTCGGCCAGGCCCACAAGCCGGTCGAACTCCGCCCCATGAACCGTCGACACATCCACGTCGTAGGGCGATGGCTCGCTCACTCGGCTCGATCGGAACGGATTCGACTCCCGAAGGGCATCGGAGAGCGTCTCGAGGTGGGACTCCGTCTCCTGTCCGGACGCATTTCTTCGGATCTTGCCGGTCGACATGAGCATTACCTCCGGGAAACATAGACCAGCAAGGAGCCCGCTTCACGGAGGCCCGCCTCACGTTCTTCGGAAGTCAGTTGCCCATAGTTTCCCTCGTGACTGTCGAGCGAGAACACCCCTTGATCTCGGAGCCGGTTCAGCCCCTCGTCGAACTGGAATCGGTCGAACTCCGGCAACGATCGGCGAAGCTCCGCCAGCTTGACAAAATTCGTCGCGCCGTTTTGCCGGTCAATCCGATCGAACGCCTCGCGAAACGCCGTCGCGAAGTCGCGTTCGACGGTAACCGCCTCGCGCGTTGTCCCCAGATCGCTCGCTTGAGCCGTCCGGTCCTCGATCCGAGGTTCCGAAGCGACCCGATCGCTCCCCGACGGGCGCAGATCTTCCCGCAGGAAGAGGCGCGGCGAGCGATTCACCCAGACCCACGCAACCTCCGGCGGCAACGACTGCCACTCCATGCCCCGCTCGACCCCCTTCTGAAACGCCTTCCTGAGCGCCTCGGGAAGCTTCTTCTTCAAATCCACGATCGAGAACGCGACGTTCGAGCGCGTGCGATGATCGCGAACCAGGTCCACCAGCAACGCGCAGGCGATCGACGTCGCTTCGTCCTCGTCCTCGATCGATTCCTTCAGAATCACCGGCGAATTCAGCAAGGGCGTCCGGTTCCGCTTCCGAGCCACCACGGCTCGAGCCGTAAAGCTCGACTTGCTGGCTGCGGTTTTCAAGCGCTCATCTGTCGGGAGTAATTCGCAGAGCTTCCCAAGTCGCTCGAGCGTCGGCGGATACGCGTCACCTCCCAGACGCCGCTGGGATTCCAGCACCAGGATCAGCCGCTGCACCAGCGCGTCGATTTCCCGGCCTTCGGCCTTCTTCTTGGGCATCGCGGTCACCTCGCCCTCGTGGGTTCGTTCGGCTCAGACAACGCATTCCAGTTGCGCCAAGATGAGCCAGAATCGGAAACCCGGATTCCACGAATTCCATCACACCGTGCCGCCCCACGCCACCGTCGGGACGCTCACCATCGAAATCGCCAAAAACGTTCGACGACGCTCCGGCCACGGCAGAGAATCAAAATAGTCTTTAATTCCTACAACGTAACACAACGGAATGCAAGCAATGAGTCTCTCGATCCCAGGAATCCGCGCGTCCACCCCCGAACCGAGCCGTGGGCCCCCTATCGCGAGTCCACGTACCCAGAACACGCGCTCCCTCGGACGACCCCGCCAGGGGTCGATTCTCGATCAGGCCAGGACCTCCTTGATCACATTCCCATGCACGTTCGTCAGGCGGCGTCGAATGCCGTTGTGGTAATACGTCAGCCGTTCGTGATCGATCCCGAGCAGGTGCAGCACCGTGGCGTGGAAGTCGTGCCAGTGAACCGGGTTCTCCGCGGCCTTCCAGCCGATCTCGTCGGTCGAGCCGTAACTCATCCCGTGCTTCAGGCCGGCGCCCGCCATCCAGACGGTGAACCCGTACTGATTGTGATCGCGACCTTTGCCCACGACGTCCGCGGCCGATTGCGTGAACGGCGTCCGGCCGAACTCGGTGGTGAACAGCACAAGCGTATCCTCCAGCAATCCGCGACGGCGAAGGTCCTTGAGCAGGGCAGCGACCGGTTGATCGATCCGCAACGCCTCCTGCCCGTGATTGGCCTTCATGTCTTCATGCCCGTCCCAGTTGCGCCGAGGACTGCCGAACGTGCCGCCCGAATACAGTTGCACGAACCGCACCCCACGCTCGAGCAACCGGCGCGCGATCAAACAGGCCCGGCCAAAATCCCGGGTCTCCTCGCGATCCAGCCCGTACAGCGCCTCGACCTCGGCGGTCTCTCCTGCCAATCCGGTGACTTCGGGAACCGCCATTTGCATGCGAGCGGCGAGCTCGTAGCCCCGGATGCGCGCCGACAGCGCATCGTCGCCGTCGTGCTGTTCGAGGTGGTGCCGGTTCATCGCCGCCGCCAGCGACCGCGCCGCGCGATCGGCGTCGTCGGCGATGGGACGCGAGGGGAACAGGTCGTCAATCGGATCGCCTTTCGACCGAATGACCACCCCTTGATGCCGCGCCGGCAGAAATCCGTTCGTCCAGTTGATCGACCCGCCCGCCGGCAACTCCCTCGCGTCCGGAATCACCACGAACGCGGGCAGATCGTCCGCCTCCGACCCGAGCCCGTAGCTCAGCCACGATCCCAGCACCGGAAACCCGTTGAGCCGGAACCCGCTGTTCTCCTGAAACGTCGCGGGTGTATGATTCGACGTTTCAGCATACATGGAATGAATAACCGTCAGCTCGTCGGCCACCGCGCCCAGGTTCGGAAACAGATCCGACACCCAGAGCCCGCTCTCCCCTCGCCGCTGAAAGCCCCAGTCCGGCTGGCGGAGCAAGCCCACTTGGCCGAAGAAGACGTCGGGCCGCTCCGACGACGGGAGCGACTTCCCATGCATCTGGATCAGACTTGGCTTGTAATCGAATGTGTCAATATGACTGAGTGCGCCAACACAACAGATGTGAATAGCCCGAGTCGCCTTCGGCGCGAAGTGCGGGCACGGCGGCGTCGCCTCGCCCGGAACGCCCGCTCGCACCGTCCCATCACGCAGCCACAACCCGGCCGCCGCCGCGCTGAAGAGCCCGTTGCCGACCCAGGAAAGAAACTCGCGTCGCCGCATTGAACCGTCCCCGGCGCCTCGCCGCTTCATTCCAATCAATCAATGTACAAGAATTCGTTGCTGTTGAAGATCGCCCGCGCCAAAACGGCGGGTCCGAACCGCTCCACCACCCGCTTGGCCTGTTCCCGCTCGACCTCATCCGGAAACCGGCCAAACGCGAGTTGATAGGCCCGAACCACCTGCCGCTCGGGATCGTCCCCCGCCTCGCGCCGCAGCCGCTCCGCGAACCGCTCCGCCAGGCGAAGCGTCAACGCGTTGTTCAGCAACGTCAAGGCTTGCAGGGGTGTTGTGGTCACCGCGCGTCGAGGCGCCACCGTCGACGGGTCCGGGCAGTCGAACGCATCGAGAAACCCGTTCCGTCCGCCTCGGGCCCACGCGCGATAAATCGTCCGCCGGTCAAATTCAGGGCCGGAGGCCGCCACCGCCGTGTAGCGATTTGTCGTCGTCCCCACCGCCTGGGACACCGCGAACTCGCGGAAACCCGGCCCACCCGCGACCGGGTTCAACGCCCCCGAAACGGCCAGCATCGCGTCTCGGACCATTTCCGCGTCCAGCCGCGTCGGCGACTTCCGCCACAACCAACGGTTCGACGCATCCCCGCGCATCGCCTCCGCGTTTAGCCGCGACGATTGTTGATACGTGGACGATGTCACCATCAGCCGTTGCATCCGCTTCAGGCTCCAACCCCGCCTCAACAGCTCCGACGCCAGCCAGTCAAGCAGCTCCGGATGCGACGGCCGGCCCCCGTTGAAGCCGAAGTCGCTAGGCGTCTCCACCAGCCCCACGCCAAAATGCGCCTGCCAGAGCCGGTTGACGATCACCCTCGCCGGCAGGGGGTTGTTCGGATCGCTGAGCCAGTTCGCCAGCTTGATCCGACGCTCGGAATCGGGCGCGTCCGCCGCCAGTCCAAAATCGGCCGAAAGCCCCGTGATCGCCTCGACGCCCCCCGCCGAAACCAATTCCCCCGGCGTCGCCGGATTCCCTCGAATCAAACGCCGCGTCGGCTCCGACGGCCGTGGAGACACCGCGTACGCCCGTCGGCTCCAGCCGGCCAGCCGCTCGCGAAGCGACGCGATCTCCGCCAGCAGCCTCGCGTGCTCGGCGCGCGGTTCCGGTGGTAACGCCTCGGCGATCTCCTCCGGCGTCACGAACGCCCCACCCGTCCGTGCCGACGCCGCGACCTCCTCCGCGCTCAACGCCCGATCATAAATTTGTGCTCGGAGGATCCGGCCCGAAAGCATGCGATTCCCGCCCGGTCGCCCATGCCTCAGCCCGAAAAGGACCTCCGACCGACCGGCCGGGAACGTCTTCGGTCCATCGCTCTCGTAAGGCCGTCCGTAGGGCGCCCCGTCGCGATACGCCCGGATCGTGCCGTCCGCGTCGTAGGCGATCGCCACTTGAACCGCCCGTTGATTCGCCTCCGTCTCCTTCGGTCCCTGGAAGCTTCGAGTCCGCGCAAACCCCTCGCTACCCGCCATCCACTGGCCCGGTTCTCGCTCGGCGAACACGATCGCGTCAAACGCCCCGCCGCCCGTCGTTTGCACGCTGACCACCGCCCCCCCCGCCTGCGACAGATTGTCGAGCCGTACCCAGGCTTCCAGCGTTTTCGCCCTCAGATCCGTCGCCAGCGGCAACGTCAACACAAAACCCGAGGACCCATCAACCACCAACCCCTCCGACGAAAGCCGGGCCCCGCCGCTCAGCGTTCCGTGAAGGCCCCCCACGCGGTCCTCGAGCCCTCGGTCGAAGTCCCAGCGCGCGATCGGATCGGGCGGACGCACCGCACCGCCCCCCCTCGACGCCCCCAAAATCGCCAAACGCGCCGGTCCCTCGATCCGATCTCGCATCACGATAAGATCATCTAAACGCCGCCTCGCGGCTTGGATCTCGGGGTCGATCGCCGAGAGATCGCGCTCACCGTGCCGCACCCCTCCCAACGCCGCGCAAAGCCGGTAATATTCGGCCTGCCGGATCGGGTCGAACTTGTGATCGTGGCAGCGGGCGCATTGAATTGTCAGACCGAGAAACGTCTGGCCCACCGTGCCCACGATGTCCTCCAGCTCGTCCTGCCGCACCACGCGCCGCATCGCCTCGCTCTGCTGCGTCTGCCCCACGCTGTCGTACGCCCCGGCCACAAGGAACCCGGTCGCCTCGATCGCCTCCGGATCGTCGGGCCGCAACACGTCCCCGGCAATCTGGAACCGCATGAATTCATCATAAGGCATGTCTTCGTTGAACGAACGAATGACCCAGTCGCGATACGGCCAGGCATGTGGCCGGAACTCGTCGTGCTCGAATCCGTTACTCTCGCCGTAACGGGCCAGGTCGAGCCAGAGCCTCGCCCACCTCGCGCCATACTCCGGCGAGGCCAGCAGCCGGTCGACCAGCCGCTCGTAGGCGTCGGCCCGATCGTCGGCCTCGAACGCCGCCACCTCCTCCGGCGTCGGCGGCAATCCGATCAGGTCGAAGGTGACGCGACGAATCAGCGTCCGCCGATCCGCTCGCGACGCCGGTTGAAGCCCCCTCGCTTCGAGATGTCCGAGGATGAACCGATCGATCGGATTGGCACTCCAGGAGGCATCGCGAACCGCCGGCCACGCCGGTTGAGAAAGCGGCTGAAAGGCCCACCAGTCTCGCCCCGCCCGTCGGTCCGTCGTCGCCCCATACGGGTCGATCGGGTCGCCCCCCCAGCGCGCGCCCGACTCGATCCAGGCCCGCAGCACCGCCTTCTCCTCCGCCGGCAACGGATGCTTGGGCGGCATCTCGTCAAGTTCCACCTTCTCCCAAAGCAGGCTCTCGTCCAGAGACCCCGGCACGATCGCCGGCCCGCTCTCCCCACCTTCCAGCGCCGACGCACGTCGCGACAGGTCGAGCTTCCCCTTCGCCTCGGACCCCATGTGGCAGTCGAGGCATCGACGGATCAACAACGGCGCCACCGTCGCGTCAAAGTCCCGGACGTCCGCCGCGTCCCCCCTCGCACCGAGTCCAACCCAATTGACGAACAGCCCGGCAAACAGCAACGTCCGCCACCTCGCGGACTTCCGATCGATCGCCTTCATCATCCAGATTCCTCGAGGCGGGAGCGCCGACACAACCCTTGCCGGCCGCGTCGCAGCTCTCGAACCGCTTGTCGCGTGTTCCTCCGATTCTCGCCGCCCCCGTCCTGAATCACCAGCGCAAACTCTCCGTTCGCATGATCGCACTCCACCAAATGGCCATTCCGATGGGTCGAGCCCGCCAAACCCACCGCCACAGCTCGCCTTGCGGCTCCGCTCCGCCCCTCACAACCCGCGCAACCCGACCCGCATCCTCGGAAAACTCCCCGAAATCCCCA